>DATIZP010000041.1:0-21971 GCA_035517035.1 Streptosporangiaceae bacterium | reverse complement strand
GTCACCGATGCGGAGCTGGTCTGCCTGGCGGTGGCGCAGGTGCTGCTGCGCTTCGACGGCGAGCGGCGCTGGCTGCGCGCCGCGCCGAGGCTGGTGGGTCACCTGTTCCCCCGGCTGCTGGGCCAGAGCGAGTACAACCAGCGGGTCAAGGCCGCCGCCGCGCTGATGGAGGCCGCGCTGCGGTGGCTGGCCGATCACACCCCCGCGACCGCGGAGCTGCTGCGGCTGATGGATGCCACCCCGGTACCGTGCGGCCAGTCTGTGGTCACCGCGAAGCGCTCGGACCTGGCCGGGTACGCAGGCTACGGGTACTGTGCCTCGCACTCACGGTTCTACTGGGGCGGCAAGCTGCTGCTGATCTGCACCTGTGACGGGACCGTCACCGGGTTCGCGCTGGCGAACCCGAAGCTGGCCGGCGAACGTGAGACCGCCCGCACGATGCTGGAGTGCCGGCCTGCCGGCCGCCCTGCCCCGGGCACCGCCATCGTGGCGGACAAGGGCTTCTCCGGCGATGACTTCGAGGAGTTCCTGGCGGGCGGCGAGATGGGCCTGACGCTGATCCGCCCGGCCCGCAAGGACGAGAAGACCCCGCGGCCGTTCCCGAACTGGCTACGGCAGCGGGTCGAGGCGATCATCTGGACGCTGAAGAGCCAGCTCGGCCTGGAGCATCACGGCGGCCGGGTCCCTGCCGGGCTATGGGCCAGGATCGTGCAGCGGCTCCTCGCCCTCAACGCCGCGATCTGGTTCAACTGGCAGATCGACGCCCCGGTCAAGCGCTCCCTCATCGCCTATGACCACTAACCCCGACCTGCCAGCAATCGCCGGTCAACGATCTAGGCCGGCGGCCCAGGCCGACGGGCTAGGCCGCCGGGCGCTCGCCTGGCAGGTCGAGTGCCGCGTGCGCGGCGAGCGCGCGGCCGACGAACTCGGCGCTGGCGCCGAGGTAGGACCCGGGCGCTAGAGCGGCCTCGACCCGGCCGCGGTCCAGGCCCGCCGCGGCCAGCCGGGCCGCGGCGGTCTCGTCGCCGAGCAGCGCCTGCGCCAGGCCGGTGCCGTCGGCCGCGGCGCGGGCGCTGGCCCGCGCCACCAGGTCGTGCGCGTCCAGCCTGCCGAGCGCCGGGGCGAGCAGCGCGGCCAGGTGCTCGGCCATCGGCAGCCCGCCTGAGGCGTCCAGGTTGGCCCGCATCCTGGCCGGGTCCGCGCGCAGGCCGGTCAGCAGGTCGGCCGCCCAGGCGGCGGCCGACCCGGTCAGCCTGAGCAGGTCGGACAGCGGCTCCCATTCGGCGTGCCAGGCGCCCGCGGCGCGCTGGTGCTCCTGCTCGCCCGCCGCGGCGAGCGTGGCGAGCAGCCCCGGTGCCTGCCTGGCGCAGCCGAGGATGACGATCGCGGCGACCGGGTTCTGCTTGTGCGGCATCGCCGATGAGCCGCCCCGCTTGCCGCCGCCGCTGTCCTCGTGCACCTCGGCGACCTCGGTCTGGGCGAGCAGCGCGACGTCCCTGCCGATCTTGCCGAGTACCGCGCACGCTCCGGCCAGCGCCGCGGCGAGCTCGATGATCCGGAGCCTGCTGGTGTGCCAGGGCAGCACCGGCTCGGGCAGGCCGAGTTCGGTGGCGAGCAGGGCGGCGACCGCCGGCCCGGCGTCGCCGAGCGAGGCGAGCGTGCCGGCCGCACCGCCGAACTGCACCGCGAGCCTGGTCGCGGCGATCCGGTGCAGCTCGCACCTTGCCTCGTCGATCGCGGTCAGCCAGCCCGCCGCGACTAGGCCGAACGTGACCGGGACCGCCTGCTGCAGCAGGGTGCGGCCGGCCATCACGGTGCCGGCGTGCGCCTGGGCCAGGTCGGCGCAGGCGCCCGCGGCGGTGGCCAAATCGGCGCCGATCGCGCCGATCGCCCGCCGGGCGAGCAGCATGGCCGCGGTGTCGATGATGTCCTGGCTGGTCGCGCCGCGGTGCACCGCTGCCGCGGCTCCGTACGCCGCGCCGGGCAGCAGCCCGGTCAGCGCCCTGACCAGGGCCGGGACCGGATTGCCCGTGGCGGCGGCCTGCACCCCGAGTGACTGGTTATCGAAATTCTCTGACCTGGCCGCCGCGGTGACCGCCGCTCCGGACCCGGCGGGCGCGAGCCCGGCCCGCTCCGCCGCCCTGGCGAGCGCCGCCTCGGTGTCGAGCATGGCCTGCAGCCAGGCCTCGTCCCCGGTGCTGGCCCGGCCGCGGTCGAACAGCCCGCCGAACAAGCCGTTCTCGCTGAAACTGGTCACGGACCCATGATCCTCGGGTGCGTCCCCGCCGCACCGCCCGGCCCGCGCGCCGGTACCGTGAGCCCGTGGCCGAAAGCCGAGGGCTCGCCGCGCTGATGTCGGCGCTTCTCGTCGCCTACACGATCGAATACGACAACGAGTTCGAGCGGTACATGCCGCATGGGACCACCCTCTTCGGTCGTGGCGGGCCGGAGCCCGGCGTGTGGGCGTCCGGCAAGCCAATGGGCCGCACGTGGCTGGTGTCGCAGGAGTCGTGGTCCAACCGGATGCGGTACCTGCCCCGCGGCGGCGTCCCGGCCGCCGAGCTCGCGGCGCTGCCCGGGATCTTCTCTGGGCTGGAGCGGTGGGGCTACGTCGTGACCAGGCCCGGGGTCGACGCGACAGCGCATGCCGGGGCCGGCCCTGCAGCGCCGGTCATCCGCCCGACCAGGAACGGGATCAGGGCGCAGGCGATCTGGAGCCGCCTGGACGAGAGGCTCGGGGTGCGCTGGGAGCGCCGGTTCGGCACCGAGATCATCGACCGGCTGCGCGCCGGGCTCGCCGGCGTGACCGGCCCGGCGGCCGACTCGATGCCGTTCTACCTGCCGATGGTGTACTACGCCGAAGGGATGCGCTGCACCTGGGACCCGGCCGCGTCGGCGAGCCGTCCGCGGCCCGTGTTCGAGCCGCCCGACGGTGACCTGTCCGTGCTGCTGTCCCGTGCGCTGCTGGCGTTCACACTGGACTACGAGCGCGACTCCGAGCTGTCGCTGGCGATCGGCGCGAACACGCTGCGGGTACTCGACTCCGGCGGCGTCGGCCCGTCCGAGATCCCGCGGCTGACCGGCACGTCGAAGGAGGCTGTCGCCAGCTCGGTCGGCTTCCTGGAACGGCGCGGCTTCGTCACGGTGGCCGCCCGACCGGGCGGGCGCGGCAAGGTGATCAGGCTGACCGCGCGCGGCGGCGCCGCGCAGGCCGCGTACGGGCGGGTCAGCGAGGCGGTCGAGGCCGGCTGGCGGGAGCGGTACGGCGCCGCGGCCGTCGACGACCTGGTCGACTGCCTGCGGTGGGTCGTCGGTCATCAGACCGAGGGCCGGCCGACGCTGGCGCTCGGGCTCGAGCCGCCGCCGGACGGCTGGCGGGCCAGGCCGCCGTACGCGGCGCAGACCAGGGCGATGCTCGCCGATCCGGCCGCGGCGCTGCCCTACTACCCGCTGATCCTGCACCGCGGCAGTTATCCGGACGGCTCGTAAGCCTGCCCGCTCCGCCCGGGCCGCCCGCTCCGGCCGTCCGCTCCGTCCGGCGTTCGCTCCGCCGCGCTCGTCGCTGATCTTCGCGAATCCTCTTGCGCAACGGATCACTAGGATTCTAAAGTACTAGGATCCTAGATAAATGAAGTGAGGGTGCGGTGATCGAGTTCCACCTGGACACGCGGTCCGGGGTCTCGCCGTACCTGCAGCTGATCCACCAGGTACGGCAGGCCCTCCGGCTTGGCCTGCTGTCCGAGGGTGACCAGCTGCCGACCGTCAAGGACGTGGTCGCCCGGCTCGCGATCAATCCCAACACCGTGCTGAAGGCCTACCGGGAGCTTGAGTACGAGGGTCTCGTGGCGGCCAGGGCCGGCGTCGGCACGTTCGTGACCAGGTCGCTGGCCGACGGCTCGCTGGCCGCCCACGGCCCGCTGCGGGCCGAGCTCGGGCAGTGGCTCGGCAGGGCCCGAGCCGCCGGCCTGGATGACGAGAGCATCGACGCGCTGTTCCAGGACACCTTCAGGACCACCGTGCCGGGGCAGCCGTCCCCGGCGCCAGCTAGGAGGCAGCAGACATGACCGCAGTCCTGGAAAGCTCCGGGCTCGGCAAGCGGTACCGCCAGCGCTGGGCGCTGCGGGACTGCACGCTCAGCGTCCCGTCGGGTCACGTCGTCGGCCTGGTCGGGCCTAACGGTGCCGGCAAGACCACCTTGCTCAGCCTGGCCGTCGGGCTGCTACAGCCGACGACGGGGTCGGTCGAGATCGCCGGCGACAGGCCGGCCAGCAGCTCGGCCCAGCTCGCGAAGGTCGGGTTCGTCGCGCAGGACACGCCGACCTATTCCGGGCTCAGCGTCGCCGACCACCTGCGGCTCGGCAGGCACATGAACCCGGGCTGGGACGCGAAACTGGCCGAGCGCCGGATCTCCCAGCTCGGGCTTGACCCGGCGCAGAAGGCGGGCAAACTGTCCGGCGGCCAGCGGGCGCAGCTTGCGCTGACGCTGGCGATCGCCAAGCGCCCCGCCGTGCTGATCCTGGACGAGCCGATCGCCAGCCTCGACCCGCTGGCCCGGCGCGAGTTCCTGCAGATCCTGATGGAGGTCACGGCCGAGCAGGAGCTCTCCGTCGTGATGAGCTCGCACCTGGTCTCCGACCTGGAGCGGGTCTGCGACTACATGATCGTGCTCGTCGCCTCCCGCGTGCAGGTCGCCGACGAGGTTGATGAGCTGCTGAATACTCACCGGCAGGTCACCGGACCACGAACCGACCTGTCGGCGCTGCCCGCCGACTGGCAGGTGATCTCGGCCAGCCACACCGACCGGCAGAGCACCATGCTGGTCTGCACCCCCGTCCCGGTTACCGACCCGGCCTGGACCGCGGACCCGATCGGATTGGAAGACCTGGTCCTGTCCTATATGAGCAAGGCGGTCCGGCCGTCACCGGACAGCTCGCCCGCACTGGAGGCGCAGCGATGATGTGGCTAACCTGGCGCCAGTTCCGCGCCCAGGGCATCGTGGCCGCCGCCCTCGCGGTGGCGCTGGGAGTGGTCCTGCTGATCACCGGGCTGAACCTGGCCCACCTGAACTCCGACAGCGGTGTTGCCACCTGCCACGGGGCCAGGGCCTGCGCGACGGCGGCGAACGCCTTCATTAACCAGCTGCCCGGCACAGGCAGTGTGCCCGTCTTCTTCGGCACCATCGCCGTGATCTACCTGGCTCCGGCGCTGATGGGAATCTTCTGGGGCGCGCCGCTGGTGGCCCGCGAGCTGGAGACCGGCACGTTCCGGCTGGCGTGGAACCAGAGCGTCAGCCGCGCTCGCTGGCTGGTCGTCAAGCTCGGCGTCGTCGGTCTGGCCGCCATGGCGACGGCAGGACTGCTCAGCCTCTTCCTCGGATGGTGGGAAAGCCCGATCTTCCGGGCCGCTGCCTTGGCCGGCTCGGACTCGGCCGCCGTCACTCGGATCTCGCCGCAGCTGTTCGGCGCGCAGGGGATCGCTCCGATCGGCTATGCCGCCTTCGCCTTCGCGTTGGGCGTAACGGCCGGCGCGCTCATCCGGCGCACCATCCCGGCCATGGCCGTCACGCTGGCTGCCTTCGGCCTTGTCCAGGCCGCCTGGCCGCTCTGGATTCGGTCCCACCTGATCACGCCGCTTCGCGAGTACTTCGCGATCACTCCGGCGAATGTCAACGAACTCGCAATCATTAACAACACCCAGATGATCGTGCGGCATGACGTCGAAAAACCTGGTGCGTGGGTCGTCTCTGACCAGACCGTCAGCCCCTCCGGCCATCTCTTCAGCGGCCCACCGACTCATGCTTGCCTGAGTGCGAACGCGAGCCCCAATGCGTGCAACGCCTCTATCGCGGCGCTGCACCTCAGGGCGCTGATCAGTTATGAGCCTGCCAGCCGGTTCTGGCCACTGCAGTGGACCGAGACCGGGATCTTCGTGGTGCTGGCGATGGCGCTGGCGGCGTTCTGCGCCTGGCGGATCGGGAAGCGGCGGCTGGCCTGATGCGGGCTGCCTCGTTCATCGGAGGACAGAGATGATCTGGCTTACCTGGCGGCAGTTCCGCGCCCAAAGCATCGCAGCCGGCGCGTTCGTCGTCGCGTTCGGCGTGGTCCTGCTCGTCAGCGGCATCAAGATCGCCCACGCTTACTCCAGTGCGGGAGTTCCCGGCTGCCACGGAGCCGGCGCCTGCGCGAACGCAGCGACCACCTTCATTGACCAGCTGCGAGGCTCTTCGACCGAGCTGATCTACTACACCGGCATCGTCATCGTGTACCTGGCGCCGGCGCTCATGGGCATGTTCTGGGGCGCGCCGCTGGTCGCGCGCGAGCTGGAGACCGGCACGTTCCGGCTGGCCTGGAATCAGAGTGTCAGCCGGACCCGGTGGGTGGTCGCCAAGCTGGGGCTGATCTGGCTGGCGGCGATGGCGACAGCTGGTCTGCTCAGTTTGGTCACCGGCTCGTGGGCCAGCCCCATCTTCAGGGCGGGCCAGCTGGCCGGGTCGGACTCGGTCAGCCTCGACCGGCTGGCGCCACAGCTGTTCGGAGCGCAGGGCATCGCTCCGATCGGCTACGCTGCCTTCGCCTTCGCGCTGGGCGTGGCCGCCGGCGTGTTCATCCGGCACACCATCCCGGCCATGGCCGTCACGCTGGTCGGCTTCGGCCTGGTCCAGCTCGCCTGGCCGAGCTGGGTCCGGCCGCACCTGGCTCCGCAGCTCCGGCAGTACCTCCCCATTACCGGCGCGAACGTCAACGAGCTCGTGGTCGAAAACAACCAGTTCATCGTCCGGCGCACCATCTTTAAGCCGGGCGGCTGGGTCGTGTCGAACCAGACCGTCAACCCAGCAGGCCGTCCCTTCGGCGGCGCACCCCTCCAGGCCTGCGTCTCCGGACCCCAGAGTGCGTGCAACGCCGCTGTCAACACGCTGCACCTGCGGACGCTGATCAGCTATGTGCCCGCCAGAGGGTTCTGGGAGCTCCAGTGGATCGAGGCCGGGATCTTCGTGGTGCTGGCCGCGGCGCTCACCGCGTTCTGCGCGTGGTGGATCAGGAACCGGCAGCTGACGTGACGCGGGCGGCTCCCGGCGGCTGTTTGCGGCATGAATAAGCAGGTAGCTGCCGGTCCGGGGTACGCTGTCGGATCTGCTTCACCCCGAGCGGGCAGCGAGGTCGATGATATGAGCTCTGGCGGTTCGGTTACCTTCCGCGGCAACGACCCGGCGCTCGCGGCAGCCGCGACCGTGTCCGAGTCGACGCCGACCAAGTGCCAGGCCCGCACCAGGCTGTACCGCGACGGCGCGCTTATCGCCGAGGGCTTCCCGGTCGCGGATATCAGCGAGCACCTGCTCGACCCGACCGCGGTGATCTGGCTGGACCTGCACGATCCTGACCGCAGCGATCTCGCGGTGCTGAGCGACGAGTTCGGGCTGCATCCGCTCGCCCTGGAAGACGCCGTGCACCACCACGAGCGTACGAAGCTCGACCGCTACCAGAGCCACCTGTTCCTCACCTCCTACGCGGTGCACCTGGACGAGGTGACCGGAGAGCTCGCCATGAGCGAGCTCTCGGCCTTCGTCACCCGCCGCGCCCTGATCACGGTCCGCAAGGACGACGGCTTGGACATCGGCGCGGTCGTCAGCTACTGGGACGCGAGCGCCGACCTGGCCAAGGCAGGCGTCGGCTTCCTGGTGCACGGCTTGCTCGACAGCATCGTGGACGGCTACTTCACGACGGTGCAGTCGCTCGACGACGAGATCGAGAAGCTGGAGGATCTGCTGTTCTCGCCGAGCACCAGCGACCAGGGTGCGGTTCAGCGGCGCAGCTTCGAGTTGCGCAAGAGCCTGGTCCTGCTGCGCCGGGTGGCGCTGCCCATGCGCGAGGTGGTGAACGCCGTGCTGCGCCGTGACCTCGGCGTGGTCAGCGACCAGATGATGCCCTATTACCAGGACGTCTACGACCACGTGCTGCGTGCGGCGGAGTGGACGGACAGCCTGCGGGACCTGATCACGACGATCCTGGAGACCAACCTCACGGTGCAGAGCAACCGGATGAACGTGATCACCAAGAAGGTCACGAGCTGGGCCGCGATCATCGCCGTGCCGACCTTCGTCACCGGCGTCTACGGCATGAACGTGCCCTACCCGGGCTTCGGCAAGGCAGCGGGAGTGGAGTTCGCGATCGCGCTCATGGTCATCACCGCCGCCATCCTCTATGTCGTCTTCAAGCGCAAGGACTGGCTCTGACGGGCCGCGACCGGGCAGGGCGAGGCAAAGACTGCCGCGATCGGCGGTTCGCCTCGGCTGGCGGCCGGCGGGCGCGAGCCGTTCGCTATAAGGTCTGAGGTCCTGATCGCGCCGAGCGTGATTGGGGTGATCACCGCTGTCCGGCCAGCAGCCCGCCGAGCACGGCCACCACCAGGCCGCCGAGTGAGGTCGGGTCATAGCCGCCCTCCTGCACGGCCACGACCGGACCGAGCGCACCGATCAGCTCGCCTGCCCGGCGGTAGCCGTTCTCGCTGACCTTCAGCGGGCTCTCCGGATCGGCGGCCGCGGCGTCCACGCCGAGCGAGACCACCACCGCGTCGGCGCCGCGCGCCCGCACGTCGGCGCAGAGGTTCTGGACCGCGGCAAGCCATCCAGCGTCGCTGGTACCGGGAGCGAGCGGCAGGTTCTTGTTGGCTCCCTCGCCCTCGCCTCTTCCGCGCTCGCCCGCGTAACCGACGTAGTGCGGGAACCACCCGGCGCCTGGGTCCACGTGGGCGCTGCCGTAGTAGACGTCGGCGCGGTCGTAGAAGATCGCCTGGGTGCCGTTGCCGTGATGCGCGTCGATGTCGATGACCGCCACCCGGTCGGCCCCAGACTGGCGCAGCCGCTGCGCCGCTATGGCGGCGTTGTTCAGGTAGCACGAGCCGCCGTAGCTGGCCAGGCCCGCGTGATGGCCGGGCGGCCTGCACAGCGCGTAGGCGATCCGGGCGCCCTCGCTGACCAGGTCGGCGGCGGTCACCGCGGCGTCGGCCGCGGCCCTGATCGCCTCCCAGCTTCCCGGTCCGACCAGGGTCATCGTGTCGTAGCAGAACCTGCCCACCCGCCCGTGCACGGCAGCCGGCGCACGGATGGGCAGCCCGGCGAGCAGGCCAGCGGTCGGGAACACGTAGGGCACGACTCTGGTCCTGCCGTGCTCGCGGGGAAAGCCGGCCGCATCCCAGTCGGCCCAGACGGTGGCCAGGTGCTCGACCAGCCCGGCATCGTGCACCGCGAGCAGCGGCTCGTCGCCGTGCGGCCGGGCGCCGGTGATCGAGGCGCCGGCCTCGGTCAGCGCGCTGAGCAGCACCTTGGCGCGTTCCGGTACCTCGGTGCCGGCCTCCCAGACGCCGAGCCACACCTCGCCGGCCGGCTCGTGCCGCAGGCAGTCCTCGCTCCATACGACGGCCAGCCCGGTGACGTTCCCGGATGTCATCGCGTCCTCCTCGCGCTGCGCCGCCGCGCGCCTGTGCTCGCCCGGATGCGGTCGGCTGTTCGGCGTCGCGCGGCTGTTCGGCGTCGCGCGGCTGTTCGGCGTGCGCGGCTGTTCGGCGTGGCGGTCCCGGTGAGCGATGATCGTCGGATGACACGGGTCGCCGATCTAGGCATCAGGATAGGCACGCTGCCAACCGGGCAGACCGCATCCATAGTGGACGTGCCCGGCGTCGGGGTCGGGCACGCGACGGTCTGGCGGGACGAGCCGGCGCCGCCGGCCGGGCGCGGGGTAGCCAGGACCGGCGTGACGGTCGTGGATATCGGGGGCAACCTGTTCGCCAGCCCGGTCCCGGCCGGCGGCGCGGTACTGAACGGCGCCGGCGAGTGCACCGGGTTCCTGAGCGCCACCGAGTGGGGCCTGATCGAGACGCCCGTTTTCCTCACCTCGACGATGCAGGTCGGGCGGGTCTACGACGCCGCGTGCGAACTGCTGATCGCCGAGGAACCCGCCATCGGCACCGACGACGTGATCATCCCTGTCGTCGCCGAGTGTGACGACAGCTTCCTGAACGACGCCCGCCGGATGCAGGTGACGGCTGCCGACGCGCGGACCGCACTCGTCGCGGCGCGGGCCGGCGTCGGCGGTCCGGCTCCCGCCGAGGGTGCCGTCGGTGCCGGCACCGGCATGACCTGCCTGGGATTCAAGGGCGGCATCGGCTCGGCGTCCCGGCTGGTGCCGTCCGGCCACGTCGTCGGCGTTCTCCTGCTCTCCAACTTCGGCGAGCAGTCGCGGCTCACGGTGGACGGCGTCCCCGTGGGTCGGCTGCTGCCTTCGCCGCCCGACGGCACCGCGGCCCCGCCACCTGGCGGGTCGTGCATCACCGTCGTGGTCACCGACGCGCCCCTGGACTCGGCGGCGTGCACCCGGCTGGCCAGGCGCGCCGGACTCGGGCTGGCCAGGACCGGATCGACCGGGCACCACGGGAGCGGCGAGATCTTCCTCGCCGCGGCGACTGGACTGCGGATGCGGCGGGGTGGGCACGCGGACGACGCCGGCGCGCGGATCGTGGGCCGGGGGCTCGACCCGTTCTTCGCGGCGGTAGTCGAGGCCACCGAGGAGGCGGTACTGAACAGCCTGCTCGCCGCGCCCACCGTGATCGGCCGGGACGGCCACGTGTCCCGCGGCCTCCCCGCAGACCAGGTCCGCGCACTGCTAGCCGCCGCCGGCCGCGTCTGACCGGGTCGACGGGTTCGCCGTGCGCTGACTTACGCCGGCCGCGCTCGATGTGCTGCCGGCTGTCGGCTGCTGGCACGCTGCCGAGTGGGTGTGCGCACTGGGAGCCCGTCGAGGTCGCTGCTGGAGCACACGTGGCGGGTGGGACTACAGCAGCTGAGTGCAAAGAGCCCATAGGGCGGCCGTCGACCTCGCCTGGCCTGGCTAGACCGGCATCGCATCGCCAACGACCAGCACGCCATGCCAGATTAGTAATTCAACGCACTTTTTACACCAAATGCCGGATGGACTGGATGCCACATCCACTGCGTTATTTGCAGTGGATGTGGCATCCAGTCCAGAGCTGAGGCTAGCGCGGTGTTGAGGGAGTAGCCAGTGTTGCGGAGGGGGTGCGCGGGGGAGGAGGTGGAGCGTGCGGCGGCACGGCGATGAGGTGGGGGTGGCGGTGCTCGGTGGTAGCCTCTTGCCCTCGTGAGCACCCCGGTCCCGGCAGTCATTTCGAACGCACAGGAGCAACCAGACCCGGCCGGTGACGGCCGGGGGGCGCGGCCCGGCGCGCTCGCGCAGAAGACGTCGGCGCTCCTTGAGACCTCGCGACCCGACGTGCTGGCCGGGCCCGGATCGGAGCTGGCCGGGCCGGGATCGGAGCGGGTGGGGCAGCGGACGGCACCGGACCCGGCCGGGCCGGGATCGGAGCTGCTGGGGCAGCGGACGGCGCCGGGCCCGGCCGGGCCGGGGGCGGAGCTGCTCGGGCAGCGGACGGCGCCGGGTCGGGCGGCGTCGGCATCCGGGCTGGTGGGGCAGCGGACGGCATCGGGCCCGGCCGCGCCGCTGCGATCACCGGGCCTCCCGATGCGGCCGGACTTGCTTGCGCCGTTGCGGCCGTGGCAGCGGGAGGCCTGTGCGGCTTACTTCGCCCGTGAGCGACGCGACTTCCTGCTGGTGGCCACGCCGGGAGCGGGCAAGACGGCCTGCGCGCTGGCCGTCGTGGCCGAACTCCTCGCCAGGCGCGAGATCGTCGCTGTCACGGTGGTGACGCCGACCGAGCACCTGAAGCACCAGTGGGCGCAGGCGGCCAGCCGGTTCGCCATCGCGCTCGATCCCGCGTACCGCAACGCCCAGGGCCGGGCGTCCGCCGATTACACCGGCGTCGCGGTGACGTACGCCCAGGTCGCCGCGCATCCGATGCTGCACCGCCAGCGCACGGAGCAGCGGGCCACCATGGTGATCTTCGACGAGATCCACCACGCCGGTGACGCGCTGTCCTGGGGCGAGGCTGCCAGGGAGGCGTTCGACCCAGCGAAACGGCGGCTGGCAATGACCGGAACGCCGTTCCGCAGCGATGCCAATCCCATTCCGTTCGTGACCTACGACGTCGAGGCCGACGGCGCCAGGCGCAGCGCGTCTGACTACGTCTACGGCTACGGCCCGGCACTGGCCGACGGCGTTGTCCGGCCGGTCATCTTCCTTGCCTACTCCGGCCAGATGAGATGGCAGACCCGGGCCGGCGACGAGATCGCCGGGGCGCTGGGCGAGCCGATGACCGCCGACCTGCTGGCGCAAGCGTGGCGGACCGCGCTCGATCCGGCCGGGGAGTGGATCACCCAGGTGATCGACGCTGCCGACCGGCGGCTGACCGAGGTGCGCAAGGCCATGCCGGATGCGGCGGGCCTGGTGATCGCCGGCGACCACGACGACGCCCGCGCCTACGCCGGGGTGATCAGGCGGGCGACCGGTCACCGCCCCGTCGTGGTGCTGTCCGACGACCCGGCGGCGAGCAAGAAGATCGCCGCGTTCGCCGGGTCGGGTGACCGGTGGATGGTCGCGGTCCGGATGGTCTCTGAGGGCGTGGACATCCCGCGGCTGGCCGTCGGCGTCTACGCGACGAGCGTGGGTACCCCGCTGTTCTTCGCGCAGGCCGTTGGCCGGTTCGTCCGCGCCAGGCGCCGCGGCGAGACCGCGTCGGTGTTCCTGCCATCGGTGCCGGCCCTGCTCGGTCACGCCGCCGAGATCGAGGCCGAGCGTGACCACGTGCTGCGCCCGTGCTCCGACGGCGGCGATGAGGAGCGGGCGCTGGCGCAGGCGCAGCGCGAGCGCGACCACGTGGACGCCCTCGACGATGCCCCCTTTCGTGCGCTGCAGTCCACGGCCCTGTTCGACCGGGTGCTCTACGACGGCGGGGAGTTCGGCGCCTCGCCAGAGGACGAGGACTTCCTCGGCCTACCTGGCCTGCTCGAGCCCGAGCAGGTCGCGCTGCTGCTGCGGCAGCGCCACGCCGAACAGCTGTCCAAGTGGCGGACGGGGGGAGGCGCTGCTCCGTCCGGAACGGGAGCAGCCTGGCCGGCGTCCGGAACGGGAGCAGCCTGGCCAGCGTCCGCAACGGGAGCAGCCTGGCCGGCGTCGGCAACGGGAGCAGCCTGGCCGGCGTCCGGAGCGGGCACAGCCTGGCCTCAGTCCGGAGCGGGCGCAGCCGGGCCGGCGCCGACCGCGCGGCGGGAGACGCTGACCGCCCTGCGCAAGGAACTCAACGGCCTGGTCGCGGCCTGGCATCATCGGACCGGCCAGCCGCACGGGGTGATCCACGCGGACCTGCGCCGCCAGTGCGGCGGCCCCGCGCTGGCCCAGGCCACTGCCGCCCAGATCGGGGCCAGGATCGACGCGATCCGCCGCTGGGGCGAGTCCCGGCGCCCCTGACCCGCCGCGCCCGCCGCGCCCGCCGCGCCCGCCCGCCCGCTTGCCGCCGGCACGCCGTCGGCACGCCGCCGGCTACCCCGAGCGGCGGCAGCCGCGCGCCGGGAGGCTACCTGGCGAGGGCCTGGGCCAGGTGGCAGGAGACCTGGGACTCGCCGGGTACCGTCGGCGGGAGCACCCGCAGCCGCTCCCCGCGGCACCGGCCGTCCACCCCCGCCGCGGCGGCGGCCCCGGAGGCCAGTTCAGGGCAGCGCGGGTGGAACCGGCAGCCCCCGGGAATCCTGGTCGCGTCCGGCGGCTCGCCGGCCAGCACGATCGGCTCGATCGGCGACTCAGGCAGCACGGACATCAGCGCCTTGGTGTACGGATGCCGCGGGTTGGCGAACACCTGCTCCGGAGTGCCCACCTCCACGATCCTGCCCAGGTACATCACGGCGAGCCGGTCGGCGATGTTCCAGGCGAGGCCGAGGTCGTGGGTGACCACCAGGGCGGCCAGTCCCAGGTCGTCGCGCAGCTTGAGCAGGAGCGAGAGGATCTCGCCGCGCACCGAGGCATCCAGCGAGGCGACCGGCTCGTCGGCGACCAGCACCTGCGGCTCGAGCACGAGAGCCCCGGCGATCACGACCCGCTGGCGCTGCCCGCCGGACAGCTCATGCGGGTAGCGGCCGTAGAAGCGCTCGGGCGGCCGCAGGCCGCACCGGGCCAGCGCCCTGGAGACCCTGGCCTCCTCGTCGCCCAGCCGGTGGATCCTGACCCCCTCGGCGACCGCCTCGTAGACGGTGTGGCGCGGGTTCAGCGACCCGGTCGGGTCCTGCAGCACGAGCTGCACCTGCCGCCGGTACATGCGCAGCGCCCCCGACCGGTAGCCGATCGGCGACCCGCCGAACAGCACCTGCCCCTCGGTCGGCCGCTCAAGGCCGAGCATGGTCCTGGCCAGCGTGGTCTTGCCGCAGCCCGACTCGCCGACCAGCGCGACGATCTCGCCGGGCGCGATGTCCAGGTTGACCCCGTCCACGGCGGTCGCCGCCGGCCGCCTGCCCCGCCCGGGGAAGCTGACCCGCACCCCGGCCGCCGACAGCACCGGGGTGGCCCCCTGCTCGGCGACGAGCGTCTCCTGGCCGCTGTCCGCGGTCACGCGACTGCCTCCCCCGGCTGGTCCTTTTCTTCTTTCCTAACGGAGCGCACCGGCGACTCGCCAGGGAAGTCGGGCAGTATCCGGAGGCAGGCTGCGAGGCGCCCGTCGCCGGCCGGCCAGAGCTCCATCGCGCGCTCCGAGCACTCGGGCACGGCGACCGCGCACCTCGGGTGGAAGCTGCAGCCGGCCGGGATCTTGGCCGGGTCGGGCGGGTCGCCGGGCAGGCCGCGCGGGCTCAGCCTGGTCCGCGGGTCGCCGATGATCGGGAACGCCCAGGCGAGCGCCTCGGCGTACGGGTGCCTGGCCTGGGTGAAGACGAGGTGTGAAGGCCCCTGCTCGACGATCCGCCCGGCATACATGACCGCGAGCCGCTCGCAGGTCTCTGACAGGACCGACAGGTCGTGGCTGATCATGATCAGGCCGATGCCGTGCTCGCGGACCAGGCCGCCGATCAGGTTGAGCACCTGGGCCTGGATCATGACGTCCAGGGCGGTGGTCGGCTCGTCGGCGATGATCAGGTTCGGCTCGCAGGCCAGCGCCATCGCGATCATCACGCGCTGCTTCTGGCCGCCGGACAGCTCGTGCGGGTAGGACTCGGCGCGGCGGGTCGGCAGGCCGACCTGGCCGAGCAGCTCGGCCACGCGGCGCTGTGCCTGGGCGGGCGTGGTCTGCGGGGAGTGCAGCAGGATCGGCTCGGCGATCTGCCTGCCGATCCGCTGCACCGGGTTGAGCGAGTGCATGGCGCCCTGGAAGATGATCGACGCGCCGGCCCAGCGCACCGCGCGCAGGCGGCCCCAGCGCATCGTGATCACGTTCTCGCCGTTGAACAGGATCTCGCCGGTGATCGTCGCGGACGACGGCAGCAGCCGCAGGATCGACGCCGCGACCGTGGACTTGCCGCAGCCCGACTCGCCGGCCAGGCCGAGTGTCTGCCCGGCGTCCACGGCGAGGCTGACGCCGCGTACGGCGGGCACGGGTCCGGCCCCGGTCTGGTAGGTGATCGCCAGGTCGCGCAGCTCAAGTAGTGGTGGGCGCTCGCTGGGTAGCTGGGCCATCAGCGCTCCCTCAGCTTGGGGTCAAGGACGGCCTCGGTGGCGTGGCCGACCAGGGTGAAGCCCATCACGACCGCGATGATCGCGATGCCCGGCGCGATCAGCCAGAGCGCGTTGCCGGTGCCGACGCCGTTGTTGAACGCGCCGTTCAGCATCTCGCCCCAGGACGCGCGGGTCGGGTCGCCGAGACCGAGGAACGACAGGGTGGTCTCGGACAGGATCGTGCCTGCCACGGTCAGGATCGTGTTGGCGATCAGCAGCGGCATCACGTTGGGCAGCACGTGCTTGGACATCTGGTGCCAGTGCCCGGCGCCGAGCGCCCTGGCGCGCTCCAGGTACGGCCGGTTCTCCACCGCGAGCGCCTGGGCGCGGATGATCCGCGCCGTGCCCGGCCAGGAGGTGATGCCGATCACGATGATGATCACGTGCAGCGAAGGGCCGAGCGTGCGCGCCAGCACGATCGCGAGCGGCAGGAACGGCACCACCAGGAACCAGTCGGTGAACCGCATCAGCACGTTGTCGGTCTGCCTGCCGAACCAGTGGTTCAGCGTGCCGAAGTGCCCGGCGACGATCCCGATGAGCGCCCCGATCACCATCGACAGCGCGGTCGCGGCGAAGCCGATCAGCAGCGAGATCCGCGAGCCCCAGATCAGCTCGGTGAGCACGGAGCGCCCGTCGGAGTCGGTGCCGAGCGGGTAGTGCCAGCCTGGGTCGGCATTGGCCGGGTAGGTGGCGAGCGCCGGGTTGAGCCCGCGCGAGCTGGCCAGCAGCGGTGCCGCGAGCGCCACCGCGATCATCAGGACCAGGATCACCAGGCCGATCATCCCGTTGCGGTCCCTGCGGTACTGCAGCCAGAAGTCCTCGAGAGCCTCGCGCCGCCGCTGCCAGCCGATCTGCCTGGCGCTGATCGTGACCGGCTCGCTCATGCTGTGTCCCCCCGCTCGCCTCCGGGGGACCCGACCGGCTCGCTCATGCTGTGTCCTCCCGCTCGCCTCCGGGGGACCCGACCGGCTCGCTCATGCTTGCCTCACCCGGGGGTCGAGGACGGTCAGGAGGAGGTCAGCGATCAGGTTGGCGACGATCACAGCCGCCGAGAACAGCAGGAAGCAGCCCTCGAGCACCGGGTAGTCGGGAAAGTTCAGCGCGTTGTAGGAGGCCAGCCCGAGCCCCGGCCAGCTGAAGACAGTCTCGGTGGTGATCGCGCCCGAGATCACGAAGCCGAGGTTCAGCATGATCAGCGTGATCGACGGCAGCAGCGCGTTCGGCACCGCGTGCCGGCTCCTGACCATGGCGTCCCGCAGGCCCTTGGCCCGGGCGGTGAGCAGGTAGTCGTTCCCGAGCTCGTCGATCAGCGACGAGCGCATCACCAACGAGTACTCGGCCAGGTAGACCAGGGTCAGCACCACGCACGGCAGCGTCAGGTGCCAGAGCAGGTCCAGGAGGCCGTGGAGGCCTGACAGGTTCCCGGTCACGCTGTTCATGCCGCCCGCCGGGAACAGGAACCACTTGGACGAGAACGCGATCAGCAGCACCATGCCCAGCCAGAAGTCCGGCATGGCGTAGAGCGTGTTGTTCACGCCGTTGGAGATCTGGTCGAAGGCACTGCCGTGCTTCCAGCCGCCCCTGATGCCCATCCAGACCCCGATCACGGTCGACAGCACGGTGGAGGTGCCGACCAGCAGGATCGTCGGCCACAGTGCCTTGCCGATCACCTGGGATACCGGGATGTGGTACTGGAACGAGATCCCCAGGTTGCCGTGGAAGGTCTGCACGAAGTAGTTCGTGAACTGCTGCCACAGCGGCAGCCCGATCCCGAACGTCTTGTTGATCGCCGCCATCTGGGTTGCGGTGAGCGTGGTGCCCCTGGCGAGGTTGCGTGCCGGGTCGGCCGGCAGCACCCGGAACAGGAAGAAGTTGAACACCAGCACGAACAGCAGCGTGACCGCGGCGCTGAGCACCTTGACGCCCAGCGAGCGGGCCAGCCCGCTGCCGCCGCGTGCGGCGCGCTCCTCCTCGCCGCGGCGCTCCTGCGCCGCGGCGAGCGCACCGTCGAGGAATGCTCCGGACATCGGCTACTCCCGGTCGTAGGCGGTCGCCGCCGCCCGGCGTCTGGCCACGAGCACCCCGGCGATGCCGAGCACGATCGCCGCGAGCGCGCCGATGCCGACCACCCCCGCGCCGGTCGGCGGGCCGGCCGCCGCGGCGACCGCGGTGCGGGTCATCCCGGTCTCGTGCTGGCATCCGACGTTGCGGTCGGTCAGCGACGGGCTGGTGCCGACCGGCCGCATGCACCGGTAGCTCCACCAGGAGACCTCCTGGAACAGCACCAGGCCGTTCGGCTTGTCGGGCTGGGGGGCGAACCCGGTGAACAGGTCGCTGCGGTAGGCCTGGTCGTCGTTGTAGTAGTAGAGCACCGAGTACGGGTCGTCGGTGTAGAGGATCTGCTGCATCTGCTGCACGATCCTGCCGCGCGCCGCGCCGCCGACGCTCTTCTGCGCCTCGTACAGCTGGTCGTAGCGCTTGTCGCAGAAGAAATTGTCCGACCAGCCCGGCGTGTAGTTCGGCGGCGACCCGGACGAGCGCTGCGCGCAGGTGAACACCGAGAGCTGGAAGTCCGGGTTCGGCTCCACCCCCCAGCCCCAGATGAACATGTCGTAGTCGCCGTTGCCGATCACCTGGGTCAGCGTGTTGGTGGACATCTCGGTGACCGTCACCCCGATGCCCACGGCGTTCAGCCACGCCTTGATGTAGGGCGCGTCCTGGTTGTAGGTCGGGGAGCCTGACGGGTAGAACAGCCGCAGGCTGAGCTGCCTGCCGTCCTTCACCCTGATCCCGCCCGGTCCCATCTTCCAGCCGTCGGCGGTCAGGATCGCGTCGGCCTTCGCCTGGTCGTAGCTGTAGGCGGTGCCCGCGGCCGGCCGGTAGTAGTACTGCGGGTAGATCGGCGGGATCACCGAGGTGGCCGGCTCGGCGTCGCCGAGGAACACGCGCCGCACCAGCTCCTTCTGGTCGATCGCGTAGGTGATCGCGTGCCTGACGTTGATGTCGAGCAGCGCCGGGTTGCCGTTGCCGATCTTCTTTCCCGTCACGGTCGCCGCGCCGTTGTTGAACGACAGCTCGTCGAAGTTGCCCGACGGGGCGTTATCCAGGGTGACGCCCTTGGCGCCCTTGAGCGAGTTGAACAGCGGGTAGGTCAGGCCCTCGGCGAAGTCGATGCTGCCGTTCTTCAGCGCGATCGCCTCGGCGCTCGGGTTCGTGAAATTCTGGAAGATCAGGGTCGAGATGCCCGGCCTGCCGCCCCAGTAGTGCGGGTTGGCCATGAGAGTCACCGACTGGTTGATCGTGAACTGGCTGACCCGGAACGGCCCGGTGCCGACCGGGTGGTTGTTGGCGAACGTCGTGAGGTCCTTCTCCGACACGTGGTCCCAGATGTGCTTGGGCAGGATCGGCACGATCAGCAGGTCCATGTTGGGCGTGGGCTTGGTCACCGTCATCTGCACCGTGTACCTGCCGATGGCCTTGACGCTGCTGTGCACGATGTTCGCGACGTAGGCGGAGTTGTCGGCGAATTCCACCGAGTTCGGGATGGTGTCACGCCAGAACGTGTAGGCCACGTCCGCGGCGGTCAGCGGCACGCCGTCGGACCAGTACACCCCGTGGCGGATGTGGTAGGTCCAGACCAGCTGGTTCGCCGAGACCGACCAGGACGTCGCCAGCCGGGGAGCCGGCTGGTAGTTGGTCTGGCCGTAGTCCATCAGGTTGTCGTAGATCAGCCCGTACACCTCGAAGTCGATCGAGGTCTGCCCGACGAAGGGGTTCAGGCCGTCGACCGCGCCGTCGTTGCCGACCACGAAGGTCGCCGACCGGCCGGGACCCGAGGTGGCGGCGGCCGCGCCGGCCGGCGCGGCCGCCGCCACCGCCGGAACGCCAAGCACGAGCCCGCCGCAGAGAGCCAGGCATGCCGCGGCCCGCCGACGCCGCCACCGGGCAGTCGGTCGGGGCATGGGAGTTCTCCTTCCTCGGGCCGCTGAGGCTGCCGGTGCGCTCGGCGCGGCTGTAAGAAGTATGGGGGTAATCCGGCGCTTTGCAATTACCAGAGTTAACTGTGACGGATTCATAACGGATTCGAGATGTATATGAGCTTTGTTCCTTCGGTAGGGTTCATGCCATGCCAGGAACAGCCGATGTCGGGTGGCCGCGGGCGCTGCGGGTTCCCTCGGTCAGGACGCTGCACGGGCGCACCGAGACCGACGACTACGCCTGGATGCGCGATCACTCCCATCCCGCGTTCGTGGCGTACCTGGCCGCCGAGCGCGGCTACTACGACGCGTACGCAGCCCGGCTGGCCGACCTGGCCGGCCGGCTCTACGCTGAGTCGGCCGGCCGGATCGGCGACCAAGCCGACGATTCGGTCAGCTGGCCGCTTGGGGGGTTTAGCTACCGGACCAGGACACCACAGGATAGAGAGAATCTTCAGCTTCTCAGGTCACAATCCGGAAAAACTACCGAGCAGGTGCTGCTCGACGAGAACATCATCGGGGCGCAGACCGGCTATGTGGATGTCGGCGTCCGCGAGCCAAGTCCGGCCGGCGACCTGCTCGCCTGGTCGGCCGACACCAGCGGCGCCGAGATCTACCGGCTGCGGATCAGGGACCTGGGCACCGGAAACGACCTGCCGGACGACATCGATCGGACCTACCCGGGAGTGGCCTGGTCCGCCGACGCCCGATACCTGTACTACCTGGTGCCCGACGAGCTGAACCGGCCGTTCCAGCTGTGGCGGCACCAGGTGGGCACGGCAGCCGCCGGTGACGTGCTGCTGTTCACCGAGACCGACGCCAGGTACGAGATCACGCTGCACGCATCCCGCAGCGGGCGGTTCGCCGTGGTCACCTCCGAATGCCGGGACGCGACCGAGGTCCGGCTGATCTCGCTGGCCGGTCCGCCCGGCGAGCCGGTCATGATCAGCCAGCGGCGGCGCGGGCTTGAATACCGGGTTGACCACGCGCGAGCGGTTGGGGAAGAAGAAGGACCGGCGGGCGCGGCGAGCGCCGCCGCAGCGCCGGGCGGCTGGCTGTATATCGTCACCGACGCCACCGAGCCCGAGTTCACGCTGGTGCGGGCGCCGGCCAGGGCCCCAGGCCGGGAGAACTGGGTCCCGGTGGACTGCGCGGCGCTGGCGCCCGCGCGGGCCGACACCCGGCTGCTGAGCTGCGATGTGGTCGGCGAGCGGCTGGTGCTGACGCTGCGGCGGGACGGCGAGCCGATGATCGCGATCACCGACCTGGACGGCGGCGGGATCATCGAAGTGCCGCCTGGCCTGCCCGCGGGGGCGATCAGGGTCGAGCACGCCGAGGACTACGACGCCGGGTCCGTCATCGTGGCTGAGGAGTCGCTGACCGAGCCGCCCGCGTGGTACCGGCTCGACCTGGCGACCGGCGAGCGCAGCCTGCTCAAGCGGCGCGAGGTTCCCGGGTACGACCCGGGGCAGTACCTGACCGAGCGGGTCACCGCGACGGCGAGGGACGGCGCGGCGGTGCCGGTCACGCTGGCCTACCGCGCGGGGACTGCGCTGGACGGGACCGCGCCGTGCCTGCTGTACGGCTACGGCGCGTATGAGGCGTGCTCGGACCCGGAGTTCGGCGTCGGGCTGCCCTCGCTGCTCGACCGCGGCGTGGTGTACGCGATCGCGCACGTGCGCGGCGGCGGCGAGCGCGGGCGCGCCTGGTGGCAGGCAGGTCGGCTGCGAGCCAAGACGACCACGTTCACCGACTTCATCGACGTCGCCGACTGGCTGGCCGGGCGGGACGGGACCGCGCTGGTCGACCCGGCCAGGATCGTCTCGCACGGGCTGTCGGCCGGCGGCCTGCTCCAGGGCGCGGTCTACTCGATGCGGCCCGACCGGTGGCGAGCCGTGGTGGCCGAGGTCCCGTTCGTGGACTGCGTGACCACGATGCTCGACCCGTCGATCCCGCTGACCATCAGCGAGTGGGACGAGTGGGGCGACCCGCGCGACCCCGACGACTACGCGTGCCTGCGTTCGTACTCGCCGTATGACAACCCGCCCGCCGGGCAGCGGCCCGCGCTGCTGGTGACCGGCGCGGTACATGACGCGCGGGTGGCCGTGCACGAGCCCGCCAAGTGGGTCGCCCGGCTGCGGGCCACCGCGGAGGAATGGGCCGGGCCAGCCGGGGCGGCGGGGTCGGCCGGGTCAGCGGGGCCAGCCGGGGCAGCGGGGTTGGCGGGGTCGGCCGGGTCAGCGGGGTCGGCCGGGCAGGCACCGGTCCTGTTCCGGGTCGAGCTCGGGGTCGGCGCGCATACCGGGCCGTCCGGACGGTTCGCCAAGGCCAGGTACGAGGCCGAGGTGCACGCGTTCGTGCTGAGCGCGATGGGGATCACGCGGTAGCCGAGCGCCGG
>DATIZP010000040.1:0-2441 GCA_035517035.1 Streptosporangiaceae bacterium | reverse complement strand
CCGACCACGTAGCGCAGCTGCGCGAGCTGCAGCTCCGCCTCCATCGCGTCCGCGCCAGGCGTCCGGTGCAGCATGGTCGTCATCCACCAGGAGAAGTGGGTGGACCGCCAGACCCGGTTCAGGCAGGTGTCGGAGTAGTCGTCCGCGAGCCGTGAGTCGCCGCGCAGCAGGGCATCCAGGGCCGGGGCGAGCACGGCGACGTCGGCCATCGCCAGGTTGAGCCCCTTGGCGCCGGTCGGCGGCACGATGTGCGCCGCGTCCCCGGCCAGGAACAGCCGCCCGTACCGCATCGGGGCGCTCACGAAGCTGCGCATCGGCGTGATGCTCTTGTCCAGGATCGGCCCTTGCTTGAGCGCCCAGCCCGTCCCCGGCAGGTCGAAGCGCCTGCCGAGCTCGTCCCAGATCTTCGCGTTTGGCCAGTTGGCGACCGGCTCGTCGGGATCGACCTGCAGGTACAGCCGACTGACCGTGAGACTGCGCAGGCTGTGCAGCGCGAACCCGCTGCGGTGGTGCGCGTAGATCAGCTCGTCGGTGGACGGCGGTACGTCGGCGAGTATGCCGAGCCACGCGTACGGATACTCGCGCTCCCTGACCGTCAGCAGTCGGGACGGGATCGCGGGCCGGCAGATCCCGTGGAAGCCGTCGCAGCCCGCGATCGCGTCGCAGCTGACCTCGTGCCCGCCGCCGCCGGCGTCGGTGAAGCGCAGCACCGGCCGATCCGAGGTCAGCCGATCGACGTCGGTCCCGGTCACGTCGAAGTGAACGCGACCGCCGTCCGCGAGCCGTTGCGCAATAAGGTCCTTGACCACCTCGGTCTGCGCGTAGACCGTCACCGTCCGGCCGCCGGTCAGCTCGCGGAAGTCGATGTGGTGCCGCTGGCCGGCGAACTGCAGGTAGATCCCGCCGTGCTCGAGCCCTTGCTGGTCAAGCCGCTGCGCCACGCCCGCGGCGCGGAGCAGCCGGACGCTGCCATCCTCGAGCACTCCCGCCCGCTGCCGCGCCTCGCAGTAGGCCCGGCTGCGGACCTCCACCACCACCGAGTCGATCCCGCGCAGCGCAAGCAGATGGGAGAGCAGCAGGCCAGCCGGGCCGGCCCCGACGATCCCTACCTGGGTGCGTGTCTGGTCCGTCGCCGTATCCGTCCTCGAGTCGCGCGGGTCGCCTGCTCCGCCGGGTCAGAACGGATACGGCGCTATCTCGCCGCGGATGGTAACCCATCGGGTGTCGGTGAACGCATCCAGGTTGGCCGACCCGCCGAACCGCGCACCGGTGCCTGACGCGCGGATGCCGCCGAAGGGCGTGTTCGGCGAGTCGTCCACGGTCTGGTCGTTGATGTGCACGATGCCGGTCGGGATCTTCCTGGCCAGTTCGAGGCCGCGCATCACGTCCCTGGTGAGGATGCCGAGCGAGAGCCCGTACTCGGAGTCAGCGGCCAGCTTGGCGGCCTCCTCCAGGGTGGCGAACCTGACCACGGGGGCGACCGGCCCGAACACCTCGCTGGCGTAGGCGGGCATCGCCGGCGCCACGTCGGCGAGCACCGTCGGGGAGTAGAACAGGCCCTCGTAGGTACCCCCGGCGGCCAGCCTGGCTCCGGCCTCCACGCTGCCGGTGACCAGCGCGTGCACCTTGTCGCGCTGCCGCTCGTCGATGATCGGGCCGAGCGCGACCTGCCCCGATGCCGGGTCGCCGACCGGCAGGTGACCTGCCTTCTCGGCCAGGCGGGCGACGTAATCGTCGTAGACCGCCTCCTGCACCAGGTGGCGGCCCGCCGTCATGCAGATCTGTCCCTGGTGCAGGAACGAGCCCCACGCGCCGGCCGAGGCCGCCGCGGCGAGGTCCGCGTCGTCGAGCACGATCAGCGCCGAGTTGCCGCCGAGTTCGAGGTGCACCCGCTTGAGATGCTGGCCGGCCAGGGCGCCGACCTTACGGCCCGCGGCAGTCGAGCCGGTGAACGAGATCACGCTTACGCGCGGGTCGGTGACCAGCGCTTCGCCCACATCCGCGCCGCCCGGCAGCACGTGCAGCAGGCCGTCGGGCAGCCCGGCCTCCTCGAAGATCCTGGCCAGGACGACGCCGCCGCAGACCGCGGTGCGCGGATCCGGCTTCAGCACGACGGCGTTGCCCAGGGCCAGGGCCGGGGCGACCGAGCGGATCGCGAGTATCTGCGGGAAGTTGAACGGCGAGATCACGCCGACCACGCCGACCGGGACGCGCTCGGCGAAGCTGAGGCGCGGCTGCTCGCTGGGCAGCAGGTCACCGTAGGGCCGGCCGGGGAGCGTGGCGGCCTCGAACACCTCCTCGGTGGCCACGTGAGTCTCGAACTGCGCGGCGGGCGGGATCTTGCCGCCCTCGCGGACGCTCCAGTCCTCGATCTCGGCGGCATTGGCCAGCCAGATGTCGCCCGCCCTGCGCAGGATCGCGGCGCGCTGGGTGTAGGGCGT
>DATIZP010000039.1:0-42904 GCA_035517035.1 Streptosporangiaceae bacterium | reverse complement strand
CCGGATCTCGGGCCGGTCCATCGCCTTGTTCAGTATGTCGCCGCGCTCACCGCCGGTCAGCGTGCAGACCAGCACGTCGACGCCTTCCCGCACGTACCTCGCCATGGTGGCCGCGCCCTTGCTCGACTCGTCGTCGGGGTGTGCGTGCACGGCCATGAGCCGCAGCGTCTCGCCGGCACCGGCGCCGGTGCCGCTCGGCGGGGCGGAGACCGGCTCGGCAGCAGACGCGGTGACGGTTGCCGTCTGGCCCCAGCGTGCTGACGTCATCAGCGAGTGACCTCTCGGAATCCTGGTGTGAACTGACCTGGCGGGATGAGCCGCGGGGCGCCGGCGGGTCGCCCGCGAGCAGGCACCTTACCAGCCGAAGGATCTCAACAAGCGGCACCGGCGCCCTCATTCCGCGCCCGGTCGGCTTCCCGTCTGCGCCGGTGTCCTGAGGTGAACGGCACGGCCACCCGGCCGGCGGAGGGCACGGCCACCGACCGACAGAGGGCACGGCCACCCGGCCTGAGGACGGCACGGCCACCCGGCTGGAGGAGGCGCGGCGCCCGGCCGGTTTCTGGCGGGCGTTGCGGCGCCTTCCGGGCGGATCGGCGTCCCTCCCATGCCGCGATCGGTCCTAAACCTGGCACTTGTTTCGTTATTGTTTTCGAAAACCTGGCCTAACCTTCAGATGGTTGAACTGGCTTGCATGGACAAAGTAGTCTCGATGGATTACCCCCTACGAAGGGGCCCGGGACAGGGCCCGGCGGAGAGTTCAGTTCCGCACAGCGGATACAAGGAGTGCTTGTGACCGAGACCCGCGACGACACCGTCACCTGGCTTACTCAGGAGGCGTATGACCGGCTCAAGGCCGAGCTTGATCACCTTTCCGGCCAGGGCAGGATCGATATCGCCAAGAAGATCGAGGCGGCCAGGGAGGAAGGCGACCTGCGGGAGAACGGCGGCTACCACGCCGCCAAGGAGGAGCAGGGCAAGCAGGAGGCGCGGATCCACCAGCTCACCCACATCCTCACGCACTCCAAGGTCGGCGAGCCGCCGCGCACCGACGGCGTGGTCGGGCCCGGCATGACGGTGACGGTCAGGTTCGAGGGGGACGACGTCGAGACGACCTTCCTGCTGGCGTCGCGCGAGGAGAGCGGAGCGCCGATCGACGTGTACTCGCCGCGGTCACCGCTGGGCGCCGCGATCTCGGGCAAGAAGGTCGGCGAGTCCGCGAGCTACAACCTGCCCAACGGCAAGCGGCTGACGGTTGAGATCATCGACGCCGTGCCCTACGGCGGCATGTAGCCGCCGGGTTCCGAGCACAGGCAAGCCGAGCGCAAACAACCCTGAGCACAGACCAGCTGACAGTGAGCGACCCCGGGCCGACCGGCCCGGGGTCGCTCACTTGAACTCGCCGTGCAGCCGCTCGCGCTTCCCAGCGTCAGTGCACCAGCTCCGGCTCGGGCGTGGGCTGGCCGCCCGGCGCGTCGGCGCGGCCGCGCAGCGGGATCTCCTTGATCAGCCACGCCAGACCGAACACGATGGCCGCGGCGGGCGCCGCCCAGATAAAGACCGTGTCGATGCCCTGGCTGATGCTGTACAGGACGGCCGCGTGCAGCGGGCCGTGCATGTGCTGCACCTGCGTCGGATTGAGCTGACTGCCGAACGTAGCAGGCAGCGCGGCGCCGAGCTTGCTGGCCATCGCGGTGCGCAGCGCGCGGTAGAAGACCACGCCGAAGATCGAGACTCCGATCGAGCCGCCGATCTGCTGGAAGAACGACCGCGAGCTGCTCGCCACGCCCATGTCGCGCGGGTCCACGCTGTTCTGCGCGATCAGCGTGGTGATCTGCATCAGGAAGCCCATCCCGATGCCGAACACGACGAAGTACGCCATCGTCGTCCAGCGGGTTGTCCCGACGCCGAGGTTCGCAAGCAGCAGCATTCCGACGGTCATGATCCCGCCGCCGATGATCGGGAGCGCCTTGTACTTCCCGGTCCGGACCGTGACCTGCCCGGCGATCAGGGACGTCACGGTCGAGCCGAGCATCATCGGGATCAGCATCAGCCCGCTGACGGTCGGGGACGCCTTCTGCACGGTCTGCTGGTACAGCGGCAGGAACGTCATCGCACCGAACATCGCCAGGCCGAGGAGGAAGCTCATCGAGGTCGCCAGCGTGAAGTTGCGGTTCTTGAAAACGTGCATCGGCAGGATCGGCTCCTCCACACGGTTCTCGATCCAGATGAACGCCGCCACGGCAAGCACCGCGATCACGATCAGGCTCATGATCGGCACCGACCCCCAGCCGTACTGGTTGCCGCCCCAGGTCGTGACCAGGACGATCGCCGTGGCACCGACGGCGAGCACACCCGCCCCGAGGTAGTCGATCTTGTGCGCGACCCGGTGCCGCTTCAGGTGGAGGGTCGCGATGATGTACGCCAGCGCGGCGCCGCCGATCGGCATGTTGATGTAGAAGATCCAGCGCCAGGACAGCGAGTCCGTGATGTAGCCGCCGACCAGCGGCCCGGCGATCATCGCCACCATCATCGCGGCCATCATGTAGCCCATGTACTGGCCGCGCTCGCGCGGCGAGACCAGGTCACCGATGGTGGCAATGGCGCCTACCATCAGGCCGCCGGCGCCGAGGCCCTGCAGGGCGCGGAACGCGATCAGCTGGTCCATCGAGTGCGCCTGGCCGGACAGCGCCGAGCCGACCAGGAAGATTATGACCGCCGCGATCAGCAGCCGCTTGCGCCCGTAGAGGTCGCCGAGCTTGCCGTAGAGCGGCGTGGTGATGGTGGAGGCGAGTACGTACGCGGTGACCACCCAGGACAGGTGGTTCAGCCCGCCCAGGTCGCCCACGATCCTCGGCAGCGCTGTGGAGACCACGAGCTGGTCGAGCATGGCCAGGATCAGCGCGAGAAGCAGCCCGGGCAGCACGATGAGGACCTCGCGCCGGCGCCCGGGCGGCTGCGCCGACTCCCCGCCGACCACCGCCTCAACCTCTGACATGACGAAAACTCCCTCGTTTCCGAATTCGGAGAACTGTGCGCGTCGCAGGAGCGCAACCTACTTGCCGACCGGCTAGTATCTTTACAGGCGGCAGGATATGCTGTTTACTAACCGGTCGTCAAGTAGGTTATCTCTGAGGGTGGCGCACAACGATGAACGACATCGCCGAGGTCGGATGGACCACGGCGTCCGACGGCGGGCCCGGCGGCGCGCCTCGTCGCGCGGCCTGGGCCCCGCACGCCGGGGATCCAGCGACCGCGAGGGCCGGCGGCCCGGCCAGCACACCCGCAGACCCGGCCGGACCGGCCGGACCGGCCGACGGTTCGCCCGGCCCGCGCAGCACGGGCTCAGCGACAGCCCATGACGGCAGGTCCCGCAGCGACACCCGCGCCAGGATCCAGCAGGTCGCCGTGGAGCTTTTCACCGAGCACGGTTACGAGGGAACCTCGCTGCGCGAGATCGCCGAGCGCCTGGATGTCACCAAGGCCGCCCTGTACTACCACTTCAAGTCCAAGGAAGACATCGTTGCCAGCCTGGTCGAAGATTACTACGGCCAGATCGACGCGCTGATCGAGTGGGGCAGGTCCCAGCCGAGGACGCCCGAGGTACGCCAGCAGCTTCTTGACCGTTACGTCCGGATCATGGCCGACGGCGACCAGGTCTTCCGCATGCTGCACCAGAACCAGGCCTCGGTGAACATGATGGCCTCGGCCAAGAGCAGGGGCGAGCTGTTCAGGGAGCGCCTGCACTCGCTGATCGACCTGCTCACCGAGCCCGACGCCGCGCTGGCCGAGCAGGTGCGGGCAGCGATGGCGCTCGGCGCGATCAGCGTCGGCTGGATGTTCTTCGCCGATCAGGCACCGGACCGGGCCGAGCTCACCGAGATCGTCTGCGGCTTCGCCGGCGAGATGCTCAGGTGCCGTCGGCCTGCCTAGTGGCTGGCGCCGTATGTGCGCCGGAAGTCAGGGGCGGTCACCGCTCGACGATGATGGGCCCGGCTCGCTGAGTGACTTGCACGCCGCGACGAGGTTGAGGTGGTGGCCGGGTATCCCGAACGAGGTTCGCCAGTCCAGCCGCCGGGCGGCGATCTCGGCGCATCCGGCAGCGCGCAGCGTTTCGGCGTACAGGTCTGCGCGGTCGTCGACGATGCGCAGGCGGCCGCCCGGCCGGAGTACCCGTGCGGCCTGATGCAGTGCCTGCGCGCGCCCGGCGTCGTCTCTGATGTTGTGGATCGTCAGGTTGCTCACGACGACATCGAAGAAACCTGTCGGGAACGGCAGGTCGCGCGCGTCCGCATCGATCACGTCGACCCGGTCGCGCACTCCCTCGGTCACGGCGTTACGGAAGGTGGCGTCGCGGCTGTTGCCGCTTTGATCGCGCCGCCGCCACACGTCGACTCCCACGGCCTGGCCTCGCGGCAGTCGCCGGGCCGCGAGGATCAGCACGGCGCCCCGGCCGCATCCGATGTCCAGGACCCGCTCGTCACCGTGAAGGCCCAGTTCGTCGAGCAATTGCGCCCAGACCGCGAGCTTGCCGCGGCCGGTGGAGTACAGGTAGCCGACGGCCAGCGCTGCCGCTGCCGCACTGGCCAGCCCGGCCAGCCCGGCCAGGCCGCGCCTGCGCCGCCGCAGCGCCCATAGCGCCAGGCCTGCCAGCGCGGCTTGCACCGGCCCGAGGAACGGCGCGACCATGGCCCCGCCGTCGATGCCGTACCGAGCGCGCCTGCGCCGGCGCCGACCGTTGCTAGCCATGACTGCCCGCCTCCCGGCCCGGCCTCGCAGTGGCCCGTACCAGCGGCACGGTGCGGAACGGCACCGCCGTGGCCAGTGCGATCACCGTGGAGGTCCGCACCACGCCAGGAACGGCAACGATCGTGTCGATCACCCGCTGCAGGTCAGCGTTGTCCCTCGCGACGACACGGCACATCACGTCGCCGGGCCCGGTGACCGTGTGCGCCTCCAGGATCTCGTCGATCACCGACAGCCGGTCGGCCACCTGGTCCCGGCCGCCTGACTGGCGCAACTCCAGCGTGACGAACGCGGTGACCGCGTGCCCGAGGGCCGCAGGGTCGATGTCCGGCCCGTAGCCGGTGATCACCCCGCGGCTGGCCAGCCGGTCGAGCCGCGCCTGCACGGTGCCCCTCGCGACCTGCAGGCGCCTGGAGGCCTCGAGCACGCCGATCCGCGGCTCGTCGCGCAACAGCTCAATCAGGCGGGCGTCGAGCTCGTCGATCACGGTCGGTCCCTTGCGCGCAGCTTGCCCAGTTTCGCGGCAGCCACCCACCGGTCACTGAGCAAAGTGCATAGCTCTCGGGCAGGCAGTTGCACACCTTGTCCTGCTGGGTCGATCCTGCCAGAGACCGCGCATCGCCGCCAGGCAGGAGCAGCACCATGACTGAGACGACCGCGGGCGCCGGCAGCGCCGTCCGGGCAGCGGACGGCTTCCCAGTCACCGGCATGGACGCCATCGTCTTCGCGGTCGGCAACGCCAGGCAGTCAGCGCACTACTACTCCACCGCATTCGGCATGAACTGCATCGCCTACCGCGGCCCGGAGACCGGCTGCCGGGGCGAGGCGGCGTACGTGCTTGAGTCCGGCGACGCGCGGTTCGTGCTGCGCGGCCCGGTACGGGCGGGATCAGACCTTGCCAGGCACGTCGCCGCGCACGGCGACGGCGTGATTGACCTGGCCATCGGCGTGCCCTCGGCGGCCGAGGCATTCGGGTACGCGGTCAGCCGCGGCGCGAGGCCGGTCGCCGAGCCGCACGCCCTGTCCGACGAGCATGGCAAGGTCGTGCTCGCCTCGATCGCCACCTATGGCGAGACCGTGCACACCTTTGTCGAGCGGTCCGACTACGCGGGGCCCTACCTGCCCGGATACGTGGCCGCCGACTCGCTGACCGCCGGCCAGGACAGCGTCGTTCAGGCCGGCCCATACTTCACCGCCGTCGACCACTGCGTCGGCAACGTCGAGCTCGGCCGGATGGACGAGTGGGTGGACTTCTACCACCGCGTGATGGGTTTCACCAACATGAAGGAGTTCGTCGGCGACGACATCGCGACCGAGTACTCGGCGCTCATGAGCAAGGTCGTGGCCGACGGTACCCGCAAGGTGAAGTTCCCCATCAACGAGCCAGCGGCGGGCAAGAGGAAGTCACAGATCGACGAGTACCTGGAGTTCTACGGCGGCCCCGGCGTTCAGCACATCGCGCTCGAGACGCCCGACATCGTCGCTACGGTCCGCCGAATGCAGCGGGCCGGCGTCGAGTTCCTGCCCACCCCGGACAGCTACTACGACGCGCTCGGTGACTGGGTGGGCGACACCCGGGTGCCGCTCGACCAGCTGCGCGAGCTGCGGATCCTGGCCGACCGGGACGAGGACGGCTATCTGCTGCAGATCTTCACCCGGCCGGTGCAGGACCGCCCGACCGTCTTCTTCGAGTTGATCGAGCGGCACGGCTCGCAGGGGTTCGGCAAGGGGAACTTCAAGGCGCTGTTCGAGGCCATCGAGCGGGAGCAGGCCAGGCGCGGCAATCTCTGACCGCCGCGCTCGAGCACAGCAGCTCATAACTCTACGCATTCTAATAACTACATTTCGCAACCACTCTCGCCCGTGCATCATGGCCCTGTGACGCACTCAGCGCAGCCGGAGACTCAGGCCGCGGCACAAGGCAGTCAGGCACCGGACCGCGCCGTCCCGGAGGCCGGCCAGTCCGCGGGCCCGGACGGGCCGGCCGGCGAGCAAGGGCAGGCCGAGGCGGGCGGCTCGGCCGAGGCGGGCGGCTCCGCCGAGGCGGGCGCCGGGCTCGCCCAGTGGTGGCGCAGGCTGCTCGCCTTCGGGATCGACTGCCTGGTCCTGACGATCGCGACCGGCGCCTTGTGGGGAAGGCTGATCGCCTCGTTCGCCAACCGGCTGGCCAGGGCGCAGGCCACCGTCAGCAGCCGCGCGCCAGGCGCGAACGGTGCGGTCGGGCGGGTGTATTCGCACACCCTCGGGCCGTACCTGATCGTGCTCGGCTTCACAATCGTGGTGGCGGTCGTCTACTACTGGCTGCTGACCGGCTACTTCGGCACCACGATCGGCAAGCGATCCCTGGGAAGCTGGGTGGTCAGGGCCGATGACCGGTCACCGGTGGGCCTGGGCGCCGCGTTCGTCCGCGCGGTCGTGTTCGTGCTGGGCGGCGAGGTCCTGCCGCTTTTCTTCGTGGCCGACAACCTGTGGCTGCTTGGCGACCGGCGGCGGCAGTGCCTGCATGACAAGGCCGCCCGCACCATCGTGGTGCTGACCGCGCCGGACCGGCAGGCCGGCCGGTAAGTCGCCGCTCCAGTACCGGTGTCCGGCCACCACGAGGGCGGCCGCACCCACCAGGCCCGCGTTCTGGCCGAGCGCGGCCGGGACGACCCGCACATCCCGGGCGAAGTCGAGCCTGCAGTATGTCGCGAGGCTCTCCTGCAGCGGCTCGAACAGCAGCGCCCCGGCCTGTGACAGTCCGCCGCCCACCGCCACCACCTCGAGGTCGCACAGGCTGGTCGCCGAGGCGATCGCGATGCCGAGCGCCCGGCCGGCCCTGCGCAGCGCCTCGGTGGCGACCGGGTGTCCCTGTGCGGCGTCCCCCGAGAGATCCTTGGCCGTCAACCCAGGCCGGTCAGATCGCCAGCCCCGCGCCTGGGCCCAGGCGGTCAGCGCCGGGCCCCTGGCGATCGCCTCCAGGCAGCCGCGGCCCCCGCACTCGCACTTCGGGCCGTCGTCCGGGTACACCACCACGTGGCCGACATGACCGGCGTTGCCCGACGAGCCCTCGATCAGCCGGTTGTCGAGTATCAGCCCGCCGCCGACGCCGGTGGAGACCACCATGCCGAGCACGTTGCGCCAGCCACGGCCCGCTCCCCGCCAGTGCTCCCCTGCGGCCACGCAGACCGCGTCGTTGTGCACCCGGACCGGGATCCCGCTGGCCCCGAACCGCTCGGCCAGCCGCTCCCGCAGCGGGAACCCACGCCACCCGGGGATGTTCAGCGGCGAGACCAGCCCGGACGGCCATTCCATCGGGCCGCCGCAGCCGCAGCCGATCCCGGAGAGTTCTGAGAGGTCACCGACCTTGGCCGTATCGAGCACTTGGAGCACCAGGTCCTCCAGGGTGCGCCACAGGTGCTTGGCATCGGAGTCTCGCGGAGTCGGCACCTGCGACCAGGTGATCAGGCGGCCGCCTGGCTCGGCGACGCCGACGGCCATCTTCGTGCCGCCGATGTCGGCGGCCAGGACCGGCCCGCGTTCGGCCATTATGCATCCTCCCGAGTTACGGACTACGCCACCAGGGACATAGTGCCGTACGCGCCGCCGCGTTCAGCGATGCCCGGCGGTCAGCGCCCCGAAGATGTGCAGCCATTGCCCGGGCGTGACGTAGCCGACCACGGTGTCGCGGCCGACTCCGGACTGCTGGAAGGCCCGGTCGACGGCGTTCCTCGGGTAGTGGCGGGCGAGCGAGCGGTACAGCGAGCCGCCCGCGCCGCCGAACCCCGCCTCGACCATGCGGCGGTACTCTGCGGCGAGGCCAGGGTCGACAAGCGGCCGCTCCCGCCTGGCCAGGTGCAGCACGGCCGCGTCGACCCTGGGCATCGGCCTGAACTGGGTCCTGGCAATCCTGGTGCGCAGCTCCCAGGAGAACCACGGCCAGGTCCGCACCGTCACCAGGCTCCACCGCCCGTACCCGCCGGTCCGCTTCCTGGCGTACTCGAGCTGGGTGATGATCGTGGCGCTGGAGAGCGCGGCCGCCCGCAGGCACCAGTCCACCACCGCTGACGTGATCGAGAACGGGACGTTGCCCACGACGGCGAACGGCTCGGCTGGCGGCCTGGCGGTCAGGAAGTCGCCGGCCACCACCTGCACGTTGCGCAGCCCGCCGACGCGCTCGCGCAGCGCGGGCAGCAGGTTCTCGTCGATCTCGTAGGCACGGACGGCCCGGCAGCGCGGCGCGAGCGCCTCGGTGATAGCGCCGTCGCCGGCGCCGACCTCGAGCACCAGGTCGCCGGGGTCCACGTCCACAGCCATGAGGTACTCGCCGACGGCCCGCGGGCCGCGCAGGAAGTTCTGCGACAGGGTCCGGCGATTGACGTCCCGCTCCGACCGGCCTGACCGGCCCGGCGGGCCTGACCGGCCCGGCGGGCCTGGCGAGCCCGACCTGGCGGGGTACCGCGGCTCGCCGCGATTGGCCTGCATGGCGGCGACCTCCCGATCGCGGCGGCGCGCCGCGGTGGACCGGTCAGAGTGTACCGGCGGCGAGCCCGGCGGCGACCCAGTCGATCACCTCGTCGAGCATCTCGGGCAGGGTCACGGTCGCCTCGAATCCGAGCACCTCGCGCGCCTTGGACACCTCGGGCGAGCGCATCCGCACGTCGTGCTCGAACGGCTCGTCGCTGCAGACCCGGAGCGGCTCGGCTCCCCTGATCCTGGACCAGATCAGCCCGGCGAGCTCGAGCACGGTGGTGGGCACGGCGGTGGACAGGTTGAAGTCCTCGTTCAGCGCGCGGTCGCTGGTCATGGCCAGCGCGATCCCGCGCGCGATGTCACCGCCGTAGGTGTAGTGCCTGACCTGGCTGCCGTCGCCGAGTATGTGCAGCGGGTCCTGCCCGAGCAGTACCCGGCGCACGAGGTCGGGTACCACGTGCGACATCGCCAGCGCGCGGTTGCCCGGCTGCGCGGCGGCCGGGGCGGCGACGGGCATCTCGCCGGTGCCCACGCAGTTGAACGGCCGCACGATCGTGTACGGCAGGCCGTACTGCTGCCACGCCGCCCTGGCGAAGTACTCCACGGCGAGCTTGGAGAAGCCGTACGAGGAGGCGGGCGGCGCGATCGTGCGCTCGTCGCCCTCGGCCGACGGCCAGCGGTCGGCCGACTCGTAGACCATCGACGAGGAGAGGTAGGTCACCTTGGCCAGCGTGCCGTCGCGGTGCGCCGCGATGGCGGCGTCGCAGGTGCTCGCCGCGATCCGCTCGTTGGCCGCCAGCAGGTCATAGGGACGGGCGTGGAAGTACCCGATCCCGCCGACAAGGGCCGCGCAGGCAACGAGGTGATCACAGCCCTCAAGCTGGGCCGACAGCACGTCGGCGTCCCGCGCGTCGGCCCGCACCAGCCGGTACCTCGGGTGGTCGTCGTGCGCCCGGCGTACCGGGCCGTACTTGGAGTAGTCGTCCACGCCGACCACATCGTGGCCGTCCGCGAGCAGTTGCCTGACCAGGTAGCCGCCGATGAATCCGGCCGCTCCGGTGACCAGAACCTTCGCCATGCGCGCCTCCCCGGCGGCGGCCGGGCGGCTCGCCGCCGAGTCGCCAGGCTGCCAGTTCGCGGATAGTGTCGAATGGTGCAGCCACATAGCGAGTCAGCAGCAGCCACCGCAGCCTCACCCGCTCCGGCAGTCGCCACGCTGGGCGAGCTGCGCGTGGCCGGTTATCGGTACTCCACCGTCAAGGACGAGGTCAGGCGGAACCTGCTCGCCAGGCTGCGGGCGGGCGAGGACCCGTTTCCCGGCATTCTCGGCTTCGACGACACGGTCCGCCCGCATCTGGAGCGCGCCCTGATCGCCGGCCACGACGTGATCCTGCTTGGCGAGCGCGGCCAGGGCAAGACCCGCCTGATCCGCACGCTGACCGGGCTGCTCGACGAGTGGTCGCCGGTCATCACCGGATGCGAGATCAACGACCACCCGTTCGCCCCGGTCTGCGTGCGTTGCCGTCGGCTCGCCGCCGAGCTTGGTGACGACCTGCCGGTCAGCTGGCGCAGCAGGGACATGCGATACGGCGAGAAGCTCGCCACGCCGGATACCAGCGTCGGCGACCTGATCGGCGACATCGACCCGGTCAAGGTGGCCGAGGGCCGGACGCTCGGCGACCCCGAGACCATCCACTACGGCCTGGTGCCGCGCACCAACCGCGGCGTCTTCTGCCTGAACGAGCTACCCGACCTGGCCGAGCGGATCCAGGTGTCGCTGCTCAACGTGCTCGAGGAGCGCGACATCGCGGTCCGCGGCTATGCGCTGCGGCTGCCGCTCGACCTCCTGCTTGTGGCCAGCGCGAACCCGGAGGACTACACCAACCGCGGCCGGATCATCACCCCGCTCAAGGACAGGTTCGGCGCCGAGATCCGCACCCATTACCCGCAGTCGCTGGAGGACGAGCTCGCCGTGGTCCACCAGGAGGCCGAGATCACCTGGGGCGGCGACGCGCAGGACGCCGTGCTGCCGCGGCACCTGGTCGAGGTGATCGCGAGATTCACAAGGCTGGTCCGTACCTCGCCGGCCGTGGACGCCCGCTCCGGCGTCTCGGCCAGGTTCGCGATTGCCGCCGCCGAGGCAGCGGTGGCGGCAGCGGTCAGGCGCGCCGCGATCAGCGGCGAGGATCAGGCGGTCGCCAGGATCTGTGACCTGCCGGCCATCGTGACCACGCTGCGAGGCAAGGTCGAGTTCGAGGTGAGCGAGGAGGGCCGGGAGGCCGAGGTACTCGAGCACCTGCTGCGCCGCGCCACCGCCGACACCTTCCGCGCCCACCTGGGCAGCGTGGACCTGTCCGGCCTGGTGGCCAAGTTCGCCGAGGGCGAGAGTGTCGAGTCGTCCGACCTGGTGCCTGCCGCCGAGCTGCTCCGCCGGATCGGCGAGGTGCCGGGGCTGGCCAGGATCATGGAGCGGCTGGACGGCGACGGCGGCGAGTCGCCCGGCCGGGCGGCCGCCGCGGTCGAGTTCGCGCTCGAGGGCCTGTACCTGATGCGCCGGCTGTCCAAGGACGTCGTCGATGGCGCTGCCATCTACCGTGGCTGAGGCACCGTGAGCAGGTACCGGTACGGCCCGTACCAGGACGGGCCCGACCCGCTCGCGCCGCCCTACGACGTCCGCGGCGCGGTGGACGCGCTCGGCGAGTCGGTGATCAACGGCGAGGACATCTCGAGCGCGCTGCGGGACCTGCTGAGGCAGGGACTGAGCGGCCAGCGCGGCCTGGACGACCTGATGCGCCAGGTCAGGGAGCGCCAGCGGGAGCTGCGCCGCAGCGGTCGGCTCGACGGCACACTCGAGCAGGCCAGGGCGCTGCTCGACACCGCGATCGGGCAGGAGCGCGCAGAGCTGTTCCCCGACCCGAGCGACGACGCGAGGATGCGCGAGGCCGAGCTTGACGCGCTGCCCGGCGACACCGCGGGTGCGATCAGGGAGCTCGCCGACTACCAGTGGCGCAGCCAGGCGGCAGCGGAGACGTTCGCGCAGCTCAAGGACCTGCTGCGGCGCGAGGTGCTGGACAGCCAGTTCCGCGGCATCAAGGAGGCGATGTCGCAGTCCGATGCCGAGGGCATGCAGCGGGTCAGCGAGATGATGGCGGCGCTGACCGACATGCTCGAAGCCGACGCCCGCGGCGAGCACACCCAGCAGGACTTCGATGAGTTCATGGAGCGCTACGGCGAGTTCTTCCCTGACTCGCCAGAGAACCTTGAGCAGCTCGTGGACTCCCTGGTGCGCCGGATGGCGGCAGCCCAGCGACTGCTCAACTCGCTCACCGACGAGCAGCGCAACGAGCTGGCCGGGCTGATGGGGCAGGCGCTGGAGGACGCCGGGCTGGCCATGCAGATGGCACGGCTGGCCGACGCGCTGCGGGCGCGTCGGCCTGACATCGACGGGAACTCGCGCGGCAGGGAGCGGATGACCGGCTCCGACCCGCTCGGCCTCGGCGAGGCCACCAGCGCGGTGGCCGAGCTCGCCGACCTGGCCGACCTCGAGCAGGCGCTGCGCCAGGACTACCCGGGCGCCAGGCTCGACGACATCGACGAGGAGGCCGTCAGGCGCGCGCTCGGCCGCCAGGCCGTGGACGACATGGAGGCCCTCAGGCAGATCGAGCGCGAGCTCGAGCGGCAGGGCTACCTGGTCAGCAACGACGGCAGGCTCGAGCTCACTCCCAAGGCTGTGCGGCGGCTCGGCGATACCGCGCTGCGCAAGGTGTTCGCCAAGCTCGCCGAGGGCGGCTACGGCGACCACGACCAGCGCGACGTCGGCCAGGCCGGCGAGCTGACCGGGTCAACCAGGCCGTGGCGATTCGGTGACGAGCAGGCCATCGACCCGGCGTCGACGGTGCGCAACGCGCTGCTGCGCGGTGGCGTCCCCGGCCTGGCGCGCGACGCCGGCGACACGGCGGCGCCCGACGCTGGCGGGCGCACCGCGGTGCGGCTGTCGGTCAGCGATTTCGAGATCGGCGAGACCGAGCGGCGGGCGTCAGCCGCGATCTGCCTGCTCGTCGACCTTTCCTACTCGATGGCGCTGCGCGGCACCTGGAGCTCGGCCAAGCAGACCGCACTGGCGCTGTACTCGCTGGTGCGCACCAGGTTCCCGCAGGACTCGCTCCAGGTCATCGGCTTCTCGAACTACGCCAGAGAACTCAAGGAGACCGACCTGGCCGGGCTCGCCTGGGACATGGTGCAGGGCACAAACCTGCATCACGCGCTCGTTCTGGCCGGCCGGTTCCTCGACCGCCGCCCCGAGCACAACCCCGTGGTGCTGATCATCACCGACGGCGAGCCGACCGCGCACCTGCGCAGGGACGGCAGGTCCTGGTTCGACTGGCCGCCGTCGCCGGAGACGCTCGAGCTGACGCTGGCTGAGGTCGACAAGATGACCAGGCGGCAGGCGACCTTGAATATCTTCATGCTCGCTGACGACGAACGGCTGACCTCGTTCGTTGAAGAGGTAGCCAGGCGCAACGGCGGCCGGGTGCTGCGCGCGATGCCGGACAGCCTGGGCGAGTACGTGGTCAGCGACTTCCTGCGGTCACGCCGGGAACGCAGGTAAGAACAGAGAGTTGCCGAAATGAGCCGCTTTCGCAAAGTAAGCCCTTCTGTTCACCCGGTTCGTAGTAGCCTCCGGCAGTAGCCATCTCCCAGGCGAGGCGCGCGGCCCGCCCATATGGGATGGGAATCGAAGTAAATCCAACCCCTCATGGAGGAAGAAGTGAGTTCTGGATCCGTTGCCGGAAACTCCGGCTCGAGGCGGCCGCTGGTTATCGCCCTCGCCGTCGTCGGCGTCGTGCTGATCATCCTTGCCGTGCTGTTCTTCGCCGGCGTGGGCATGGGCCCGCTCGACTCGATCGGCCACTCCGGCAAGGTCAACAGCGGCAGCCACGGCATCCGCGGCTCGATCAGCGCGGTCGTCGGCATCGCAGCCCTCGCCGGCGCATGGCTGGCGAACCGCAAGTCAAGCTGAGCTAGCTCGCCAGCGCACAGCCCCCGCTGCGAGAGCGGGTCGCATCCACGCCACGGGCGTGGCAGGAGTGGGTTGGCAGCGCGGAGGTGCCGGGCCGGGCCTGACGGCCCGGCCCGGCACCCGATTCCCGCCGGGCCGGCCGCGCGCCGCGCGGCAAATGCGGACGCAGCGGTGAATCCGATCAGCTGAGTTCTAGACTCGGCCCCATGTCTTTCTCCCAGCACCTGGTCCTGTGGCTGCACGTCGCGTTCGTCGTGTTCACGATCGGCCCGGTGACCTTGGCGATCATGTCGACGCCGCGCTACATCAGGCAGCGCGAGCTGCGCATTGTTCGTTACCTGGCCAGGATCACCTTCGTCTTCATGCTCGGCTCGCTTGGCGTGCTCATCGCCGGCATGGCGCTGGCGTCGATGCTGAATGAGGCGAGCAAGCCGTGGATCATCATCTCGGCCACGCTGTTCGTGGTCGCGATCGTGCTTCTTGCCCTGATCGTCAGGGACCAGCGCAAGGCGATCAAGGCACTGGAGGAAGCCGCGGGGACCGCCCTGGCCGCCATGGCCGCGGTGACCGACGCGCCCGCCGAGCCGGAGGCGGCGGCCGACGGCCCTGACCGGCAGCCAGGCGTGGCCGCGCCGCAGGCCGCCCAGGCGTCCGGGAACGGCGCCGTCCATCTGGCCACCGTGGAGCGCGGCCGCATCGCCATGATCGGCGGGGTAGTCAGCCTGATCTGGCTGGTCATCCTGGTGCTGATGATCTGGAACAGCTGACCGTACGTAGCTCGCCGCCGGGCGGGTACTTACCGGCGGTGACACCGTGGACCATCCCGGCCCTGCACGACGCGCCGTCGCCGTACCCGCCGATCGCCGACTACGCGTTCCTGTCCGACTGCGGCGTCACCGTGCTGGTCGCGCCGAGCGGCTCGGTGGAGTGGATGTGCCTGCCGCGACTGGACGGGCCGAGCGTCTTCGGCGCGCTGCTCGACCGGGACGCCGGCTGGTTCAGGCTCGGGCCGACCGACCGCGCCGTGCCCGCCGACCGCCGGTACCTGGCGGGCACCATGGTCCTCGAGAGGCCGCCCACCGACTACGACGCCGAGCACATCCTGCCGCGCACCGTCCGGTGCATCAACGGCTACGACAGCTCGCCATGGACTGCCGGCCCGCCTTCGACTACGGCCGCCAGCACTGCCAGTGGAGCTACGCCGACCGGGGCTTCCACCAGGTGGCCGCCCAGGCGGGTGACGACCTGACCGTCATGCTCACCTCCGACATCCGGATCGGCATCGAGGGCCCAAGCGCCCAGGCCAGAACCCTGCTGCGCGAGGGTGACACCCGCTTCTGCGCGCTGTCCTGGGGCCACGTGCCGCCCCCGGCCGACTACGCGCAGGCGCGTGACCGCGAGCTGTGGACCGCGCACCACTGGCGGCACCGGCTGGCCCGCGGGAACGTGCCCGACCACCGCTGGCGCAGCTACCTGACCCGCAGCGCGCTGACGCTGAAGGGCCTGGCCTTCGCCCCGACCGGCGCCATCGCCGCGGCGGCGACCACCTCGCTGCCGGAGGCGCCGGGCGGCGAGCGGAACTTCGACTACCGGTTCAGCTGGATCAGGGATGCCACCTTCGCGCTGTGGGGCCTGTTCACCCTGGGCTTCGAGTGGGAGGCGAACGACTACTTCGCGTTCATCACTGACCTGCTCGACGACGATCCCGACGATCTCCAGATCGTCTACGGCATCGACGGGTCACGCCAGCTCGACGAGCTCGAGCTCGGCCACCTGGGCGGCTACCAGGGCGCCAGGCCGGTCAGGATCGGCAACGCCGCCTACAGCCAGCGGCAGAACGACGTCTGGGGCGCGGTACTCGACTCGCTGTACCTGCACGCCGGGTCGAGGGACTGGCTGGAGGACCGGGTGTGGCGGCTGGCCAGGCACCAGGTCGAGCAGGCGCTCGCGCACTGGCGCGAGCCTGACCGAGGGATCTGGGAGGTCAGGGGCGAGCCGAAGCACTTCACCTCATCGAAGCTGATGTGCTGGGTGGCCGCCGACCGGGGCGCGCGGCTGGCCAGGATCAGGGACGACCAGGAGGCGGCCGGGCGCTGGCGGCGCGCGGCCGACGAGATCCACGCGGACATCTGCGCCCACGCCCTCGACGAGCGCGGCGTGTTCTGCCAGCACTACGGCACCACAGCGCTTGACGCGTCGCTGCTGCTGATGCCGCTGCTCGGCTTCCTGCCCCCCGACGACCGGCGGATCAGGGCCACCGTGCTGACGATCGCCGACGAGCTGTGCAGCGACGGGCTGATCCTGCGCTACCGGGTCGAGGAGACCGACGACGGCTTCTCCGGGGCCGAAGGCACGTTCACGATCTGCTCGTTCTGGCTGGTGTCGGCCCTGGCCGAGATCGGCGAGTGGCAGCGGGCGCGTGACCTGTGCGAGAAGGCCCTGTCGTACGCCAGCCCGCTGCTGCTCTACGGAGAGCAGATAGACCCTCGGTCCGGCCGGAATCTCGGCAACTTCCCGCAGGCGTTCACCCACCTGGCGCTGATCAACGCGGTCATGCACGTGATCAGCCACGAGCGCGGCTCCGAACTCACCGTCCCTGATCGACATCGTGGCCCGTCGATGTCGTGATTCGCAGCATCAGCGAGGCACGATGTCCCGTGGATCCGCGAGGGCGGCGCGGAGGTCCTCGACCAGATCGTCGCCGTTCTCGATCCCGACCGAGAGCCTGACCAGGTCGGCAGGCACCTCAAGCGGCGAGCCGGCCGCCGAGGCATGCGTCATCCGGCCCGGGTGCTCGATCAGGGACTCCACCCCGCCGAGCGACTCGCCCAGGGTGAACAACCTGGTCCGGCCGCACATCTCGACCGCCGCCTGGGGGCCGCCCGCGTGCCGGAACGAGACCATGCCGCCGAAGCCGCGCATCTGCTTGGCCGCCACCTCGTGACCGGGGTGGTCCGCGAGGCCCGGATAGTAGACCCGCGCGACGGCCGGGTGGCTGGCCAGCATGATCGCCACCTGCGCGCCGTTGTCGCAATGCCGGTCCATCCTGACCGCGAGCGTCTTCACGCCGCGCAGGGTCAGCCACGCGTCGAACGGCCCGGCAGCCGCACCGGTGGCATTCTGCAGGAAGGCCAGTCTGGCGGCCAGGTCCGCGTCGGTGACCACCAGCGCGCCGCCGACCACATCGGAATGGCCGCCGATGTACTTGGTGGTGGAGTGGATCACGGCATCGGCGCCGAGCGCCAGTGGCTGCTGCAGGTAGGGCGAGGCGAACGTGTTGTCCACCGCGAGCAGCGCCCCGCCGGAGTGCGCGATCTCGGCGAGCGCCGCGATGTCCGCGATCGACAGCAGCGGGTTCGTCGGCGACTCGACCCAGACGAGCTTGGCGCCGTGCGCGGCCAGCGCGGCGCGCACGGCCGCGGAATCCGAGACCGGCACCGGGTGATACGTCACCCCCCAGGCCGCCATGACCTTGTCGAACAGCCGGTACGTGCCGCCGTAGGCGTCATGCGGGATCAGCACGTGGTCACCGGGCTTGCACACCGTCCGCAGCAGGCAGTCCTCGGCTGCCATCCCCGAGGAGAACGCCAGCGCCCGGACCCCGCCCTCCAGCGCGGCCAGGCATTCCTCGAGCGCTCCCCTGGTCGGGTTGGCCGTGCGGGAGTACTCGTAGCCCTCGACCCAGCGCCCCGGCCCCGAGGTCGCGCCGGCCATGGTGCCGCCGCGCGCGCCGCCGACGCCGTCCTGCTTGTAGGTCGACACCTGGTAGATCGGCGGTACCACCGCGCCGGTCTGCGGGTCCGGTTCCTGTCCCGCATGGATCGCCAGGGTCTCGAAGCCGTCGGCGGGCTCGATCTGTGCCATCAGCGCTGTCCCTCCGGTCGTCGGCCCGGCGTCGGCGGCACCGCTAGCCGGCCAGGTACGTGAGCACATCCTGCCTTGTGATCATTCCCGTCGGCTTGCCATCAACCAGTACAACAGCGGCCCCAGCTTTCTCAAGCGCGGCAACCGCGGCGCTGATCGGCTCGCCTGACCCGATCATGGGCAGCGGTACCGACATGTGCGCGGAGACCGGCTCGCCGGGGGCAGCCCGCCCGGTGACCAGGGCGTCGAGCAGGTCCCGCTCGGTGATCGACCCGACCACCTCGGCGGCCATCACCGGCGGTTCCTCCTTCAGCACGGGCAGCTGGGAGACGTCGTACTCCCGCAGCGTCTCGATCACGGCCCTGACCGTCTCGTCCGGGTGCGCGTGCACGAACAGCGGCAGCTGGCCGCGCTTGCGGTCGAGCACGTCGGCGATCCGCGGCTCAGCGGTCTCGGAGGTGAGGAAGCCGTAGTCGGCCATCCAGTCGTCGTTGAACACCTTCGACAGGTAGCCGCGGCCGCCGTCGGGGAGCAGCACGACGATCACGTCGCCCGGGCCAGCCCGCTCGGCCACCCGCAGCGCGGCGACCACGGCCATCCCGCACGAGCCCCCGACCAGCAGCGCCTCCTCGCTCGCCAGCCTGCGGGTCATCAGGAACGAGTCGGCATCGCTGACCGCGATCACCTCGTCACAGATTCCCTTGTCGTAGGTGTCCGGCCAGAAGTCCTCGCCGACCCCCTCGACCAGGTAGGGCCGGCCGGTGCCGCCGGAGTAGACCGAGCCTTCCGGGTCGGCGCCGATCACCCGCACCCGGCCACCCGAGACCTCCTTCAGGTACCTGCCGGTGCCCGAGATGGTGCCGCCGGTTCCGATGCCGGCCACGAAGTGGGTGATCGTGCCGTCGGTCTGCTCCCAGATCTCCGGGCCGGTGCTGAGGTAGTGCGACTCGGGGTTGGCCGGGTTCGCGTACTGGTTCGGCTTCCAGCCGCCGGGAATCTCGCTGGCCAGCCGGTCGGAGACCTTATAGTAGGAGTCCGGCGAGTCTGGCGAGACGGTGGTCGGGCAGACCACCACCTCGGCGCCGTAAGCGCGCAGCACGCTGATCTTGTCCGGTGCCACCTTGTCCGGGCACACGAACACGCACCGGTAGCCCTTCTCGGCCGCCACGATCGCCAGCCCGACGCCGGTGTTGCCCGATGTCGGCTCCACGATCGTGCCACCCGGCCTGAGCTCTCCCGACGCCTCGGCCGCCTCGACCATCGCCAGCGCGATCCGGTCCTTGACCGAGCCGCCCGGGTTCACGTACTCCACCTTCGCGAGCACCAGCGGCGCATCGGACCGCCCGGCGCGGCCGACGGCGTGCCCGCTGGCCAGGTGCCTGGTCACCGAGCGCAGCCTGACCAGGGGCGTGTTCCCGATCAGCTCGGTCAGCGACTCGTACACCTGCATGGCTCAACCATCCTCGATCATCCGGCGCGATGCGCGGTTACGGGCCACCTGCCCGGTCCCGTCCGCTTGACGCCGCGCGCGCAGGCAGGCTCCCAGCCTAGCCATGACCACCCGTACGCGAGGTGACAGCGAGGGATGACCGCAAGACAGCGCTCACAACGACCGTTACCCGCGCAGAAGGGATGAAGATTGATTGTCAACTACCGTTCGCAGTTGTGTTGTTACACTGCGTGCGCCACCCCTGCTGCGGGCGGCGGATCCTGCACGCTGATCGCGTCAACGCGCGTGAGCCGAGGGGGGACCTCGTGACACTCTGGCTGGCCGACCGGGCGGTGGCATCGAGCCGCCCGCCGCTCGCGGACTTCTCGCCGTGCCTGCCGACACTCGGCCCGTACCGGGCGGCGGTCAGCGATCTGGTCAGCGAGGTCAGCGACAGCACCGACACCGACACCGAGTGCGCCGAGCGCATCGTGAGCAGGCGGCTCGATGACGACGAGTTCGCGGCCGTGCTCGAGGCAACGCCGGACGGGTGGGACGGGACCACGGCCAAGCTGCTGTTCGAGGTGCGGAACTTCGAGCCGAGCACGCGCAACGCCACCGCCACGCTGGCCTCGCTGGTGCGGATCTCGATGCTGGCCCAGATCGACGCCGTCTGGTGGGGGCGCGCGCCGAGCTTCCAGAAGGACTCCGACGTGCGCAGCTCCCCCGAGCTGATCGACCTCGACCAGCTCGAGCGCGCCGGCCGGCTGCGGTTCAGGTACCGCCACCAGGCGTCTGGCCTGCTGGGCAGGGCGGCGAGGTCCGCCGAGCGGCACACGCTGCCCGGACGGTCGCCACGCACGGCCGGCCTGTCCATGGCCAAGGCGCGACCGCAGGTCGTTGCCTGGCTGAACCAGCTCGCCGACGAGTTCGCCCAGGTCGCGCCCGAGGGGACGCCGCCGCTGTGGGTCACCAGCCTGGCCAGGAGCGTGACCCACCAGCGGCACCTGAAGTCGCTCGGCTACATCGCCCTGCTGCCGAGCGCGCACTGCATCGGGTACGCGGCCGACATCGAGATGCGCTGGTACCGCCGGTTTCATGCGCACCGCATCCTGCGCGGGCTGCTGCTCGACCGGCAGCGGGCCGGCGAGATCAACGTCATCGACGAGGGCCAGGCGTGGCACATCTGCCTCAGCCCGGCGGTCGTGGCCGGGCCGCGCCGGATACCGCAGCAGCGCCGGGCCAGCTGACCGGCGGTGTGCGGCATTGCCCTGATCGCCGGGCCCGGCGCAAGCACGGCCACGTTCCGCCAGATGCTCGCCGCGCTGCGGCCGCGCGGCGAGGCCGACGAGGTCGCGGCCGGCCCGGGCCTGCTGGCCGGCACGCGGAGGCTGCGCATCGTGGACCGCGAGCGCGCCGTCCAGCCGTGGATCTCCGCCGACGGCCGGTGGCTGCTGTGCTACAACGGCGAGCTCTACAACCGCCGCCAGCTGCGGGAGGAGCTCACCGGACTCGGCTGCCGGTGGCGGAGCGAGAGTGACACCGAGGTCCTCGCCGAGGCGTTCGGGCGGTGGGGCGAGCAGGCCGTGCGGCGGCTGCGCGGCGAGTTCGCGTTCGCCGTGGCCGACCGGGCGGCCGGGCGGGTGTACCTGGCCCGCGACCGGCTCGGCGTCAAGCCGCTGTACTGGTCGGCCCGTGACGGCTGCCTGCACGTGGCGTCGGAGGTCAAGGCGCTCGTGCCGGTCGGGGCGCCGGTCGCCGAGGTGCCCGCCGGCTCCCACGGCTGGGCCGGCCGGGACGGACGGCCGGTCCTGGCGGGCTATAGCGACCTGCTCGCGCCACGGGCCGGGGGCGACGGGCCAGCGCCGCTGGCCGACCCCGCCGAGGCGGCCGCCCTGGTCAGGGACGCGGTGGCGGACAGCATCGCGGTGCGTGCCGAGACCGACCTGCCGGTGGGCGTGATCCTGTCCGGCGGGCTGGACAGCTCCCTGACGCTGCTGCACGTCAGGGCCGCGCATCCGGATTGCGTCGCCTTCACGATCGGAGCGCCGGGCAGCCAGGACATCGCCTACGCCCGCAGGTTCGCCGCCGAGCTCGGCGTGCGGCACGAGGTGATCGAGCTGCACCCGCGTGAGATCCGGCTGGCGGACGTCAGGAACGCGATCGCGATTTCCGAGCTCACCGAGCACGGCGACATCATCAACGCGGTGGTCAGCGTGCCGCTGTTCCGGCGGGTGGCCGAGCTCGGGATCAAGGTGGTCCTGACCGGGGACGGCTCGGACGAGCTCTTCGGCGGCTACCCGATGTACGGGCAGATCGGCAGGCAGGGCCAGCAGCGCCTGTTCCTGCACAAGCTCGCGAACCTGGGCCGCACCGAGCTGCAGCGCGTCGACCGCACGGCCATGGCGCACGGCGTGGAGGCCAGGGTGCCGTTCCTTGACCCCGCGGTGGTCCAGGTGGCCAGGAGGCTGCCGATGTCGCTCAAGGTGGCCGAGGGCACCGAGAAGTGGATCCTTCGCCGGGCATTCGCTGACGTCCTGCCTGACTACGTCAGGCTCCGGCCGAAGAACCCGATGTCGCACTCCTCGGGCCTGCACGAGCGGGCCAGGCTCTACAAGCCGCTCTTCGCCAGGCTGCACCGCTCGCTCGGATACGACCTGCACGAGCCGGTCAGGCGGGACTTCTCTGTGCTGCTCGACCGCTGCGGCCACGACCTCGACCAGGCCATCGCCAGGGCCGCGCGGCCCGAGGACTACAGCGGCCGCGAGCACGCCAGGGACCTCGCGGGCGCGGTCAGGTGGAACGCCACGTCCCTCGTCGGCTCGCTGGCCGGCGCCGGCCGGGCTCATCGCTGACCGGCGCCGGCCGGGTCGGCCCGGGCGGCGACCGGAGAACTCCCAGGCCGGCATCGGCCGGCGGACCGGCCTCGGGCCAGGGCTGACGCTGGCCGAACCGTAAGCTACTGTGCGGTAAAGGGCAGAATTCGTGAGGAGCAGCCATGCCAGAGGCAGTCGTGGTCGCGACCGCTCGCTCGCCGATCGGGCGTGCCTTCAAGGGCACCCTGACCAGCATCCGGGGCGACGACCTGACGATCCAGATGATCAAGGCGGCCCTGGCCAAGGTTCCGCAACTCGACCCTGCCGACGTCGATGACCTGATACTCGGCTGCGGCCTGCCCGGCGGCGAGCAGGGCTACAACATGGCTCGCGTGATCGCGGTGATGCTCGGCTACGACTCGGTGCCCGGCACCACGATCACCAGGTACTGCTCGTCCTCGCTGCAGTCCACCAGGATGGCGTTCCACGCGATCAAGGCCGGCGAGGGCGATGTGTTCATCTCGGCCGGAGTGGAGTGCGTGAGCCGGTTCGGCAACGGCAGCAGCGACGGGATGCCCGGCACCAAGAACCCGGTCTTCGGCGAGTCCGAGGAGCGCGGCGCGGCGGCGGCCGCGGGCGGCGGACCGGCCTGGCATGATCCGCGCGAGGATGGCAAGATCCCCGACATCTACATCGCGATGGGTCAGACGGCGGAGAACGTCGCCAAGCTTCGCGGGATCAGCCGGGCCGAGCAGGACGAGTTCGGCGTGCGGTCGCAGAACCTGGCCGAGAAGGCCATCGCGGACGGCTTCTGGCAGCGGGACATCACCCCGGCGACCCTGCCGGACGGCTCCGTGGTCAGCGCCGATGACGGCCCGCGCGCCGGGACGACGCTGGAGAAGGTGGCCGGCCTGCAGCCGGTGTTCCGGCCGGACGGCACGGTCACCGCCGGCAACTGCTGCCCGCTCAACGACGGCGCGGCCGCGGTGGTCGTGATGAGCGACATTAAGGCCGCCGAGCTTGGCATCACGCCGCTGGCCAGGATCGTGTCCACCGGGGTGACCGGCCTGTCGCCGGAGATCATGGGGCTCGGGCCGGTGGAGGCGTCACGCCAGGCGCTGGCCAGGGCCGGGATGACCATCGAGGACATCGACCTGGTCGAGATCAACGAGGCGTTCGCGGCGCAGGTCATCCCGTCCTACCGCGACCTGGGCATCGACATTGACAAGCTGAACGTGGCCGGCGGCGCCATCGCCGTCGGCCACCCGTTCGGGATGACCGGCGCGCGGATCACTTCCACGATCCTGAACAGCCTGCAATTCCACGACAAGACCTTCGGCCTGGAGACCATGTGCGTGGGCGGCGGCCAGGGCATGGCGATGATCTTCGAGCGGCTGTCCTGACCTCGTCGAACTGGCCTAGCTAGCAGGGCACACTCTGCGGAGCCGCCGCGGGCTCGCGTTCCCCGGGGTGCCCGCGGTGGTCCCTGGACCGCCTCGGCCGCTCGGGACGGCGCATGTGAGTCGCCCGCGCGGGCACCGTGCCCGGCTTGCCCGTGATTAGCCGGGCGGGCTGCGTTAACACCGTGGTTGCATAACGGAAGGGTCACGTTCAGGTCTTGCCAGCAGGGCTCGGGTAGTGCAGGCTCAAGTCAGGAGAAGCTCGGCCTGGAGGTGCGCCTTGTCCCTGATCCACTCTCCGGAGATGCACAAGAACCTGATCGCCCGCATCCCGCGGGTCACTGGCAGCGATCTACGAGAGTGGTTCCACCGGCTAGAGTCCGGTCCCTCCTTCACACGCCACGCCGAGCGTGCCACCTGGCTGGCCGACGAGCACGGGCTGACCCACGGCTACGCGGTCGCGATCGTGCACGAGTATGAGGTGCAGCGCCGGACGCGGCTCAACGGCGCCTGATCCGCGGGCATGAACCTCGAAGACGCCAGGGAGTTCATGCGCGCCAACCACCGGGCCGTGCTCGCCACGAGCCGGTCCGACGGGCGTCCGCAGCTCTCCCCGGTCACCGTCGGCGTGGGCGCCGACGGGAGGGTATTGATCAGTACGCGCGAGACCGCGCTCAAGACGAAGAACCTCGCCAGGGACCCGTGCGCGTCAGTATGCGTGATGAACGACGCCTTCTTCGGGTCCTGGATCCAGGCCGAGGGCACGGCCGAGATCATCCATCTGCCCGCGGCGATGGACCTGCTGGTGGACTACTACCGACGGGTCGCTGGCGAGCATCCCGACTGGGACGAGTACCGCGAGGCCATGCAGCGTGACCGGCGGGTGATCGTGGCGATCACGCTGACCCGCGCGGGGCCCGACCGCAGCGGCTGACCGGCTCGCCAGGGGACGGAGAACCGCGATGCAGTTAGGCGCACATTTAGGCCACGTCCCGGCCTCCTCGACGAATAGCACATGCACTTGCACGTGCATAAGCACAGCCTCGGCACCGATGACAGTATGTGATTCACATTTATTCCGATCGGCCAATCCCGACCGCTCACGATTAGCGAATCGCAAATCCTAGAGTGGACAAAAATTGGTCAGCAGAGTTCTGCCGTGGAGGGCCTGACCTGCGAGAATGTAGAACGCGTGGCCGAGAGACATGCTCTCGGTGAGTGGTACCCCCGGTCGGGCTCGAACCGACACTGGCGCCCTTTTAGGGGGCTCGCCTCTTCCCTTGGGCTACGGGGGCGCCGAAATCGTACCCCATCATGCGGTGTTAATTCAAACATTCCTAGAAACGGTCAGGCTGTCAATATTGACAAGCAACTAGACCATTCCTCTCGGCCAGTTCACGCTCCGCCGGCCGCTCACTGTCCTGGACCAGCGGCCAGGCTGCTCGCCGGCCGCAGCGGTCACCGCTGCGGCCGCCCCTGGTCGCGGCGCTCAGGCGAGGCCCGCGCGCCGACGGGCGCGGTCGAAGACCGCGTCGAGCATCGGGCCGGTGACCCGGCCGGTGAAGGTGTTCTGCTGGCTGGGGTGGTAGCAGCCGATGACGGCCAGCCCGGGCAGGGCGACCTCTGCGCCGTGGCCGAAGGCCGGCCGCGGCGCGGGCACCGGGTGGCCGGCTCGCGCCAGAGCCCGCCAGGCCGCCGTCCACGCGAAGTGGCCGAGGCAGACGATCGCCCGGACGTCGGCGGTGATCAGGGCGAGCTCCGCATCGAGCCACGGCTCGCAGGTGTCGCGCTCTGCGGTATCCGGCTTGTTCGCCGGCGGCACGCACCGGACCGCGGCCATCATCCTGGTGCCGACCAGGCGCTGCCCGTCGCCTGCGGTGACGCTGGTGGGCTGGGCCGCGAGGCCGCACCGCCACAGTGCGTCAAACAGCACGTCGCCGCTTCGGTCGCCGGTGAAGATCCGGCCGGTCCGGTTGCCGCCATGCGCCGCTGGCGCGAGGCCAAGGATCACGATGGCCGGGTGTTCGGCTCCCCAGCCAGGCACCGGCCGCCCCCAGTACGCCTGCGCGGCGAAGGCCCGCCTGCGCTCGGCGGCCACCTGCTCGCGCCAGGCCACCAGCCGCGGGCAGGCACGGCACACCGACTGACGCGCGGTCAGCTCGGCGAGGGTACCTGCGCCCGCCGCGAGGTCGCGGACGGCGGCGGCGTTGGCGGCCACGGGCGTCGCGGCCGTGGCCGGGTCGCCCGGCCAGCCGGTGCCCGGGGCCGCCGGGCCGGGGTCCGCCTTGGGGCTCGTGCTCGCGTGGGTCATGGCCACGGCGGCGCGGTGCCCGCGGCGCGCCCGGTCACGATGGACCAGGCGATGCCGTCGAGTATGTCGTGCTCGCTGGCGACCATCTCGCCGAAGCCGAACCTGGTCATGATCCGGTCGAGTATCAGCGCCCCGGCGCCGATCACGTCCACCCGGCCAGGATGGATGGTCCTGATCGCCGCGCGCTCGTCGTGCCCCATCGACAGCAGGCCGACCGTCACCTCGTGTACCCGGCCGGCGCTGATCCTCGCGTGATGCACGGCGACGGGATCGTACTCGGGCAGGCTGAGAGCGACGGCGGTCAGCGTGGTGACCGAGCCTGCCAGCCCCACCAGGGTGCGCGCCCGCTTCACCGGGATCGCGGCGGCCACCCGGTCGAGCGCCGCGTCGATGTCCGCCGTGGCCGCTGCCACCTGGTCCGCGGTCGGCGGATCGTCGTGCAGGTGCCGTTCGGTCAGCCGGACGCAGCCGATGTCGACCGAGAGGGCGGCCAGGTCGCCAGCGTCGACCTGGTCACCCTGGTCGTCCGACCTTGGCGTCACGAACTCGGTCGACCCGCCGCCGATGTCGACCACGAGGAACGGCGGCTCAGGCTGGCCCGCATCGCCAGCCGATGGCGCGTGACCGCGTAGCTCGCTGGTGGCGCCGACGAACGACAACTGGGCCTCCTGGGCGCCGCTGACCACCTCGGGCTCGATGCCGAGTATCCGGTGCACCCCGGCGGCGAACTCGGCGGCGTTGGACGCGTCCCTGGTCGCGCTGGTGGCCACCAGCCGGACCGCGGTCGCGCCCGAGTCGCCGATGGTCCTCGCGAACTGAGCCAGCATGGCGAAGGTGCGTTCCAGCGCCTCCGGCGCGAGCCTGCCGGTCGCATCCACCCCCTGACCGAGCCTGACGATCTCCATCCGCCGGTGCAGGTCGATGAGCTCGCCGCGGCGCAGGTCGACGTCGGCGATCAGCAGCCGCAGCGAGTTGGTGCCGCAGTCGATCGCCGCGACCCGGCGCGGGCTTGGTGACGCCATGCCGCCTCCGCTGTCTTCGTGCCGAGCCAGTGCCGAGCTAGTGCCGAGCTAGTGCCGAGCTAGTGCCGAGCTAGCTGCCCGGGCCCGTCGTCGGCGGGCCGCCAGGATGACCGGGGCCTTCGGCGACGGCGACGGTCACGCACGGGCCTGCCGACCACCACCGCCCCATGGCCAGTATGGCCTCGGCGCCGATCGGGTTCGAGCCCGGTACGGCCAGTTCGTGCGCGGCGAGGGCGTGCAGGCACTTCACGCGGTCCGGCATCCCGCCCGCGGTGGCCGCCCCAGGCGCCGGCGGCGGCACGCCGGCACGCGCGGCGGCGGCCTCCCGCAGCGTCGCGTAGCCGCGGTGCGCGGCCAGGTAGGCCGCCCGGAGGCCAGGATCGGCCGCCAGCCGGGCGGCCATCTCGCGCATCATGCCGCCGGCCTCCAGACGGCTGGCGGCCGCGCAGGCCCGGACGCAGGTCAGGTAGAACAGGGTCGGGAACGGCGTCCCGTCGGGCAGCCGCGGCGCCGTCTGGATCACGTCGGGAAGCCCGCACGGGCAGCGGTGAGCCACCGCCATGGCGCCTCGTGGGACCCGGCCGAGCTGGGCCGTGACCGCGGCCTCGTCGGCGTCATCAAGGCCGAGCCGGTCCTGGCTCACCCCTTCTTGACCCGGCCCGCGTGGTGTCCCTTGCGGCTGCCCGGCTGCCCGTTCGCCTGCTGCACCGACGACCAGAGCCGCCCGTACCACGGCGTCGCGGCCTGCCGGGCCGCGACGCCCCTGGCCGACCTCGGCTTCGGGTTGATGATCACGTAGCACATCTGCGTCGGCAGGCACATGTGCAGCCGGTCGCGCGCCTGCTGCTCGATGTAGACCGGATCCTTCAGCCTGGCCTGCTCGGCCCGCAGGTGGCGCTGGCGCTGCGCGATCCTGGTACCCTGGGCCAGCAGCACGTCGATCTGCCTGCGCTGCTCGAGGTACTCCCGCACCGGGTAGGCAAGGCTCAGCGCGATCGCGCAGAGCACCACGGCGAGCACGGCCGCCCGTCCGGTGAAGTGCGGACGGCTCGCACCTGGCCGCGGCACCTGACCGGCGGGCTGGGTCATGTGCCTGCCGACGCGAACCTGGGGAACGCGGCCGCTCCCGCGTAGGCCGCCGCGTCGTCCAGCCGCTCCTCGATCCTGAGCAGCTGGTTGTACTTGGCCACCCGTTCCGACCTGGCTGGCGCGCCGGTCTTCATCTGCCCGCAGTTGATCGCGACAGCGAGGTCGGAGATCGTCGTGTCCTCGGTCTCGCCCGAGCGGTGACTGATCTGGCACCGGAACCCGGCCCGGTGGGCCAGGTCCACGGCGGCGAAGGTCTCGGTCACCGTGCCGATCTGGTTGACCTTGACGAGCAGGGCATTCGCCGACCGCTCGGTGATGCCGCGCTGTATCCGCTCCGGGTTCGTCACGAACAGGTCATCGCCGACGATCTGTACCCGCTCACCGAGGCTCGCGGTCAGCTCCCGCCAGCCGGCCCAGTCGTCCTCGGCTAGCGGGTCCTCAAGCGAGACGATTGGGTAGGCGTCCAGCCAGCCCGCGTAGATGGCGGTCAGCTCCGCGGCGGTCTTGACCGATCCCTCGAACGTGTACCCGTCGTCGCCGTGGAACTCGCTCGCCGCCGCGTCGATGGCGAGCGCGACGTCGCGGCCAGGCACCAGCCCCGCGTTTCCGATGGCCTCCATGATCAGGTCCAGCGCCGCCTGGTTGTGCGCCAGGTCGGGGGCGAACCCGCCCTCGTCGCCGACCCCGGTGTTCAGGCCGTGCTTCTTGAGCACGGCCTTCAGCGCGTGGTAGGTCTCCGCGCCCCACCTGATCGCGTCGGAGAACGTGTCTGCACCGATCGGGCCGATCATGAACTCCTGAATGTCGACATTGGTGTCCGCGTGCGCGCCGCCATTGAGTATGTTCATCATCGGGACGGGAAGCACGTGCGCGTTGGGCCCGCCGAGGTACCTGAACAGCGGCAGGCGCGCCGACTCGGCGGCAGCCCTGGCGACCGCCAGGCTGACCCCGAGGATCGCGTTCGCGCCGAGCCGTGACTTGTCCGGCGTGCCGTCCAGGTCGATCATGGCGAAGTCGATCAGCCGCTGCTCGTCGGCCGCCTCGCCGAGCAGTTCCGGCGCGATCTCGTCCATGACCGCGAGCACGGCTTGCTCGACACCCTTGCCGCCGTACTCCTCGCCGCCGTCGCGGCGCTCGACGGCCTCGAACGCCCCGGTCGACGCCCCGCTCGGCACGGCCGCCCTGCTGCGCGTACCGTCGTCGAGCTCCACCTCGACTTCGACGGTCGGGTTGCCTCGCGAGTCAAGGATCTGCCTGGCGTCAATGGCATCGATGCACGACAAGGAGAACTCCCGAGTGCGTCAGTGGTTACGCTCGGAGCCTAGCCGAGCCGACGAACCCGGCCGCAGTCGGCACGCCGGGAGCTCCCGCACCGGGAACGCCCCCACCGGGAACGCCCGCACCGGGAACTCCGGCGCCCGGGGCGCCCTCAGCGGGGCAGTCTGACGGCTGCCTCGACCTCGGCCTTGGCCTCCTTCAGGCCGAGCCCGCTCATCTCCCGGTAGTCCTTGATCGCCAGGATCATCTTCCCCGACCTGGCCAGCGCGACGAGCTCGGGAGGAACGCCGCTGCCCGGACCTTGCGCCTGCACTGCCAGCGACGGCGATGACGACCGCATGTCACCGAAGCCGGCGGCCGGCCCGAAGAACGCAGGCGCGGAGCCGACCGAGCCGAACGAGTCCGCCGATCCGATCTCCTGACCTGCGCGGTACGGCGCGTAGGGAAAGCCGGATACCTGACCGAGCCGACCCAGATAGTCCTCGATGTGATCAAGGCGCTTGCCCAGCTCGCGCAGGAGTTCGCTCTCGTCCAATGCCAGCTCCTTCGCACCCCGCGGACCGGATGCGACTCTACGGTCACCCACCGGCCTGCGCAATCTCGGCCAGTCCCGCTCCCGATCCGCTGCCGGCCCCCGCGTCCGCTCCTTCTGCCAGCCCCTGCTAGCCCCAAGGCCGTCAGTCAGGGGTGTCGCTCATTGCCTGCCCTTGGTGCTCGACCCCGTCTTTGTGAAGGATCCGGCGAGATGTCGCGCGCCGATCCTCACAAAACGCGCTGCGCGCCCCGATCCTCATAAGACCCCCCGCGAGACCCGGCGCGGAGGACGGGCGTGTCAGCGCTTCTTTGTCACCTAGCGACGACTCCTAACTAGCCGGCCTTCGGGCTAGGGCCTGTCCCGCAGATTGTCGGACTGGGTCGTGGCGCCAGACCCTGACGGCCCGCCTTGCGGTCTGGCGCGGGCCGTCCCCAAGGCGGCCGCCGACCGCCATGCCCCGTACCGCCCGGAGATGATCTTGATGGATGTGGCGGATGTCCCAGAATACGCAGTGGATGTGGCATCCATTCCAGCGACACCCGCATGATCACATCCGGTTTCGGCTGGTATGCGGCGATCTGGGCGGCCGTGCTCGACCGGGCGGCCGCGGCCGCGCGGCGCGAAGACCAGCCGCGCAGCGCGAAGGCAACCCGCGCGGCGCGAAGGCCAGCCGCGTGGCATGACGACCAGCCGCGCCGTGCTCCGGGTTGTCCATGGCCGGTAATGCCGCCCGGAAGAGCCGTCGGTGCCAGCGGAGATCTACAGGACAGGCGCTAGTCGGCCCGTCGGCCCCGGTCCTCGCCTCCGGTCGACGCCGCCGCATCCTCAGTCTCGCCCTCCGCAGCCTCCGCCTCCGCAGCCTCAGACTCGCCCTCCGCCTCCGCGTCAGCAGCCTCAGACTCGCCCTCCGCCTCCGCGTCAGCAGCCTCAGTCTCGCCCTCCGCCCGCGCCTCAGCAGCCTCAGACTCGACCCCCGCGTCGGCGCTCGCCCGCTCCCACTCGTGCACCCGCTCGCGGTACACCCGGGCGGCATGCCGCAGCTCGAGCTCGGGGTCCAGGCCCGCGGCCCTGGCCCTGGCGACCAGCGCGAACAGTTCGCCGCCGATCGCGCTGACCGACTCAGCGCCCACGAGGTCGCCGACCGGGACGCCGGCGACCGGGACGCCGGCGACCGGAAGGCCGGCGGCCGGAAGGCCGGCGGCCGGGAGGCCGGCGGCCGGGAGGTCGCCGACGGGCAGGTCGGCGAGTGCGGCCGGGACGCCGGCCCGTTGGGCCCGGCGCTGGAGCTGCGCGGCCAGCGACAGCGCCGGCTGGCTCATCGGCACCCCGGCGAGCGCCGATACCGGCCCGCCGCCCTGGGCTTCGGCTCGCTCGCGCGCCTTAATCGCGTCCCAGTTCGCCTTGACCTCGTCGGCACCGGACACGGCCACGTCAGCGAAGACGTGCGGGTGCCTGCGCACTAGCTTGCCGACGATCCCCTCGGCCACGTCGTCGATCGTGAACGCGGTGCCGTCGGTGCGCTCGGCGGCCACCCGGGCGTGGAACAGCACCTGGAGCAGAACGTCGCCGAGTTCCTCACGGAGCATGGCCAGGTCGCGCCGCTCCAGGGCCTCAAGCGCCTCGTAGGTCTCCTCAAGCAGGAACGGCGCCAGCGACTCATGGGTCTGCCTGGCATCCCACGGGCACTCCCGCCTGAGCCGGTCCATGATCGCCACCAGCTCGATCAGGGCCGCGCCCGGCACCACCGCGCCGTCCCGCGCGGAGCCGGCGGGCACGGGCGCCTGGCCCCGGTTCCCGTCCGGGGTCGCCTCGCCCCGGTCCGAGACCGGAGCCACCTCGCCCCGGTCCGAGACCGGAGCCACCTCGCGCCGGTCCCCGGGCGGGGTCAGCACGTGGTCGCCGGTGCCTTGGCGTGCGACTTGCCCGCGGCCGACAGCCCGGACAGCGTGACCACCGACGGCACCACCTCAAGCGAGGTGTAGTCGAAGGTGCCGTACTGCGGGTTCACCTTGATGTTCAGGCTCTTGGCCGCCAGGCACTGCTGGTGTTCGATGGCCGCGCCGAGCGCGTCACGGCCCGCCGTCGTGGTCGGCGCCACGCCGTTGTCCAGCAGGTCCTGCAGCCGGCTCTCGATCGCCAGCCACCGGCCGACCTTGGGCAGCATGTCCGGCGGCAGCCCGCTGAGCACGGCGATCTCGCGCAGCGTGTCGCCGGACTGCGCGGCGGCCGAACGCTCGGACGCCAGCTGGGCCTGCGCCTCTGCCGCGGTTACATTGATCCCCTCGCGTGCGGCCACCTGGTTGGTGGCCGCGAACCGCAGCATCCAGGTCAGCACCTCCCTGGGCATGGCGGCCGGCTTGTAGGGGATCTGGACCTTCGCGTGGTACTGCTGATAGCCGGAGTTCAGGTTGGCGATCTCGTCGGCGAGCGTGCTTGCCGAGATCCGCTGACCGCCGTAGAGCGCGGCCGCGCCGAGCTGCGTCTGCCCGCACCCGGTCACGGCGAGCGCCACAGCGACCGCCACCGGCACGGCGGCGGCCCACCTGGCCGCGCCGCGTTGCCCGCTATTCGCCCGCACTACGACTCTCCTTCGCAACCGCCGGCGGCAGATCGCCGAACACGGCCTCGACCAGCTCCTGGCACCAGGCGAGCAGTTCTCCGTCACGCAGCGAAGGCGCTCCGATCGGGGTCACCGCGCCTGCGCCAGCGCCGTACCGGCCAGAACCGCCAGCGCTGCGGGACCCGGGCCGGGAGCCCGCCTTGGGCACCGGTACGAGCATGGTACGCACCGTGGGCTTGAGCAGCGTCCGCGGGTACAGCCGCTGCACCCTGACCTCGCGCGAGTCGGGCAGTTCCACCGGCGCGAACCTGATGTGGTTGCCCTGCTGCGCGATGTCGGTGAGCCCGGCCCGCCTGGCCCGCGCCCGCAGCCTGGCGACCTCGAGCAGGTTGAGCACCGCGCGCGGCGGCGGGCCGTACCTGTCAGTCAACTCGTCGGTCACCGCGGCGACGTCGGCGTCGGAGTCGATCGCCGCGATCGAGGTGTACGCCTCGAGCCGCAGGCGCTCCCCGGGCACGTAGTCGTGCGGTATGTGGGCGTCCACCGGGAGCTCCACCCGCACCTCGGGCCGCTCAGCCTGGCCCGAGCCCTTCATCTCGCTGACCGCCTCGCCGATCATCCGCACGTACAGGTCGAACCCGACCCCGGCGATGTGCCCTGACTGCTCGCCGCCGAGCAGGTTCCCCGCACCGCGAATCTCCAGGTCCTTCATCGCCACGTACATCCCGGCGCCCATCTCGGTGTGCTGCGCAACGGTCGCCAGCCGCTCGTGCGCGGTCTCGGTCAGCGGCCGCTCCGGCGGGAACAGGAAGTATGCGTACCCTCGCTCCCTGCTCCGGCCGACCCGCCCGCGCAGCTGGTGCAGCTGGGACAGCCCGTACGCGTCGGCACGGTCCACGATCAGCGTGTTGGCGTTCGGGATGTCCAGCCCGGACTCCACGATCGTGGTGCAGACCAGGACGTCGGACTCCTTGTTCCAGAAGTCGATCATGATCCGCTCGAGCGCGTGCTCGTTCATCTGGCCGTGCGCGACCGCGATCCTGGCCTCCGGGACCAGGTCGGCGAGCCTCGCGGCGACCCTGCCGATCGAGGCGACTCGGTTGTGCACGAAGAACGTCTGGCCGTCGCGGAGCAGCTCGCGGCGGATCGCGGCGGCGATCTGCTTCTCGTCGTAGGGGCCGACGAAGGTCAGCACCGGGTGCCGCTCCTCGGGCGGGGTCAGGATCGTGGACATCTCCCTGATCCCGGCCACCCCCATCTCCAGCGTCCGCGGGATCGGCGTCGCCGACATCGAGAGCACATCGACCTGCGTACGCATGGCCTTCAGGTACTCCTTGTGCTCGACGCCGAACCGCTGCTCCTCGTCGATGATGATCAGGCCGAGGTTCTTGAATCTGGTCTCCGGCGACAGCAGCCGGTGGGTGCCGATCACCACGTCCACGGTCCCGTCCGCGAGGCCCGCCTGGGTGGCCGCCACCTCGGCGTCGGACTGGAACCTGCTCATCGCCCGCAGCACCACGGGGAACGGCCCATACCGCTCGCCGAACGTCTCCATGTGCTGCTGTACGAGCAGCGTGGTCGGCACCAGGACGGCCACCTGCCTGCCGTCCTGCACCGCCTTGAACGCGGCCCGCACCGCGAGCTCGGTCTTGCCGTAGCCGACGTCGCCGCAGATCAGCCGGTCCATCGGGAGCGGCTGCTCCATATCGCGCTTGATCTCGTCGATGGCGGCGAGCTGGTCGGGGGTCTCGGCGTAGGGGAACGCGTCCTCAAGCTCGCGCTGCCACGGCGTGTCGGGCCCGAACGCGTGCCCCGGCGAGGCGACCCTGGCCGAGTAGAGCCTGATCAGCTGCGCCGCGATCTCCCTGACCGCCTTGCGGGCCCGCCCCTTGGTCTTGGCCCAGTCCGCGCCGCCGAGCCGGTGCAGGCTCGGCGCCTCGCCGCCCGAGTACCTGGTCACCTCGTCGAGCTGGTCGGTCGGCAGGTACAGCCGGTCAGGCGGCTGGCCGCGCTTGCCGGGCGCGTACTCGATCACCAGGTACTCCCTGGTCGCGCCCTGGATGGTGCGGCTGGTCATCTCCAGGTACCTGCCGACGCCATGCTGGCTGTGCACGATGTAGTCGCCGGGCGTGAGCTGCAGCGGGTCGATGCCGCCGCGCCGCCTGCTGGGCATCCGGCTGCGGTCTCTCGTCCCCGCCCTGATGCCCGCCAGGTCGCCTTCGCACAGCACGGCGAGCCTGATCCCCGGCCAGACGAAGCCGGTCTCCAGCTGCCCGGTCGCGACCGCGGCCACCCCCGGCTCGGGCGGCGCGTCGAGGTCGGCGGCGCGGGCGCCGAGGTTCTCGCCGCGCAGCAGTTCGGCAAGGCGCTGAGCGGGCCCGTGCCCCTCGGTGACCAGCACCACCCGCCACTGGCCGGCCAGCCAGCCGCGCACGTCGCCGATCGCCCGCGCGGTGTCACCGTGGTACGCCTTCGCCGGACTTGCCATCATTCGCAACGACTCGCGCCCGTCGGCCTCGTCCTGCTGGCCGGCCGGGAGCTCCTGACTCGCCCTCGCGGTCGCCCGGCCGGCGTCGTTCCATCCCGAGCCGCCCGCGCCCTGGCCGGCCTGGCCTGGCGACGGGCTGGTGCGAGCCGTTATGCCTGAAGGGTCTCCAGGCTCTTCGGCGGCGAACGGGGTGATCGTCCACCACCTGATACCAAGGCCGACCGCCGCCGCCCGCACCTGCGTGATCGGCCGGAACGCGGCGCCACCCAGGTCGATCGGTACCTGCGCGCCGGCGGCCGCGTTCACCCACGAGGCCTCGAGGAACTCCTGGCTGGTGCGCACCAGGTCGGCGGCGCGGGTCCTGATCCGCTCGGGGTCGCAGGCCACCACGATCGCGCCGGGCGGCAGCGAGTCGAGCAGCAGCTCCATCCGGTCGGCGATCAGCGGGGCGAACGCCTCCATGCCCTCGACGGTGATCCCGTCGGCGATCTTGCCGAGCACGTCGCCGAGGCCCGGGTACTCCATGGCCAGCTGCTTGGCCCGGTGCCGCACCGCGGGGGTGAGCAGCAGCTCGCGGCAGGGCGGCGCCCACAGCGACTCGGCCTGGGTGCCGAGCGAGCGCTGGTCGGCGGCCTTGAACGGGCGGATCTCCTCGATCTCCGAGCCGAAGAACTCCACCCGGAGCGGGTGCTCCTCGGTCGGCGGGAACACGTCGAGTATGCCGCCGCGTACCGCGATCTCGCCCCGGTTGGTGACCAGGTCCACTCGGGCGTAGCCGATCTCGACCAGCCTGGTGACCACCTCGTCGAGCTCGGCCTGGCCGCCCTGGTCCAGCCTGACCGGGTCAAGCTGGCCGAGGCCGCCGACCAGCGGCTGCAGCACGCTGCGCACCGGCGTGGTGACCACGGCGAGCGGACCGGAGCGGGGGTCGCCGGGGTCAGGCCTGGCCAGCCGCCGCAGCACGGCGAGGCGTCGGCCCGAGGTGTCCGAACGCGGCGAGAGCCGCTCGTGCGGCAGCGTCTCCCAGGCCGGGAAGTAGGCGGCCGCGTGCGGGTCGGGCAGCAGCGAGCCGAGCGCCTCAGCCAGGTCCTCGGCCTCGCGCGCGGTCGCGGTCAGCGCGAGCACGAACGGCCGCGGCCCGGCGTCGGCCGGGCTCGGGTCGGCGGGGGTCGGGTCCGCGCCGGCGGGACTCGGGTCCGCGGGGCTCGGGTGGGCGGGGCTCGGGTCCGCGGGGCCCGGGTCGGCTGCGGCCAGGGCGGCGACCAGCAGGGGGCGCAGCGCGGCCGGCGCGACCAGGTCGACGTCGCCGAGTGCGGGCTGGCCCCGGTACTCGAGGGCGCGCTCGAGCTGAGGGTCCTTGACGACTGCGCCGAGCAGTCCGGTGAGGCTCATCGCTTCCTTCTCGCGTTCGCTTCTCGCGCTTGTGGCGGCAGCACAACAAGCCCGCGTTCAAGCCGAACGCGGGTTGATGGCACCTAGTCTACGGCCCGGCTACGACACGTCGGCGGCATCGGAATCCCGCGGCCAGGCACCGCGGTCCCGGCCGCCGCGCGCCGCTGGCCGGTCGGCACGCGCCACACGCCGTGTGCCGCTCCATGAATCAGCAGGACGGGGGGCGGGACCGGCAAGCCACGGCGCTTGCTGACCGGCCTGGCGCGGGGCAGGTATACCCTCGTGCATGCCGCGGCGGTGATGGGAACGGAGGACGCAGTGACGGCGCAGACCCAGGCCGAGCAGGTGGACCATGCCTCGCTGGCCGCGATCACGCTCGACTACTGCCAGCTCGGCGACCTTGAGCTGATCCTGTCGGGCGCGTTCGCCCCCCTGCGCGGGTTCATGACGCGCGCCGACGCGGCCGCGGTGGCCGCGTCAGCGGCCCTTGCCGACAGAACGCCGTGGCCGGTGCCGGTCACCCTGGAGGTCCCCGCCAGTGCCGTGGACGCCGACGCGGACCGGGTGCTGCTTGCCGATCCCGAGGGAACCCCGCTTGCCGTGCTGGCAATCACCGAGCGGGCCGAGTTGCCCGGCTCGGCGGGCCTTGTCCAGCTGGCCGGGCCGGTCACCGCGCACCGGATCCCCGAGCACGGGTCGTTCCGGCGGCTGATGCTGTCCCCTGAGCGCGCCAGGGCGGAGTTCGGCGGAGGACCGGTGCTGGCGCTCGCCACCAGGGCGCCGGTGGGCCGGCGGCAGATCGGCCAGCTCAAGCACCTGGCCGGGCGACTGCGCGCGCGGGTGCTGCTGCTGCCGCTGGTGGCCGGGCCGGCTGAGGTCGTGCGCCAGCCCGAGTCGCTGATCAGGGCGGTGCTTGCGGCGTCGGGCAGCCTGCCGCCGGGGACGCTCGTCATCCCGGTCCCGCTGGCACGGCGCGGCGGGGCGGGCGACCCGGACCGCGAGCTTGCCGCCGCGGCGATCGTGGCGGCCGCGTATGGCGCCACGCACCTGATGGCCGACGGATGGCGCGGCGCCGAGGCCGGCGAGACCGGCGACGAGCCGGCCGCGGTCAGCGGCCCGCCCGGCGCGCCGATTCCGGTGCTCCCGGCGGGCGACTGGGCCTACGACCCGCGGGCCGAGGTGTGGCGACCGGTCTCGCTGATCGAGGCGGGGACCGAGTTCGAGGACATATCGCCTGACCAGCTCGGCGACATGCTCGACACCGGCGCGGCGATCCCGCCGTGGTACGCGCCCGAGGCGGTGGCCGCCGAGCTTAGGCATGCCAGGCCGCCGCGGTCCAAGCGAGGGTTCGTGCTGTTCCTGACTGGCCTGTCCGGGTCGGGCAAGTCCACGATCGCCAGGGACCTGCGCGACCTGCTGGCCGAGCGCGGTGACCGCAGGGTCTCGCTGCTCGACGGCGACCTGGTGCGCTCGCTGCTCTCGGCCGGGCTGAGCTTCTCCCGTGCCGACCGCGACCTGAACATCGCCAGGATCGGGTACGTGGCGGCCGAGATCGCCAAGCACGGCGGGATCGCGATCTGCGCGCCGATCGCGCCGTTCGCGCAGGCTCGGCAGCAGGTGCGGGACATGGTCTCGCAGGTCGGCGACTTCCTGCTGATCTACGTCGCCACCCCCGTCGAGGTCTGCGAGCAGCGGGACCGCAAGGGCCTGTACGCCAAGGCCAGGGCCGGGCTGATCGGGCAGTTCACCGGGGTGTCCGATCCGTACGAGGAGCCTTCCGATGCGGCGCTTGTCCTGGACACCTCAGCGGTCAGAAGGGACGAGGCGACCGCCGCGATCATGGCCATGCTGACCTCGGGCGGCTGGCTGGGCGACTGAGCCCCGGGGAGATGAGGTTCGGTCGTCGGCCCCAGCGGGTTCAGTCGTCGGCCCGGGAGAAGTCGTCGGCGCCGGGAGAGTCGGTCGTCGGCCCGGTGAGGGTCAGTCGTCGTCCTCCGCGCGGGTGGCCGCGTCCAGGCGCTCGCGGAAGCCGGTGACGCGCTGGGTGATCGCGCCCGACATCGCGTTGCGCTGCGGGGACAGCACGAAGTAGCTGACCACGCCGCTGATCAGGATCGCCAGGGCGAGCAGCAGGATGCTCCGCGCGCCAGCGAGATACAGCAGCCCGAAGGCGACGACGAACAGGCCGAGCCGCAGCGCGGTGTAGGAGAGTGTTGCGCGCATAACAGAGCCAGCCTAGCTCCTGTCCCGTATATCTCCGGTGGCACCGACGGCTCTACCGCGCGGAATCACCGGCCACGGACAGCCCGGAGCAGCGCGGCTGGCGCTCGCGCCGCGCGGCCGGGCCGCCTGGACGAGCACGACCGCCTGGACGAGCACGACCGCCTGGATCCCCGCATACCAGCCGAAACCGCACATGATCATCGGGGTGTCGCTGGAATGGATGCCACATCCACTACGTATTCTGGGACATCCGCCACATCCATCAAGATCATCTCCGGGGGACGGCCCGCGCCAGACCGCAAGCCATCAGGATCTGGCTCCGCGACCCAGTCCCACGATCTACGGGGCCGATCCTAGCCGCCGTCGGCCATGGCCGGCCCCGCAGTGCCTGCCGTACCCAGCCCCGCAGTGCCCGCCGTACCCAGCCCCGCACTGCCCGCCGTACCCAGCCCCGCAGTGCTAACCGCGGCCTGGCTTGGCATCGCCTGCTGTGCGCCGTCGGACCGGAGCACCTCGGCGAGCAGCGCCGGATCCACGTTGCCGCCGGACAGAATCGCGACCCTGCGCCTGGCGCGCGGCAGCTCGTCCGAGCGGAACAGGCACGCGGCCACCGCCACGGCGCCGCCGGGCTCGGCGACCAGCCGAGCACCGGTCGCGAGCAGCCGCATCGCCGCCCTGATCTCGTCCTCGGAGACCGTCACGATGTCGTGCACCTGCGCAAGCATGTGCCGCATCGGCAGCTCACCCACCTGGTCCGCCCGCAGTGCGTCGGCGATCGTCCGCTGGGTGTCGGCCGCTGGCCAGGCCACCCGGTGCCCGGCGCGGAGCGAGTCTCTCGCGTCGGCGGCAAGCTCCGGTTCCACGCCGACGACGAGCGCGCCCGGCCGTGTCGCCGTGACCGCCGCGGCGACGCCCGAGATCAGCCCGCCCCCGCCGACCGGGCAGACCACCAGGTCCACATCTGGGCAGTCGGCGGCGATCTCCAGGCCGACGGTGCCCTGGCCGGCGATCACGTCGCGGTGGTCGAACGGCGGAATCGGCGCATAGCCGTGCTCGCTGATCAGCTGGTCGACGGTCCGGGTGCGGGCGGCGAGGCCGGGCTCGCAGAACACGATACGTGCTCCCAGCGACCTGGCCGCCTCGACCTTGATCGGCGGCGCGTTCGCAGGGACCACGACCGTCGCGGGGACGCCGAGCAGGGCCGCCGCATAGGCCACCGCGTGCGCATGGTTGCCGCTGGAATGCGCCACGACGCCCGCCCCGCGAGCCTCCCGTGACAACGCACTGATTGCCGCATAGGCTCCGCGTAGCTTGAACGCCCCGGTGGGCTGCAGCGACTCGGCCTTGATGAGCAACCGCGGCTCGACGCGCGCGAACGGCACGAGGGGCGTCCGGAACGCTATGGTCTCAAGCCGACTTGCAGCCGACATGATCTCAGTTACAGACACAAGGTTTGACACTAACCTACCCTACGTGTTCAGGCAGTCATGGACAGTTCTCGGTCAAAGCATTACGACAGGGCTGTGAGTAAATTTTTACGGAATCTAAGGAGTATTGTGATTCTTTGTTATTACGATTAGCCTCGGTGGGGGGTCACGTCGAAGGGTTCTGAGGGGGGTCTAGAACACGAGGAGTACCGAAATGGACGGCCAAAGTGATCGCCTGCTTACGCCCGGAGAGGTCGCTGCCCTCTTCCGCGTTGATCCCAAAACAGTCACCCGGTGGGCCGCGTCCGGCCGGATCAGCAGCATCCGCACACCTGGTGGCCACCGACGTTACCGCGAGGTCGAGATCCGGGCACTGCTCGGCATCGACGCAGACCAGTCGTCCGCCGAGGCGGCCAGTTAAGCCGCGCTCATAGGTTCCCGACGCGCTGTCAGCCCGGCAGGAGGAGTTGTCCCGGCCGGGAGGGGCCGCGGTCCGTACGGCGATACGTGGTCCGCACGTAGCCTGCCAGGACGTGGCCTTGCCCGGGCACTCCCCCGCGCGGGGCTTGGCAGCTGTCGATCCCCCAGTCATCGCTGGTGTCCAGTCATCGCCGGTCCTCAGTCCACGTCGGGCTCTGGCATCGCCGCTGGCGCTAAGCCCGGCCGTGCCCCGGCAGTCGCCATCCGGCCTGCGACATACCCGAGTGACCGCCGTACGCGCCGGGCTGACCGCCCTTGTGCAGCGAACCGCCCCTGTCCGGCAGGCCGCCGACCGGGCCTAAGCGATCGCCGCGCGGTCCGTCGCCAAACCGGCCGCCGCGAGCCAGGTGGTCAAGGAACTGCCGCCGCAGCGATTCGTCGCCCTCTCGCCAGCGCTTGGCCCTCTCGTCGATCTCTTCTTGCGTAAGGGCTCCCGCTGCCAGCCGCTCGTAGTCGAGATCGGCCGGGCCGATCTCGACATAGGCGTCGCTAACCAGCCGGCCCTCTCGCGCGACCGCCGACTCGGGAACTAGCAAGTTACCGTTGGGTAGCCGTATCACGTACATCGCCGCACCACCCTAGATGCCGTATCGCACATTGAAGAAGAGCATCACGTTCAATGCCGCGCGCGTGTTGCCGCCGACCATCTCGACCAGGGCGGGGCGCTGACTCGACGCGATCGCGGCGAACGCGTCAGCGAAGAACTCCCGCCGCCCGAGCTGACCGGGCTGGCGATGGAAGTCACTGCTCATCCACTCCAGGCACTGGTCGTACAGGCCGCGGAATTCCTCGGAGTCCGACTGCCAGCACCCGGCTGCGCCGTCGATGTCGTCGAGTGCGTGCCCGATCTCGTGGCACATCACGTCAGGCGTGGGAGAAGGCCGCGAGCCCACGATGATCTTACGTTCGCCGTAGGCGCCTGCGCAGGCATCCCAGGTCGCCCGCCCGGACGGCAGCGGCACTCCCGCCAGGGAGCCCATGTGGTCCAGGTTCGGCACGCCACCGGGACCGAGATGGATCGCATCGAGGCCGGCGACCAGTTTTTCCTTGATCAGCTGCGGCAGTTCGGCCAGCCGATCCACTGCAAGCACGATCTGCGGCGGCGGTGCCTGGTCAGCGTCCCACTCCCGATGCAGGATGCGCTCGAGCAGGCCGCAGTGCCTACGCCCAGGTGCGAGCCGGTTGCTGCGCGCTCTTTCGTACCACGGCACGGCCGCGCTTGGGCGGGCTTGCTGGTCCGGGTAGACCTCGTCCGCCGGGCGTGCTTGCTGCTTTGGACGGCCATGGCCGTTCGACCTGGGCTTCGGCGGCGTCGCTGCGCCCGCCGCCGGAGCCGACCTGACCGCGGCCCTGGCGTTCCCCTGGTGCCGCGGTTGGGCTCGGGCAGCGGACCCCGACTGCACGTGGCTTCCCTCCCCGTCACGAGCTTGGGGCCGGGCAGGAGGGCGTGGTTGGTGAAGGAGACTGGGTTGCCCGGCGAACTCCGGCCCGACGAACTCCGGCCCGACGCACGTGCCGGGCCCGACCGGCGCGGCAGGCTGATCGCTGCCGTCAGCCTTCCCGACGAACCCCTGCTCACCGTGAACCCCACCCCTGGCAGGAGAACGCGGCTGCGCAGGCGGGCTCGGCTGCCCCGCCAGGCCGAGCGGCCGGTCGTGCGGAACGGCCTGTGCGCACAGATCGAGGGACGCCGGCCAGCCTGGCCGGGCCGGTCCTGACCCCACCCGGGGAACGGACCGGTTGGCGAGGGCGGCGGAACCGACGGGGCCGCGATCCTGTGCATGCTGGTCGCCCCTGGCCAGATTGCTCCAGCGACTCCGGCGACTTGACGCATCGCCGATCGGCAGGGTTGGCGCACTACCGCGTCGATGACTGCCAGGTTTGCCGCGACTGGCGGCGCCGAGCACGCTCGTGGCGTGCCACCGGAGGCGGCGACCGGCGCGAGAACGCTGCGCCCTGCGAAGTGCCAGCCCGGTGAGCCGGCGGCGCCGCCCGTGGCGACGCCGCCACAGATCCAGTAACCGCCGCATTCGTGCTCCAGGACGCAGGATGCCAGGTCGCCATCAACCCGACAACTTCATCATCCCTCACGGACCAGCCGCAACGATGATGGTTGCGGATTAGCGGTAAAACCCTGGCGATCTGGTTACAAGAGCTCTCACCAGCAGCTAGGCTGCGTCCATGTTGCTGCTATGCGTAACCTTTGCCCTATTTACGGTGGGTTTCGTGATGCCCTGCGTGATCGACATCGCGACGACGCCGCAGCACCTCTTCGACCTCCCGTCCAAGCGGACGTGGCTGGTGGTGGTCGTCGCATTCTGGGTCTTCGGCGCCGCGGTCTGGCTGCTGGTGGGGCGTCGCGAGGTGCGGATGCG
>DATIZP010000038.1:0-2050 GCA_035517035.1 Streptosporangiaceae bacterium | reverse complement strand
AGGCCAAGGCCTTTCACCCGGGCCGCACCGCGCGGGCGCACCTGACCGCGCTCGCCGCGAGCAACTCGATCCCGAAGCGGCGGGTCGGCGACGTGCTCGAGATCACCGGGCTGGAGAAGGCGGCCGACCGCCGCGCGGGCACATTCTCCCTGGGCATGTCCCAGCGGCTCGGCATCGCCGCCGCGCTGCTCGGCGACCCGGCGGTGCTGCTGCTCGACGAGCCGGTCAACGGCCTGGACCCGGAAGGTATTAGGTGGATCCGCAACCTGCTGAAGAGCCTGGCCGCGGACGGCCGGGCCGTGCTCATCTCGAGCCACCTGATCAGCGAGGTCGCGCAGACTGCCGACCGGCTCGTCGTCATCGGCCAGGGCCGCCTGCTCGCGCAGACCACGGTGGCCGGGCTTTCCGCCCGTAGCAGCTCCCTCGAGGAAGCATTCTTCGCGCTCACCGAGGGCAGCGTCGAGTACTCCGCCAGCAACCTCGCCTACCAGGGGAGCGCGTCATGACCACCGCCACTGTGACCCGCGGCCCGGCCGCCCCGGCCCGCCCTGGCTACAGCTTCCGCTCGACCGCGAGGATGGAATGGCTGAAGCTGCGCAGCGTCCGCTCCACGTCATGGATCGTGCTCGTCTTCGCGGCCGGCATGATCGGCCTGTCCGTGCTGGTGCTGAGCCACCAGCACTGGGCCACGATGCCGGCCGCCGACCGCGCGACCTTCGATCCGACGAACGCGGGCTTCACCGGGCTGGCGCTCGGCCAGCTCGTCCTCGGCGTCCTCGGCGTGCTCGCGATCACCACCGAGTTCTCCTCGGGGATGATCCGCGCCACGTTCGCCGCGGTGCCGCGCCGGCCGATGGTGCTCGCCGCCAAGGCGGCCGTGGTCGCCGCCGTCACGCTGGTCGTCGGCGAGGTGCTGGCCTTCGGCGCCTTCGCCGCGGGCGAGCTGGCGCTGCGCTCCCCGGCCCCGCACGCCACGCTCGGCCAGCCGGGCGTGCTGCGCGCGGTGCTGCTGGGCGGGGCGTACCCCTGCCTGATCGCGCTCACCGCGCTCGGCCTGGGCGCCATCATCAGGAACACCGCGGCCGCGATCTCGGCCGTGGTCGGGATGCTGTTCGTGATCCCGCTGATCCTGCTGCCGCTGGGCACCTCGGTCCAGCACTCGGTCGGGCAGTTCCTGCCCATGCTGATCGCGGAGAACTCGATGACCGCGGTCAAGCCGGTGGCGCACAGCCTGTCGCCCGGCGCCGGGTTCGCCGTGCTGTGCGGGTACGCGGCCGTCGCGCTGGTCGCGGGCGGCTGGGCGCTGGCTCGCCGCGACGCGTGAACTGAATCGGTTAGCAGGGGACAATAGACCTGTGGAAGAGGAGCTCTGGCGGGTAGCGGGCATCGTCCTTCGTGCCCCGCTGGCCCGCCAGACTCGTCATGACCTGCTGTACTGCGGCGTCAGCGTGCTGGCGGGCGTGCTTGGCTTCGTGGTCGTCGTGGTGCTGCTCGCGTCCGGCCTGACCGTTTCCGTGTCGGTCCTCGGTACCGTGGTCGGCCTGCTGCTGATCACGCTGACCCTGCGGCTCTCCCGGCGGCTCGGCTCGCTGCACCGCCGTCTGAGCAACCGGCTGCTCGGGCAGCACGTCGAGGCCCCGCAGCGGTTTCAGCCGGGTACCGGCGTGCTCGGCCGCCTGGACCGGCGGCTGCGGGACCGGGCCGCCTGGCGCGGAATCTGGTACAGCCTGGCCAAGCTGCCGGTCGCCTTCGTGCAGTTCTACGCGCTGGTGCTCATCGTCTGCGGGCTGGTCGACCTGAGCTACCCGGTGGTCTGGGTGTTGTTCCGCCACGGCAACCCCGCCCCGTTGCGGATGCTGCAACCCCTCCCGTTCGGCGGAAGCCCGAGCGTCTCCACCTGGCTGGGCAGTTACTTCGCCGCCCTGGTCGGCGCGGTCTGCGTGGTGGCCGGGACGTGGCTCGCCCGCGGGATCAACGCGGGGGACCGGGCCCTGGTCCGCAACCTGCTCGGGCCGGCCAGCATGGCCGAGCGGGTCAGCGAGCTCGAGCG
>DATIZP010000037.1:0-72994 GCA_035517035.1 Streptosporangiaceae bacterium | reverse complement strand
ACCAGCCACCAGCGACCAGGAAGGACAACCCCCCGCGGGACCGTGGAACCCGCCCGCCCGGCCGGCAGCCGCAGCACCAGCCTGAGCCAGGCCGGCAACGGCGCCGAGCCGACCACCTCAGGCCACCATGCGAGCCTCACGAAAGATCGAGGCTAACGATCCGTCGGCCGCCCCCGGACCCATACCTGACCTGCTGGGCGTGACCTAATAAGAGCGTGCCTTCGTGGCCCATCCCTGTCGTGTCCGCAACCCAGCAAGTTGACCTGCTCGCCATTCCATGCAACGGAAAGAAAATGAAAATTCCCTATTCAAACATTTGACAAGACATAGGAGTCGTCAGTGTCCCTGCGGTGACGCCCTGTGCGCGTGAAAATCGGGGGTGGTTGCCCGCCGACGCCGGCGATGCTTGGTGCCGCGAGCCCGTATAGGAGTCTGGCGCCGGGAGCCTGCCAGGGGCCCTGCATTGTTGCCGTGAGCACGCGATTCCGCCTCTGAACCCCCCTTGGCTCCCGGCGGGCAGCCGCCCTGTCAACCTGCCCGTGCTGGAAGGACCAACGTTATGGAGGATCTCACCGAAGAGCCGGCCGAGCTGACCGAGCGAGTCGCCGCCCTGGACATCGCCAAGGCGAGCCTGGTGTGCTGCGTGCGGGTCCCGCACGAGAGCCGCCCGGGTGCGCGCCGCCAGGAGGTCCGCACGTATGCGACGACCACGCCGGAGTTGCTGGAACTGCGTGACTGGCTGACCTGCCAGGGCGTTACCCGGGTGGTGATGGAAGCCACGTCCGCGTACTGGAAGCCGCCGTTCTACCTGCTCGAAGACGACATCGAATGCTGGGTAGTCAACGCCCGCGACGTCAGGAACGTCCCCGGCAGGCCCAAAACAGACAAGATCGACGCGGTGTGGCTGGCCAAGCTCGCCGAGCGCGGCATGCTCCGGCCCAGCTTCATCCCCGCCCGGCCCCAGCGGCAGCTGCGGGACCTGACCCGCTACCGCCGCACCCTGGTCCACGAACGCATTCGCGAGAAACAGCGCGCCGAGAAGCTGCTGGAAGACGCCCAGGTCAAGCTGTCGTCAGTAATCTCCGACATCTTCGGGGCATCAGGCCGCGACATGCTCGCCGCCCTCATCGCCGGCCAGCGTGACCCGTATGCGCTGGCCGCCCTGGCCCGGGGAACGATGCGCGCCAAGACCAGCGTCCTGCGCCGGGCGCTCACCGGCCACTTCACCGGCCATCACGCGTTCCTGCTCGCCATGATGCTCGCCCGGATCGACGCGCTCACCGCGCAGATCAGCGCGCTCACCACCCGGATCGAGCGGGCCATCGCCCCCTGCGCCCGGCAGGCAGCCCGGCTCGATGAGATCCCCGGGATCGGCGTCACCGCCGCCCAGGACATCATCGCCGAGATCGGCACCGATATGTCCCGCTTCCCCACCCCCGGCCACCTGGTCTCCTGGGCCAAGTTCGCGCCCAAGGCCCGCCAGTCCGCCGGGCGCAGCAAAGCCGCCGCCACCGGCAAGGGCAACCCCTGGCTCGGCGGCACTCTCGGAGAAGCCGCCGCGGCCGCCGCCCGCACCAGCACCTTCCTGGCCTCCCGCTACAAACGGATCGCCAGGCGCCGCGGCAAGCAACGCGCCCTCGTCGCCGTCGGCAACTCCATCCTCACCATCGCCTGGCACCTGCTCACCGACCCCGACGCCCACTTCACCGACCTCGGCCCGGACTGGCACGACCGCCTCGCCCCGCAACGCCGCAAACGCCAGCTCATCTCCGAACTCGAACGCCTGTCCGGCAAGAAAGTCACCCTCCACGACGCCGCCTAGCAACCCGCCCCAGCGGCAACCACCAGCCCCAACCCGGCTCCGCTCACGCTCCGCCGGGCGCTGCCGCCTGCCAGCTGACCGACCGATTTTCGATTCAGCATCGCTACGGCGTCTGCAGGACGAGGAAGGCCTCGGCCAGCCGTCCGTCGGCTAGGCCGGCCTGCGCCGCCGACCGGCTGAGCCAGCCGCGCAGGAATTCCTCGAGGTTGTCCATGTGACCGGTCTGCGTCTCGTGCGCCCGCAGCGCGGCGACCTTCCTGCCGAAGGTGTCGGTGACGTCAACGAAGCGCGTCGGCTGCGGCCCGCCCATGATCCAGACCTCGGGCACGGTCCACGCCTCGAGGCCCTCCTGTGCCAGTTCGGGGAACGCGAACGGGTTGCGGGCGTCCGGGTAGATGGCGTCGAGCGTGGCCGAGCCGACGGCACGATGGTCGGGGTGGCTCGCCGGCATGCGGGCGTAGTTCCGCTCCGGCGACTGGCAGGCCACCCGGTCGGGCCTGACCTGCCTGATCACCCTGGCGATGTCGCGGCGCAGCCCGATCGACGGCTCGACCTGGCCGTCGGGATAGCCGAGGAAGCGCACGTCGCTGACGCCGACGCACTTCGCCGCCGCGATCTGCTCAGCCTGGCGCAGCACTACCATGTCCGCGCGGCTCACCGACGCGTCGCGGCCGCCTGCCGCGCCGTCGGTCACCACGCAGTAGACCACGTCGATCCCGGCCTCGGTCCAGGTCGCTATCGTTCCGGCCGCCCCGAAGTCGACGTCATCCGGATGCGCGGTGACGACCAGGACCCGGCTCACTGCGCTGTCTTCGGCCACGCATCCGATAGTACGGTGCGCGCCAGTCCGGCTGCGGCCCGCTAGTCGAGGGCGGACATCACGTGCTTGACCCTGGTGTAGTCCTCGAACCCGTACATCGACAGGTCCTTGCCGTACCCCGAGCTCTTGAAGCCGCCGTGGGGCATCTCGGCGACCAGCGGGATGTGGGTGTTGATCCAGACGCAGCCGAAGTCAAGCCGCCTGGACGTCCGCATGGCACGGCCGTGGTCTGAGGTCCACACCGACGAGGCCAGGCCGTACTCGGTCCCGTTGGCCCACGCCACGGCCTCGTCCTCGTCGGTGAACCGCTGCACCGTGATGACCGGGCCGAACACCTCGTTCTGGATGATCTCGTCGTCCTGGCGCAGGCCGCTGACCACGCTGGCCTCGTAGAAGAAGCCACGCGACCCGTGGCGCCTGCCGCCGGTCAGCACACTGGCGTGGTCGGGCAGCCTGGAGATGAAGCCGGACACCCGGTCGAGCTGGGTGGCGTTGTTCAGCGGGCCGTAGGCGGCATCCTCGACGTCGGGCCCGCCGGTGACCTGGCCCTTGGCCTGCTCGACCAGCGCCGCCACGAAGTCGTCGTGCACGTCGGGCCCGGCCAGCACCCGAGTCGCCGCCGTGCAGTCCTGGCCGGCGTTGAAGTAGCCGGCGATGGCGATGGCCTCGGCCGCCTTGGCCGGGTCGGCGTCGTCGAAGATCACCACCGGGGCCTTGCCGCCGAGCTCGAGGTGCACCCGCTTGAGCCCGGCGGCCGCCTGGGCGGCGACCTCCTTGCCTGCCCGGACGCTGCCAGTGATCGAGACCATCCGCGGGATCGGGTGCGCGACAAGCGCGCGGCCGGTGTCCCGGTCACCACAGATCACGTTCATCACGCCGGCGGGAAGGTGCTCGCTCATCATCTCGGCCATCATCAGCGTGGTGACCGGGGTGGTGTCGGACGGCTTGAGCACGACGGTGTTGCCGGCCGCGATCGCGGGAGCCCACTTCCACACGGCCATCATCATCGGGTAGTTCCACGGCGTGACCTGCGCGCAGACCCCGACAGGCTCGCGCCTGATCATCGAGGTGAACCCGGACATGTACTCCCCGGCCGAGCGGCCCTCGAGCATGCGCGCGGCGCCGGCGAAGAACCTGATCTGGTCGACCATCGGCGGGATCTCCTCCGAAGTGGTCAGCCCGATCGGCTTGCCGGTGTTCTCGGCCTCGGCGGCGACGAACTCATCGGCCCGCGCCTCGAGCGCGTCGGCGATCCGCAGCAGGGCGAGGCTCCGCTCGGACGGCGTGGTGTCCCGCCAGGTCTCGAATGCCTTGCTCGCGGCGCTGAAGGCGGCGTCCACGTCGGCGGCGCCGGAGACCGGCGCGGTCGCGAATGCCTCACCGGTGGACGGGTTGATCAGCTCGGCCCGGCGGCCGTCGGTCGGCTCGGTCCACTGGCCAGCGACGAAGTTGCGCAGCTCTTTCATGACCGGCTATCTCCTTGCTCGCGTACTTAGCTGCCTATCCTTCACGACGAAGGAGTCCGCTCCTGGCATGCCCACGGCGACCCGTACTCGGTGAGCAGGTCGAGGAAGGGCCCGGCCGGGAGGGCCTCCGGGCCGAGCACCCCGGTGCCCGACCAGGCCCCTGAGTCGATCAGCTCGAGCGCCACGACCGGGTTGACCGCGGTCTGCCAGACCACCGCCTGCGATCCGTACTCCGCCATCGACCAGGCATTGTCCACTACATGGTGCAGATAGACCTCGCGCGGGGCCCCGTCCTTGCCGGTGCCGGTTACCCAGGTGCCCGCGCAGGTCAGCCCGGTCATCTTGTCCCCCAGCCCGGCCGGATCGGGCAGGCACGCGGCGACCACGTCCCTGGGCGATACCTCGGCACCGCCCACGCTCACCGGCGCGGTGGCGTCCAGGCCGAGCTTGTGCAGGGTCTTGAGCACCTCGATGAACTCGGTCCCCAGCCCGTACTTGAACGTGACCCGCCGGGAGGTGACCCAGCGCGGGATCAGCAGCACCTCCTCATGCTCCACGTTCACGCACTCCACCGGGCCGATCCCGGCCGGGAAGTCGAACACCTCAGGCTCGCTGAACGGCGGCGTGGTGAACCAGCCGCGGTCGGCCTCCCAGATCACCGGCGGGTTGAGGCACTCCTCGATCGTGGTCCAGATCGAGAAGGTCGGCGCGAAGTCGTAGCCCTGCACCTCGAGGTTCGCGCCGTCCCGCACGCCGATCTCGTCGATCTCGCTGAACAGGGTGTCGGCGGCGTGCCGCGCGAAGATGTCGGAGAGGCCGGGCTCGACCCCGATGCCGACCAGCGCGAGCTTGCCTGCCTGTCCCCACTGGTCGGCCATCGCGAACTGGTCGTCACCGAGTTTGACTCCGGTCAGGCTGTATGGGGCATCCTGATGGGGATGGGACAGCGACATCGCCATGTCGAGGTAGTGAACGCCGGACCGCAGCGCCGCGCGGAACAGCGGCATGACAAACCGCGGGTCGGCGGCGTTCATCAGCACGTCGCAGGAGTGCTCATCGAGCAGGCCTGCGACGGCGTCGGCGTCCCTGGCGTCGATCCGCACCGCGCTGAACCGGTCGCTGGCGGCGGCCGCGCGCTGCGCCCTGGCGATGTCGTAGTCAGAGACGATCAGCTCGGCAAAGGGCCGGCGGGCGGCGATCCGCGCGAACGCGGTCCCGACTCCGCCGGCTCCGACCAGCAGTATCCGCATACTCGCGATCCTAGACCTGGGCGAGCGGGACGCTACCGACGAGACCGGCAGCGTTCGGCGCGTTCTACCACTGAAATCGTTGCCAAGTCGAACAATTCGTGCTAGAACCGTTGCACTCTGGTGGAAATCGCCGCCCGGGTGCAATCTGAGGACCTGATAGGTCAGCCGTACCTGCGGGCCGCGCGGAGGCGGCCGCCGGACACTCGGGAGGGCATTGCACATGGCCACCACCAACCAGGTCGTCGAGCCGGCCGAGCAGTCGGTCGATAAGGGCCTCAAGACCGGTGCGCTCGGGCTGATCTCATCGATCGTCATGGGCGTGGCCTCGACCGCTCCCGCCTACAGCCTGGCCGCCACCCTCGGGTTCATCGCGCTGGTGGCCGGGATCGGCTATCACGCGCCGATGATCGCGCTCGCCGCATTCGTCCCGATGCTGCTCTGCTCGATCGGCTACAGCGAGATGAACAAGGCCGACCCCGATTGCGGCACCACGTTCACCTGGGCCACCCGTGCGTTCGGCCCGAAAACCGGCTGGGCGGGCGGCTGGGGAATCGTCGCCGCGGACATCCTGGTCATGGCCAGCCTGGCCCAGGTAGCCGGGCAGTACGTGTTCTTCCTGGTTGCCGGGCCGAACAGCGCGATCGGGACGAACGCGGCCAGCGGCTGGGTGCTGCTCGTCGGCGTCCTGTGGATCATCGCGATGACGGTGATCTGCTACATCGGCATCGAGGTCTCGGCGAACTTCCAGAAGGCGCTGCTCGGCATCGAGGTCGTCATGCTGCTCGTGCTGTCGGTGACCGCCCTGGTGAAGGTGTTCGGCAGCCACCCGCCGGCCACGGCGGTGCGGCCGCACCTGAGCTGGTTCCTGCCCACGAACCTCCCGCTGTCGGCCTTCATCGGCGGCCTGATCCTCATGCTCTTCATCTACTGGGGCTGGGACACCGCGGTCTCGGTCAACGAGGAGACCAAGGACAAGGCCATCACGCCGGGTCGCGCTGCCGTCATCTCCACCGTGATCCTGCTAGTCACCTACGTCGTGGTGATGCTCGCCGCGCAGTCCATCTCCGGTATCGGCAGCAAGGGAATCGGCCTGGCGAACCCCAACCACGAGTTCGACGTGCTCTCGGTGCTCGGCGGCACGGTCTTCGGCACCAGCGGGTTCGGCTCCTTCGTCGCCAGGCTGCTGTTCCTGATGATCCTGAGCTCCGCGGCCGCCTCCACCCAGACCACGATCCTGCCGACCGCGCGGACCACGCTGTCGATGGCGGCCTACAAGGCGCTGCCGTCCTCGTTCGCGAAGATCAGCCCGAGGTTCCTGACCCCGACCGTCTCCACGATCGTGATGGGCCTGGTCTCGATCGCTCTCTACATCCCGTTCAACTACATCTCTGACGGCAACCCGATCGCCGACGCGGTCACCGCGATCGGGCTGTACATCGCCTTCTACTACGGGATGACCGCGTTCTCCTGCGTCTGGTACTACCGCAAGAACCTGACGAGCAGCGCGCGGAACCTCTGGATGCAGGGCATCCTGCCACTGTTCGGTGGCCTCATCATGTACGGCGCCGGCATCTACAGCCTGCAGTCCGACTGGGTCTGGACCAACAGCTACACCTTCTGGACCGTGCCCGGCCTGCACTGGAAGATCGGCGGCATCTTCATCATCGCGTTCGGCGCCGCGCTGGTCGGCTTCGTCGGCGGGATCTACATGCGGTTCATGTCCCCGGCCTTCTTCCGCAAGGAGACGCTGACCAGGGCGACTCCGACGCTCGTGCCCGACGAGTAGCCCGCGCCTCCGGCGAGCCTGCCCCGATTGTCGGTGCCGGCTGGCACAGTGGCGGTCATGAGCTTATGGAGGCACGATGAGTGTCATGACCGCCACAGGGATCGGCTTGCCGACGGACCGGCCGCTCACCGTCGCCGATCTGGATCTGCTGCCGGACGACGGCAACAAGTACGAGCTCGATGACGGGGTGCTGGTCGTGTCGCCGGCGCCTGCGATCAATCACCAGCTCGTGCTGACGCGGCTGACGGTCTTGCTGGAGATGGCTCGCCCGCCCGAGTTCCTGGTCCTGCCCGGTCCTGGAGTGGAGATGAGCGCGCACCAGTACCGGATCCCCGACCTGGTCGTCGTGCGCGCCGACGCGATCGGCATCGAGGACACGTCGGTCACCAAGCCGCCGGTCCTGACCGTCGAGATAGCGTCGCCGTCCACGGCAATCTACGACCGGAACAGGAAGAAGGATGTCTACGCGGGCTTCGGCATCGCGTCGTACTGGATCGTCACGCCGAGCTTGGACAAGCCGCGGCTGACCGCATTCGAGCTGCGGCGCGGCAGCTACCGCCAGGTTGCCGAGGTGGGCGGCGGCGAGGTGTTCGCTGCCCGCCGGCCGTTCCCGGTCGAGATCGTGCCAGCGGCGCTGGTCGCCGGACCCTGGTAGCACTGACCGGCGCGGGGCGGCCGGCCGATCGCGCCGGGCGCGCAGTGTCGGCTCCAGCGCCTATGGTGAGCAGGTGACGATGACGGCGCCTGACTCGCTTCTGGAAGGGCTGAACCCGCAGCAGCGCGCGGCGGTGCTGCACGAGGGCGGCCCGCTGCTGATCGTGGCCGGGGCGGGGTCGGGCAAGACGCGGGTGCTGACCCACCGGATCGCCTACCTGGTTGCCGAGCGCGAGGTCGCGCCGTCGGAGATCCTGGCGATCACGTTCACGAACAAGGCCGCCGGGGAGATGGCGGCCCGCGCCCAGGCGCTGACCGGCGCCCGGGCGCGCGGCATGTGGCTGCTGACGTTCCACTCGGCGTGCGTGCGGATCCTGCGCAGGGAGGCGGCCAGGCTCGGCTACCCGTCCTCGTTCACGATCTACGACCAGGCCGACTCCGAGCGGCTGATGGCGCTGGTCTGCCGCGAGCTCGACCTTGACCCCAAGTACCACCCGCCGAGGGCGATGGTCGGCCGGGTGTCGACGCTGAAGAACGAGCTCGTCGACTACGAGACTGCCGGGTCCAAGGCGAGCGGGTACCGGGAGAAGGCGCTGGCCGAGGCCTACGGCGAGTACCAGCGGCGGCTGGTGGCGGCCGGCGCGATGGACTTCGACGACCTGATCATGGTGACCGTCAACCTGCTCCAGGCGTTCCCCGAGGCGGCGCTTGCCTACCGCAGGCGGTTCAGGCACGTGCTCGTCGATGAGTACCAGGACACCAATCACGCGCAGTACGTGCTGATCAGGGAGCTGGTCGGCGGCCAGCAGGCCAGCCAGCTCGCCGACGACCAGTTCCTGCCGCCCGCCGAGCTCTGCGTGGTCGGCGACGCCGACCAGTCCATCTACGCGTTCCGCGGCGCGACCATACGCAACATCACCGAGTTCGAGCGCGACTTCCCTGGGGCGCGGGTGATCCTGCTCGAGCAGAACTACCGGTCCACGCAGAACATCCTGGCCGCCGCCAACGCGGTCGTCGCGCGCAACACCGGCCGGATGCCGAAGAGCCTGTGGTCCGAGGCCGGCGACGGCCCGCCCATCGTCGGCTACGTGGCCGACAGCGAGCACGACGAGGCGGCGTTCGTCACCGAGGAGGTCGACCGGCTCTCCGACAGCGGCGACGCCATCCCGGGCGACGTGGCGGTGTTCTACCGCACCAACGCCCAGTCCAGGGTGTTCGAGGAAGTGTTCATCAGGGCCGGGCTGCCGTACAAGGTGGTCGGCGGCGTCCGGTTCTACGAGCGGCGCGAGGTCCGCGACCTGCTCGCCTACCTGAGGCTGATCGCCAACCCGGCGGACGAGATCTCGCTGCGCCGCGTGGTCAACGTGCCGCGGCGCGGCATCGGCGACCGTGCGCTCGAGTACGTCGCCGCGCTGGCAGCCAGGGACCGGATCAGCTTCGCGGCCGCGCTCAAGCGGCCGCAGGACGTGCCGGGGCTGCCGGCCCGCTCGGCCAGGGCGATCGAGGCGTTCAACGTGCTGATCGGCGAGCTGCGGCAGGCCGCCGCGTCGGGCACTCCGGTCGGCGACCTGGCCGAGGCGATACTCGACCGCACCGGCTACATCGCCGAGCTCGAGGCGTCCTCCGACCTGCAGGACGCCGGCCGGGCGGAGAACCTGACCGAGCTTGTCTCGGTCGCCAGGGAGTTCGACGCGAGGGAGGCCGGCGGCGGGCTTGCCGCCTTCCTCGAGCAGGTCTCCCTGGTCGCGGACGCGGACGAGATCCCCGCGGGCGACGACCACGGCGGCATGGTCACGCTGATGACGCTGCACACCGCCAAGGGGCTCGAGTTCCCCGTGGTGTTCCTGACCGGCATGGAGGAGAACGTCTTCCCGCACGAGCGCTCGGTCAACGACGACCGCGAGCTCGAGGAGGAGCGCAGGCTCGCCTACGTCGGGATCACCAGGGCGATGCAGCGGCTGTACCTGACCCGCGCCGTCGCCAGGGCATGGTGGGGCAGGCCCGCCTACCACAAGCAGTCCAGGTTCCTGACCGAGATACCCGCGCACCTGATCGACTGGCGCCGCGACGCCTCCGCCGCGCTGTCCGCCGCGCCGCCCGCCTCGGAGCGGCTGGCTAGGCGGCCAGGCATGAGCGCCGTGGGCAACCGGCCTGTCCCCTCGCTCCAGCCCGGTGACCTGGTCAACCATGACAGCTACGGACTCGGCCGGGTGCTGTCGGTCGAGGGCAGGGGCGACGACCCTGAGGCCAAGGTCGACTTCGGCGAGGAGTACGGCATCAAGCACCTGCTGTTGCGTTATGCCCCGATAGAAAAGCTCTAGGTGGCGCGGCCGGTCGCTGCCTTGCCTGCGGTACCGGCGCGGACGCCGGGCGGATACCCTGCCGAGTGAAGCACTCGCGGCGGGAAGGTGCGGCAGATGGGCAGCATCCGGGTCATCATCGCCAAGCCAGGCCTTGACGGGCACGACCGCGGCGCCAAGGTAGTGGCCAGGGCACTGCGCGACGCCGGCGTCGAGGTGATCTACACCGGGCTGCACCAGACCCCCGAGCAGATCGTGGCCGCCGCGCTGCAGGAGGACGTGGACGGGATCGGGCTCTCGATCCTGTCCGGCGCGCACATGACGCAGTTCGCCCGGGTGCTTGAGCTGCTTCGCGAGCAGAACGCGGCCGACATCACGGTCTTCGGCGGCGGCATCATCCCCGACGCCGACATCGCCGAGCTGCGCGCCATGGGGGTCGCCAAGATCTTCACGCCCGGGGCGCCCACCCACGAGATCGTCGACTGGGTGCGCTCGGAGCTCGGCGCCAAGGCGGAATCGCGGACCGGCTGAGCGAACGGCGGCCGGCCGGACGCTAGGCTGCGTGGCGGACCCGCCGCGCTCCCGGCGGCTCCGTGCGCATGCAGGTAGGGCATCGCTGCGCGTCGCAGCGCCAGTCAGGACGGACCCAGACGTGGACCTGTTCGAGCATGAAGCGAAAGAGCTCTTCGCCGAGTACGGCGTCCCCGTGCAGCCGGGCAAGGTCGCCCACACCGCCGAGGAGGCGCGCGCGATCGCGGCCGAGTTCGCCGCCGCAGGCCACCCCCTGGTGGTCGTGAAGGCGCAGGTCAAGACCGGCGGCCGGGGGAAGGCTGGCGGAGTGAAGCTGGCCGACGGCCCTGACGAGGCGGAGGCGAAGGCGCGGCAGATACTCGGCATGGACATCAAGGGCCACACCGTGCACAAGGTCCTGATCGCCGCGGCCTACGACATCTCCGAGGAGTACTACCTGTCGTTCCTCGTGGACCGGGCCGGACGGCAGTTCATGTCGATCTGCTCGGTGCAGGGCGGGGTGGAGATCGAGGAGGTCGCGCACACCAACCCGGAGGCGGTGGCGCGGATCGGCATCGACCCGCAGGCCGGGGTTGACCGGGCCAAGGCGGCGGAGATCATCGCGGCCGGGAGGCTCCCCGGCAAGGCGGTGGACGGCGCCGCCGAGCTCGCCGAGCGGCTGTGGGCCGTGTTCACCGACGAGGACGCCACCCTGGTCGAGGTCAACCCGCTGGCGCTGACCACCGACGGGCGGGTCGTCGCGCTTGACGGCAAGGTCACCCTGGACGACAATGCGGCCTTCCGGCAGGAGCACGGCAGGTTCGCCGATCCGTCGGCGACCGACCCGATCGAGGCACGCGCCAAGGCCAAGCACCTGAACTACGTCAAGCTCGACGGCGCGGTCGGCATCATCGGCAACGGCGCCGGCCTGGTGATGTCCACGCTCGACGTGGTCGCCTACGCCGGGGAGGAGTTCGGCTGCATCAGGCCGGCCAACTTCCTCGACATTGGCGGCGGCGCGTCCGCCGAGGTCATGGCCAACGGCCTGGAGATCGTGCTGTCCGACCCCTCCGTGCGCGCCGTGCTCGTCAACGTATTCGGCGGCATCACCTCATGCGACGCGGTCGCCGACGGGATCGTCACGGCGCTCGGGATCCTGGCCGACCGCGGCGAGCCCGTCGGGCTCCCGATCGTGGTGCGGCTGGACGGCAACAACGCCGCTGAGGGCCGCCGGATCCTGACCGAAGCGGCGATCGGCGTGGTGGAGCAGGTGGCGACCATGGACGACGCGGCGCGGCGCGCCGCCGAGCTGGCCAGCCTGGCCGCGACGGGAGCATGAGATGGCGATCTTCCTGACCGAGCAGAGCCGGGTCATCGTCCAGGGCATCACCGGCTCGGAGGGGCGCAAGCACGGCGCCCGCATGATCGCGGCCGGCACGAACGTGGTCGGCGGCACCAACCCGCGCAAGGCGGGCCAGTCCGTCCAGCTTGGCGAGTCAGGCGTGCCGGTGTTCGGCACGGTCGGCGATGCGATGGCGGCCACCGGGGCCGACGTGTCGGTGGTGTTCGTGCCGCCGGCAGGGACCAAGGACGCCGTGATCGAGGCGGTGGACGCCGGGATCGGGCTGGTGATCGTGATCACCGAGGGGATCCCCGTGCACGACACCGCGGCGTTCTGGGCGCATGCCTGCGCGCGCGGCAACGCCACCAGGATCGTCGGCCCGAACTGCCCTGGCGTGGCCTCGCCAGGCAAGTCCAACGCGGGCATCATCCCGGCCGACATCACCACCGAGGGCCGGATCGGCCTGGTCTCCAAGTCGGGCACGCTGACCTACCAGATGATGTACGAGCTGCGCGACATCGGCTTCTCCACGGCGGTGGGGATCGGCGGCGACCCGATCATCGGGACCACGCACATCGACTGCCTGCGGGCGTTCGAGGCGGACCCGGAGACCGACGCGGTCGTGATGATCGGCGAGATCGGCGGCGACGCCGAGGAGCGGGCGGCCGCGTTCATCGAGGCGAACATGACCAAGCCGGTGGTCGCCTACGTGGCCGGGTTCACCGCGCCCGAAGGCAAGACGATGGGGCACGCGGGAGCGATCATCTCCGGCTCGGCCGGGACGGCGCAGGCCAAGAAGGAGGCGCTGGAGAAGGTCGGCGTCAAGGTCGGGCGGACTCCCAGCGGGACCGCGGGGCTGATCAGGGAGCTGATGCAGGGGCGGTAAATGCCAGTCGGCCGGAAGACCTAGCGCGGCCGGGGCCGCACCGACGGATAACCCCGGCCATGCTAGAACGCACTGGCCGGCGTCACCGTCGGCACGGCCAGGCTGCAGTTTTGGCTGATTCGGCGCGCCTCCCCCGGAGGCGGCGCACCGGCAGTCAATGTGGAGCTTGTGACGACTTCTGGCCTGCGGTCCCGGCTTGGCGGGCAGAAGACGGCTGGACCCGTGGGGTCGGACGCGCCTAGGCGCGTGGGCGGGCGCAGCGAGGCGGGTGAGGCCGCGGGTGGGGCGGGGCGGCCGCTGTTCGTTGCGGGGGTGTCAGCGGCGTGCGGGGCCGCGGGGATCGGGCTGGCGGCGCTCACCATTCTCGCCGTGGTGGGGTGGGTGGCCGCGCCGCATCCGGATGTCGGGCTGGTGGGCGTGCTGCGCACGGCGGCTGTGCTCTGGCTGGTGGGGCATCACGTGGCGGTGCAGGTGAGCGGTGCCGGGCGGATCGGCATGCTGCCGCTCGGGCTGGTGCTGCTGCCTGCGCTGCTGCTGCGGCGGGCCGGGCGGTCGCTGGTCGCCGGCCATAGCGTGACCGGGCTGCGCCAGGTGCTCGTGGTCGCGCTGAGCGTGGCGGTGCCCTACGCCGTGCTGGCCGGGGCGCTCGCGCTGGCCAGCAGGTCAGCGCTCGCGGCTGCCTCGCTGCCGCAGGCACTGGTCGCCGGGTTCGTGGTGGCGTTCGCCGCGACCGCGCTCGGCGCCGCCCGCGCGGTCGCACCGTGGTCGCAGCTCGGCGCGCTGATGTCGCCGCGGACTCGTTCGGTGCTCGCTGGCACGGCCGGCTCGCTCGCCGTGCTGGTCGCGGCCGGTGCCACGGCGACCGCGCTGGCGCTGGCCGGTGACGTGCACAAGTTCGGCGCCGTCTACGACCTGCTCGACCCCGGCGTGGTCGGGGCCGGGCTGCTCTTCCTCGCCCAGCTCGCCTACCTGCCGAACGCGGTCCTCTGGGCCATCGCCTACATGCTGGGGCCCGGTTTCGCCGTGGGAGCGGGCACGGTGGTGGCGCCCACCGGCTCGGTGACCGGCGCGCTGCCTGCGTTCCCGCTGCTTGCCGTGCTACCGGGCGGGACCCCTGGCTCGGGGTCAGGCTGGATCGGCGCGCTGGTGCTCGCAGTTCCCTACCTGGCCGGGATCGTCGGCGGACTGCTGGTGGTCAGGCTGGCCCCGACCGCCGTGCTCGAGGCGGCGCCGATCAGGGGATTCTGCTGCGGGCTGCTCACCGGCGGCGTGCTCGGCGTGCTGACAGCGTTCGCCGGCGGCCCGCTGGGCGACGGCCGGATGACCGACGTGGGGCCATCCGCGTGGCAGGTCGCCACCGTCGCCGCGCTCGAGGTCGGGATCGCGGCCGCGATCACCGCTGGCGCCGCCAACTGGCGTTACGTCAGGGCGCACTGGTCGCCGCAGACCGGGCTCGGCCCCGCGGCCGCCGCAGAGCCCGGCGGCGGTCGGGCCGGCACCGAGCCAGGTCCCGGCCAGTCAGAGCCGGGGCGCCATGTCATCTACCTCGACCGGTGGGCCGGCGACCTGGATGCGCCGCCACCGCAGCCGGATCGGGCCGGCCCGTCGGCGTTGCCCTGATCTCATCTTTGACCCCCGCCGCTCGCTCGCCTGGCGGCCGGGGTCGCCGGTCGCCGGGCCGCGGTTAGGGCGCCCGCTTCTCGCTGCTCGCGAACGCGCTCGATCCCAGGTGGATCGACTTGTAGAACTTGGTCATGCAGGCATGCTGCTGCGTCGAGTTCTGCGCCTGGCTGAGGCACTTCACGTAGTTGCTCACCGGGGTGGGGAATGCGAGGTAAGTGGCCAGTATCGGCACCGAGATCACCATGGCGAGCGCGCCGAGCACGATGCCCGCAATCGCGCCGCGCGGCCGGAAGGTGCCGGTCCGCCTGGCCTTGAGCACCGCGGTGATCCCGATCACGCATCCGGCGAGCCCGATCACCGCGCTGAACACGAGCAGGTAGACGCCACGGCTCAGGTCGGCGCCGAGCCCGAACAGCGCGACGAGGCTCAGCAGACCGAGCGCGAACGCGGCGATGGCGCGCTGCCTGAGCTCGCGCTCCGGCGGCCTGCTTGGCCGCTGCCTGACCGGTCGCTGCCCCGTCGGCCTCTGCCTGGTCGGCCTCTGCCCGGTCGGCCTCTGCCCGGTCGGCCACTGGCTGCCCGGCCGCTGGTTCGCGCCGCCGCCCCATCCTGCCGGGGGCCTGCCGGGATCCCCGGCAGGCGGCGCGCCGTATCCGGCGCCGGTGGGCTGCTCCGGCTGCTCGCTGCCCGGTGATTGGCTGCCCGGTGATTGGCTGCCCGGCGGCTGGCTCCAGCCGCCCATCGTCGGCCCGCCGGGTTGGTCCCAGGGCTGGCCCGCGGCTGGCGGTCCGCCGGGCTGGTCCCAGGGCTGGCCTGCGGCGGGCGGTGGCCCGCCTGGCTGGATTCCCGGTTGCCCGGCTGGCTGGCCGTAGGGCGGCTGGCCGTAGGACTGGCCGGGGAGCGGCTCCTCCGGCTGATCGGCGAAGAACAACCTGGGCAGGCCGGCTAGCGAGCCATCGGCCGAGTCGCCAGAACCCGCGCCGGTCTCACCCGCGGTGCGCTGGTCGCCAGCGTCGCCTGGCTGATCGGGAGTGCCCGGCGCACGCGGCGGGCTGGTGTCGGCGGGCAGTGCCGTTTCCTCCGATGATCGAGAACTGCGGTTGGGCGGTCAGACCTATTCCACCACCAGCGGGTGAGCGCCCAGGCCAACCTGATCGGACCACTCCAGGCTGCCAGGATAGTCGCCGCGGGCCCTGTCCCGATGCCGCCCGGCATCTGGGCCGGGTCGGCATCGGGCTGGGTCGGCATCGGGCTGGGTCGGCATCGGGCTTGGCCAGTCGGGCTCGGCAGGGTCACATCAGTCCCGCCGCGATCCTCAGGGCGCGCCCTTGGGCGACAGCGTGAAGGTCTGGGTGGTCGTGTGCGGGCGCGGCGGGAGCTTGCCGGTGAAGATCCAGGTCATCCGGCTGAAGTAATCCTTGCCCGGGTGACCGGTCCAGGGCTCGGCGCGCCACAGAACGATCAGGATGGGGTAGTTGATGTACGTGCCGCCCGCGCAGGTGGGCATGCAGTTGTTGACCTTCAGGTCGCCGCTGCCGAATGCGACCGACCCCCAGCTCGTCCAGCGGAGCTTTGCCAGGTACTCGCTCGACGGCATGCAGCCGTAATCGAAGACGGACGGCCTGACCTGACCCTTGCCCGAGCAGACCACGAGCACGGCCGACGCCGAAGATGGCACTGTCGGCACCGCGGCGGCGGGGCCGGAGGCCGGCCCGGCCGCGGCCGGGTCGGCCGTCAGCATGACGGCCGCGGCGGCGCCGGCGACCGCGAGGCCGACGGCGGCCAGTGACATCCTGGTGCGGGTGATTCTCACTGCTGCTCTCCCTCCGGAGCCGGGCATTGTCATGGCCCGGGAAGTCGTCATGTACTACGACGCCGATGGGGGCGCCGTGGATAAAGATTCCTGATGGGGACGGCCGGGATCGGCGCGTGATCACCGTGCGGGACAATGATCGGGTGCCGCATCGCCTGGTCGTCCTGGCATCTGGTGAGGGGACTTTGCTGCAGAGCCTCGTCGACGCGTGCGCGGCCGGAGCCGTGCCCGCCAGGATCGCGGCCGTGGGCGCCGACCGTCACGGCACCACCGCAGTCCGCCGTGCCCGCGAGGCCGGAATCGAGACCTTCGTCTGCCGGATCGGGGACTACGCCGACCGCGACGGCTGGGATAAGGCGCTCACCGGAATGTGCGCGAGCTTCCGGCCCGACCTCGTGGTCTGCGCCGGCTTCCTCAAGCTGCTCGGCCCGCACTTCATGGGCGAGTTCGCCGGGCGCTGCATCAACTCCCATCCGGCCCTGCTGCCGTCCTTCCCCGGCCTGCACGGGGTGCGCGACGCGCTCGACTACGGAGTCAAGGTCACCGGGTGCACGGTGATTCTCGTCGACCCAGGGCTGGACAGCGGGCCGGTAGTCGCGCAGGCTGCCGTGCCTGTGCACGAGGGCGACGACGAGGAGACGCTGACCGAGCGGGTCAAGGCCAGCGAGCGGGTGCTGCTCGTGCAGACCGTCGCGGCCATGCTGCGCGACGGCTGGTCGGTCAGCGGCCGAACGGTCCGGTTCGGCAAGCAAGGGAGCGGGACGCAGTGACCAGAATCGCCATCACCAGGGCGCTAGTGAGCGTGTACGACAAGACCGGCCTGGCCGGCCTGGCCGCCGCGCTGCACCAGGCCGGCGTCGAGATCGTGTCCACCGGCAGCACGGCCGCCACGATCCAGGCCGCCGGGATTCCGGTCACCCCCGTCGAGGCCGTGACCGGTTTCGCCGAGTGCCTCGACGGCCGGGTCAAGACGCTGCATCCCGCCGTGCACGCGGGCCTGCTCGCCGACCTGCGCGAGCCCGAGCACGCCGCCCAGCTCGCGAGGCTCGGCATCGCGCCGTTCCAGCTGCTGGTCTCGAACCTCTACCCGTTCACCCAGGCGGTGGCGAGCGGCGCGCCGGACGCCGAGTGCGTCGAGCAGATCGACATCGGCGGCCCCGCCATGGTGCGGGCCGCGGCGAAGAACCACGCCAACGTCGCAGTTGTCACCAGCCCGGACGCGTACCAGGACGCCGCGGATGCGGTCGCCGCCGGCGGCTTCACCGCCGAGCACAGGCGCAGGCTGGCCGCCCAGGCCTTCGCGCACACGGCCAGTTATGACGCCGCGATCGCTTCATGGTTCGCGGCAACCTACGCGCCGGACGACGTCGCGAGCGGCACCGGCTGGCCGGACGTCGTCGTCGCTGCCCTGACCCGCCGCGAGGTATTGCGTTATGGAGAAAACCCGCACCAGCGCGCAGCTCTTTATGCCCCGCAGGACGCGGTCCGGGGCGGGATTGCCGCGGCCGAGCAGCTGCATGGCAAGGAGATGTCCTACAACAACTTCGTCGACGCCGACGCGGCGGGGCGTACGGTTGCCGCGTTCGCCGAGCCCTGCGTCGCGATCATGAAGCACGCCAACCCCTGCGGGATCGCAGTCGGCGCCGACATCGCGCAGGCGCACCGCAAGGCCCACGCCTGCGACCCAGTCTCCGCGTTCGGCGGCGTCATCGCGGCGAACCGGGTGATCACCGCCGACCTGGCGAGGCAGATCGCCGAGGTCTTCACCGAGGTGATCGCCGCGCCAGGCTTCGAGCCGGCCGCCCTCGAGATCCTGGCCAGGAAGAAGAACCAGCGCCTGCTCCGCTGCGCCGACCCCGGCGTCTCCCCGGCTGGACAGCGGGTCGAGTGGCGTCAGATCGGCGGCGGCCTGCTGATGCAGACCGCGGATACGGTCACCGAGCCAGGCGACGCCGTGGCCGGCTGGCAGCTCGCGGCCGGGCCGGCGGCAGACGCGCAGACGCTCGCCGACCTGGAGTTCGCCTGGCGGGCCTGCCGCAGCGTCAAGTCCAACGCCATCCTGATCGCCTCCGGCGGCGCCTCGGTCGGGATCGGTATGGGCCAGGTGAACCGCGTCGACGCCGCCAGGCTCGCGGTCCAGCGGGCGGGCAAACGCGCTGCCGGGTCTGTCGCGGCGAGCGACGCGTTCTTCCCGTTCGCCGACGGGCTGCAGGTGCTCGCGGACGCCGACGTCCGCGCCGTCGCCGAGCCTGGCGGCTCAATGCGCGACGACGAGGTCATCGCGGCCGCCGCGGCGGCCGGCCTCAGCCTCTACTTCACCGGCGTCCGCCACTTCTGGCACTGACCCCGGTTCCCGGCCTTCCGTTGCGCCCCGCCCGTCGGCTGCCCCGCCCGACTCTGCCCTGCCCGACTCTGCCCTGCCCGGGCAGCCTGGCTCGCCCGGGCAACCTGGCCCGGCTCAGGTGCGCCTTGGGCGGGCTCAGGTGCGTCTCGGGTCGGCTCGGGTGCGCCTTGGCCGACCCGCGTGGCACGCGTTCCGCCGGTCACGAGATTTTGCCGCTGTTTGTCCGACATGACCCCACCCGAACTGGCCGATCTCCGCTGTCGGCCGACCCTCAGCTGGACTGAATGCCACATTCACTGCGAATACCGAACCCTTCGTCACATCCATGAACGACAGCCCAACCAAGCACCGATTCAGATGAGGTTGGTGAGTCTAGTGGGACTTATGTGACTCAGAGCCGGTGATGCAGGCTGCGCGAAGGGCGGCCCTCCTGCTCCGCGAGCGGTAAAGGGCAGGCCTCTGGGACGACTGCGTCTGATGTGACCGGCGGGGTTCTGAGGACCGGGCGGTCGGGCTGTGGGGCGCGCGGGCGGGTTGAGGGGGCGCGGGCGGGTTGAGGGGGCGCGGGCGGGTTGAGGGGGCGCGGGCGTGTTGATGGGGCGGGTGGTGCTGGGGTGGCGAGGGCGGGATCGTGGGCCGGCGCGGGCGTTGACTCGCTACGCGGGTCGGCGGCCGGCCAGAATGAGCCAGTGACCGCGACCATCATGGACGGCAAGGCAACCGCGGCGGCGATCCGCACCGAGCTCTCCGAGCGAGTGGCGGCCCTGGCCGCCAGGGGCATCGTGCCCGGCCTGGCCACGGTGCTCGTCGGCGACGACCCCGGCAGCGCCGTGTACGTGGCCGGAAAGCACAAGGACAGCGCGCAGGTCGGCATCGCGAGCATCAGGCACGACCTGCCGGCTACCGCGAGCCAGCAGCAGGTGGAGGACGTCGTCGCCGAGCTGAACGCCAACCCGGCGTGCACCGGCTTCATCGTCCAGCTCCCGCTGCCCGCCGGCCTGCGCAGCCAGCCGGTACTCGAGCTGATGGACCCGGTCAAGGACGCGGACGGCCTGCACCCGATGAACCTCGGCCGCCTCGTGCTCGGCGTGCCAGGGCCGCTGCCGTGCACCCCGCTCGGGATCGTCGAGCTGCTGCGCCGCTATGACGTGCCGATCGCCGGGGCGAACGTGACGGTGATCGGCCGCGGCATCACGGTGGGCCGGCCGCTCGGCCTGCTGCTGACCAGGCGGAGCGAGAACGCCACCGTGACCCTCTGTCACACCGGAACCAAAGACCTCAAGGCCCACACGCGCAACGCAGACATCGTGGTGGCTGCCGCCGGCAAGGCGCATCTGGTCACCGCCGACATGATCAGGCCGGGCGCGACCGTGCTCGACGTCGGGATCACCCGCACCGATGCCGGGCTGGCCGGCGACGTGCACCCCGACGTGGCCGAGGTGGCCGGGTACCTGTCCAAGGTGCCCGGCGGTGTCGGCCCGATGACGAGGGCGATGCTGCTGGCCAACGTGGTCGGGCTGGCCGAGCGGCGGGCCTGAGTCGCCGCTACCTACTGGCGAGTAACATAGAGGCTGACGGCTTGGCCGGACCCGGGACACGGGCCGTCCCTGCCGTTTGGCAGGCTTGCAGTGCCAGGGTTGCGGCCCGGGCCCGGCTGGCACAGGGCGGGCCAGCGCACACTCGAGGGAGGTCGGCGGCAGGTCATGAACATCGTCGTCTGCGTCAAGCAGGTACCCGACACGTGGTCCGAGCGCACGCTCAGGGAATCGGATTCCACCCTCGACCGTGACGCCGCCGACGCCGTCATCAACGAGCTGGACGAGTTCGCGATCGAGGAGGGCCTCCGGCTGGCCGAGGCGCACGGCGGCGAGGTGACGATCCTGTCGATGGGCCCAGAGCGCGCCACCGAGGCGATCCGCAAGGCGCTGTCGATGGGTGCCGACAAGGGCGTTCACCTGATCGACGACGCGCTGCACGGCTCCGACGTGCTCGGCACCTCGGCCGCCCTCGCCAAGGTGCTCGACCAGATCGGGTTCGACCTGGTGATACTCGGATCCGAGTCGACCGACGCGCGCACGGGCGTGATGGCGGCGATGCTGTCCGAGCGGCTCGGCGTGCCGCAGCTGTCGTTCGCCAGCAAGGTGGAGATCGACGGCAGCTCGATCAGGATCAACCGGCAGGCCGACTACGGGTACGACACGGTGGAGGGCACGCTGCCCGCCGTGCTCAGCGTCGTCGAGAAGATCAACGAACCGCGGTACCCGTCGTTCAAGGGGATCATGTCGGCGAAGAAGAAGCCGGTCCAGACCATGAGCGTGGCTGACGCGGGGATCGACGCGTCATCGGTCGGCCTGGAGAACGCGGCCAGCGAGGTGCTGAGCTTCGCCAAGCGCCCGCCCAAGCAGGCAGGCACGATCGTGCCTGACGACGGAGACGGCGGCGCCAAGGCCGCCGCGTTCCTCGCCGACCGCAAGTTCATCTGATCGCAAGGCTGTTCATCTGAAAGCAGGGCTGAGGGGCTGCCGACAATGGCTGAGATCCTGATACTCGCCGAGCACGATGGCGAGACCGTCAAGAAGGTCACCACCGAGCTGATCACGCTCGCCCGCAGGTTCGGCGAGCCCGCGGTCGTATGGACAGGTCCTGGCGCCGAGGCCGGGCAGGCCAGGCTGGCCGAGTTCGGCGCGGCGAAGGTGTACGTGGCGGCCTCGCCCGAGTACGACGAGTACGTCGCCGCGCCCAAGGCCGAATTGCTGGCCGAGCTTGCCAAGCAGTCCTCTCCGGCCGCGATCCTGCTGCCGAGCACCGCCGAGGGCCGCGAGATCGGCGGGCGGCTCGCGGTCAAGACCGGCTGGGGCATCCTCACCGACGTCGTCGGCGTCGGCGATGACCTGTCGGCCGAGCAGGCGAACTTCGGCGGGGCGATCAACGTCAGCTCGCGAGTGCGGGCAGGCACGCCCATCATCGCTGTCCGGCCGAACGCGGTCACCCCGGAGCCCGCTCCCGGCGCCGCCGTCCTCGAGCCGGTGAGCCTGACCGTGAGCGACGCAGCCAAGCAGGCGAGGATCACCGAGCGGGTGGTCCAGCAGCGCGGCGAGCGGCCTGAACTGACCGAGGCATCGATCGTCGTCTCCGGCGGCCGCGGCGTCGGCTCGGCCGAGAACATGGCGCTGATCGAGAGTCTGGCCGACTCGCTCGGTGCCGCGGTCGGCGCGTCGCGCGCGGTCACCGACGCGGGCTGGTACCCGCACCAGTTCCAGGTCGGCCAGACGGGCAAGACCGTGTCGCCGCAGCTCTACGTGGCCGTGGGCATCTCAGGCGCGATCCAGCACCGGGCGGGCATGCAGACATCGAAGACGATCATGGTGGTGAACAAGGACCCCGAGGCGCCGATCTTCGAGCTTGCGGACTTCGGCGTCGTGGGCGACCTGTTCAAGGTGGTGCCGCAGCTGGTGGAGGAGATCACGAAGCGGACCAGCTGACCGGGCCGTGCGGCCATAGGTTCCCGTTACGCTTGAAGCACCATGGTGAACCTTGACGCCGCCGGTGACCTGGCCAGGCCGGCCGGCCATCCCGCGCTCGTCTACCTCGACCACGCCGCGACCACGCCGATGCTGCCTGAGGCGCTTGCCGCGATGGTCGAGGAACTGGCCCGTACCGGCAACCCATCCTCGCTGCACAACGCCGGCCGTCGTGCGCGCCGCGTGATCGAGGAGTCGCGCGAGCAGATCGCGCAGGTGTACGGGGCCAGGCCGAGTGAGGTGGTCTTCACCAGCGGCGGCACCGAGGCCGACAACCTGGCGGTCAAGGGGCTGTACTGGGCCCGGCAGGACGCAGCGGCGCCGCGGCGCCGGGTCCTGGCCACGGCGGTGGAGCACCACGCCGTGCTCGACTCGGTGCACTGGCTCGGCGAGCACGAGGGCGCCGAGGTGACCTGGCTCGACGTGGACAACTTCGGGCTGCTCAGCCCGCAGGTGCTGCGCAAGGCCATCGAGCGCGACCCGGACGGCGTCGCGGTGGTCAGCGTGATGTGGGCGAACAACGAGGTCGGCACCATCCAGCCGATCGCCGACCTCGCCGCCGTGGCCGCCGAGTACCAGATACCGTTCCACAGCGACGCCGTGCAGGCCGCCGGGCAGCTTCCGGTGAGCCTGGCCGCCAGCGGCGCGACGGCGCTGACCGTCACGGCGCACAAGATCGGCGGGCCGGTGGGCGCGGGCGCGCTGCTGCTCGCCAGGGGCACCGACCCGGTGCCGGTGCTGCACGGCGGCGGGCAGGAGCGCGACGTCAGGTCCGGCACCCTCGACACGGCCGCGATCAGGGCGTTCGCGGTCGCCGTCGAGCACGCGGCGGCCACCAGGGCCGAGCACGCGGCCAGGATCGGCGGACTGCGGGACGAGCTCATCGCCGCGGTCCGCGCCGCCGTGCCCGACGCGATACTGAACGGCCCGGCGCCCGGGGAGCTGCGGCTGGCCGGCAACGCGCACTTCTCCTTCCCCGGATGCGAGGGCGACGCCCTGCTGATGCTGCTCGACGCCAAGGGCATCGCCTGCTCCACGGGCTCGGCCTGCACCGCCGGGGTCGCTCAGCCCAGCCACGTGCTGCTCGCGATGGGCGCCGAGCGCGCCAGGGCCAGGGGGTCGCTGCGCTTCTCGCTCGGCCGCACCAGCACGCGGGCCGACGTGGCCGCGCTCGGCGCGGTCATCGGCGAGGCGGTCGAGCGGTCCAGGCGGGCCAGCCGGTGACGGCACTGCGGGTGCTGGCCGCCATGTCCGGCGGAGTGGACTCGGCCGTGGCCGCCGCCCGGGCGGCGGCGGCCGGGCACGAGGTGACCGGCGTGCACCTGGCCCTGTCGGCCAATCCCCGGTCTTACCGCAGCGGCGCCCGCGGCTGCTGCACGCTGGAGGACGCCAGGGACGCCAGGCGGGCGGCCGACGTGATCGGCATCCCGTTCTACGTCTGGGACATGGCCGAGCGCTTCGACGCCGACGTGGTCCAGGATTTCGTGGCCGAGTACGCCAGGGGCAACACGCCGAACCCGTGCCTGCGCTGCAACGAGAAGATCAAGTTCGCCGCGGTACTCGACCGCGCCGTGGCGCTCGGCTTCGACGCGGTCTGCACCGGCCACCACGCACGGCTGCTCCGCCCGGCCGGGACGGCAGGGCCGCGGCTGACCCGCAGCGTGGACCTGGCCAAGGACCAGTCCTACGTGCTCGCCGTGCTGACGGCCGGCCAGCTTGGCCGCGCCATGTTCCCGCTCGGCGACAGCACCAAGCGGCAGGTGCGGGCCGAGGCCGCGCTGCGCGGCCTGGCCGTGGCGGACAAGCCCGACAGCCACGACGTCTGCTTCATCGCCGACGGCGACACCCGCGGCTTTCTCGCCGGGCGGCTCGGCCAGGCCCCTGGGCCGATCGTGGACCTGGACGGCCGCGTGGTCGGCGGCCACGACGGCAGCTTCGGCTTCACCGTCGGCCAGCGCCGCGGGCTGCGCATCGACACGCCGGCCCCGGACGGCAGGCCCAGGTACGTGCTCGACATCGAGCCGGTCTCGCGCACCGTGCGGGTCGGCCCGGCCGAGGCGCTCGACGTTGATGAGATCACCGCGGTGCGGCCGGTCTGGACCGGCTGCGAGCCGCCGGCCGGGCCGGTCGAGGCGATGGTTCAGCTTCGCGCGCACGGCGAGGTCTTCCCGGCTACCTGCGCCCCGGACAACGGGGCGCTGCGGATCAGGCTGCACGGCCGGGCCAGGGGCGTCGCCAGGGGCCAGGCCGCCGTCCTGTACGACGGCGAGGTCGTGCTCGGCTCTGGCACCATCGCGGCGACGGCGCTCACCGCGAGCCCGGCCGCGTAGGCCAGCGCCGGAGCGAGCGGGTCGGCCGACCCCATCGCTAGGATGTGCCGGTGAGCCGTGACGGGCAGCCGTTTGTGTGGCCTGAGTGCAGCGCGACCGGCATCGGCTCGATGCCGGGCGCGCACCCCGGCGAGGCCGAGGCCGTGATCTTCGGCGAGCTTCCCGAACTGCCGCACCTGGCCGAGCTCCCGGCTCGCGGACCGGGTGCCGACCTGATCGGGCGCACCGCGGCGCTGCTCGTCGACCTGCCTGCGGAGACCACGGCGAGAGGCTGGCGGCTGGCCGAGCGCGGCGGGCGGGACGTGAGCCGGGCGGCCGGGATGCTGTCCGCTGACCTTGACGCTCTCGAGGAGGCGGCCGACGGCCACGCGGGTCCCGTGAAGCTCCAGGTGTGCGGCCCGTGGACGCTGGCAGCCGCGCTCGAGCTGACCAGGAGCATCGAGCCGGCGCTGACCGACCAGGGCGCGGTGGCCGACCTGACCGCCTCGCTCTGCGAAGGCGTCGCCGCGCACGTCGCGGCCGTCCGGCGCAGGCTGCCCGAGGCGAGCATCCTGCTCCAGCTCGACGAGCCCTCGCTGCCCGCCGTGCTCGCCGGGTCGCTGCCCACCGCCAGCGGCCTGTACCGGCTGGCCGCCGTGGACGCGACGGTCGCGGCGGACGGCCTGCGCGCCGTGCTCGCGGCCGCGCAGGCGCCGGGAATCGTGCACTGCTGCGCGCCCGACGTCCCGTTCGGCTGCGTGGTGAGCGCCGGGGCGAGCGCGGTCTCGTTCGACCTCGGCCTGCTGCGGCGCGGCCAGGAGGACGGCGTCGGCGAGGCCGCCGAGGCGGGCCTGTCCATCTGGGCCGGTGCCGTCCCGCCGTTGCCGCCTGGCGGGCCCGCGCCGGGAGGAGCCGCCCGCTCGCCGCAGGACGCCGCCCACCGGACCGCGGTCGCCGTGATCGGGCTGTGGCGTCGGATCGGCCTGGATCCTGGCAGTCTGGCCGAGCAGGTGGTGGTAACCCCGGCTTGCGGCCTGGTCGGCGTCTCGCCGGCCAGGGCCCGCGGCGTGCTCGCGCAGTGCCGGGCGGCCGCGCGGCTGGTCCCCGAGCTTGTGCAGGAGGGAGTGGCATGAGCGACACCGAGGACACCGAACTCGGCGCGGTCGCGGCGGCCGATGGCCAGGCCCCGGCCGTGCAGCAGGCCGACGAGCTGGCCAGGCACCGGCACGCCGACCTGGCCGATCAGATTACCGAGCACAACTACCGCTACTACGTGCTCGACGCGCCGGTGGCCTCCGACGCGGAGTACGACACGCTGATGCGCGAGATCCGCGAGCTCGAGGAGCGCTACCCCGACCTGCGCACGCCCGACTCGCCGACCCAGCGGGTGGGTGGCCAGGTGGCCACCGGGTTCGCGCCGGTGCGGCACCTGGAGCGGCTGTTCAGCCTGGACAACGCGTTCTCCGCGGCGGAGCTCGACAGCTGGTACGCCAGGGCCGAGCGGCTCGGCGGCACCGGGCCGTTCCTGTGCGAGCTCAAGATCGACGGGCTGGCGGTCGACCTGGTCTACACCGACGGCCGGCTGGCCAGGGCGGCGACCAGGGGCGACGGGGTGACCGGCGAGGACGTCACCGCGAACGTGCGAACGATCGCCTCGGCCCCGGCCCGGCTGTCCGGCTCGGGCTGGCCGGCCACGATCGAGGTCCGCGGCGAGGTCTTCCTGCCGGTGGTGGCCTTCAACGAGCTGAACGAGCGCCAGGCGGAGGCCGGCAAGCCGCCGTTCGTCAACCCGCGCAACACCGCGGCGGGCTCGCTGCGGCAGAAGGACCCGGCGGTGACGGCAAGCAGGCCGCTCGGGCTGATCCTGCACGGCGTCGGCGCCATCGACGGCGAGGTGGCCGACCGCCCGGACAGCCAGTCTGGGTGGTACGACCGGCTGCGCGAGTGGGGGCTGCCCGTCAGCGAGCTGTACCGGGTGGTCGGCGACATCGACGGGGTGCGCGAGTACGTCGGCTACTACGCCGAGCACCGGCACGACCCGCCGTACGAGATCGACGGCGTGGTGGTCAAGCTCGACCCGATCGCCGTGCAGGAGGCGCTCGGCTTCACCAGCCGGGCGCCGCGCTGGGCCATCGCCTACAAGTACCCGCCCGAGGAGGTCACCACCAGGCTGCTCGACATCAGGGTGAACGTGGGCAGGACCGGCCGGGTCACCCCGTTCGCCGTCATGACGCCGGTCAAGGTGAGCGGCTCCACGGTCGAGCGCGCCACCTTGCACAACGAGGACGAGATCGCGCGCAAGGGCGTGCTGATCGGCGACATGGTCGTGCTGCGCAAGGCCGGCGACGTGATCCCCGAGGTGGTCGGTCCGGTGACCGAGCTGCGATCCGGCGACGAGCATGCCTTCGAGTTCCCGCGCACCTGCCCGAGCTGCGGCACCGAGCTGGCACGCGAGCCCGAGGAGGTGGACTGGCGCTGCCCGAACGCCAGGTCCTGCCCGGCCCAGCTGCGTGAGCGGCTGTTCCACATCGCCAGCCGGGGAGCCTTCGACATCGAGGTGCTCGGTTACGAGGCGGCCGCGGCCCTGCTCGGCGCCGGGCTGGTGACCGACGAGGGCGACGTGTTCTCGCTCGACGCGGCCAAGCTCGCGCAGAGCCCGTTCTTCGTCACGATCGGCGGCGAGCTGACTGCCAACGCCGTCAGCCTGCTCCGGAATCTGGACGAGGCACGGCGGCGGCCGCTGTGGCGGGTGCTCGTCGCGCTGTCGATCAGGCACGTCGGCCCGACGGCGGCCAGGGCACTGGCCGCCGCGTTCGGCTCGGTCGAGGCGATCGCGCAGGCGCCGGCGGCAACCCTGATGCTGGTCGACGAGGTCGGCCCGACGATCGCCGGGTCGGTCGTCGACTGGTTCGCCGTCGACTGGCACCAGGCGATCGTGGCCAAGTGGCGCGACGCCGGCGTGCGGATGGCCGATCCCGACTTCGCCGGCTTCACCCTGGGGGACGCCGCGGCTTCGCCGGCCGGGCCGCTGGCCGGGGTCACCGTGGTGCTCACCGGCACGCTGGCCGAGATGACCAGGGACGAGGCAGCGGAGGCGATCACCTCGCGCGGCGGAAAGGTGGCGGGCTCGGTGAGCAAGAAGACGACCTTCGTGGTGGCCGGCGAGAACCCAGGCTCCAAGCTGGACAAGGCCGCCTCGCTCGGCGTTCCCGTGCTCGACGAGGCTGGCCTGGCCGTGCTGCTCGCTGACGGGACCGACGCGGCGCGCGAAACAGTATCGACAGCTACGGGGTCGGCGGGAACGGCGGACTAGCCTTCGCCGGGCTGGCACGATGCCGGGCCCGGCTGCGTTTGACACCGTGTCATGGCACGCAACGCGCAGGGCGGACGGGTGGCGCGACGCCCGGCGCGCCACCCGGGCATGCCGTCAGGGTCGGCACGGAAGCAGGAAGGGTGTTGAAGCGAGGCCTCGCGCTACGGGCCGCCACGCACGCGGCGACCTGGCTGCCTTTCACCGACGGGGCCATCGCCACGATGCGGGGTGGCTGGCTGCCCATCAACGACAACGCGGCCATTGCCGTCCGCTCCTGGGACGCGCTGACCAGGTACGGGCCGATGCTCGGGCAGCCGTCCCGGCTGGCGCCCGGAGTCTATGATCCGGGCCCGGCCCAGTACTGGCTGCTCGCCTTGCCGGTGCACGCCGACCCGATGGAGGGCGCGCTGTGGGGGGCGGCGCTGTGGTGCATGCTGGCCTGCTCGCTCGCCATCGAGGCGGCGCGGTCGGCGGCGGGTACCGCGGGCGGCGTGCTCGCCGCGGCCGGGCTGCTCGGGGCGATCCTGTGGATACCTGGGGTCACGCACCTGCCGGTGTGGAACCCGTGGTTCGGGCTGATGTTCTTCCTCGCCGCGCTCGCCGCGGCGTGGGCGGTGCTGGCCGGCCGCCGCTGGTGGTGGCCGGCGCTCGTGATCACCGCGTCGGTCGCGGCGCAGGCGCACCTGATGTACGCGCTGGCCTGCGGCGCCCTCGTGCTGGTGGCCCTGGCCGTCGGGCTGGCCGACAGCCTCAGGGCCAGGGCGGGCTGGTGGTGGCTGGTCCCGGGCGTCATCGCCGGGCTTGGCTGCTGGAGCCTGCCGCTGATCCAGGAATTTACCGCCAGGCACGGCAACCTGAGCGCGCTGCTGCATGACAGCGGCAGCGCTGGCCCGGCCGGCGGCCTGGCCTTCGGCCTGCGGGCGGTCGCGGCCTCGGTCCAGCCGGCGCCGGTGTGGTGGACCTCGTTCCCGCGCATCCACAGCCTGGGACTGGCCGGCCAGCGGCCGGCTGCCGCCGGAGTCGCGGCGTTTGTGCCGCTCGCCGCCATCGGCGTGGCGGCGAGCCTGCGGCCGCTGCGCTCGCGTCTGGTTGCCGCGCTGGCCGCGCTTGGCCTGGTCGTCGGCCTGGCGGCGGCAGTCACGTTCGCGGCGATACCTGCGGCGAGCATCGCGCAGCAGAATGCCGGAAACGACAGCCTCACCTACCTGATGGCCCCGATGTACCCGGTCGGAATGGTGACCTGGCTCGCCGTAGCCGCCGCCGCGGCGCTCCTCGCCCGGCGGGTCGTGGCCTGGGTGCGCGCCGCCCGTACGGTCAGTGCCCCCGCCGCGGCCGGGCCGCAGGCCGAAGGCGGCAGCGCCCGGCGGGCCCGGCGGATCACGGCCACGCCGTGGCTCGCCCGCGGGGCCGGCACGCTTGCCGCGGTCGGGGCGCTCGCGCTCGCGTCGTTCTGTGCCGCCGACGGGGCCCAGGCGGCACCACGGAGCGACGCGGACTTCACGCTGATCCAGGCCATCACGCTGGTCTCGCGCGCGGTCAGGGCCGAGCTGCCCGCTCAGCGGCTCAAGCTCTCGGTCACCGGCCTTGACCAGCACTTCAGGCGCGGCGTGACGCTCGGGCTCGCCTATGTGCTGGTGACCGACGGCTACCGGCCCGAGGTGGTGCCGCACTACGCCTGGCAGCTCGGGCCCGCCTTCACCTTCCACGGCCAGAGCGTCCTGCGGGTGATCGTCAAGCTGAGCCCGCGCAGCTACATGGTCGTGATCGGCCAGCCGCCGATCTCGCTCACCGACGGCGGCGGCGGCGGGCACGTCCCTTACCTGCGCCTTTCCTGACCGGGCGCGGCCCGCGACGCGGCCGGGCGGCGGATAGTTCGCGATGTGTAGTCAGTTAGCTACAACAAGGCGCCTAGTAACGGATAGTATGCGTATGGCTGCGTGAAGTGTAGTTTCCCCTGTACGCTGCCCGACAGTGTTCACCTGCCGCACCCCCGGTTACCGGCGGACCGTGAGGACGCTATGAGGACCATCGACGACGCCCGCGATGTCGCCCCCCGGCCGGGTTCCCCGCTGTGGATCTACTTCACCGCGGTATCGGTATGCGGGGCCGTGCTGCTCGCGGTCGTCGCGCTGCACGCAGGGCCGACGGCGAGCGTGCTGCAGATGCCGCTGTTCTGGGTGGTGGCGGCGATGACGCTGGCGGGGGAGATCTGGCGGATCGTCACGCCGGGCCGGTCGGCGCCGGAGGCTCCCGCGGTGTCCCGCACGCTCACCGTCGCCGCCCTGCTGCACTGGGGCTTCCCCCTCGCCGTGCTGCTGCGGGCCATCGTGGTGATCGTGGTCGGCCTGACCCAGCGAGCGGCGCCGCTGTGGGTGGCGTTCAACGCCGCGCAGCTGAGCATCAGCCTCGCCGCCGCGGAGTTCGTGTTCTGGGCGGCCGGGATCAGCCCGTCGGCGGCCAGCCCGTGGGCCAGCGACGCCCGTGGCTACCTGGTGCTCGCGGCCGCCGCCGCGGCCTATTTCGCCGTCAATTTCTGCCTGGTGGCCGTGGCGATCACGGTCAAGACCAGGATGCCGGCCAGCGGCGTGGTCCGGGCCAGCCTGCCCTACCAGGCGATCACCAGCGTGCTGCTGTTCGGCACCGCGCCGCTGGTCGCCGTGGCGATGACGACGAAGGACTCGGCGGTCACCGTCGCCCTCTTCGCGCTGCCGCTCGGCGCGGTCTACCTCAGCGCCGCGATGTCGGTGCAGCGGGAGCACCAGGCCAACCACGATGAGCTGACCGGCCTGCTCAACCGCAAGCTGCTGGCCAGGCGCGGCGGCGAGGCGCTGGCCAGGGCGTCGGGCGCGGGATCAAGGGCCGGTTTCCTGCTGATCGACCTGGACAGGTCCACCGGGCTCAAGCAGGTCAACGACACACTCGGGCATGCGGTCGGCGACCGGCTGCTGCAGGTCGTCGCCCACCGCATCGCGCACAGCGTCCGGCCGGGCGACGTGGTGGCCAGGCTCGGTGGCGACGAGTTCGCCGTGCTGCTGCCCTCGGTGCGGGAGGCCTCGGCGGCCCGCGAGGTGGCGTCCAGGCTGCGGGCCGCGCTGGCCGAGCCGGTCCGGCTCGAGGCGATGACGTTCCAGGTCGAGGCGAGTGTCGGGATCGCGATCTACCCCGACGACGCGGGCACCTTCGACCAGCTCATGCAGCGGGCCGACGTGGCGATGTACCTGGCCAAGGAGCGGCGCAGCGGCATCGAGCGGTACGAGCCGACGGCCGACCGCACATCGGTGGACCGGCTGGCGCTGCTCAGCGACCTGCGCACGGCGATCGCGGGCCGCGAGATCGAGTTGTACTTCCAGCCCAAGGTGCTGCTCGCCGACGAGCAGGTCATCGGCATGGAGGCGCTCGCCCGCTGGCGGCACCCCCGGCGCGGGATGCTCGAGGCGGCCGAGTTCATCGGCCTCGCCGAGCAGTCGCACGTGACCAGCGAGCTGACCGAGCAGGTGATCGACAGGGCGCTCGCCCAGGCGGCCCGGTGGTGGCGGGACGGCATGCGGGTGCAGGTCTGCGTCAACCTGCCGGCCAGGGACCTGCTCGGGACCCGCTTGGTCGACGTGGTGCGCGGCGCGCTTGACCGGCACCGGCTGCGGCCGGAGGCGCTGCGGCTGGATGTCAGCGAGCAGGTGCTTGTCGCCCAGGCGGCCCAGGCCGGCCAGGCGCTGCGCGCGCTGACCGACCTCGGCGTCGGCGTGAGCCTGGACGACTTCGGCACCGGCTATTCCTCCCTTGCCCAGCTGACCAGGCTCGGGATCAGCGAGGTGAAGCTCGACCCCGCCCTGATCCGCGGCCTTCCCGACTGCCCGGACCGGAGCATGGCGGTCAAGTCGCTGGTGCGACTCGCCCAGTCACTCGGCATCCGCTCGATCGGGGAGGGGGTGGAGACCGATGCCGCTGCCGCCGCACTGCGCCTGGTCGGCTGCGACGGCGCTCAGGGCTGGCACTTCGCCAGGCCGCTCGATCCGGTCTCGGCGACCAAGTGGCTGGCCGAGCACCGCCCGGCCGGCGCCGCGGCCCGCGCCAGCGGGCCGGCCGACCGCCGGTCGCCGACCGACGGCGAGCTTGCCGGGGCGCGGCCCGGGGCCTAACTCGTTCGGCCGGGCAGCCACCGGCCTCTAGGATGGCGCGTGTGTCCATTACCCGCGATGAGGTAGCCCATCTGGCCAGGCTCTCCAGGCTCGCGCTCACCGACTCCGAGCTCGAGCATTTCGCCGAGCAGCTCGACGTGATCATCGGCGCCGTGGCCAGGGTGCAGGAGGTGGCCGCGGTCGACATCCCGCCGACCACGCACGCCGCTGACCTGTCCAACGTCTTCCGCGACGACCTGGTGGTGCCGCCGCTCGGCACGCAGGCCGCGCTTGCCCAGGCCCCGGCCGCCGAGCAGGACCGATTCAGGGTGCCTCGCATCCTCGCTGAGGACTGACCATGACCGCAGCCGACGAACTGATCACGATGACGGCCGCGCAGATGGCTCAGGCCGTCGCGGCCGGCGAGATCTCCGCGGCGGAGCTTGCCGCCGCGCACCTGGACCGGATCGCGCAGACCGATGTGCACGTGCGGGCTTTCCTGCACGTGGCGCGGGAGACTGCGCTGACCGCGGCGCGCGCGGTCGACCGGCGGCGAGCGGCGGGCGAGCCGCTCGGTCCGCTGGCCGGGGTCCCGCTGGCTCTCAAGGATGTGTTCACCACCGCCGACATGCCGACCACCTGCGGGTCCAAGATCCTGGCCGGCTGGCAGCCGCCGTACGACGCGACCGTGACCACGCGGCTGCGGGCCGCCGGGGTCGTCATACTGGGCAAGACCAACATGGACGAGTTCGCGATGGGCTCGTCCACCGAGAACTCGGCCTTCGGTCCGTCGCGCAACCCGTGGGACCTCGGCCGGGTGCCCGGCGGGTCGTCCGGCGGCTCGGCCGCCGCGGTGGCCGCCTACCAGGCGCCGCTCGGTATCGGCACGGACACCGGCGGCTCGATCCGCCAGCCGGGGGCCGTCTGCGGCCTGGTCGGGGTCAAGCCGACCTACGGCGGTTCGTCCAGGTACGGCCTGGTCGCCTTCGCGTCCTCGCTGGACACTCCGGGGCCGCTGACCAGGACCGTGCTCGATGCCGCGCTGCTGCATGAGGTGATATCCGGGCACGACCCGCGCGATTCCACCTCGCTGGACGCTCCCGTGCCGCCGGTGGTCGCCGCCGCCCGCGCCGCCGACGTGGCCGGGCTGCGGGTCGGCGTGGTGACCGAGCTGAGCGGCGAGGGGTACGCCAGCGGCGTGCTCGCCAGGTTCGGCGAGGCCGTCGAACTGCTCGAGGCGCTCGGCGCGAAGATCGCCGAGGTGTCCTGCCCGCACTTCGACTACGCGCTGCCCGCCTACTACCTGATCGCGCCGAGTGAGTGCTCGTCCAACCTCGCTAGGTTCGACGGGATGCGGTACGGGCTGCGGGTCGGCGACGACGGCACGGCGAGCGCGGAGGAGGTGATGAGCCTGACCAGGGCGGCCGGCTTCGGCCCCGAGGTCAAGCGCCGGATCATGCTCGGCGCCTACGCGCTGTCCAGCGGCTACTACGACGCCTACTACGGCAAGGCGCAGCAGGTCCGCACCCTGATCGCACGCGACTTCGCCGCCGCGTTCGACCAGGTCGACGTGCTCGTCTCGCCGACCACGCCGACGACCGCGTTCCCGATCGGCGAGCGGGTGGACGACCCGATGGCGATGTACCTGGCCGACCTGTGCACGATCCCGGCGAACCTGGCGGGCAACGCGGCCATCTCGGTGCCGTGCGGCCTCGCGCCGGAGGACGGGCTGCCGGTCGGCCTGCAGATCATGGCGCCGGTGCTGGCCGACGACCGGATGTACCGCGTCGCGGCGGCGATCGAGGCCGCGCTCGACCAGCGACGCGGGCACCCGCTGCTTGCCGAGGCCAGGGGGATCGCGGCCGTGACCGGCACGGAATCGGAGGCCGGACGATGACCCAGCTGACCACGGCAGGAGACGCTCCGGGTGTCCGGGTGCCCTTCGACGAGGCCGTGACCAGGTACGAGCCGGTGCTCGGCCTGGAGACCCACGTCGAGCTGGGCACCGCCGCCAAGATGTTCTGCGGCTGCCCGACCGTATTCGGCGCCGAGCCGAACTCCGCGGTCTGCCCCGTCTGCCTCGGCCTGCCGGGCTCGCTGCCGGTCATCAACAGGGCCGCGATCGAGCACACGATCAGGATCGGGCTCGCGCTGCACTGCTCGATCGCCACGTGGTGCCGGTTCGCGCGAAAGAATTACTTCTATCCGGACATGCCGAAGAACTTTCAGATCTCGCAGTACGACGAGCCGCTGTGCACGGACGGATGGCTCGACGTGGAGGTCGGCGGCCGGGTCGTCAGGGTCGGCATCGAGCGGGTGCACCTCGAGGAGGACACCGGCAAGTCGCTGCACGTGGGCGGCGCCACCGGCCGGATCCAGGGCGCCGACTACTCGCTGGTCGACTACAACAGGGCCGGGATCCCGCTGGTGGAGGTCGTCACCAAGCCGATCCCCGGCACCGGCGCGCTGGCGCCCGAGGTGGCCAGGGCCTACGTCACCGAGCTGCGCGATCTGCTGCGCGCGCTCGGCGTGTCGGACGTCAGGATGGAGCAGGGGTCGCTGCGCTGCGACGTCAACGTGTCCATCGCCCCGGTCGGCTCGGCGGAGTGGGGAAAGCGGACCGAGACCAAGAACGTCAACTCGCTGCGCTCGGTAGAGCGCGCGGTCAGATCCGAGATCGAGCGCCAGGCAGGCGTGCTCGACGCCGGCGGCCGGGTGGTGCAGGAGACCAGGCACTTCCACGAGGAGACCGGCGTCACGACGCCGGGCCGCAGCAAGGAAGAGGCGCAGGACTACCGGTACTTCCCCGAGCCCGACCTGGTGCCGGTGGCGCCGCCGGCGGCATGGGTGGACCAGATCATGGCCGCGCTGCCCGAGCTTCCCGCCGCTCGCCGGGCCAGGCTCGCCGCCGAGCTCGGCCTGCCCGAGTCCGACATGGCCGCGCTGCGCAACGTCGGGGCGCTCGACCTGGTGGCCGAGACGGTCGCCGCGGGTGCGACACCGGAGCAGGCGAAGAACTGGTGGCTCTCTGAGCTTTCCCGGGTGGCGAACACGACAGGCACCGAGCTCAGCGCCCTAGCGGTCACCCCGGCTCAGGTGGCGCGGATCTGCGCGCTCGTCGAGTCCGGCGAGCTCACCAACAGGCTCGCCAGGCAGGTGCTCGACGGCGTCCTGGCCGGCGAGGGCTCGCCTGACGAGGTGGTGGCGGCCCGCGGTCTTGCGGTCGTCACCGATTCCGGCGTGCTGGCCGCCGCGGTGGATGCGGCCATCGCCGCCAGCCCCGAGGTGGCCGGCAAGGTCAGGGCGGGCAAGGTGGCGGCGGCCGGCGCGCTGGTCGGCGCCGTGATGAAGGCGACCGGAGGCCAGGCCGACGCGGCCAGCGTTCGCGAGCTGATCCTGCAGCGGCTCGGCCAGGGCTGAATGCTGGTCTGGGTACCGCTCGACGCGGTCGCCGGCGCGCTTGACGGCATCGCGGGCGCCGAGGTCGTCGTCGTGGACCCGGACGGCGGGGCGACCCTGCCGCCGTCGGCGGCCGAGGTCGAGTTCTACGTGCCGCCGCTCTTCCCGCGGCCGCCGGCCATCGCCGCCCTGTCGGCGATGCCGCGGCTGAAGGTGGTGCAGACCCTGACCGCCGGCATCGACCTGCTGCTCCCGCACGTCCCGGCGGGCGCCGTGCTCTGCAACGCTCATGGCATCCATGACACGAGCACCGCCGAGTGGGTGGTCGCCGCCACGCTCGCCTCGGTGCGCGAGTTCGGCTACTACGCCGCCGAGCAGGCGGCCGGGCGCTGGTCGACCAGGTTCACCGGGGTGCTGGCCGGCCAGACGGTGCTGATCGTGGGCTACGGCTCGATCGGCGAGGCCGTCGAGCGGCGGCTGGCCGGCTTCGACGTACGGATCCTGCGGGTCGCCCGCACCGCGCGCGACGGCGTGCACCCAGTCGCCGACCTGCCTGGCCTGCTGCCCGAGGCTGACGTGGTGATCCTGCTCGCGCCGGTGACACGGGACACGGTTGGCCTGGCAGACGCGCGCTTCCTCGCCGCGATGAAGAACGGCGCGCTGCTGGTCAACGGCGCGCGCGGCGCGCTCGTAGTGACCGACGACCTGTGCGCTGAGCTGGCATCCGGCAGGCTGCGGGCCGCGCTTGACGTCACCGCCCCCGAGCCGCTGCCGCCGGGCCACCCGCTCTGGACCCTGCAGAACGCGCTGATCACGCCCCATGCCGCGGCCACGACCTGGCTCTCGGCGACGGCCGCGCTCGGCTTCCTCGGCGCGCAGCTGCGCCGCTATCTGGCGGGCATGCCGCTGCAGAACGTGGTCACCGGGGAGTACTGACCCCAGGCTTGAGCAGACGCTCAGGAGTTTGTCGTCGGTCGTACGTCTTTCCTCAATCGAAGCGTGACCTGGCGCCCGTAGAGTCAGATCAAGCCGCCGAGCGCATTCGTCTCCCGCAGGCCGCAGCGCCGCTTTCTGCAGTGGAGTGCCGCGAGGGCGGACCGGCCTGGCACGGCCGGCAGTCGGTGAGGCCACGGTCCCAAAGGCGGGTCCGCGGCCAGTTGCACGTAGGTACCCGGACGCGCTGACGTCTGGGTGCCACCTGATCTCAGGTGTCAAGCTGCGAAGGGATCGAGAGCCATGACGGGCGCGCGGGCGCACGGGGGCCGGGAGTGACACCGGCCATGCTGGCCTGTTCGGCGGCGTGGGTGCTGACGGCCGCCGCTGCCTGCGTCCGGCTGCTTCGCGCTTCGAGTCAGCCCGAGCTATCCGTTAAGAATGGATATCGGTGGCTCGCCGTGGCCACAGCCTGCCTCGCCGTCGGCGCATGCCTGCAGCAGGCGTTCTCGGGCGTGATCGGCGGCTCCCAGCCGCTGCGCATCGCCGACCTGGTCAGCCTGGCCGCGCTGCCCGCGCTGGCGCTCGGCCTCGCGGCGCTGACCGCGGAGCCCGGCGGCGACCACGCTGCGGGCGGGGCGGGCAGGGTGCTGCGGGAGCCTGACGCGGCGCCCGCCTGGCCGCCCGCCGGCATCGTGACCGACAGCTGCCTATTGGTCTGCTCGCTGTTCGCGATCTTCCTTGTCACGATGTACGGCAGCGACTACGCGACCGCGGACGTCGGCCGGGCCGCGTTCGCGCTGGCGCTGGTCCGCCCGGCCGCCGACATCGTCGCGCTCGGCGTCGTGCTGCGGTTCGTCGTGCGGAACGCCAGGCTGACGCTGCTGCCGCTGCTTGCGCTGGTGGCGCTGGTCGTCGGTGACTCGCTGGCCGTCGGCGACCGGATCGCAGGGGCGGCGGCGGGCACCGGGGCGCGGGTCGCCCTGCTCGCCGCCCTCGTCCTGCTCGCTCTCGGTGCCGCGCCTGCGCCCGGGTGGCTGGTGCCCGCGCCCGCCGGGTCGCGGGACGGCGCCGACCCCGGAGCCCGGACCAGGTCCGCCAGGCCGCGTTCGTCCTGGTCGAGTCCGGCGACCATCGCCGCGCTCGCCGCCGCCGCGGTCGCCGCCCTGGTGCTCGTCGGCTACTCGATCGGCGGCGGCCCCGAGTTCACTTCGGCCCTCGCCGTCACGGGCGCCGCCGTCGTGCTGCTGCTCGTGGCCAGGCTAGCCGGGCTGGCCAGGCGCGCGTCGGCGGTCGCGGCGTCGGCGCAGGAGTCGGACTGGATGTTCCGCGCGGTGGCCGATGCCACCGGGGATGCCGTGCTGATCTGCGACCTGCTCGGCGTCATCGATTACGTGAGCAGGGGAGTCGCCGAGTTCGGCTACTCCCCGGCCGACCTGGCCGGGCGTCGGCTCGCCGACCTGGTGCACCCCGAGGACCGGCCGGCCGGGATCAGGGCCGCGATCACCGGGCTGCGTGCGGTGACCGGGACCGCGACGTTCGTCGGGCGGATCAGGGGAGCGGACGGCTCCTGGCGGCACGTGGAGTCGACGCTGGCGCGGTACGGCGAGGCCGGCGCGCCCGCCAGGCTGCTGATCACCACGCGCGACGTGAGCGACCGGGTCGCGCTGCGCGGTCAGGTCACGCACCTGACGTTCCACGACGGGCTTACCGGCCTGCCTAACCGCGCCTACCTGGAGGAGCGCATCAGGGACCTGGCCGACCAGGCCGGCGCCGCCGCGATCCGGGTCGACCTCGACGAGTTCTCCGTGGCCAACGACCTGATCGGGTCCGCTGGCGGCGACCTGCTGCTCGCCCAGGCCGGGCGCAGGCTGCGCGCCGACGTGCCGCCGCCCGGCACCGTCGCCCGCTGGGGCAGCGACGAGTTCGCAGTCCTGGTCGGCGGCACGTCGGAGCAGGAGGCCGTGGATCTGGCCGAGCGGCTGGCCGGGCGGATCGCCGCCGAGCCGTTCACCGTGGCCGGCAAGGAGATCTCGATGACCGCCAGCGTCGGGGTGGCCACCAGCGGGCAGGCGGAAGCCGAGCAGCTGCTCGGCAACGCGGGGATGGCGCTGGCCAGGGCCAAGGAGACCGGCACCGGGCGGATCGCGCTGTTCGAGGCGAGGATGCACGCGCAGGCGCAGCGCAGGGCAGAGCTGGCCGGCCAGCTGCGGCAGGCCATCGCCGAGAGCCGCCTGGACATCGAGTACCGGCCGGTCGCCGAGCTTGCCACGGGCCGGGTCCGCGAGGTGCAGGCGCAGGTGCGCTGGCCGCGCGGCAGCGAGATGATGGGCACGACCGAGCTGCTCAGGGTGGCCGAGGATTCCGGGCTGGTCGCCCAGCTCGGCGACTGGGTGCTCACGCGGGCCTGCGCGCAGGTGGCGGCCTGGCGATCGGCGGGCTGGGAGGTCGGGCTCTCGGTGCGCTGCGCGCCGCGGCACGTCACCGGCCCCGGCTTCGTCACCTCGGTGATCGCCGCGCTCGACCAGGCCGAGCTGCCGCCGCAGGCGCTCACGCTCGCGGTGGCCGAGCGGGTGCTGCTCGACAGCGTCGGCCCGGTCGCGGCCGGCCCGGTCGCGGTCGGCCTGGCCGGACTGCGCGGCAAGGGCATCAGGCTCGCGATCGACTCGTTCGGCACCGGCTACGCCTCGCTCGCCTACCTGCGCCGGTCGGCAGTGGACGCCGTGGTGATCGACGCGTCCCTGGTGGGCGGCCTGGACGTGGACCCCACCCTGGCGCTGCTCACGAAGACCATCGTCCAGCTCGCGCACGATCTGGGGATCGAGGTGATCGCCGAGGGTATCGAGCGCGACGGGCAGAGCGGCCAGCTCGCGGCGATGGGCTGTGGGCTCGGCCAGGGACCGGCCGTCGCCGCCCCGCTGGCCGCGAGCGACGCCGCGCCGGCGGGCGCGGAGGTCGGGACTCGGTCTGCAGCACCGCAAGCCGACCGCTAAGATCCGCGCATGGCGCGTACCATGCGGATTGCGGTGATCGGCGGCGATGGCATCGGTCCCGAGGTGACCGCCGAGGCCGTCAAGGTGCTCAAGGCGACGGCGGGCGACGCGGCGGTCCAGACCACCAGCTACGACCTCGGTGCGCAGCGGTACGCCCGCACCGGGGAGATACTGCCCGACTCGGTACTCGCCGAGCTTGCCGGCCACGATGCGATCCTGCTCGGCGCGGTCGGCGACCCGAGCGTGCCGAGCGGCGTCCTGGAGCGCGGCCTGGTGCTGCGGCTGCGCTTCGAGTTCGACCAGTACGTCAACCTGCGGCCGATCAGGCTGTTCCCCGGCGTGGACTCTCCGCTCGCCGCCGTGCGGACCGCGCCGATCGACATCCTGGTGGTGCGGGAGGGCACCGAGGGCGCCTACATCGAGGCGGGCGGCAGCCTGCGCAAGGGTACGCCGGGCGAGATCGCGATCGAGGAGAGCATCAACACCGCGTTCGGCATCTCCCGCGTCGCCAGGTATGCGTTCGGCTGCGCCACCTCGCGGCCCCAGCGCAAGGTGACGCTGGTGCACAAGACCAACGTGCTTGCCCACGCCGGCGACCTGTGGCAGCGCACGTTCGTGGCGGCCGCAGCCGACTTCCCCGGCGTCAGCGCCGAGTACTGCCACGTGGACGCCGCGCTCGGGTACCTGGTGACGGCGCCCGAGCAGTTTGATGTGATCGTTACCGACAACCTGTTCGGCGACGTGGTCACCGCGCTCGGCGCAGCCCTGGCCGGCGGCATCGGGCGGGCCGCCAGCGCCAGCATCAACCCCGAGCGGACCTTCCCGGGCGCGTTCGAGCCGGTGCACGGCAGTGCCCCCGACATCGCGGGAAAGCAGAAGGCCGATCCTACGGCTGCGATCCTGTCGGCCGCGATGTTGTGCGACCATCTTGGCATGACTGCGCAAGCGCGCCGGATCGAGCAGGCGGTCGCCGACGACCTGCTCGAGCGCCAGGGTGAGTGGGCCGCGCGCAGCACGGCCGAGGTCGGGGACGACATAGCCGAGCGAGTATCCGGCTAGACGGCGCGGCCCGCACGAGGTCGGCGACGTCACGCGACTGGCCTCGCCGGGCCTGCCAGCCGGGTGGCCGGCCGCACCTTTAATGGAAAAGATGGTTAGTGCGGGACCCGCCGGGCAGGGACCGGGCCACCGCGGCGGGCTGAGCAACGGCGCTCGGTCCGCGCAAGGGAGGATCTGCGATGAACGCCAGCCCGACATCACCAATCAGCTTCGATCTGCACACCTCCGAGCAGCGGGTGCCCGAGGCCGTCAGGGCCAGCCTGCTCGAGTCACCGGGCTTCGGCCAGGTTTTCACCGACCACATGGTCTCGCTTCGCTGGTCGACCGGGCAGGGCTGGCACGACGGCAAGCTTGAGCCGTACGGTCCGCTCGTGCTCGACCCAGCGACCGCCGTCCTGCATTACAGCCAGGAGATCTTCGAAGGGCTGAAGGCCTACCGGCAGGAGTCCGGGCCGATCGTGACGTTCAGGCCGTACGCTAACGGCGCGAGGTTCCGCAGGTCGGCGCTCAGGATGGCGATGCCGGAACTGCCCGAGGATGCCTTCGTGCAGGCGATCGAGCTGCTGGTGACGCACGACAGGGACTGGGTGCCAGCCAGCGCCGACCAGAGCCTGTACCTGCGGCCCTTCATGATCGCGACAACGGTCGCGCTGGGCGTCGGCCGGCCGGCCGGCTCCTACCTGTTCCTGCTGATCGCCTCCCCGTCGGGCGGCATCTTCACCGGCGGGCTGCGTGCCGTCTCGGTCTGGCTGGCGCAGGGCTACACCAGGGCGGCCAGGGGCGGCACCGGCGAGGCCAAGACCGGCGGCAACTACGCCGCGTCCTTCGTCGGCCAGCAGCAGGCCATCGACCACGGCTGCGACCAGGTCGTCTGGCTCGACGCGAACGAGCACCGCTGGGTCGAGGAGATGGGCGGGATGAACCTGTTCTTCGTCTACGGCTCGGGCCCCGGCGCGAGGATCATGACGCCGAAGCTCACCGGATCGCTGCTTCCCGGCATCACCAGGGACTCGCTGCTGACCCTCGCGCCCGATCTCGGCATCCCCGCGTCGGAGGGCGAGATCTCGGTGGAGCAGTGGCAGGCCGGGTGCGAGTCCGGCGAGATCACCGAGGTGTTCGCGTGCGGCACCGCCGCCGTGATCACGCCGGTCGGCGAGGTGAAGGGCGCTACGGGTCGCTGGACGATCGGCGACGGCACTCCCGGGCCGGTGAGCCTGCGGCTGCGCGAGGAGCTCACGGGCATCCAGTTCGGCCGCCTGGCCGACCCGTACGGGTGGATACACAAGATCCTGTGAGCGGATGCCGAGGAGCGGGTGCCGGCGAGCGGGTGCCGGCGTGATCCGTCGTAGGGTCGTCGTATGGATGACAAGGAGATACTCGGGCGGATCGACGACCTGATCAGGACCGAGCATGCCCTGCGCGCCAAGCTGGCGTCCGGCCAGCTCACCTCCGATGAGGAGAATGCCGCGCTGAGGTCGGCGGAACAGGCGCTCGACCAGTGCTGGGACCTGCTGCGCCAGCGGCGGGCCAGGCGCGACTCGGGCGGCGACGCCGCGCTGGCGGCGCCGAGGCCGGCCTCGGAGGTCGAGAGCTACCTGCAGTAGCTGCGGCCAGGCCTGGCCGCCCTGGCCCGTGGCCGGTCAGGCGCCTCGGTACGCTCTGAGCATGCGGATCGCGAGATTCTCGCACCAGGGCGAGGTCAGCTTCGGCCTGGTGCTCGCGGCGGAAGGCGCCGACGAGCCCTTCGGTGCCGCGGGCGGCGTCAACGGATCGGGCCTGGCCGGCGAGCCGGGTACCGGACCGGGGCCGGGCGGCGAGCGGCTCGTCGTCGCTCAGCTGGCTGGTCACCCGTTCGGCGGGCGCGAAGAAGACGTTAGCCTGACCGGCATCCGCTTCCCGCTCTCACAGGTGCGGCTGCTCGCGCCGATCCTGCCCAGCAAGGTGATCTGCGTCGGCAAGAACTACGCCGACCACGTACGCGAGATGGGCGGGGAGGCACCGGCCGAGCCGGTCATCTTCCTGAAGCCGTCGACGGCGGTCTGCGGTCCTGGCGACCCGATCGCCCGGCCGACGCTGGTCAGCGAGCGCACCGACTACGAGGGCGAGCTTGCCGTGGTGATCCGCCGGCTGTGCCGGCAGGTTCCGGCCGAGCGAGCCGCCGAGGTCATCTTCGGCTACACCTGCGCGAACGACGTCACCGCACGCGACCTGCAGGCCAGGGACGGCCAGTGGACAAGGGCCAAGGGCTTCGACACGTTCTGTCCGCTCGGGCCGTGGATCGAGACCGACGCGGACCCCTCCGACCTGGGGCTGACCACCCGGGTGAACGGCGAGGTCAGGCAGGACACCAGGACCTCGCTGCTGCTGCACGACGTGGCGGCCCTGGTCGGGTTCGTCAGTCAGGTGATGACGCTGCTCCCCGGTGACGTGCTGTTGACCGGGACTCCCGCCGGGATCGGGCCGCTGGACAAGGGTGACGAGGTCTCGGTGACCATCGAGGGGATCGGCACGCTCAGCAACCCGGTCACCGACCGCGACTGACGCGGTTGCCGGCCGCCGGCCGCCGTCCGGACAGCGCACCCGCGCACACCGCGGGACCTGCCGGGCGTGCGCTGGCCCGGCGCTGCCCGGCGCTGGCCCGGCTATTCCGGACCCTGGGCCTCTTCCTGTGATGAGAGGGGCTAGATTCTGTGACAAGAGGGGCCAGACGCGATTAGCGTTCGAAAAGGCCATGGGGGCGACGGGACGGCAGGGTGATCCGCCCACGCGCCGGGTCTGGCTATCGGCGGCAGGGCGCGGCGGGCCTGGCCGTTCCTCTGGGAAGGTGGACCAATGCCCTTCGATGTTGCCCGCGCCCTCGCGGAGCACCACGGCGAGAACTTCGCCCTGCACGAGAAGTACATGAACCGGCAGCTTGCCCGGGTGCTCAAGACGCTCGGGTTCGACCGGAACTACGTGCGCGGCGAGGGCTGCTACCTGTATGACGACCAGGGGAGCCGGTACCTGGACTTCCTCTCCGGGTTCGGCGTCTACGCACTTGGCCGCAGCCACCCGGGAGTGAAGGCCGCGCTGCATCAGGCGCTCGACCTCGACCTGCCGAACATGGTCCAGATGGACTGCGCGCTGCTGCCCGGCCTGCTGGCGAAGGAACTCGTCGCGCGGGCGCATCCGGGCATCGGCCGGGTCTTTTTTTGTAACTCGGGAGCCGAGGCCGACGAGGCGGCCATCAAGTTCGCCAGGGCGAGCACCGGCCGCCCGAAGATCCTCTTCGCCGAGCACGCGTTCCACGGGCTGACCACCGGCGCCCTCGCGCTGAACGGCGGCAAGGAGTTCCGGTCCGGTTTCGGCGAGCTGCTGCCCGGCACCGTGCCGGTGCGCTTCGGCGATCTGGACGCGCTTGAGCGTCAGCTGCGCGGAGGCGACGTGGCCGCGTTCATTGTCGAGCCGATCCAGGGTAAGGGCGTGTTCTGCGCCAGCGCCGAGTACTGGGTAGCGGCGCAGCAGCTGTGCCGGCGGCACGGCACGCTGCTGGTGATGGACGAGGTGCAGACCGGCCTAGGCAGAACCGGCCGCTTCTTCTGCCACGAGCACTGGGGCCTGCAGCCGGACATCATCACCGTCTCCAAGGCGCTGTCTGGTGGCTACGTGCCGGTCGGCGCGATGCTCACCACCGAGAAGGTGTGGGCCAGCGTCTACGACTCGATGCAGGACGCGCTCAAGCACTCGACCACGTTCGGCCGCAACCAGCTCGCGATGGTCGCCGGGCTGGCCACGCTGGCGGCGTTCGACGAGGAGGGCATCGTCGCCAACGCCGAGCGCACCGGCGCCGCGCTGCAGACGGCGCTTGAGTCGATGATCGACCGCTACGAGCTCGTGCATGGGGTGCGCGGCATGGGGCTCATGATCGGGATCGAGTTCGGCGAGCCGGAGTCCGGCTCGCTGCGGCGCAGGTTCCGTGCCGTGGAACGGCTGCGGTCGGGAATGTTCTCGCAGATGGTGGTGGTGCCGCTGTTCCACAGGCACCGCATCCTGACCCAGGTGGCTGCCGACAACGTCAACGTCGTGAAGCTGCTCCCGCCGCTGATCTCTGGGCAGGAGGAGGTGGACTACTTCGTCGAGGCGCTCGATGACGTGCTCGCCGACGCGCACCGCGGTGCCGGACTGGCGTACGAGTTCGGCCGGACCATGGCCAGAGGGGCGCTCAAGGGCAAGTCGCACGCCGCGGCCGGAGGCTCGGTGCGAGCACGGGCCGGCGTCACCGGCGCAGCGGCTGAGGAGACCACGGCGGGTGCGGACCCGGCGCGTGTGGCTACGGCGGGTGTGGCTAAGGCCGGCATGGACCCGGCGGGTGCGGGCACGTGGGCCGAGGATTTGGCTCGCAGGCCGGCGATCGCCGGAATGGTCGGGGCCGTCCCGGCCGGGCGGCCCGCCACCGCCGTGAAGCTTCAGCCGGGGGACCGGGTGGTCATCACCGGAGCGTCCGGCTTCATCGGCTCCGCGGTGGCCAGGGCAGCCGCCGCCCGCGGCGCGCACGTGGTCGCCGCGATCGAGCCAGGCGCCGACGAGTGCAACCTCAAGGACATCGACGCAGAGCGCGCCGTCGTGGACGTCCGCGACGCCGCGGCGGTGCGCGAGGTATGCGAGGGCGCCAGGTTCGTGTTCCACCTGGCGGCCATCTACCGGTTCTGGGCCCGCGACCCGAGGATCTTCTACGACGTCAACGTCGGCGGGACGCTCAACGTGCTCGACGCCGTCGCCGCGGCGGGGTGCGAGCGGCTCGTGTACACCTCGACGGTCGCGGTGCTCGGGCTGGCCGGCACCCGCCGCGGCACGCCGGCGGATGAGACCTGCTATGCGGACGTCGCCCACCTGTTCGGCCAGTACAAGAGGACCAAGTACGTGGCCGAGCACGAGGTGCTCAAGGCGGCTGGCGAAGGGCTCGACGTGTGCCTCGCGCTGCCGACGTTCCCGCTGGGTCCTGGCGACCTGACGCCGACGCCGACCGGGAAGGTCGTGCTCGACTTCCTGAACGGGAAGATGCCCGGCTTCGTGAACACGGCGATGAACGTCTGCCACGTCGACGACCTTGCGGCCGGCCACCTGGCGGCGCTCGAGTACGGCCGCCGCGGGCGCAGTTACATTCTCGGCGGGGAGAACCTGTCGATGCGCACCATCCTGGCCACGCTCGCCGACATCTGCGGCCTGCCGGCGCCGAGGCTGGCGATCCCGAGCGGGCTCGCGCTGGCCGCCGGCGCGGCCTCCAGCCTGGTCGAGGGCAAGATCCTGCGCCGCGAGCCGCGAGTCGCCCTGGAGGCGGCCCGGATGGCCACCACCCGGATGATCTTCAACGATGAGCGCGCCCGTGCCGAGCTCCGCCACACCTCGCGGCCGGCCAGGGAGGCGATCGAGGACTCCGCGCGATGGTTCACCGAGATCGGCTATGTATCACCGGCCCGCCTGGCCGCGATCACATGGCAGAAGGAGCGCGCGGACGCCCTGCCCGGGCGGGACTGACCGCCCGCTGCCCACGGCCCGACCGCTCCATCGGAGGGACCAGGGTCCGGGTGGCGCGGGATGCGGGTGGGGATTGCGTGCGGGCGCCAGGGGGGCGGGCGGGTTGCAGCGCGGGTGCCAGGGGGTCGGTGAGGCGGCGAGAGGCGCGCGGGCGGGACCGTTTGGTCAGGTTGGAGGTAGCAGTGGGGTTCGGCTACACTTCACAGGCGACCCGAGCCCGGCTGGGCTCGATCCCATGGGGTATGGGGTAATTGGCAGCCCGACGGGTTCTGGCCCCGTTAGTCTAGGTTCGAGTCCTGGTACCCCAGCGACATGCGTGTTCAGTGCGATCGGTGACCTCCCGGCTTCGGTGGGCACTCGACCGCGCGAGGCATGTCGACCGCAGTACCAGAGGTACCTGGCCCCGTCGTCTAGCGGCCCAGGACGCCGCCCTCTCAAGGCGGTAGCGCCGGTTCAAATCCGGTCGGGGCTACATATGAGGTAGCAGGTTAAGGGCTCGATCCCAGTCCATGGGGTCGAGCCTTGATCATTATGCGGCCTTGATCATTTTGCGGCTGTGGTCATCTCGCGACAGAGGGTCGCGGCCAGGTTCTTCGGTGTGTTCATGAGCGTGAACCCCGTCTTCGCCGCGCTGACCGGGCTCGTCGTGCTCGGCCAGTCGCTGGGGCTTGCCGACTGGCTGGCGATCGCCGCGATCGTGACCGCCAATGCGGTCAGCGTGAGTACCGCCGAGCGGCTCGCGAGCGCGCGGCAGCCCCGCCCGGCCGAGTCGGCGCCGGTCGCATTGGTCGGCTCTGCGGCGCCGCCCGCCTCGCCCGCGCCGCCCGCCTCGCCTGCCCCGTCCGCCTCGCCCGCGCCGCGGGCGTGAGCTGACGCCGCTCCCTCGATCGGGCCGCTACTCCCGAGCCATCCGAGCCGCGCTGCTGACCGGGATTGGCTGACGGATGCGTGGTGTTGAATGGCATCGTGACGACATTTACCCCGGTCACGTTAACCGAGGCGGACCTTCGCGCGGCGGCCGGCGAGCGCTCGTTCGAGCGCGGACGGGGATATGTCGATGCTGTCCGCGGACTGCGGGTTCTCGGGCACCGGGCGACCGCCATCGTCGGCGGCACCGAGGACTATAAGGTGCTGCTCACCCTGACCGGCGACGGCGTGCGCGGGGAGTGCAGCTGCCCGTACGGCCGGGAGGGCCAGTTCTGCAAGCACTGCGTTGCCGTCGGCCTTTTCATGATCCGAGCGTCGGCCGGCGGGTCGGCCAGGCGCCGCGCGGGCACGTCGGGCCGGGAGCCGCCGGGCGGCGGCCTGCTCCCGTGGCTAGAGTCGCGCAGCAGGGACGATCTGTATGTGCTCGTCGTCGAGCGGGCCGCCGAGGACGTCGTATGGCGCTGCCGTCTGGAGCTGCGGGCCGCCGCGGCGGAGGGTGACGCGGCTACGGTCCGCGATCGTGCCAGCTACCTGCTCGACCCCCGCAGTCACAGCCCGAGCGGCTACGGCGCCGATGCCGCGCCAGGACCTTACGCTCGGGCGATCCGCGACGTGGCCGCATCGGTCGTTGAGCTGGTCGGCTCGGGTCTTGCCGCCGAGGCAGTCGGGATCGCGCAAGACGCGATCGTTCAGGCCGCCTCGGCCTCTGACGCGATCAAGGACGAGCTCGGCGTCATCGGAGTCGCCGCGACCGATCTGGTCGCCAGCCACCAGGCCGCGTGCAGCGCGGCCGCCGGGGACCCGGTGGCTCTGGCCGACTTTCTGGCCGACAGGGCGTCGGCCGATCGGCAGCGGCCCCACTCCGGCACCCGGGGGCCGCCGGCCGCCCGGGAGTCGCCGGCCGCCCGGGAGTCGCCGGCCGCCAGGGAGTCGCCGCTGGTCGACTTCGGCGACTACCTCGGCTTGCTCGACGCGGCGGGACTGGCCAGGCTGCGGGAGCGGCTGACCGCCGCCTGGCAGGCTGCGAGCCCTGGCGGGTGGGCCGAGCAGGACGCACTCGAACGGCTGCTGCGGCTCACCGACGACGCCGACGCGCTGGTCACGGTCATCTCGTCGGGCGTAGACGGGCGGCAGAGCAGGCAGCTGCGCATCGCCGCGGAACTGGAGCGGGTTGGCCGAGTCGAGGAGGCGCTGGCTGCCGCCGAGGTCGGTCTGCAGGCGGCTAATCATCCCGATCAGGCCCTCGCCGACTTCGTCGCCGGCCGCTACGCCGCGCTCGGCCGGGACGCCGACGCGCTTTCGGTGCGCCGGACCCAGTTCGCGGCCGCCCTGGACCTCGACCGCTACCGCGCACTGCGTGACGCTGCCGAGCGGGTCGGTGACTGGCCAGCTACCAGGCGGTGGGCGCTCGGCCTACTGCGCGCCGACGCGGCCGAGCGGAGCAGGCTCGGCCGTCCAGGTATCTATCGCTGGCCGCCCAAGCCAGTCATCATCGACGTGCTGGTCGACGACGGCGACCTGGACGGGGCGTGGGCCGCGGCGCCCGGCCTCGCGAGCGAGGCCCAGTGGCTCCGACTGGCCGACCTGGTCGCGCCCGCGCGCCCGGCGGACGCCCTCGCCGTCTACCGCCGCCAGATCGAGCCGCTCAGGCGCGCAACGGGCGAGCGCGTGTACCTGCGGCTCGCACGGTTGCTCGAATCCGCGCGGGCCTGCCATCGCGCACTGGGAACGGAGGACGAGTTCGGCGCGTACCTGGCGGCGGTGCGGGCAGAGAGCAAGGGCAAACGGCGGCTGATCGCTATCCTCGACAAGCACCACCTACGGTAGGCGCCGACCCCGCCGACTATGCCCGACGTCGGCCGAGTCTGCCGACCCCGACGGTCCCGCCGGCCCAGCCACCCCCCCGACGCCGACGGCGTCGACTCCGGCCAGGCCATCCGATAGGGATATTCAGCATTAAAATTCACATAGTGTTGTCTCGTGACGCACGATGAGCTCGGCTGCCAGGCCCTGCTGACACCCCCGGAACCCGCCAGCGCGGTGACCGTCGCCGCCGCGCCGGGACCGGGCCGGGAGAGCTGGGCTGGCTCGCCGAGCGCGGTCCGCGCGGGGGGCGAGATCGTCCTCGCCTACCGGCTGCGGGCACCGCGGCGGCGCGGGTACGCGATCGTCGTCGCGCGCTCCGCCGACGGGGTGACCTTCGAGCCGCTCGTGACGATCGGCAAGGACGAGATGGCCTGCGAGTCGCTGGAACGCCCCGCGCTGCTGCGCACGCCGGACGGCACCTGGCGGCTGTACCTGAGCTGCGCCACCTACGGCACCAAGCACTGGCGGGTGGAGCTGGTCGAGGCGGACAGCCCCGCGCGCTTCGAACCAGCAGCCCGCCGCGTGTCCTGCCAGGCGACGCTGCGCGCGCGGTCAAGGACCCGGTCATCGTGCGGCACGACGGGCTGTGGCACCTGTGGGCCTCCGTGCACCCGCTCACCGACCCTGACCAGACCGACCGGATGGCGACCGACTATGCGACCAGCTCCGACGGGCTGACCTGGACCTGGCAGGGCACCGCCCTCCGGCCGCGGCCGGGCGAGTGGGACCAGCGTGGCGTCCGGGTTGCCGCCGTGAGGTTCACCGCGGAGGGCGTTGCCGCGTACTACGACGGCCGGGCCAGCGCGGCGCAGAACTGCGAGGAACTTACCGGCGTCGCCGTCGGCGCCGAGCCAGGCGCGCTCACGGCGCTGGGCACGCCAGCCGCACGCTCGGCGCATCCCGGCTACGGGCTGCGCTACCTGTCCATCATCGATCTCGGCGACGGGCGGGAACGGCTCTACTACGAGCTCACCAACGCCGCCCGGTCGCACGACCTGGTCACCGAGGTCCGCCCCGCATCCGACCCCGGCGCCGCGGCCCGAGCCTCCAACGGCGCCCGCGGCCAAGCCTGAGCAGACGCGGGGCCTGAGCAGACGCGGGGCCTGAGCAGACGCGAGGTCAGAACTGCCGCGGCTGCCCGTTGCGCGCCTGCCGCTGGCCGGGCGGCCGAGCGCCGACCAGGCCGCCGGACTCGCCGCGCGGCTCCAGCCAGTCGCCGAAGTCCTCGCCGGTGGTCGCCTCGAGCAGCCTGACGTCGGTCGCGAACCGCGGGATCAGCGCCTCCCGCTGCTCCCAGGTGAGCGGTCGCCGCGGCGACGCGTCGGCCTGCAGCAGGTGCTCAAGCCCGTCGTTCAGCCCGGTGCCGACCTGGCCGGGCAGCACCGCCGACGCGGCCGCGCCGACCCGGCGCGCGGCCGACACCAGCCGGTGCCGGGCGGACGGGGCGGGATGCGCGGTGACGTTCTCCCTCGGCACCTCGCCGATCACTCCCGTCGCCACGCCGAGGAAGCGGCAGACCGCGTCCAGCGTGCTGACCGGATCGACAATCAGCCTGCGGTACCTGAACACCAGTACCTGCTCGGGCGGGAAGAGCGTGTACAGGTGCTGCAGTTGCTCGCCGTAGCGCCCGAGCGCGGTGTACCGCCAGAAGTCCGCCCAGCCAGCTTCGGCCCGCTCCTGCTCCAGGTCGCACGCGCTCAGGAAGTCACCACACGGATCGAGCCCGGCCGACCATAGGTGCGTCCAGTTCGAGTGGGCGCGCTCGATCGGGTCGCGCAGCACCACGATCAGCCTGGCCTGCGGGATCAGCGCGCGGATCCGTTCCTGCGCGTCCGACCTGAACAGGTAGAACGGCGTGGACTCGCCGCGCAGCGCGCCCCGCGGCGCGGCGGCGAACAGCGCCTCATACTCGTCGCGGCGCCAGACGTGCTCCCTGTAGGTCTTGGCGTCTCCCGGACCGCCCTCGGCCGGAGGCGGGCCGTCGGTGAGGAAGAACTTGGGTTCCTTCACCGCGGACATGAACAGGCCAGGATGGCGGGCCAGCGCCGAGTGCAGCGCCGTCGTGCCCGCCTTCGGCACGCCCGCCACGAAGAAGTCCGGTAGCGACATGACCATTTGCCCTACCCAAGTTGTAGAGATTTACCCAGCGCCGTGCTCCGGCTCCTCACCGCAGCGGCAGCAGGCACCGGACCGGCAGGTCGCCGACTCTGGCCTCGCGAGCTCCGGTGACCTCAAGATCGTCATTCGCAACGGGTCGCACCGGCGCATCGAGACCGCCCGCGCCGCGCTCGCCGGGCTAGCCTTCCCTGCGGGACCATAGCCGTGCCGGTTGGTTATGGAACTGAACCGTCTTTCCCGGACATAAAGGAGTATGGCGATCGACTGGCCATCGGCGAGCGACCAGGAACTCTGGTCCCATGCCTGCGGCGAGCACGCGGGCGAGGCCTTCGGCGCGCTGTTCGAGCGGCACGCCGACCGGGTCTACGCGCACTGCTTCAGCCGGACGGGCTCGTGGTCGATGGCCGAGGACCTCACCTCGGCGGTGTTCCTTGAGGCGTGGCGGCGCAGGAGACAGGTCAGGTTCAGCGGTGACTCGGTGCTGCCCTGGCTGCTCGGCGTCGCGAACAATGCCACCAGGAACGCCCAGCGGACGCTGCGCAGGCACGGGGCGCTCCTCGCCAAGCTGCCGCCGCCGGGCGATGAGTCCGACTTCGCGGTCGACGCCGCCGATCGGATCGACCAGGAGCGGCTGGCCCGCCACCTCCTGTGCGCGCTGGCCGGGATGCGGCCGGCCGAGCGCGAGGTGATCGCGCTGTGCGACTGGGCCGGGCTGAGCTATGCCGAGGCGGCCGTCGCGCTCGGGGTGGCCGAGGGCACCGTCAAATCCCGGCTGTCCCGCGCCCGGACCCACCTTCGAGAACTCGCCGGCGGCGGAAATGTCAGGCCCGCCAGGCTCGCCGACGTCAAGCAGCCCTGACATGGACCGACAGGACATGGAGCCGACGATGACATACTTCGACCCTGAGCGGCCGCCGCAGTTCCCCGCGTACCGCAGGACGGCGGCCAGGCGCCAGCTCGAGCAGATTGTCGAGAACTCGGCGGCGCCGTCGCGGCGGATCAGGCCGGTGGTCATCGCGGCCGGGGCAGGCGCGATCGTGCTCACCACCGGCGCGGCGGCGTTCGCGGTCGCCGAGTACCAGCCGGTCACCGACCAGACGCAGGCGCGCTGCTACATGGTGGCCGACCCGGCGAGCAGCGCCTACACCACCGTCGCGGAGGCGGCGCGGCCGGGCAGTCCGGCGCAGGTGCGCAACGCGCTTGCCGTGTGCGCGGCCCTGTACCGGCAGGGGTTCCTGCGGGTCGGCGCGCGCCACATCGACGACCACCCAGGCGACGCGCAGCATCGGGTGCCGGCGCTGGCCGTCTGCGCGATGACGAACGGGACGGCGGCAGTGTTCCCCGGCGGCCGCGGGACGTGCGAAAGGCTCGGCCTGTCGGCGGCGACGAAGCCGGAGCGGGCCGGGGGGTAGCAGGCGGCGGTAGCGCGCCGGCCGTTCTCACCAGGCCGTCGCCGCGAGGAGCACCGCTGGAAGACGGGCACGGCGGCCCTGGTCCTCCGAGCCAGCCCGGGGTCGCCGTGCTCACCTGCGTCGGGCGCGCCCCGACCAGTGAGCCGCTGCCCTAGGCGCTGCTGCCCCTGGCGCTGCTGCTTCAGGAACCGCAGGTCAGGAGCCGCAGGGCTCGGCCGTGCACCAGGTCTGCGACGAGGTCTCGTCGTTGAACGAGCCGAGCGACGCCTTCGATCCGTTCTTGGCGATCGGATAGGTCGGCGACCCGAAGTCGATGTTCCAGAACAGCGTGGTGGCACAGCCGCTCGACGCGCTCACCGACGAGATGGCGTCGTTCCAGCCGCTCGGCATGCTCGAAGCCGAGAAGGTGCCGCACTTGGACGACTGGGTCCAGGTCAGCGTGCTCCCGCCGAAGTTCACGTTCTGGTAGTCGATGCTGATCACGTACGTGGTATCGGGAGATGCCCCGCTGGCCGCCGCCGCATCGGCGTTGATCTGGCCGGGCGTGACCGACCGCGGCGTGGTAGAGGCCGACAGCCGGACCAGGCCGCGGGTGGCTGCCCTGATCGACGCGGGAAAGGTGGCGTAGCAGGTCGCGGCGGGCCTGCTCGCCGCGGGCGTCTTCGCGGCCGCCGGCGCCCTCGCGACGCAGTAGTGGTGCCTGGCGTTCGGCACGTGCCCGGTCGTCGCAGCGGTCGCCGCCGTGCTCCCGAAGAGGCTTCCGTAGAGCAGCAGCCCGGAAACGGTCAGCAGTAAGGGCAATCGGCGGTACATGGCCATCCTCCGCGCGGTGTTCGGCAGGCGCTGTGCGGCACGATTATCAGGACAGATGCCCGCATGAGTCAATAGCAAACATAAAAATGACAAAATCCGGCCATTCGTGACGCGTCGTGGCCCGGGTGACGGTTTGCCGCGTCACCTTGAGCGTTTCGCGGCTCTGCCGCCTGTCCGCGCGGGCCCGAGCTTGCTGTTACGCGACCAGCGTCTTGACCGAGGCGGTGAGCTGCGCCAGGCCCTTCTTGGCATCGGAGAAGAACATCGACGTCTTCGGGTTCGTGTACAACTCGTTGTCGATGCCCGCGTAGCCGTGGCCCATCGACCGCTTGATCACGATGATGGACTTGGCCGCGTCGACGTCCAGAATCGGCATGCCGGAGATCGCCGTTCCCGCCCTGCGAGCGGCCGGGTTCGTCACGTCGTTCGCGCCGACGACCAGGGCGACGTCGGTCCTCGCGAACTCGGGATTGATCTCGTCCATCTCCTTGAGCAGCGGGTATGGCACGTTCGCCTCGGCAAGCAGGACGTTCATGTGCCCGGGCATCCGGCCTGCCACCGGGTGGATCGCGTAGCTGACGTCGATGCCGCGTGACTCGAGCAGGTCGGCCAGGGCCGCCACCTCATGCTGCGCCTGCGCGGCCGCCAGGCCGTAGCCGGGCACGATGATCACCTTGGACGCGTACGCGAGCTGGATCGCGGCGTCGTCGGCCTCGATGGACTTGACGCCGGCCCCGGCCGGTCCGGCGATTGCGGCCGCCGTGTCGCCCTGGCCGAACCCGCCGAGCATGATGTTGGGGATCGAGCGGTTCATCGCGTCGGCCATCAGCTTGGTCAGGATGCTGCCCGAGGCGCCGACGAGAGCGCCCGCGATGATCAGCCCGGTGTTGTCAATCACAAACCCGGCCATCGCGACGGCGGTGCCGGTGAACGCGTTCAGCAGCGAGATCACCACCGGCATGTCCGCGCCGCCGATCGGCATGACCATCGTGATGCCGAAGATGAGTGAGGCGGCGATCACGACGCCCAGCCAGGCCAGGCTCGGCGCGGCGATCACGTATCCGCCGGCCCCGAGAGCCACCGCGATGAGCAGCGGATTGACGATCCGGGCGCCCGGGAAGGAGACCGGCGCCGAGGTGATCAGGCCCTGCAGCTTGCCGGCCGCGATGATCGAGCCGGAGAACGTGACCGAGCCGATGATCACGTCGAGCACGGTCGGCACCGAATGCGAAGCGCCGATGCTGGACACGTGCGCCATGAAGTCCCTGATCGCCACCAGCGCCGCCGCGCCGCCGCCGACCGCATTGAACATGCTGACCAGCTGCGGCATCGCGGTCATCTTCACCGCCCGCGCGGCGTAGAGGCCGAGGCCGCCGCCGACGAGTATCCCGGCCGCGATCACGATCCAGCCCGTCGTGGTGATCGCGTTCAGGTGGATGATCAGCGCGCCGGTCGCGAGGATCGCGGCGACCATGCCGCCGACCGAGACCTGGTTGCCCCGCCTGGCCGTGGCCGGCGTGTTCATCAGGTGCAGCCCGAGCACGAAGCACGAGGCCGCAACGAGGTAGATGAGCTGGATGACGGTGTTGAACGTGCCGCTCATGACCGCGCCTTACCGTCCGGGCTCGCCTCGACGGCGGGCGCGGTAGGCGCCGGGCCCACCCGGCGCCTGAACATCTTCAGCATCCGGCCGGTCACGACGTACCCGCCGACGACGTTCATCGAGGCGAAGGTCACGGCCACGAAGGCGAGGATGTAGCCGGCGACGTTGTGCGCGGAGGCCGCGATGATGATCGCGCCGGCCAGCACGATGCCGTGAATGGAGTTCGCCTCCGACATCAGCGGTGTATGCAGGGTGGCCGGCACCTTGCTGATGACCTCGAAGCCCACCCACAGGCTGAGCACGAAGATGATGAAGTCCGTTAGCAGCATGGATGGTTCCTCCAGCTCATTGGGCTGCTGCCGTGCATGGGGATGCTCCTGTCCCGGCTACTCGGCCGTCGGCGGGGCGGGCTCGGCCGGCGGCGCGGGCTCGGTCGTCTCCGTCGCCGCTGGCGGGGCCGCTTCTGCGGGCAGGGCGGCCTCGGGCGCGACCGGTGCTGCGAGCGCGGGGTGCACGACTTTCCCGTCATGGGTGATGACGACCCCAGCCACCAGCTCGTCCGCCAGGTCGACGCTCAGCGTGCCGTCCTTGATCATGTAGTTCAGCAGCGAGCTGATGTTCCTCGCGTACATCGCGGACGAGGCCGCGGCCATCGTGGACGGCAGGTTGTCGGCCCCGATGATCGTGACGCCGTTATCGGTCACCACGGTCTCGCCGGGCGCCGAGCCCTCCACATTTCCGCCGAGCGCGCTCGCTCCCATGTCCACCAGGACCGAGCCAGGGGCCATCGACTTCAGTGCCTCGCTGGTCACGAGCTGCGGCGGGCGGCGTCCTGGCACCTGCGCCGTGGTGATCACGACGTCGTGTCGGGAGATGTGCTCGGCGAGCTCGGCCTGCTGAGCGGCCCGCTCCGCGTCGGTGAGCGCTCTGGCGTACCCGCCCTCCCCGGCCGCCGAGCCGACCGAGGTCAGCTCGATGAAGCTGGCGCCCAGCGACTCCACCTCGGTCTTGGTCTCCGGGCGCACGTCGTACGCGCTGACCACGGCGCCGAGCCGTCGTGCGGTGCCGATTGCCTGCAGGCCCGCCACGCCGGTGCCGAGCACAAGCACCTTGGCCGGCCGCGCCGTCCCGGCCGCGGTGATCAGCAGCGGGAAGAACCGGCCGAACGCCGCCGCGGCGATCACCGCCGCCTTGTAGCCAGCGATATTCGCCTGCGAGGTGAGCGCGTCCATCGGCTGGGCGCGCGACAGCGTGCGCGGGATCATGTCGAGGCTCACCGCGGTGACCCCGGTGGCTGCCAGCTGCTCGGCGAGCTCGGGGTCGGTCAGCGGCGACAGCAGGCCGAAGATCGCCTGGCCGGGACGCAGCCGCCCAACCAGCTCGTGGTCGGGCCGTCCGACCAGCAAGAGCGCATCGGCATCGGTGACCTGGTCGGCAGGCACGACCCGGGCGCCCGCCTCGGAGAACGACTCGTCCGGCATGAAGGCGCCAGCGCCCGCTCCGGTCTGAACAAGCACTTCGTGGCCGGCTGATCGCAGCTTGGCGACCGCCTCGGGGACGAGAGCGACGCGGCGCTCTCCCTGCCCGGTCTCCTTGACCACGGCAACCTTCATGGGGGGACCTCACTAGGCGAGCTCGCGCGACATAGCGGCCCCGGCCAGCGCTGCTCAGCCTGGCCGCGGCTTCCCAAGTATGGACCATACCGTCTGGACGAGTTTCGCCGGACGGACGGACCCGCTGGTAGGGCCTTCGGCTCATGCGGGACGGGCGAAGGTCCCTAGACCTGTTTCGGCACTCCGGCCCGCCAGGGCCGCCCGGAGGTCGGGCAATCGGCGTCAGCCCTCGCGTTCGGGAGCGCCTGCGGACCTCGCGGTCAGAACGAACGTTGCGCGGACTCGGTGTCGGGTGCGGCCAGCGCATTTGGCACAGTGGGTGAGGTGAACGAGTCCCAGCGCGCCGGAGCGGCGGCGGGTGCCGATGCCGCCGGCGGTGACCCGCTGGCCGCGAGGATGCTCGCCGTTCACCGCGCCCTGGCGGCGCTGAGCGCGGACTCAGATGCCCGGATTCGCTTGCACCTGCGATTTATGGCGATTTGCACATCGCTGAAAATGCCCGGCGCCAACCGAGCCCGGGGCGCTCAGCGGCTCGACCGGCTTATGGCCGACGCCCAGCAGACACTCCGGGGCAATTCGGGGAGACCGGCCTAACCCGTCCCCTGGAGCTTGACGGGATGGCTCGCCGGACTGCGAGATCGCATCACCGCAGGTTGGCGTGGGTTAATTAAAGCTCGCCTAACGAGTGGCACCTTTTATTACTGAATTGCACATAGTTTCAGTAACGACACGCGTCGATGACCGCGAAGATGATTGTGCAGGACGCTCGCATCGCTTAATTTCAAGCAGGTCAGAGGTTGCGGGCCCGGGCCGACCAGGCTGTCAGGTATACGCGACCTCCCGTTGGGGGAGCGCAGGAGTAACAATCATGAACAAACGTGACCTGATCGATGCGATATCCGGCCGGATGGGAGACAAGAAGACCGCAACCGAAGCCGTTAACGCGGTTCTCGACACCATCCAGCACACTGTCGCCAAGGGCGACAAGGTGGCCATCACCGGGTTCGGCGTGTTCGAGAAGTCCGACCGCCCGGCGCGTACCGCCCGTAACCCAGCCACCGGTGCGGCCATCAAGGTGCCCAAGTCCTCGGTGCCCAAGTTCCGGGCGGGCGCGGACTTCAAGGCCCTGGTGAACGGCGACAAGAAGAAGGTCGCCGCAGGCAGGAAGTAGCCGCGGGCCGCGAGGTTGCGGCACACCCGTTGATGGCGGGCGACAAGATCATGTCGCCCGCCATCTGCATGCGCGCACGGCTGCTCGCCGTCGGCCTGCTTGGCCCGACACCGTCCCGGCCGGGGGCTTTCCCATGCATTGCGGCTGATGGATGTGACGAAAGGTCCGGTATACGCAGTGGATGTGGCATCCATTCCAGCGGGCATACCGAAGTAATGGATGATTCAGGCATTTAACGGGCGGCGAGGCGCCCCCCTGCGCGCGGCTCGGGCGCCACAGTGCCCGCCCGCCGGCACTCCAGTGCCCGCCCGGTGCTGCCCAGTGCCACTCCAGCGGTCCGCCCAGTGCACTTCAGTGTCCGCCCGGTGCTGTCCAGTGCCGCTTCAGGGCATGCTCGGTGCTGCCCATTGCCGACCTGTGTGCCCCGCTCAGCCCGCGGATCGGAAATGCCGGTCCGGCCGACCGCGTGCCGACGAACCGAGGCCGGCTGGTTTAGCGGAGGCCTGTGCGGCGAGCTAGTGCCGTCTGCAGTAGCCGGTCGATCAGGACGGGGAACTCCAGCCCGGTCGCCTCCCACATCTTCTGGAAGTACGACGTGGGGGACATGCCAGGGAACGTGTTGATCTCGTTGATCAGGATCTGCGCATCCGGCGTGTAGAAGAAGTCCACCCTCGCGAGTCCCTCGCCGGAGACGGCCTCGAACGCGATGGCGGCCATCTCGCGGATCCGGTCGGCGTCGGCCACGGGAATGGGCGCCGGGATCAGCATGCCGCTGGCCTGGTCGAGGTACTTGGCCTCAAAGTCGTAGAAGTCCTCGCCGCCGTCGAGCCGCAGTTCGCCAGGCAGGCTGGTGTCCGGCGGGGCCCCATGCACTCCTTCGAGCACGGCGACCTCGATCTCGCGCGCGGTGATGGCGGCCTCTACCAGCACCTTCGGGTCGTACCTGCGGGCGAGGTCGATCGCGTTGGCGAGCTGGTCAGGGTCGCGTGCCTTGGAGGTGCCCAGGCTGGAGCCGCCCCTGGATGGCTTCACGAACAGCGGCCAGCCGAGCGTGTCGAGTTGCTCGGCAACCCGCCGCTGGCCGCTGGTTTGCTCGGCTGACGCGGGCCAGTCCCGTTCGCGGACCACGACGTGCGGGCCGACCGGCAGCCCACGGGCCGCGAAGATGAGCTTCATGTACTCCTTGTCCATGCTGACCGCGCTGGCCAGCACCCCGGCACCGACGTAGGGGACGCCAGCCATCTCGAGCAGTCCCTGGATGGTGCCGTCCTCGCCGTAGGGGCCGTGCAGCACCGGCAGCACGACATCGACGTCCCCGAGCACGTGCGGGATATGGCCGGGCGCGCTCGCGACGACCGCTGAGTCGCCCTGGTAGGCCCAGGGCACCACGTGCGCGTCTGGCTTGGCGACCGAGGCTACGGAGGGCAGTTCGCCGCCGGCGATCGCCAGCTTCTCCGGCTCGTCGGCGACCTGCAGCCAGGTCCCCTCGGTGGTGATGCCGATGGGGATCACCTCGTACCTGTCGCGGTCGATCACGCGGAGTACGTTGCCGCCACCCAGACAGGAGATCGCGTGCTCAGGTCCCCTGCCGCCGAAGATTACGGCGACCCTGATCCTGCGTCGGCCCTCCACTGTTCCTCCCCATCCCCGGGCTCTGGTCGGCGCCCGGTTCCGCGAAACCCCGATTATCGGACATGTTGCCAGCTGCTGATCGGCCTTCGAGGCATTGCGCGCCAGCTCGCCCGGCTACCTCCTGCCCAGCGAGTCCAGCGCTGCCATGGCATCTGCCAGCAGGTCCTCACTATCCTCCAGGCCGACTGAGAACCTGACCGACCCAGGATCGATGCCCGCGGCGGCAAGCGCCGCGCGGTCCATCTGCCGATGCGTTGTCGAAGGAACGTGGCCGACCTTCGTGTGCGTGCCACCGAAGGAGGTGGCCACCTGGGCGAGCCGCAGCCGGTTGGCGAAGGCGCAGCCCGCCTCGTGGCCGCCGTAGGGCGCGACGGTCAGGATCGCTCCGAACCTAGTTCCCTCAGGGCCGGCATCGAACTGGCGGCGGGCCAGTTCGTGGCCCTGATGATAGGTAAGGCCTGGATAGTAGACGGTACGGACGGCCGGGTGCCTGACCAGGCTGGCCGCCAGCAACTGCGCGGTCGAGCACTGCCGGCGCACCCGCAGCGGCAGCGTCTCCAGGCCCCGGCGCAGGGTGTAGGCGTCGTCGGGCGCCAGCGAGCCGCCGGTGTCGATCCTGGTCCGGCGGATGCACTTGATCAGCTCGGGATGACCGGTCACCACGCCGCCGGTGACGTCGCTGTGCCCGCCGAAGTACTTGGTCGCCGCGTGAATGACCAGGTCAGCTCCGTGCTCAAGCGGGCGGCAGATGACCGGCGGTGCGAGCGTGGAGTCGACCACGAGCAACGCGCCGGCCTGGTGCGCGAGCCGGGCTAGCCGGGCCAGGTCGGCGACCGCCACGGTCGGGTTGGCGAGCGTCTCGGCCAGGATGATCGCCGTGGTGGGCCTGATCGTAGCCTCGACCTGCCCGAGGTCGGTCATGTCAACGAAGTCGGTCTGGACGCCGAAGTTGGCCGCGACGTTCCGCAGAAAACTGTAGGTGCCGCCGTATACCGCGGCCGGAGCGACGATGTGAGCGCCAGCCCTGGTGAACGCCCACAGTGACGTAGAGATCGCCGCCATGCCAGATGCGAACGCCTGCGCGGCCACCTGGTAGCCGAGATTGACCCCCTCAAGGGCGGCGACCGCGGAGCAGAAGGCTTCCACCGTTGGGTTGTCGATTCTGCTGTAGCAGTAGCCGGGCGCGGCGTCGCTCAGCACCGCTGCGTACTCCGCGCTCGAACTGAACGCGAATCCCGTCGTGCGGTAGATCGGAGTGGCCAGCGGCGGCTGGTGGGGCACTGGCGGCGGCGGGAGATGCACGGACCGGGTGTTCTCGCCGGTGCGTCGACTGGTCTCGGCGGCCGTCGGCATGGCAGATCCGGCAGGGCTGTCAGCCAAGCCTTGTTCCGAACGCAGACGAGGCTCCGGACCGGGTCCGAGGGTCAGGTCCGGGCCGGGGGCCGCCGGAAGTTCTGGCCCGGCAGTAAGGCAGGCTCCACCGGGCAGGCTAGGGTCGCCAGGGACGCCGCCTGCGGATGGGCCAGACGGCCTAGCGAAATCTCCAGGCCCGGCCGGCGGGCCTTGTACTGCCGGGCCCCGGCGCATCGGGTCGGCGACGTGGAGCTGCCCGCCTGGACTCGGGGGAATGGACGGGTCGATCAGCCGGGCCAGGTCCGGCTGCTGCATCTGGCGGGTCTGCCGCATGGCCTCGGATTCGCGCACCGCGGCGACCGGAGGCATCATGCCGGACATCTGCCGCATCGGCTCGGGCTGCCGCATCGGCTCGGGCTGCCGCATCGGTTCGGGCTGCCGCATCGGCTCGGGCATCGGCCCAAGTGGCGGCGCCGGGAAGGCTTGCGGCATTCCGTTGGGCTGCCTCATGACGGCGGGCGGTCGCTCCGGTGCGGCCTGCGGAACTCCGTTGGGCGGAGGAGCAGGGCCACCAGTCCGCGGGCCTTCGATCGCGCGCATCGGACGTGGCTGGCTGACGAGCCTGCGGTCCGCGGCGAGCCGCGCTTGCCTCGCCAGCTGTGAGTCCCCGGCGAACCCCGCGCCCGCCACGATCGACGACTCGGCCGCGCGTCCTCGGCTGTCGGCGGGGTACCGTTCCGCCGCATGCCGGGGATCGGCTCCCATGAGCGGGTCAGTGGCTGCCTGGGGATCTTCGGCCAGCCGCGGGTCCGGCGACGCCAGCCGCGGGTCCGGCGACGCCAGCCGCGGATCGGGTACTGGCCGTGAGTAGGGGAGCCTCGGGTCCGCGGCGATCGACGGTGCGGCGTCGGCGCGGCGTCTTCCTAGCCCGGCATCTGCGTACCGCGGGTCTCGCCCAGGGTCGCTGTATGCGGCGCTGCGATCCGGCTGACCGCTCCACCGGTTTTCGCCGTAGCTGCCAGGCGCTTGAAACTGGTAGCCGGGTCGGGACTCGGGCCTGGATCCTCCGCTGCGGTATCGGGGATCCTGCACCGAGTCCGGGTGCCTGGCCCCCGCGTAGCGGTCGTCGGCCGCAGGAGCTGAATAACGCGGGTCCGCGTAGCGGGCATCCCCGCTCCACCGGTCAGCTGCCGGAACATCAGTACCCCGAACGTCAGCCCAGCGATGATCATCGACTCGCGGATAAGCCTCACGCGGGCCGCCCGCGCGAGGATCCCGCCCGCGAGGGTCACCGCCGCGAGGGTCGGAGCCGCGGGGGTCGGAGCCGCGGGGGTCGGAGCCGCGAGGGTCGGAGCCGCGAGGGTCGGAGCCGCGCGCATCCTGACCGCGCAGGTCCCGGCCGCGCGCATCCTCACGCCCGTCCCCGGCCGGCTGATCGTCCTGCTCCGGGTAGCCAAGCTCCCGCGACCGGCCATCGCGGCGCCTGCCGCCTGTGCCCCGCGCATCCTGGCCCGGGCGGGCCCACTGGTCAGAGGCCATAGCGTTCCGGCTTGGCGGTGCGGCTGGCCAGCATGAGCGCGGCCTCGCCGACATCGAGACCCTCGTACACCACGGCCGCGACCACCTCGGTGATCGGCATCTCCACCGACACGGCTCTCGCCAGCTCGAGAACCGACTTCGACGACGCAACCCCCTCAGCGACCTGGTTGGTGTTCGCGATGATGTCGGAGAGTTGCATGCCCTGGCCGAGCTTCTCGCCGAAGGTTCTGTTCCGAGAGAGCGGTGAGGAGCAGGTGGCGACCAGATCCCCCATTCCGGCCAGGCCCGCGAAGGTGTGCTGGTCGGCGCCGAGGGCGGCACCGAGCCTGGCGATCTCGGCGAGGCCGCGCGTGATCAGCATGGCCCTGGTGTTGTCGCCAAGTCCCATGCCGACCGCGATGCCGACGGCGAGCGCGATAGGGTTCTTCACGGCGCCGCCGAGCTCGCAGCCGATCACGTCCGGGTTGGTGTAGGGCCTGAAGTAGCCGGTGTGGCACGCCTTCTGCAGGTTCTCTGCGGTCTGCTGATCGGAGCAGGCGACGACCGTCGCGCAATACTGGCGCTCGGCGATCTCGCGGGCGAGGTTCGGCCCGGTGATGACCGCGATCTGCTCGTGAGGCCAGCTCGTGACGTCGGCGATGACCTGGCTCATCCGCTTGCCGGTGTCGAGCTCAATGCCCTTCATCAGGCTGACCAGGATCGCTCCGTGCGGGATCAGGGTCACCCAGCCCGCCAGGTTCTGCCGCAGGGTCTGGGACGGCATCGCGAGCACGACCAGATCGGCCGAGTCCAGCGCCTCGGCGGCGTTCGTGGTGGCCCGCAGGGACACCGGCAGGCTGAACCCGGGCAGGTAGTCGGCGTTGCAGCGGGTCTGGTTGATGGCGTCGGCGACCTCTTGCCTGCGGCACCAGAGCATGACGTCGGATCCGGCATCGCAGAGCACCTGGGCGAAGGTCGTTCCCCAGGAGCCTGCGCCCATCACCGCCGCGGTCACGTCTCGCGGACCTCGGCCCCGTGCTCGCCCGTCCCGCCCGTCCCGCTAGTCCCGCCGGTCCCGCCAGCCTCGCGTGCGCCGTCAGCCTCACCCGGCCCGCTCGCCCCGCCAGCCCCGTTAGCCTCCGCATGGATAGCGCCGCCGCCGTCCTGGCTCCCCGCACCCTGCTGGGCGGCCAGCTTGCGCAGCTCCGCCCGCTCTTTGCGGCGTGCGACCGCTGGGTGGTAGGGCTCGGACGGCGGGTCCTCGCCGCGCAGCTTGCCGACCAGCGCCGTCACCTCGGCCATGATCTTGTCGGTGGCCGCCCTGAGGGTGGCGCTGTCCAGCGGCAGGCCAGCGAACTCCGACAGGTCGACCGGCGGCCCCGCGATCAGGTGCACGGTACGGCGCGGCACGAGGTGCGGGCGGATCGTGCCGTAAGGAAGCACATCCTGCGCACCCCAGTGCGCCACCGGCACCACGGGCGCGCCCGTCTCCAGCGCGAGCCTCGCGACGCCGGTCTTGGCCACCATCGGCCAGAGCGCCGGGTCCCTGGTCACCGTGCCCTCGGGGTAGAACACCACGCACGCCCCGTTCCTGACGCCCTGCTCGGCGTCGCGCAGCACGAGCGCCGCGTCTGCCTGACCTCGGTACACGGGCAGCTGACCCAGCCTTGGCAGGATGGACTTGAGCACGGGGATCTTGAACAGCGATGACTTGGCGAGGAACGTGGGGTACCGGCCAGACTGGTCGCAGAACAGCGCGAGCGCGAGCACGTCGGCGTAGGAGAGGTGATTGGCCGCGACGATCATGCCATCGGCGGGGAGGAAGTTCTCCCTGCCCTGCCAGTCGTGCTTCATGAGAGCGCGGATGGTCGGCCTCAGGATGATCTTCGAGACGCCACGCCAGGCGTTCGAATAGCTGCCGTCCGCGCGCTTGCCCATGTTCACACTCTCCCGCACATCATGGTGCCAGTCTTCCCGCTTGGCCGGCTCCATGTCGAGGCAAGATCGGATGTTATGGGAACCCGGACCCCGCTGACCTGGTCGGTACTGATCCCGGTCAAGGAGCTCGCCCAGGCCAAGTCGCGCCTGTCGGGCCTCGGCGACGCCGACCGCGAGGCGCTCGCGCTCGCGATGGCGGCAGATACGGTGGCGGCGGCGGTGGGCTGCGGGCCCGTGGGCGCCGTGGTCGTCGTGACCGGGGACCCGGCGGTCAGGGCCGAGGCCGGCGCGCTCGGCGCCGAGGTGCTGGCCGGCCAGCCTCCCGCCGGCCTGAACCAGGCCCTGCTCGCCGGCGCTGCCTACGCGCGGCAGCGCTGGCCGGGCCGCGGGCTCGCCGCCCTGACCGCGGACCTGCCCGCCCTCGCGGCCAGCGAACTCGCGGCAGCCCTTGCTGCCGCTTCATCGATAACGCAATCCTTCGTGGCTGATGCCGCGGGCTCAGGGACGACGCTGTACATGGCGGGTCCAGGGGCGGAGTTCAGGCCGAGGTTCGGCCCCGCATCGCGGCAGCGGCACCGCCAGAACGGGGCCGCCGAGCTCGACCTACCCGGCATCCGCGGGCTGCGCCAGGACGTCGACACCATGTCCGACCTGCGCAGCGCGGCACGGATCGGGCTGGGCCCCCAGTCGGCGGCCGTCGAGAAGGCGCTCGGTGAGCGCGGGGCACTGCGGGAGTGCGTCAGGGACGAGTGCCGCGCCGCTCGATAGTGGTGTCCGGCCGTCGGGCGCCGCCGTCAGATATGTACGATCGGGCAGGTCAGCGTCCTGGTGATGCCGGGAACTCCCTGGATCTGCGCAACGACCAGACGGCCCAGGTCGTCAACGTTCTCGGCCTCGGCACGGACAATCACGTCGTAAGGCCCGGTCACATCGTCAGCCTGGGTTACGCCGGTGATCTGCCCGATCGCCATCGCGACGTCGGCGGCCTTCCCGACCTCAGTCTGGACGAGGATATAAGCCTGGACCATGTCGCCCTCCGGTCGTCAGTGTGTGCGCAACGCTACCGTAGGCAGCGTCCGGGAGCGCAACGGGTTAGCTGGCCGCGAGAGGCCGGCCGGGCGGGCGGAGGAACGCCATCACGATCGCCGATCTGGGTGAGTTTGGGCTGATCGCCGCGATCGCCGAACGGCTGCCCGGCGGTCCCGACCTGCTGCTGGGACCAGGCGACGACGCGGCGGTCGTCAAGGCGCCCGGCGGGCGGGTCGTCGCGACGACGGACATGCTGATCGAGGGCCGACACTTCCGCCGCGAGTGGTCGTCGGCGTGCGACATCGGCCGCAAGGCGGCGGCTAGGAACCTCGCCGACATCGCCGCCATGGGAGCACGGCCGACGGCGCTGCTTGTCGCGTTCGCCGGCCCCGCCGACCTCGAGGTCTCCTGGGTGCTCGACCTGGTGACCGGGATCGCGCGGGAGTGCGCGGCGGCGGGGGCGAGCGTGGCCGGCGGCGACACCAGCGGTGCCGACACGGTCATGCTGGCGGTGACCGCGCTCGGCGACCTAGCCGACCGGGAGCCGGTCACCAGGGCCGGCGCCCGCCCGGGCGACGCGGTCGCGGTGGCAGGGACCCTGGGCGCGGCGGCCGCGGGGCTGGCGCTGCTGACCGCGGGCTGGCGCCCGCGGTCAGCCGACCCGGCCGAGAGCGCCGCGCTTGCTGGGCTGGTCATGGCGCACCGCCGTCCTTCGCCCCCCTACCGGGCCGGGCCACAGGCTGCGCTGCTCGGCGCGACCTCGATGATCGACGTCAGCGACGGCCTGATCGCCGACCTCGGTCATGTCGCCGAGGCCAGCGGCGTGCGCGTCGAACTCCGCTCCGACCTGCTCGCCGCCGAGCCACCGGTCCCCGTCGGCGCACTGAGGGCCGCCGCAACCTGGCTGGCCGGGGCCGGCGCCGAGCCGGCGCCCGCCTGGCTCGGCTGGGTCCTGACCGGAGGCGACGATCACGCCCTGGCCGCGACCTTTCCGGCCGATATCGCGCTTCCGGCGGACTGGACGGTCGTCGGAAAGATTGCCGAAGGCCGCGATGTACAGATCGACGGCCGGAGGTGGAAGGAAAGAGCCGGCTGGGAGCACTTCCGCGCTTAGTCACGTTTCGTGTCGAGGCAATTTCTCAATGTCACCAACTGGCACGCTGATTGCTTGATATAACCGCTCTGATGCCGCGTCACCGGCTGCAGGGCCGTCCTTCATTCAGGGCGCAGCGACAGGAATCCTGGCCTCGCCGCGGCGCCCGGTCCGGCGCTGCCGCGCTCGCAGCCCGGCCCGAGTACCTGCGCATGCTCCGCAACGTCATGTTCACGCCGTGGTTCGCGGTCAGCGTCGGGATCGCGGTCGCCGCGTCGCTGACGCTCGCGACGCCGCGCGCCGCGCTCACCTTTCCGCCCAGCGCGGGCGGTCGCTGCGCCGAGCCTGGCTGCCAGGCTGGCCAGGCGGGAGGCAGGTCCGGCCAGCCTCAGCCGAACGCAAGGCGGGCACTCAAGCTGCACCTGGCCGAGAAACGCTACATCCGGGCGCTACCTTCGCCGATCAAGGTCGATTATCAATTCCTGCCGCGGCCCCACGGTCAGTTCATGGTCGTCATCGTGCTCGTCAGCAGGAAGACGCTCGGAAGGTGGAACCTGCGGCTTGTCCTTCCTGGCGCCTACGTGACGTCCGTGATGTGGGCCAGATGGGAGCATGATGGCTCGGCCGGGCTCGTGATCGAGGGGTCTCCGCTGCCGTGGCCGCGCTCAGGGACGAATGTGGCGAGGATCGTGATCCTCGGCACAGGAACGCCCGGCCAGCCGAGTGGCTGCGTGATCGACGACGCCAGGTGCACGTTCCGTGCGCTGGCCGGCTTTCCTGGTCCTTCGGCTCCCGACGGTCGCGGGTGGCCGCGTCGCACGCACCAGCACGGCCAGCGATGGGCTGACCAGCGGCCGTGATCGAGCAGGTTGGTCAGAGCATGGCCCAGTCGGGGCGGTCCGGGGTTCAGCCTAGTCTGAATCCCATGAGCGAAACTCCGCCTCGCGTGCTCGCGGTCGCCGGATCGGACTCCGCCGGCGGCGCCGGCATCCAGGCCGACCTGAAGACCATGATGGCGCTTGGCGTGCACGGCATGAGCGTGGTCTGCGCGGTCACGGCGCAGAACTCGGTGGGCGTGCAGGGCTACTGGGAGCTGCCGCCGGAGGCCATCAAGGCGCAGCTCGACTCGGTGCTCGGCGACATCGGCGCGCAGGCGATCAAGACCGGGATGCTCGCCTCGGCGCCGATCGTGGAGACGGTGGCCGCCTGCCTCGCCAAGGCGGGGGCGCCCGTGGTGGTTGACCCGGTCGCGGTATCGAAGCACGGCGACCGGCTGCTGTCGGCAGGCACGCTGGAGGCGGTCACCCGCGACCTGCTGCCGATCGCCACGGTCGTGACGCCGAACCTGCTTGAGGCGGAGTTGCTGACCGGGCTGACGATCACCGACGAGCAGGCCATGCTGACTGCGGCGAAGAAGATCGCGGCGGCCGGGCCCGAGTGGGTGCTCGTCAAGGGCGGTCACCTGCCGGGCAGCCCGGTGGACCTGCTGTTCAGCGAGGGGCAGCTGATCCGGTACCCAGGGCGCAGGGTCGCGAGCAGGCACACTCACGGCACCGGCTGCACGCTCGCGTCGGCCATCGCGTCGTACCTGGCGATGGACGCCGACGTGCCGACCGCGGTCGAATCGGCCAAGGACTACGTGACCGGCGCGATCGACGGCGGCTTCCCGCTCGGCTCGGGCATCGGCCCGGTTGATCACGCCTGGCGGATCCGCCAGCTCGTCGGGTAGCGCGTCGGCTGAAGGCGCGCTGGGCGACGTTCCCTGACCGGCCGGCTACCGGCTGACCTTGCCTGCCTTGATGCAGGAGGTGCACACGTTCAGCCGTTTGGTGGTCCGGCCGACCTTGGCGCGAACGCGCTGAATATTCGGGTTCCAGCGGCGCGGGGTGCGGCGGTGCGAGTGAGACACGTTGTTGCCGAAGCCCGGCCCCTTGCCGCACACATCGCAGACGGAAGCCACGGGATCGCTCCAGTTAAGAGGTCGAAAGACAGGTCATCGAGGCCGACGTGACGCCAGGCCAGCCGCACAAGGATATCCGACTCCGGCCGCGGGCGCGACCTGGGCAGCCGCGAGCCGGGAGGCGTCGTTCCCGAGCAGGTGCTGGCGGGGCCGGCTTCCGCAGCGCGCGATGACGTACGGGCGAAGTAACCTGCCATCTATGGCGGCGGTCGAGGTCATGGACGGCGCAACGGTGCGGCGCTGGTTCCTGCTCTCGGCCGACGCGCTGGCCAGTACCCGGGCGGCCATCGACCTGCTGAACGTGTTCCCCGTGCCGGACGCGGACACCGGGAGGAACCTGCACGCCACGATCACCAGCGCCGCCGCCGCGCTCGCCGACCTGCCGCCGCACGCCAGCCCGGCCGAGACCTGGCAGGTCGCCACGACCGCCGCACTGCGCGGGGCGTGCGGCAACTCGGGCATCATCCTCAGCCAGCTGCTGCGAGGGCTCGCCGACATCTGCGCTCCGGCCTCGCCGTGCGATGGCAGCGTCGTCGCGATGGCGCTGACTCACGCGGCTGCCGCGGCCAGGGCAGCGGTGCGCCGGCCGGTCGAGGGCACCGTGCTCACGGTCGCCGACGCCGCCGCGCAGGCGGCGTCGCAGGCGTCCGGGCTTGCCGAGGTGTGCCGCGCGGCGGCTGCCGGGGCCAGGGAGGCGCTGGCCCGCACCCAGCAGCAGCTCGAGGCGCTGACCGCGCGCGGCGTGGTGGACGCCGGCGCCGCCGGCCTCTGCGTGCTTCTCGACGCGCTGTGCGCGGCCATCAGCGGCACCCACCCGGACGCCTACGAGGTGCCTGAGCCGCTGCCTGGGTCTGCCCCGGCCGGCCGGCCGGGGCAGACCCAGGAGCCCCCCGGCGCCCCGGCGCCCTTCTCGCCGCACGCTTACGAGGTCACGTTCCTGCTCGACGCCGCGGACGACGCCGTCGCCAGTCTTGCCGACCACCTCGACCAGCTCGGCGACTCGCTGGTGGTGTCCGGCGGCGGCGGTCAATGGCACGTGCACGTGCACGTCGCCGACGCCGGCGCCGTGATCGAGGCCGGCCTCGCGGCCGGCCGTCCGAGCAGGATCTCGGTCACCTACCTGAACGCGCTCCCGGCCGGACCCGCCGGCACCCCGGCCGGACCCGCCGGCACCCCGGCCGGGCCGGCGACCGCGGTCGTCGCGGTCGCCGACGGACCGGGCCTGCGGGACCTGCTCGGAGCGGCCGGCGCGGTGGTGGCCGCCGCCGCCGGGGCGGCCAGTCCCGAGCCGTCGCTCGCCGACCTGGCCGCCGGACCGGGTCCGCGCACCCTGATCGGGTCGGCCGACCTGGCGCCCCGCTGGCCGGCCGGGTGGCCGGTGGTCGAGATCGCCAGCCCGGTCCAGGCGATCGCCGCGGTCGCCGTGCACGACCCGCAGCGGGACCGGCAGACAGATGCCACGGCGATGCGCCGGGCGGTCGCCGGCATGCGCTGGGCCAGCGTGAGCGGGCCGGAGGTCCCGGTGCCGGCGCAGGCCGGCGGCGGTTCATCGCCCCCGGCCGGGAACACCGGAGTCCTGGTCGGCCGCGTCTGCGGCGAGGTGGTCGCCACGGGCGTCGATCAGTTCGGCGTGGTCGCCGAGGTGATCGGCAGGCTGCTTGGCCCTGGCACCGAGCTCATCACGATCGTCGCCGGCGTGGCCGCCGGGCCTGACCTCCCCGCGCGGGCCGCCGGGCACGCGGCGTCGCTCGCCCCGGACGCCGACGTCACCTGCTACCGCGGCGGCATGACCGGCGCCGTGCTGCTTGTCGGGGCCGAGTGACATGGCGGGAACCTGGCACCATGACGGGCTGAGTGAGGCCGATGCCGACGCCCAGTGACTCGCTCCGGCCCGTGGTGGGCGACAAGGCCGCCAAGCGGCTGGCCACGCTCGGGCCCGGCCTGCGGACCATCGGCGACCTGCTCGGTTACTACCCGCGGCGCTATGAGACCAGGGGCGAGCTCACCGATCTGTCGTCCCTGCGCGACGGCGAGCACGTCACGGTCCAGGCGATGATCGCCTCGGTGTCGACCAGGCCGATGCGCAACCGGCCAGGCTCGGTATTCGAGGCCGTCGTCACCGACGGCCGCGGGAAGCTGACGCTGACGTTCTTCGGCAAGGGCAGGCAGGACTGGCGAGAGCGGGAGCTCGCGCCGGGACTGCACGGGCTCTTCTCCGGGCAGGTGTCGACCTTCCGCGGCAAGCGCCAGCTCTCGCATCCGGAGTACGAGCTGATCGGCTCGGGCGCGAGCGGCGCGGCGAGGGCTGTGGAGTTCGCCACCGAGCTGATCCCGATCTACCCGGCGAGCAAGGACATTTCGTCCTGGCAGATCGCCGACTCGGTCCGGCTGGCGCTCGCCGCCGTCGAGATCGATAGTGACCCGCTGCCCGAGCGGATCAGGGACCGCTACCACCTCTACGACTATGCCAGCGCCTTGCGCGGCATCCACCAGCCTGCCGACTGGAAGGACAAGGAGCGGGCGACCGAGCGGCTGAAGTGGGACGAGGCCTTCGCGCTGCAGGTAGTGCTCGCGCAGCGGCGGCGGATCTCCACCGAGTACGTCGCCCAGCCGCGCCCGCCGGTCGACGCCGGGCTGCTGGCCGGATTCGACGCCGACCTGCCGTTCACGCTCACCGCCGGGCAGCGGGAGGCCGGCCAGGTGATCGCCGCCGATCTGGCGCGCGATCATCCGATGCACCGCCTGCTCCAGGGCGAGGTGGGCTCGGGGAAGACGGTCGTGGCACTGCGCGGGATGCTCCAGGTCGTCGACGCGGCCGGCCAGGCCGCCCTGCTCGCCCCGACCGAGGTGCTCGCGCAGCAGCACCACAGGTCGATCAGCCAGATGCTCGGCCCGCTGGCGATGGCCGGCCAGCTGGGCGGTGCCGAGCACGCCACCAGGATCACGCTGCTCACCGGCTCGCAGGGCAGCGCCGCGCGCAGGCGCGCCCTGCTCGAGGCGGCCTCCGGCGAGGCCGGGATCGTGATCGGGACGCACGCGCTGCTGCAGGAGCACGTGCAGTTCGCCGACCTCGGGCTGATCGTCATTGACGAGCAGCACAGGTTCGGCGTCGAGCAGCGCGAGGCGCTGCGCGCCAAGGCGGCGAACGGCAGGCCGCACGTGCTGGTGATGACCGCGACGCCGATTCCGCGTACGGTCGCGATGACGGTGTTCGGCGACCTCGAGGTCACCGAGCTCACCGAGCTGCCTGCCGGGCGCCCGGCGATCTCCACGCACGTGGTCCCGGCCGCGGAGAAGCCGCACTACCTGGACCGGACCTGGGAGCGGATCGGCGAGGAGGTGGCCGGCGGCCGCCAGGCCTACGTCGTCTGCCCGCGGATCGGCGGCGAGGCCGGCTCCGGCGAGGCGGGCTCCGGCGAGTCGGCCGGCGGCCGCGCCGCCGCGGAGAGCACCGGAATCGCCGACGACGGCGGCTTCGACTTCGGCCCGGACGGCGACGGGGAGCAGCCGCGGCGGCCCGCGCTCGCCGTCAGCGAGGTCGCCGCCCAGCTCGCGCAGGGCCCGCTCGCCGGGCTGCGCATCGCCGTGCTGCACGGCAGGCTGCCGCCGGAGGAGAAGGACAAGGTCATGCTGGCGTTCGCCGACGGCCAGGTCGACGTGCTGGTGACCACCACCGTCGTCGAGGTCGGTGTGGACGTGCCGAACGCCAGCATCATGGTGATCATGGACGCGGACCGGTTCGGCGTCTCCCAGCTGCACCAGCTGCGCGGCCGGGTCGGCCGCGGCGAGCACGCCGGGCTGTGCCTGCTGGTCACCGAGGCCGAGCCGGGACCGGCTCGGGAGCGGCTCGACGCCGTCGCCGCCACCAGGGACGGGTTCATGCTGTCCAGGCTTGACCTTGAGCAGCGCAGGGAAGGCGACGTGCTCGGCGCGGCCCAGGCTGGGCGCCGGTCGAGCCTGAAGCTGCTGACGCTGCTGCGGGACGAGGACCTGATCGGGCTCGCCAGGCAGGAAGCCGAGGAACTGGTCGGCGCCGATCCCGCGCTGGCCGGGGAGCCCGCGCTGGCGGCGGCGATCGGCGCCATGCTCGACGCCGAGCGGGCCGAGTACCTGGAAAAGGCGTGACCAGGATCATCGCCGGGCAAGCGGGCGGCCGCCGTCTGGCCGTGCCCGCCGGGCGCCTGACCAGGCCGACCAGCGACAGGACCAGGGAGGGCCTGTTCGCCGCGGTGCTCGCGGCGCTGGGCAGCCTGGATGGGGCGGCGGTGCTCGACCTGTACGCGGGCTCGGGCGCAGTCGGCCTCGAGGCGCTGTCCCGCGGCGCGACGGACGTCCTGCTCGTCGAGTCAGGCGCTGCGGCGGCCCAGGTGATCAGGCGCAACATCGAGGCGGTCGGGCTGCCGGGCGCGCGGCTGATCAGGGACCGGGTCGACCGTGTGCTGCGCGGCGGCCCTGGCGATGCCCGGCCGCGCGACCTGGTCTTCGCCGACCCGCCCTATGCCACCAGCGATGCCGAGTTGTCGCAGGTGCTCGCCTTGCTCGCCGCGCGTGGCTGGCTGAGCGAGGCCGCCGTCGTCGTGGTGGAACGGGACGCCAGGTCGGGTGCGCTGCCCTGGCCGCCCGGGTACGCGCACGACCGGTCCCGCCGTTACGGCGAGAGCGTGCTCTGGTACGGTCGCGCCTCAGGCACTAGGCCGGCAGCCGCCGCAACGACGGGAGCGTGAGCCCGCGTGATTCGCGTTGTATGCCCGGGCTCCTTCGACCCGGTGACCAACGGGCACATCGACATCATCAGCCGGGCCGCCAGCCTGCACGACGAGGTCATCGTCGCGGTCTTGCGCAACCTGGCCAAGACCTCCCTGTTTACCGCCGATGAGCGGATCGAGATGCTGCGCGAGGTCACCAAGGAGTTCGGCAACGTGCGGGTGGCCAAGTTCAACGGCCTGATCGTGGACTTCTGCCGGGAGCACGAGGTGTCGGCGATCGTCAAGGGGCTGCGGGCGGTCAGCGACTTCGACTACGAGATGCAGATGGCGCAGATGAACTACAGCCAGGCCGGGGTCGAGACGCTGTTCATGACCACGAACCCGCTGTATGCGTTCCTGTCATCCAGCCTGGTCAAGGAGTTCGCCAGGTACGGCGGCCACGTGGGCGGCCTGGTGCCCGAGCCGGTGCT
>DATIZP010000036.1:0-23817 GCA_035517035.1 Streptosporangiaceae bacterium | reverse complement strand
GACGAGGCGCCGTACGCGATCGCCGTGGTCCAGCTCGCCGAGGGCCCGCGGATGATGACGAACCTGACCGGGGTCCCGAACACCCCCGATGACCTGGTGCTCGACATGCCGCTGCAGGTGACGTTCACCCAGCGCGGCGATATCAGCCTGCCGCTGTTCACCCCGGCCGGGGACGACCGGTGAGCGTCGTGCCGAAGGCGCGCCAGGCGAGCAGCGTCATCATCGCCGGCGCCGCCGAGACCGACCAGGTCGGCAGGCTGCCCGGGCACTCCACGCTGCAGCTCCACCTTGAGGGAGCGCTTAACGCACTGGCCGACGCTGGCCTTTCCACCAAGGACATCGACGGCATCGCGACGGTCAGCGCGCCGGGACCGGTCCAGGTCGCGCACTCGCTCGGCATCGTGCCGCGCTGGATGGACGGCACCGGCGTGGGCGGTACGTCGTTCCTGCTGCATGTCAGGCACGCGGCCGCGGCGATTTCGGCCGGGTACGCCAGCACGGTCCTGATCACGCACGGCGAATCCGGCAGGTCCAGGGTCGGCGCGGCCAGGTTCGGGCCGGCGCCGTCGTCGATCCAGGGCCAGTTCGAGGCGCCTTACGGCGTGTACGGCCCGACCACCGCGTTCACCATCCCGGCGCTGCGGTACATGAAGGAGTGCGGGCTGACCCACGACCAGCTCGCCTACGTCGCGGTGGCGCAGCGCAACTGGGCGGCGCGCAATCCCCGCGCGATGTACCGTGACCCGATCACCGTGGCCGATGTGCTCGCTTCGCGCATGGTCGCCTATCCGTTCCACCTGCTTGAGTGCTGCCTGGTCACCGACGGCGGCGGCGCGCTCGTGATCACCTCGGCCGACCGGGCGGGCGACTTCCCTCACCCCGCCGTGCACGTGCTCGGCACCGGCGAGTCCGCCGAGTCGCCGCTGATCTCGCAGATGGCCGACTTCACCGAGTCGGCGGCCTTCCGGCTGGCCGGGCAGGCCGCGTTCGCCGAGGCGGGGATCGGCGTCGCCGACGTGGGCCACCTGATGATCTACGACGCGTTCGCGCACCTGCCGGTCTACGGGCTCGAGGCGCTCGGCTTCGTCAAGAAGGGCGAGGCCGGGGCGTTCATCGCCGACGGCAACACCGAGCCGGGCGGGACGCTGCCGCTGAACACCAACGGCGGCGGGCTGTCCTACACGCACACCGGCATGTACGGGATGTTCGCCATCCAGGAGGCTGTCAGGCAGATCAGAGGAGAGGCGGCCGCCCAGGTGGACGGCGCCGAGATCAGCGTCGTGCTCGGCGTCGGCGGCATGTTCGCCACGTCCGGTGCGCTGGTACTCGGCCGGCAGCCGGCCACAGCGGGTTAGGGCGCGTCCCGTAGATCGATGATCTTGATGGATGTGGCGGATGTCCCAGAATACGTAGTGGATGTGGCGTTCATTTCAGGGATACCCAGCCGGTGGCCCCGGTCGCTGCGACGGGCCGCGTTCTCCTTAGACTCGCAAGGTGCCTGATCAGGCCGTCCGCGCGCGCCTTCGCCGGCTCTGGTCGCCGGACGCGGCCCTGCGTGCGCTGCGCGCTGTCGTTGTGGTGCCCGGGCTGCTCGCGCTGACCTTCGAGGTGGCCGGAAACCGGCAGATGGCGCTGTTCGCGGTCTTCGGCAGCTTCGCCACCCTGGTGATGACGTCGTTTGGCGGCGGCAGGCGGGACAAGGCGGTCGCCCACCTCGGGCTGGCTATCGTCGGCAGCGTCGCGATCGTGATCGGCACCGCCGTGGCCGCGACGCCGTGGCTGGCCGTGCTTGTGACGATCCCGGTCGCGTTCGGCATCTTCCTCGGCGGCGTGGCCGGCCCCAACTCGGCCTCAGGCGTGACCGCGGCCCTGCTGGCCTACGTGCTGCCGGTCGCGTCGCCGGGAGGGCTCGGCACCGTGCCCGACCGGCTGGCCGGCTGGTGGCTCGCGTCCGCGGCCGGGACCGCCGCGGTCCTGCTGCTGACCCGCCGGCCGGACGGCGCGGGGCTGCGCGCGGTGACCGCCGCGTGCGCGCAGGCCCTCGCCAGCCAGCTGGCGGCCGGAGCGGCCGGCCGGGCTTCGGCCGCCGACCGGGACGCATCGGTCGGGGCCAGGAACGCGATGATGGCGGCGTTTCTTGCCGCGCCGTACCGGCCGACCGGCCTCGCGGCGGTCGACCAGGCGCTGGCCAACCTGATCCACCTGCTCGACTGGTGCGTGACGCAAGCGTGCGATGCGCTGGCCGGTCATCAGGCTGGCCTGGCCGCCGTGGACGCCGAACTGCTCGGTACCGCAGGCTGCCTGCTGCGGGACGCGGCGGCGCTGCTCGGCGACCGGGCCGGGCCCGGGGCGCCGGACGGCTCCGGTCCGCTGGCCGGGCTGGCCCGGCTGGACGAGGCCGGCCGGGCCAGCCTGGCGAACCAGCAGCGGCTGGCCGGCGAACGGGCCGAGGACCGTGCGTGCGCGGTGGGGGCCGTGCACGCTCAGTCGATCGCGACCACGGTCCGGGCCATCGTGGCCGACGCGCTGCTGGCCGCGCGGCGTGCCGATCCCGACGAGGTCGCCGCCGCGCGCCGCAGGTGGTTCGGCGTCGGCGGGCTCCCCGCCAGCCACGGGCAGGTGATGCCCGCACTGGCCAGGGTGATCCGGTCGGCGATGCCGCACGCCGACGTACGGTCGCTGTGGTTCCGCAGCGCCGCCCGCGGCGCGCTGGCGCTGGCGCTTGCGGTGGCCGTGGCGGATCTCAGCGGCGTCCAGCACGGGTTCTGGGTTGTGCTCGGCACGCTGTCGGTGCTGCGCACCAACGCGGCGGCCACGGGCGCGACCGCGCTGCGGGCGCTGGCTGGCACCGTCGCCGGGTTCGTGATCGGCGCGGCGCTGATGCTCGCCATCGGCACCAGCCCGGCCGCGCTGTGGGCGGTCCTGCCGCTCGCGGTGCTTGCCGCGGCCTATTCTCCGGGAGTGCTGCCGTTCGCGGTCGGCCAGGCCGGGTTCACGGTCACCGTGGTGGTGCTGTTCAACCTGCTCGTGCCCGTCGGCTGGCAGGTCGGCCTGGTCCGGGTGGAGGACGTGGCGATCGGCTGCGCGGTGAGCGTCACGGTCGGCTTCCTGTTCTGGCCGCACGGGGCGTCGTCCGTGGTCGCCGATGGCCTCGCCGACGCGTTCGGCCAGGGCAGCGCGTACCTGACCCAGGCCGTGGACTGGGCGCTCGGGCTGCGCCCGCAGGCGCCGGACACCGCCGTCGCGACCGTCACTGCCGCGATCAGGCTGGACGACGGGCTGCGCGGCTATCTGGCCGAGCAGGGCGCCAAGCGGCTGACCAAGGATGACCTGTGGCGGCTGGTGATGGCGACCACGCGGCTGCGGCTCACCGCCAACTCGGTGGCCGGACTGCGCACTCCGTCGTCCGGCGGTGCTGGTGAGGCAGACGGGTCGAAGAAGGGCGGCGAGGTTAGCAGCGCAGGCGGGGGAGGTGGGACGAGCAGGGGAGGTTTGGCTGACCCGGCGGCCGGGAGCGGCCGCGTCGTCGAGCCTGACCTGGCCGTGCTGAGCGGCTGCGCAGGGGAGCTCGCCGGGTTCTACCGGCTCATCGCCGCAGAGGTCGGCCGGGCGGGCGCAGGCCGCGCCGAGCAGCCCACCTGGTCGGCCGTCGGCGCAGCGGCCTGGCACGGCCGACTCGTGCACGCCGCCTTCGGGCCAGGCGCCGACCCGCGAACGGTCTGGGTCGGCGACCACCTGCGCCACCTCGGTGCGCACGCCGATGCCATCGCCGCTCCTGCCGGGCGGCTGGCCGCGAAGCGACGCGCCCAGTGGTGGCGTTAGCGCTGGTGATAGCGGTGTGGCGGCCCGTAGTCTTGCTCAGTCCGATCCGCCCACCGTATGGGAGCGCACATGAACCTCACCTCTCGCACCGCGCGCCGCGTCGCCGTCGCGGCCGCCGTCGCCTGCGCGGCGCTCGTCGCACCGGCGATCGCGCTGGCATCGCCTGCGTCCCCGGCCAGGACGGCCGCTCCGGCCACGCCGCCATGCGAGACGCCCGGCCTGGTCGAGTGGTTGGACACCAACGGCAGCGGTGCCGCTGGCAGCACGTTCTACACGATGAACTTCACCAACCTGTCCGGCCACGCCTGCACGCTCAACGGCTTCCCGTTCCTGTTCGCGGTGAGCCTGACGGGGAAGCAGATCGGGAGCGATGCCACGTTCAACCACCACCCGGCTCCGCGCACCGTCACCATCGGCAACGGCAAGACCGTGACGGCGCAGCTTCAGATCGTGGTAGCTCAGAACTACTCCAAGTCGCTCTGCGGCAAGGTGGTCACGGCGGCCGGCCTGAAGGTCTTCCCGCCGAACCAGCAGCGGGCCAAGATCATCCCCTTCCCGTTCTCTGCCTGCGAGAGCACCCACGCGCAGATCCTGACGGTCGGCGCGGTCAGGTAGCCGGGCGGACGCGGTCAGGCTAGGGCACCACGTCCTCGTTACCGTGGTTTACGGCACCGCGAGCCGGCCACGGTAACGAGGGCGCTGCGTACCGGCGAGGTCGTCGCCGCGCGATGCCACCCGGATCAGGCGACAGGGAGGTCGGATGGCACAGCGCAGTGGCATGAGCGGGACGCTCGCGATCGTGGGCGGCCGGGTGGTGACGATCACCGGCGATGAGATCGCGGCCGGGACGATTCTGGTCAGGGACGGCAAGATCGCCGAGGTCGGGGCGTCGGTGAGCATGCCGTCAGGCACCGAAGTGGTGGATGCCTCCGGCTGCTGGGTGCTGCCCGGGTTCATCGAGGCGCACGGTCATGTCGGCACGTCCGAGGAGGCCGAGGGCTGGGCCGGCCAGGACACCAACGAGCTCACCGAGCCGGTGACCGCGCAGGTGCGCGCCATCGACGCCATCAACCCCGCCGACCTGGGCTTCCGTGACGCCATCGGCGGCGGCGTACTTGCGGTCAACGTCAACCCAGGGTCGGGGAACCCGATCGGCGGCCAGACTGTGGCGCTCAAGTGCTGGGGCCGCACGGTCGACGAGATGGCGCTGCGCCAGCCGTCCGGCATGAAGTCCGCGCTGGGCGAGAACCCCAAGCGGGTGTACGGCGAGCAGAAGAAGACCCCGAGCACCCGGCTGGGCACGGCCGCAGTGATCCGCGGCGCGCTGGTCGACGCCGCCAACTACCAGGCGCGGCTGGAGGCCGAGCAGGCCAAGCCCGAGGCCGAGCGCAAGCCGGTGGACCGCGACCTGAAGCTCGAGGCGCTCGGCCGGGTGCTGCGCAGGGAGATCCCATGGCGCCAGCACTGCCACCGGGCCGACGACATCGCGACCGCGATGCGGATCGCCGAGGAGTTCGGCTACGACCTGGTGATCGACCACGGCACCGAGGCCCACCTGCTGGCCGACCTCATCGCCGCCAAGGGCATCCCGGTGATCATCGGCCCGCTGTTCACCAGCAGGTCCAAGGTGGAGCTGCGGAACAGGTCGCTGGCCAACCCCGGCCGGCTGGCCAGGGCGGGCGTCACGATCGCGATCACTACCGATCATCCGGTGGTGCCGATCCACTTCCTCGTCCACCAGGCGTCCCTGGCGGTGAAGGAGGGCCTTGACCGGGTCAGCGCGCTGCGCGCGCTGACGATCAACCCGGCCCGCATCATCGGGGTCGCCGACCGGCTCGGCTCGATCGAGGTCGGCAAGGACGCCGACCTGGCCATCTGGAGCGGTGACCCGCTCGACGTGGTGAGCCGAGTGCAACGCGCGTTCGTGGACGGCGTGGAGATCTACACCTGGCAGGACGGCGAGGCGCACTTCGCCGAGCGCTGAGGCGTTCGGCAGCCTGGCCGACGCCGCCCGGCGCGGTGTAGATTGCGCTCCAGATAGAACGTGTTCTAGTTGGAGGGCAACTCGATGGTCGCATCGATCACTCCGCACCGCGACGAGGTAGGGCTCACCGACGGCCTGATGCTGATCGACGGCCAGTGGGTCCCGGCCAGGGACGGCCAGGTCTGGACCCACAGCCACCCGGCGACCAGCGAGGAGGTGGCCTCGTTCCCGATCGCCGGGCCGGCCGACGTGGACCTGGCCGTGCGCGCGGCCAGGCGGGCTTTCGACTCGGGTAGCTGGCCGCGCGCACGGGCCAGCGAGCGGATCAGAGTGCTTCGCGCGATCGCCGACCTGGTGCGCGAGCACGGCGACGAGCTGCTGAGGCTGCAGGCGCTCGACAACAGCGTCCCGCTCAGCTTCGGATCGGTCTACGCGACGTCGTGGGCCTTCGTCGCCGACGTGTTCGACCATCACGCCGGCTGGGTGGACAAGCTGGCCGGGGAGACGCTCCCGCCGTACCAGGGCGGCGACCACATGGTGCTGACGCTGCGCGAGCCCGCCGGGGTGGTAGGCGCGGTGATCCCGTGGAACGCGCCGCTGATGCTCTTCGCCCAGAAGGTGGCGCCCGCGCTCGCGGCCGGCTGCACCGCGGTGCTCAAGCCGTCCGAGTACGCGACCTTCGCCGTGCTCAGGCTGGCCAGGCTGATCGCGGAGGAGTCCGGCCTGCCGCCGGGCGTGCTGAACATCGTCACCGGGCCTGGCGAGCCGACCGGTGACGCCCTGATCAGCCATCCGATGGTGGACAAGCTCTCGTTCACCGGGAGCCGCGGCGTCGGCAGGAAGATCATGCTTGCGGCCGCCGCCAGCTTCAAGCGGGTCAGCCTCGAGCTCGGCGGCAAGAGTCCCGCCTTGGTCTTCGCCGACGGTGACGCGGCCACGGCCGCGGCGATCACGATGGGCACCGTCACGCTCGGCCTGTCCGGGCAGGTGTGCGTGGCGCAGACCAGGGCCATCGTGCACCGCGACAAGGAGGAGGAGTTCCTCGCGACGGCCGGGATGATCGGCGACATGGTGAGCTACGGCAGCCCGTTCGACCCGGCGACGACCTCGGCGCCGCTGATCAACACCCGCCAGCTCGACCGGGTGCTCGGCCTGATCGCCCAGGGACAGGCCGATGGCGCGCGCCTGGTCTCCGGCGGCACCAGGGGCGACGGCGACCTGGCATCGGGGAACTTCGTCATGCCGACCCTGTTCACCGACGTGACCAATGACATGACCATTGCCAGGGAAGAGATTTTCGGGCCGGTTCTTTCTGTTATCCCGTTTACCGACGAGGACGAGGCGGTGCGGCTCGCCAATGAGACGGAGTACGGCCTGTCCGCCACGGTGTGGACTTCTGACATCCGTCGCGCGATGCGGCTGACAAAGGCCATCCGAGCGGGCACCATTGGGATTAACGGCTTCCAGATCGAGCCGCACGCGGCATTCGGCGGTTACCGGCAATCCGGGCTTGGCCGCGAGGGCGGGCGTGCAGCGGTGGAGGCGTACACCGAGCTCAAGACCGTCATGCTGCCGCTTACTGACGAGATGATGTGAGCGCGGCCCGCTGATGTCCGGCGGGTGAGCCTGCCGAGAGAGAGGCGGGCTCACCCGCCGGCTGCCATCGGCGGCCGGATTCAGCGGCGATGATCAGAAGATCATGTGGTGAATGGGCATGACGTCGGGCGGGCCCGACTCGAGCCCGATCTTGCCGAGAATCGGCATCAGCACCTTGCCGAACTCCTCGAATGCTGCCTGGTTCTCCCAGATGTCGAAGACCATGAGGTTGTCGGGCGGCCCGAAGGAGCAATGCGAGATCCGGCCGGCTGGTCGGCCCTCGCCCGCGGCTTCGAGTTCGCTGGTGATCTCGTCGTACTGCGCGGTCGTCATCGAGCCTGGGTGGAAATAGACGCCGATTGCCATAGATGCTCCTTCGCAGCCTAATCGAGGGCCGGGCACGGCCTTTTTGAGCGCCGACCCATCATGGCATGCCGGGTCGCCGGGTCAGATCGGGTTGGCCGGGGATCGCTGCGGCTGGCGAGCCCGACCCGCTCGCACGAGGCGCATGATCGGGCTGCCGTATGCGGCCATTAACATCTCATGTCAGGATGCGTGTGCAGGCCAGCTACGGCGCACGGAGGGAATCGGATCGGGGGAGAGCAATGAGCGAAGGGCAGCCGGCCCGCCTGGCGCCCTCGGCCGGGCGGCCGGCCGGGATCGACACTACGGTCGCCCATCCGGCCAGGGTCTACGACTACTGGCTCGGCGGCAAGGACAACTTCGCGGCCGACCGCGAGGCGGCCGAGCAGGTGCTCGCCGTCACCCCCGGCCTGCGTGAGCGGGTGCGGGCGAACCGCGCCTTCCTGGCCCGCTCGGTGCGGTACCTGGCCGCCGAGGCGGGCATTAAGCAATTCCTCGACATCGGCACCGGCATCCCGTCAGGCAACAACACGCACGAGGTCGCCCAGGCGGTCGCGCCCGACGCGCGGATCGTGTACGTCGACAACGACCCGATCGTGCTGAGCCACGCCAGGGCGCTGCTCGCCAGCACCCCCCAGGGCGCGACCCAGTACATCGACGGCGACCTGCGCGACAGCGCGGCGATCCTCCGCGCCGCGGCCGACACCCTGGACCTGACCAGGCCCACGGCCCTGATGCTGCTCGGGATCTTGCATCTGATCACCGACGAGGAGGACCCGTACCGGATCGTGGCCGACCTGATGGGCGCGCTACCGCCGGGCAGCTACCTCGCCCTGTCGCATCCGGCCCTTGACATCCACCCCGGCCAGGCCGAGGCGCAGCGCCGCTACAACGCGCGGGTCGCCACGCCGCAGACACTGCGCACCTTGGCCGAGGTCAGCAGGTTCTTCGACGGGCTCGAGCTGGTGCCGCCCGGCGTGGTCTACGTGCACACCTGGCGGCCGGACCCCGGCGACGTCGTCCCTCCCGACGGCGTGTCCGCCTACGGCGGGGTCGCCAGGAAGCCCGCCTGACCGTCGCCCCTGGCGGCCGGCCGCCGTCGGCTTAGCCGACGACGCAGCCTGAGCTCTGACCGGACACCGGGAACGCCTCGGCGAGCGCGTCCGCGATCAGGCGCCCGCGCCACAGGTAGCCGGTCGATGTGTAGTGGATGCCGTCGGAGATGAACCAGCTCGGCCTGGCCACGGCGGCCCAGTTGAAGATCCGCATGTTCCGGTAGCTGGCGCACGCCCGCAACAGGGTCCGGTTCCACAGCTGCATCTGGGACTCGGCGTACGGCCCGGTGCTGAGCAGCGATCGCACGTTGACCCAGAGCACCGGCTCGCCGTGGGCCACCGACATCATCTCGCGGACCCTAGCCATCAGCCCGACGCTGGAGCCCACGGCGACGTTGGCGGTGTCGTTGGTGCCGAGCGCGATCACCCAGCAGCCGCGGTACCCGCGGCTGACCAGTCCCCGCGCGACGTTGTAGCCGTTGACCTGGCCAGGCAGGATCTCGACGATGGATCGCGCGCCGGAGATCTCGAGCACGACCTTCCTGACACCGACCCGGTGATACTGGGCGGGCAGCCGCTGGGATGCTTCCGGCAGGTAGGACGGCATGATCATTCCCTCGGACGTGGAGTCGCCGATGTGCACCACCGCGCGGCAGGAGGTCATCGGCCGCGAGCCGTCGGTCCCGGGCAGCGCCGACGAGCGACCGGGGGCGATCGGTATCGGCCTGGCCAGCGGCTGCATCGCGGTGGGGTTGACCTGGCCGCCTCCGGCCGGGCCGGAGGCGGACGCCGCCGCGGACGGGGCCGTCACGGCGCCGGCCAGGCCGGCGCACGCGACGGCGAGCACGCTCACGCCGACGGCGGTCACGGCGGCGGCTCGAGGGCTGACAACCCCGATCCGCCAGCGCGACGACCTGGCCCGCTGCCACGCGCGGCCGAGAACGCCGCGGCGCACCGGCTCCTCGACCAGCGCCCATGACGCGGCGGCCAGCAGCACGGTCACGGCGGTCTGCGCCGCCGCCCTGGGCAGGTCATCGACGCCGCTGGCCGGGGTGCTCAGCACGATCACCGGGTAATGCCACAGGTAGATGCCGTAGGAGCGGACACCGAGCCAGCGCAGCGGGCGCCAGCCGAGCACCCGGCCGAACAGGCCGCCGGGAACCGCGGCGGCGGCCACGGTCGCCGCGGTCGCGAAGGACAGCAGCACCAGCCCGCCGCGGTAGGAGAAGGGCGAGTACTGGCCGACCCGCCAGATCATCACGCCGATCACGGCGAGGCCGGAGAACGCGGCCACGTCAAGCGCCAGCCTGGCCCGCGGCCCGGTGGCGTCCCGGCCGCGGCTCGGCCAGGACATCGCCAGGGCCGCCCCGATCAGCAGACCGAACGCCCTGGTGTCGGTGCCCTCGTAGATCCTCGTCGGGTCATAGCCAGGCTGGTAGAGCAGCGCCATGGCGACCGCTGACCCGGCGGCGAGCAGCAGCGTGGGGACGGCCAGCCAGCCCGGCGACCCGCGGCGGACCCGGCGCACGGCGAGCAGTCCCAGCAAGAGCAGCCACGGCCACAGCAGGTAGAACTGCTCTTCGACGGCGAGTGACCAGAGGTGGTCGAGCGGCTGAGGCGGCGCGAACCTGGCGAAATAGGACTGGTCCTTGGCGATCAGGTACCAGTTGCTTGAGTAGGTAGCCGCGGCGGCCACCGCGCCGCGCAGGCTGGCCAGCCGCGCCCGATCGGCGATCGTGACCCACGCGGTCACCAGAGCCAGCATCACGAACAGCGCGGGAAGCAGCCGGCGGGCCCGGCGCAGCCAGAAGTTCTTCAGGCGCAGCCGACCCTGCTCGGACCACTCGCCGAGGAGCAGGTCGGTGATCAGGTACCCGCTGAGGGTGAAGAAGACCGCAACGCCGAGCAGTCCGCCTTGCGCCCAGCCGAACTGCTCGTGGTAGGCGATAACGGCGAGCACGGCCACCGCACGCAGGCCGTCCAGGCCAGGCATGTATCGCTGGGTGGAGCTCTGCGGCCTTGGCATGCCCGTCTCGCCCCTCGCCGCGCTGATAAGGCTACTTATCCTATGACGCAGCCATGGCTCTCGGCGTTGTACGGAAATGCCCGGGCGAGGGCACTGGCGATGGCGCGGGCACGGGCCGCGTACCCCTGCGAGGTGTAGTGAATACCGTCGGAAATGAACCAGCTCGGCCTGACCACGCCAGCCCAGTCGAAGATCCGCATGTTCGGGTACCGCGCGCATGCCTGAAGCAGCGTCGCGTTCCACAGCCGCATGTTGGCCTGCGACCACGGGCCGCTGCCGAGCAGGGACCAGACGTTCACCCACAGCACCGGCTCGCCGCGCGCGACCGACATCATCTCCTCGATCCGGTCCATCCTGGTGACCGGCGAGCCGATCGAGACGTTGGCCGTGTCGTTCGTCCCGAGCGCGATCACCCAGCAGCCGCGGTAGCCCCGGCCTGCCCAGCCGAGCGCGACGTTGTAGCCATTGACCTGGCCGGGCAGCGTCTCCACGATGGAGCGGCCGCCAGACGCGCTGATCAGCGCCTTCTGAACGCCGACGCGGGCGTACTGCGCGGCCAGCCGCTCCGCGAGATCGGGCAGGTACAGGGAGGAGACCAGGCCCACCGATGTCGAGTCGCCGATGTGCGCCACGGACCGGCAGGACGTGCGCAGCGGCGCCGCGTGCCTGGCGGTCGCCGCCCGCCCCGGGCGGCCCGATGCCCCGGGCGGCATCGCCGTGCCCCTGGGCAGCGCGGCGACTCCCGGCTGGCCGGTCAGCCCGCCGGAGTGCGTGCCCGTGGCTGGCGCGCCTTCCGCCTGGTCGGTGAGCGCCCCGGCCAGCGACACCCCGATCAGTGCGAGTCCGCAGACCGCGAAGACGACCACGGCGGACGACGTGGCCAAGCGGCCCAGCGTCTTGCGGCGCCGGTGCCGGTGACGGCGATGCTGGCCCCTGGTTGCCTCGTGCCGGGAGTCGGCGGGACTGTGAGGCAGCTGCACAAGGACCCAGTCAAGCACGTCAGCTCCGCTGCCCGCTCCGATGAGCCGCAAACGGCTACCGGCGCCAGGTCAGGCCGAGTCGGCCTGGAGCAGCTTCGCGTGGTCCCAGGAGATGATCTTGCTCGGCTCCACGGCGTAGCCGTAGCGCTTGCGTGCGGCGCGTTCGACGTAGTCGGTGAGCGCGTCGGTGTCCGCCGGCGGCTCGCCGCCGGGTCCGGCCACGATCGCGGTGATCTGGCGGCCGATCTCGGCGACCACCGCGGGGTTCTCGATCCGCCGCGCGACCCCCTGGACCAGCACGCCGCGCAGGTCGAAGTACCGCTCCCCGGTTTCCACCAGACAGGAGATGCGGGGGTCGCGCTCCAGGTTCCGCGCCTTCTGCGAGGTGCGGTAGGTCCAGAACGTGATCAGCCCGTCGATCATCACGTAGTACATGGTGACCAGGTGCGGATAGCCGTCGGGCCCGTTGGTGGCCAGCTGCACCTTGCGCTGGCCGACCAGCATCGCGATGGCCTCGGCCGAGGACATGCCGACCAGGTCACGCTGCTTCACCGCGCACCGCCGAAGCCGATGGTCTCCTGCGCCAGGGCCAGCGTGTCGTCGCAGAAGAACCCTGGCGACGAGCCGTCCGCGGTGAACGCGGGGCCGAGCGCCGCCTGCACCGCGTCCAGGCTCCACATCCCGTCCGGCGTGCCGGCACGGAACACGGTCCTGACCCGCGGCGGGTCCATCACCGCGGCCACCCCGCCGTGCACCACGAACACCTCGCCGTTGATGCTCGCGCCGCCAGGGCCGGCCAGGTAGGTAACCAGCGGGGCGACGTGCTCGGGTGCGAGCGGATCGGCGGCGCCCTCCGGCGCCGCCCCCATCAGGCCCGCCGTCATCGCGGTCCTGGCCCGCGGGCAGATCGCGTTGGCGCGCACGCCGTACCTGGCGCAGCTTCGCGCCGTCGTGAGCGTCAGCGCCGCGATGCCCGCCTTGGCGGCCGAGTAGTTGGGCTGGCCGGGCGAGCCGAGCAGGAAGGCCTCGGATGAGGTGTTGACGATCCTGGCGTAGACGGGGCCGCCCGCCTGCTTGCTCTGCTCCCGCCAGTAGGCGGTCGCCAGTCTCGTGGTGATGAAGTGCCCGCGCAGGTGCACCCGGATCACCAGATCCCATTCCTCCGCCGACATCGAGAAGATCATCCGGTCGCGGAGCACGCCGGCATTGTTCACCACGATGTCCAGGCCGCCGAACGAGGACAGCGCCGCCGCCACCATGGCCTCGCCGACCGCCCAGTCGCCGACGTCGCCCTCGCAGACCACGGCCTGGCCGCCCGCCGCCGTGATCTCGCCGGCCACCGCGTGCACGGCAGGCCCCGCCAGGTCGTTCAGCACCACGCGGGCGCCGGCAGCCGCGAGCCCGATCGCCTCCGCCCTGCCGAGGCCGTTGCCCGCGCCGGTCACCACCGCCGTCCGGCCGTCCAGAGTCAGCCCGTGGGCCATGTTATGCATGCTCCTTCTGCTCAGCCGCCGGTGCCGGGAGCCGGCTCAGTAGCCAGGACCCGACAGGATGCCCCCGTCGATGACGAACTCACTGCCGGTGGAGTAGGACGACTCGTCCGAGGCGAGGAACGCGACCAGCCTGGACACCTCGACCGACTGGCCGAATCTGCCGAGCGGCAGCGCCTTGAAGTACCGCTCGCCGCGCTCGGGGTCCATGCTGTCCGCCGTGTCGAGCACCATCCGGGTCAGGATCCCGCCGGGGTGGACCGAGTTGACCCTGATGCCGAACCTGCCGAGTTCCTGGGCGGCCGCCTTGGTCATGCCCCGCACCGCGAACTTGCTGGCCGCGTACGCCGAGCAGCCGGCCGCCCCGGTCAGTCCCTCGATCGACGAGATGTTCACGATCGAGCCGCCGCCGGCCGCCTTCATCGGCTCGATCACCGACTTCATGCCGAGCCAGCAGCCGACCGCGTTGATCTCGAGTATCCGGCGGAACTCGGCCAGCGGCATCTCGCTGATCGAGGCGAAGGCCAGCACCCCGGCGTTGTTCACGCAGACGTCCAGCCTGCCGAACGCGTCGAGCGCGGTCGCGACGGCGGCGGCCCAGTCCGCCTCGCTGGTCACGTCGTGATGCACGTACCTTGCGTCGCCGCCGAGCTTGGCGGCCACGGCCTCGCCCTGCTCGTCGAGCACGTCGCCGAAGACGACCCTGGCGCCCTGCTCCACGAAGTGCCGCACGTGGGATTTCCCCATGCCGCGGGCGCCGCCGGTGATCAGCGCCACCTTGCCGTCAAGTCGTCCCATCAGCGGCTCACCTGCGACTGTCGTGCGGAACCAAACGCTTGCTTGGTCGAGAGTAACAGCCGCCGTCTGGTTCGGGCAGTCCGCCCGATAACCACCGCCGAGGACCCCGCAGGGGGTTGGCCGGCGAATAACCGGGTACCCCGGCGGGCCGGGCCACTGCAAGGATGGGGCAATGACACCTGCGAGTCACGACATGGGGCGCGTCGCTGGCCGCGGCGGGCGGACGGCCGCCGTTGATCTGCGGGGCGTGCACAAGCACTTCAGCCATGTGCGGGCCGTGCAGGGGATTGACCTGGCGATCGCATCAGGCGAGATCGTGGCGCTGCTCGGCCCCAACGGGGCGGGAAAGACCACCACCATCGACATGATTCTCGGCCTGTCGCAGCCCAGTGACGGCACCGTATCCGTCTACGGCATGCATCCGCGCAAGGCCATCGAGCACGGGCTGGTCTCGGCCGTCATGCAGACCGGCGGCCTGCTGAAGGACCTGACGGTGGCGGAGACCGCCAGGTACACGGCGAGCTTGTTCGCCAGCAGCCAGCCGGTGGACGAGGTGCTGCGGCGGGCGGGCATCGGCCACATCGCCGACCGCAGGGTCGGCAAGTGCTCGGGCGGCGAACAGCAGCGGCTGCGCTTCGCCATGGCGCTCCTGCCCAACCCGGAGCTGCTGATACTCGACGAGCCGACCACCGGCATGGACGTCGAGGGCCGCCGTGACTTCTGGGCGGCGATCAGGCAGGACGCCGAGCTCGGCCGCACCGTCCTGTTCGCGACCCACTACCTGGAGGAGGCCGACGCCTACGCCGACCGGATCGTGCTGCTGCGCCAGGGCGAGATCGTGGCCGACGGCACCGGGGCACAGATCAAGGCGCTCGCGGCGGGCCGCACCGTCCGGGCCACGCTGCCCGGCGCGGACGAGGGTGAACTGCGTGCCATTCCCGGCGCCGACAGCGTTGAGGTGCGGGGCGACACCATACTCATTCACGCCACCGACAGCGACGCCGTGGCCAGGTACCTGCTGACCGCGACGCAGGCCAGGGACATGGAGATCAACACGCGCGGTCTTGAAGACGCGTTTATCGCCCTGACCGGCGACGACAGTGCCGGACAGGCCAGCCAGGCACCGGCGGGCAGCCTTCAGGGAGGATCGCGATGAGCGCCACGCAAGTTCCCGCAGCCGATCTCGGCGCCAGGCGGCCGCCAGGAATGGGCGGCATCAACGTCACGGTGCTCGGCCTCGAGATCAGGCGACTGCTGCGCAACCGCCGGACCGTCATCTTCGCGCTGGTCATCCCGGCGGTTTTCTTCCTGCTCTTCGGGCTGAACAAGGCCTACGCCAACGAGTCGGTCGGCCACGGCAACGTCTCGGCCTTCATCATGATCAGCATGGCGCTGTACGGCGCGGTGCTCGCGACGACATCCGGCGGGGCGATGGTGTCGATCGAGCGGGCCGCCGGGTGGAGCAGGCAGCTCAGGCTCACCCCGCTCGCGCCGGCCGCGTACATCGTGATCAAGATGCTGACCGCGATGGTGCTCGGCGCCGCGGCCGTGATCGCCGTCTACGTCGTGGCGAAGATCAGCGGCGTGCCGCACATGGCTCCCGGCTATTCCTACCTGTGGTTCGTCACACCGCTGTGCGTCTGGATCGGCTCGCTGGTCTTCGCGGCGTTCGGCCTGTTCATGGGCTACCTGCTGCCGACCGAGAACGTCATGCAGTTCCTGGGGATCGCCCTGATGCTGTTCGCGTTCGGCGGCGGGCTGTTCATCCCGCTCAGCTCGTACCCGCACGTGCTCCAGGTCCTGGCCAAGTTCACCCCGCTGTACGGGCTGAACCAGCTGGTTCACGCGCCGCTCCTCGGCAGCGGCATCGACATGGTCTGGGTCGCGAACGCGGTCGCCTGGCTGGTCATCTTCGCCGCGGGCGCGGTCTGGCGGTTCCGCAGGGACACCGCCAGGGTCTGACGAGGCAGTCATGATCGACTTCGAGGCCGGCCCCGTCGCCGGCGACCTGGACGTCCGGTGGATCCACGGCGCGCGCGGCGAGCCGCCGGTGCAGGTGCACGCCCTTGGCCCGCACACCTACCTGCTTCGCCAGTCCAAAGCGACCAGCTACGAGGCGCCGTTCATCTACCTGCTGTTCGGCAACTCCCGCGCGATCCTGCTGGACACCGGGGCCACCGCCGACCCGGCGGTCTTCCCGCTGCGCGAGGCCGTGGACGGGCTGATCGGCGGCTGGCTGGCCGAGAACCCGCGTAACGGCTACGAGCTGGTCGTCGCCCACACCCACGGCCACGGCGACCACGTGGCCGGCGACCCGCAGTTCGCCGGGCGGGCCGCGACCACCGTGGTGCCGCGCGACGAGGACGCGGAGCGGGACTTCTTCGGCTTCGCGTCCTGGCCGGACGAGATCGTCACGTTCGACCTCGGCGGCCGGGTGCTCGAGGTGACCGGGATCCCCGGGCACCACCGCGCCTCGATCGCGGTCTACGACCCGTGGACCGGCTTCCTGCTGACCGGCGACACGGTCTACCCCGGCCGCCTGTACGCGTTCGACTTCCCGGCATTCGCCGCGAGCCTGGACCGGCTGGCCGACTTCGCGCAGGCGCGCAACGTCACCGCGGTGCTCGGCTGCCACATCGAGATGACCCGGACGCCGCGGCGTGACTACCCGATCGGCTCCAGGTACCAGCCCGACGAGCCGCCGCTGCAGATGACGGTCGCGCAGCTGGTTGCCGTCCGCGACGCGGCGCGGTCGGAAGCGGCGAGGCCGGGCGTGCACGCGTTCGACGACTTCGTCATCTATAACGGCCCGTGCCGGGGAGCCGTCGCCCGCCAGCTGGCCAGGGCGGCGTGGCGCCGCGTGACCGGCCGCGACGCCGCCCGGGCCGGGCCGGCTACTCCCTCCTGACCACCCGGAACGCGCTCACCGGCTCTTTCCGGTGTCAGGGCCGCAGGCCAGCAGGGTGGCGTGCAGGCTCCTGGTGGCCTGGCTCGGTACGACGCCGAGCTCGTCGCGGAGCAGACGGACCAGGTCGTCGTAGACGCGCAGAGCCTCGGCGGCGTTGCCGCGCTCGGCGAGGGCGGCCATCAGGACCCGGTACCCGCTCTCGCGGAACGGCGCCCGCGCCACCAGGTCCTTCGCGCTGCGTTCCGCGGTCGCCAGCTCGGTGCCGCCTAGGTGCAAAGAGGCGTCGGCATACGCCTCGAGCGCCCGGATGTGCAGGCTGTCGAGCTCCGCGCGGACATCGGCGATCCAGGGAAGGTCCTCGCCCGGCAGGAATCCACGCCTTGCCGCGAACATCGTGACTTGTGACGCGCCCCAGGCACGCCCCCATGCGCCCAGCGCGATCGCGGACTCGGCACGGTGGATCGCGTCCCTGGCCGCCTCGATGTCGACCCAGCAGCCGGCGGGCAGGACAAGCCGGAGGCCATCGACCGGCACCGGCTGCACCGCCGTGCGCAGCTTGGAGAGCAGGGCACTCAGCGCGGCGTCCGGGGCGGAGGGCAGGCGCTCACCCCAGAGGGCGGCAAGCACGTCCCGCCTGGTCAGGCTGGCGAGCCGGCGGAGCGTCAGGAACGAGAACAGCCGCCGGCCCTGCGGTCCAGGCAACCGGGTCTCGCGCCGTTCGCCGTCGATCTCGATGCAGACCTGGCCGCACAGCTGGACTCGCACCCGCGGATCCGCCAAGGTTTCTCCAAGCTCTCGACAAAGCAGCCGTGACCTACTGATTGTGCAGCCGAAAGGAGAACCGGCGATGGCGAAGGTGATCAACTGCGAGTGCGGGTTCGTGGCCAGCGGCGCCACCGACGACGAGGTTGTCGACGCGATCCGGGCGCACATGGCGACCGACCACCCCGAACTGCTCAGCTCCGTCGACCGCCAGGACCTCTACGGCTGGATTCAGCAGACCTAGCCGAAGGAGTTGGTCACGGTGACCGTCACACAGCAGTTCGACCCGGTGGCATACAAGCAGACAACGCTCGCGCAGTGGGATCGTGCCGCCGCAGCATGGGACGACTGGGGACCGACGCTCGATGACTGGCTGGACGAGGCGACCGCCGCGATGCTCGACCTCGCCAACGTCGCCGAGGGCACCAGGGTGCTCGATGTCGCGGCCGGGGCGGGCGGCCAGAGCGTCGCCGCGGCGCGCCGGGTCGGCCCGGGCGGCCGCGTGCTCGCCACCGACATCTCGCCGGGCATCCTCGCCCGCGCGCAGCGCCGGTTCGAGCTCGCCGGCCTGGCCAACGCCGCTACGCGGGTGATGGACGGCGAGCACCTGACCGTCGAGCCGGGCTCGTTCGACGCGGTCATCAGCCGACTCGGTGTGATCTACTTCCCCAGCCGGCCGGCGGCCCTGGCCAGCGCGCGGGCAGCACTGCGTGCTGGCGGCCGGATCGCGGTGGTCGTCTACGGGCCGGCGGAGCAGAACGGGTTCTTCTCGGTGCCGGTCTCGATCATCAGGCAGGCAGCCGGCCTCGGCCCGCCTGCGCCCGGCCAGCCTGGCCCGTTCAGCCTGGGCCTCGACGGCGTCCTCGCACGCGAGCTGGCGGCGGCCGACTTCCACGACATCGAGGTGCGGGAGGTCGATGCGCCGCTGCGGATGCCGTCGGCGGCCGAATGCCTGCGGTTCGAGCAGGAGTCGTTCGGCGCCCTGCACCAGATGCTGGCCGGCCTGCCGGAGGCCGAGCGCGAGTGGGCCTGGTCCGAGGCGGGCACGGCGCTTCGCCAGTTCGAGCATCAGGGTGGCTTCACCGGTCCCTGCCGGCTGCTGGTCGGGGCGGGCACCCGATGATCGTCGCGGCGGTCCAGGCCGCCCCCGTATTCCTCGACCGGGAGGCCACGCTGGCCAGGGCGGAAACGCTGATCGCTGATGCCGCAGACCGCGGCGCGGGACTCGTCGTCTTCCCCGAGGCCTTCGTGCCCGGCTACCCGGACTGGGTGTGGCGCACGTCGGCCTGGAGTGACGGCGACCTGGCCCGCAGGCTCGGGGAGATGTCGGTCGAGGTGCCGTCGGCGGCCACCAGACAGCTCGGCGCAGCCGCCGCTGAGGCCGACGTCTACCTGGCCATCGGGGTGAACGAGCGGGACGGCGGGACGTTGTACAACTCACTGCTCTACTTCGGACCCGACGGTTCGCTGGCCGGTCGGCATCGCAAGCTGATGCCGACCGGCGGCGAGCGAGCCATCTGGGGCACCGGAGACGGCTCCACGCTTGACGTGGTGCGCACGCCGTTCGGAGTAGTCGGCGGGCTGATCTGCTGGGAGAACTACATGCCGCTCGCCCGAGCGGCCATGTACGCCAAGGGAGTCGACATCTACCTTGCCCCTACCTGGGACAACAGCGAGACCTGGCTCCCGACCCTGCGGCATATCGCCAAGGAGGGCCGGGTCTACGTGGTCGGCGTCGCGCCACTGCTGCACGGCGGCCTCGTGCCCCCCGAGTTGCGGGGCGATCTGTATCGCGCCGACGGCGACTGGATGAGCCGCGGCGGCTCGGCGATGGTCGAACCAGGCGGCCGGATCATCGCCGGGCCGGTCTGGGAGCGCGAGGAGATCCTCTGCGCGACGATCGACCTTGCCGCGGTGGCTGCGGGCCGCCGCGAATTCGACCCGGTCGGGCACTACGCGAGGCCGGACGTGTTCGAGCTGACCGTGGACGCGCGGCCTAGGGCACCGGTCAGCTTCCGGACCGCGTGATCCGATTCATCACCGGCAGCGGCCACGTCATCCTGAGCTCAACGGACGACGGGGGCGTGCTGGACAATGAGGTCATGGCCGCGCGGGAGTCAGCCAGCCGGGGCGTCAGCGAGGCGGTGGAGCACGGGCCCGCCGCCGAGCTGCGGCCGTACATCGCGCGCTACAACGGGTACCGGCAGGCCGGCGTGGCCCCGGCCACGCACACCGGGCTGCCGTCGCCGTTCCTCACGCTGATCGTCACCCTGGACGAGCCGCTCACCGTGGCTGCGCACCCCGATCCTCGCCAGCCGTCCGGGGAGTACGTGACGCTGGCGGGCGGGCTGCACACCGCGCCAGCCCTGATCAGGCACGAGGGCAGCCAGTCCGGCGTCCAGGTTGCGCTGAGCCCGCTCGGCGCCCGGGCCGTGCTCGGCATGCCCGCCGGGCAGCTCGCCAGCCTCGACGTCGAGGGCGCCGACGTCATCGGGCCGCTGGCCGCCGAGCTGCACCAGCGGGTGCATGCGGCGGAGACCTGGCCTGACCGGTTTGCCGTACTCGACGAGGTGCTGTCCCGCCGGGTGCGCGCCTATCTGGAGACCGGCAGGCCCGACGCAGGCGGCGAGGTGGCGGCTGCGTGGCAGCGCCTGCTCGCGACCGGCGGGACCATCGGCGTGGGTGCGCTCGCGGCCGAGACCGGCTGGAGCGAGCGGCACCTGCGGGCAAGGTTCGCCGCCGAGATCGGGCTGACTCCCAAGGCGGCGGCCCGGGTGATCAGGTTCGACCGGGCCCGCCGGGTGCTGCAGCGCCGCGCGGCCCGCGGTCGGCCGCTCGGCCTGGCCAGCGTCGCCGCCGAGTTCGGCTACTACGACCAGGCACATCTGGACGCCGAGTTCCGCGCGATCGCCGGCCGGGCACCCACCGCATGGCTCGCGCAGGAGTTCCGAAATCTCCAAGCCACCGTTCTGGCCGCGGAGGCAGGCTGAGGCTCATGACACAGCACACACCGTCACAGAACACGCCGCCGCACAACACACCGCCACCGCAGGTCTGGCCCACGCTCCGCGCCCGGGATGCCCGCGGCCTGATCAAGTTCCTCGTGGACGCGTTCGGCTTCGAGGAAACCGTCGTCTACGGCGACGGCGACGTCGTCCATCACGCACAGCTGTCCTGGCCGCTCGGCGGCGGGATCATGATGGGATCGGCCAGGGACGGCGATCCGACCGACGAATGGCCGATCCAGCCGGGCACCTTCGGCGCCTACGTCGTCACCGACGACCCTGACGGGCTGTTCAAGCGGGCCAAGGCAGCAGGCGCCGAGATCCTGTCCGAGCTGCACGAAACCGACTACGGCTCGCGCGACTTCGCGGCGCGGGACCCGGAGGGCAACCGGTGGTCGTTCGGCACCTACCGCGGCGAGCCGCGGAGGGGCTGACGGCGCTTGTCGGGGTCCCGCCCGGCCCGCGGCCGGGCGGACCTTACCTGCGCCGCACCCGGCCGGCCAGATGAGCCGCCGGTGCGTGGGCCTCGGGGTCGCTGGGCTCGCCTGGCCGGATGAGCCGCCTTCGCCGCGGACCGTGCCAGACCCGCTGGCGGTGCGCTCGCCCCAGGGCAGTGGAGGCGGCCGACGGCTGCCCCTTGACGAATTTGTTCGGAAAGTATACGAACTAACCAGGTCGTCACCAGGGCGCGGAAGCCAGGCGCAGTCCGGGAGTCGGACAGCGGGGGCCTGACCGGCCGGCGCGCATTGCGGAGAGGTCGCCAGCCATGAGCAAGGCCGTTCGCCGCAGCATCGGCGCGGCAATGACATCACGCTGTTCCCCGGCGAGTCGCAGACGCTGGTCGTCAGCTACTCCTCGGCCGGCCTGGACGGCGCAGCGCCGGTGATTTCGGTCTCCGGCTGGAACGTGCCCGAGACCGACGTGCCGGCGCCGGTTCGGTGACAGGATCGATACGCCAAGGAGGCGTCGTGAGAACACGTTATCGGGCGGCGCTGGCCTGGACCGGGGCCGCCGTCCTGGTGATGACGTCGGCTTTGCTGCTGATGCCCGAGCTGCCGGCGGCGGCGCGGTCGGCAGCAGCGCCGGGCGCGGCGGGGCGCAGCCTGCCGCGGCGGATCTACGCGCCGTACTTCGAGGCGTGGACCAGGGAAAGCGTGGCGACCGTCGCCCAGCAGTCCGGCGCGCGATACCTGACGCTTGCGTTCATCCAGGCGGCGGGCAAGAAAGGTGCAGCCGCCTGCACCCCGACCTGGAACGGCAACCGCAAGCAGCCGATCTCGGCGGGCCGCTACCTGGCCCAGATCGTGCGGGTGCGCAAGCTGGGCGGCGACGTGATCCCGTCGTTCGGCGGCTACAGCGCCGATCAGGGCGGCACCGAGATCGCCGACGCGTGCCACAGCGTCGCCGCGATCGCGCGCGCGTACGAACAGGTGATCACCGTCTACCACGTGACCAGGCTGGACATGGACGTGGAGGCGCGGTCGCTGACCAACCGGGCCGGGATCGAGCGGCGCAGCCGGGCCATCGCGCTGGCGCAGCGCTGGGCGAGGGCATGCGGGATCAGGCTGCAGATCCAGTTCACGATCGGGATTGAGCCGCATGGCCTGGACAAGCAGAACCTCAACGTCGTGCGCAGCGCGGTCGCCGCCGGTGTCCGCGTTAGCTCCGTCAACCTGATGGTCTTCGACTACTACCTGGGGCACGAGACCAAGCCGCTGGCCATGGGCAAGCTCGCGATCGAGGCGGTCAGCAACGCGCACCGCCAGCTTGCCAGGGTCTTCCCTTGGCTCAGCCGGGCGCGGGTCTGGCATCTAGAGGGCATGACGATGCTGCCCGGGATCGACGACTACCCGAAGAAGACCGAGGTCACCTCGCTGGCTGATGCGCAGGAGATGATGCGCTTCGCGCGGGCGCACGGGATGAACTTCCTGTCGATCTGGGCGATCCAGCGGGACAACGGAGGCTGCCCCGGCGCGATCGACAGCAACCGCTGCTCTGGGATCACGCAGACCACGTGGGCGTTCAGCCACCTGCTCGAGCCGTACTCGGGGTGAGCTTCAGCCGCACTCGGGATGCGGCAGCGCGCCGACCGCCGCAGCCGCGTCAAGGCTCCACGGCTGCGTATCGATGAACTCGCCGTCGATGAAGGTCAGGGTCTCGCGGCCGTTCTCCTCGAAGCCGGAGCCCACCACCCTCGGTGCGGAGGGGAAGCCAGCGTCGTCCAGATGACGCCGGAGCGCGTGAACGGCAGGCGTCCACGGCCCCGCGTCGCGGATGACCACGTCGCCCCGCCGGTGCACGGGCGTGCGCCCACCGCCGTGCAGTTGCCGATCCGGGGGTTCGGTCACCGCCCCATTGTCCAGCCGACGCGGCCTGCGCTCCACGCGTTATCGGCTGCGCCCGGCGACTCACCGGCCTGGCCCGTCGACTCATCGGCTGGGCCCGGCGGCTCACTGGCCTGGTGACTCATTGGCTGGGCCCGGCGGCGTCGGCGGGTCGACTCAGAACCTCGCGAAGTCTTGTTAGTCAGGTTTCGCCCATAAGCAACTAAGTTGCGTCGCACGTTTCGTCAGCTGCGTTGGAATGAATGCCACATCCACTGCGTATATCGAAGTCGATGTGGCATTCATTCCAACGGGCATTAGCGGCACAATGAGCAAATAGGGGCAATTGGGTGAGGCTGGCCGGGGCGACGGGGCGCAGAGAGAGGGTGGCCGGGCGTTGCGGGGGGCGGGCCGGGTCCGGCGACTGCGAAGTTGCGGCTCGCAGGTGGGGTGCGCAGGCAGGGCCAGGGCCCTCGCCGAGTGCGAGGTTGCGCTGAGCGCGGGTCGGCGGGTGGGGTGCTGGTTATGCGGGGGCCAGGGCGCGGATGGTGTGGCTGGTGTCCGTGCCGGGCGGGGCGATGATCGCCATGACCGGGGTATCGAGGCCCTGGACGCAGTACTCGGCGACGCGGTCGCGGCAGGCGGCCAGGTCCCCGTGGATGACCAGGTCGTCGACGACTTCGTCGGGGATGGCCGCACCTGCG
>DATIZP010000035.1:0-5745 GCA_035517035.1 Streptosporangiaceae bacterium | reverse complement strand
GCGCCTTCATCACGGCCAGGCCCTCGGTGAACCGCGCGACGTACCTGGCCGGGTCAACGCCGAACGCGGCGAACGGCCGCCCCGGCCCGCCGGTGCCGACTCCGATCTCGATCCGGCCCGCGCTGAGCTGGTCGAGCGTGGTGAGGCTCTTGGCCAGGTGCACCGGGCTGTACAGGGTGGACACGAACACCACGCAGCCCAGCCGCAGCGTGCTCGTGCAGGCGGCGGCGAAGGTCATCACCTCGACGGGGGCGAGCTGCGGCGCCGGGCCGAGCACCTGCTCCTGCGCCCAGGCGCTCTCGAACCCGAGTTCCTCGGCCCGTCGCAGGTAGGCGGCGAACGCCGCCGGGTCGAACTCGCCGTCGCCGAACAGCTGCGGAATCGCGATCGCGAACCTCATGCCCGCATCGTAGCCGCGGCCGGTCAGCGGCCGTCAGGCACCGCATAGCGCCGCTCGGCGCTGCGTACCTCACCCAGCCCGATGAACTCCGCGAACTCCGCGAACGTCGGCAGGCCGGGCAGCGCGGCGGCCGGCGTTCCTGCCGTGGCAATCTCGGCGAGCACCCTGCGGATGGCGGCGGTCGCGGCCAGTAGCGTGCCGATCGGAAAGATGACGATGCGGTAGCCGAGCGCGGTGAGCCGCTCCAGGGTCAGCGGCGGCGTCCTGCCGCCCTCGGCCCAGTTGAAGAGTAGCGGCACGCCGGGAAAGGCGGCGGCCACGCGCGCCGCCTCATCCTCGGAGAGCACCGCCTCGACGAACAGCGCGTCCGCGCCCGCCTCCAGGTACTGCGCGGCCCGGTCGAGCGCGCTGTCCAGGCCCTCCACCGCTCTGGCGTCGGTCCTGGCGATGATCACGAAGTCGGGGTCGGATCGCGCGTCCACGGCGGCGCGCACCTTCTGCGCCATCTCGGCGGCGGCGATGACCTGCTTGCCCTCCATGTGCCCGCATTTCTTGGGCGCGACCTGATCCTCGATGTGGATCCCGGCCACACCGGCCGCCTCGTAGGCGCCGACCGTCCTGATCACGTTGACCGGGTTGCCGTACCCGGTGTCCGCGTCGGCGATCACCGGAATGTCGACGCAGGCCGCGATCCTCGCGGCGTTGTCCGTCATCTCGGTCATCGTCAGCAGCCCCACGTCCGGCCTGCCGAGCAACGCGGCCGACGTGCCGAAGCCGGTCATGTAGACCGCCGGGAAGCCGGCCTCCTCGACCAGGCGCGCGGCCAGCGGGTCGTACGCGCCAGGCGCCACGACCGTCTGGCCGGAGCCGAGCAGGTCGCGGAGCCTGGCTGGCCCGCCTGGGCGCCTGGTAAGCCGCGCGGTCACGGCGCGGCCACCGTGGCGGTGGCATGCTCGGCGCATCCGCACGGGCGGGGTGCCTGAAGTCTGAGCCCGGCGATGATGGCGGCCAGCACGGTCTCGAAGATGCCGTCGTCGGGCACCCCGGCCAGCTCGTCCCTGATCTGCCAGATGTGGGGGTACCCGGTGCGGTCGACGGCCAGGTAGGCGCGCGTCCAGGCGGCGCGGTCGGACTGCTGCAGGGCCGGGTCGAGCGCCCCGAGCGCCGCCTCGCCGCCGGCCCAAGCCAGGGCGAAGTCGCCGATCGCGCGGTAGACGAGGGCGGCCTTCGCTCCCTCGAACCCCGCCTGGAGTACAGCGCCGATCAGGATGTCGACGATCCGCATCTCGGCCGGGCGCTGAGTCGTGCGGTACGAGGAGAGCGCGGCCGCTGCCGGGTGGGCCAGGTAGGTGGCCCGCATCCGGCGGACGACCTGCTCGACCGTTCCCAGCCAGCACGGCTGGGGCGCCAGGCCGGCCATGGCCTCTTCGATCAGCCGGTCGGCGATCGCCAGGACCAGGTCGTCCTTGCTGGCGAAGTGGCGATAGACCGCGGTCGGATCGGCGCCGAGCGCCCGGCCGAGCTTGGGCAGGCTGAACCCGTCCGAGCCCTCGGAGTCAAGCAGCCGCAGGCTCTCGGTGACGATCATGTCGGGCGTCAGGCTGCCGCGCCGCAGGCGCCGCCCGCTCGTCGTCATCCCGGCATCTCCTCGTGATCGGCCACACGCAGATTGTCGCATCCGACGCCGATGACGCTAACTCGCCGGACGGTGACTTACAAGGCTTTGTCAGAGCTATTGACTAAGACTTGGTCAAGTGCTCTAATCATCCGCAATTACTGCTTATCGGGGTAGGAGGCTGCGTGCCGGTCGGCTCAGAGCTGGCGTTCCACAACGGAGCGGTCTTCGACGGCGCGGCGTTCGCCCCCCCGGGGACCGTGGTCCGGGTCAGCGACGGGACGATCAGCTACGTAGGCCCGGCGGCGCAGGCCGGCCCGCTCGGCCGGGCCGAGCCGGTGGACCTGCGCGGCGGCACGCTGCTGCCCGGGTTCATCGACGCGCACGTGCACCCGGTCTTCGCCGGCGACCGGCTCTGCCGCTGCGACCTGACCGGCGTCCGGACCGCCGCCGAGTACACCGCGATCATCGCGGCCTACGCGGCCGCCCATCCGCAGGCCGAGTGGATCACCGGCGGCGGCTGGTCGATGGAGGCGTTTCCCGGCGGGGTGCCGACCAAGGACCTGCTCGACGCCGTCGTGCCCGACCGGCCGGTGTTCCTGCCGAACAGGGACGGCCACGGTGCCTGGGTGAACAGCAGGGCCCTCGAGCTGGCCGGCATCGACGTCGGCACCCCTGACCCGGCCGACGGCCGGATCGAGCGGGACGCGGCCGGCCAGCCGGCCGGCACCCTCCAGGAGGGAGCGGCTGGCCTGGTGTCGCGGCTGCTGCCCGAGCTCACCGCGGACGACTGGTACGCGGGCCTGCTGGCCGGGCAGGATTACCTGCTCTCGCTCGGCATCACCGGGTGGCAGGACGCGATCGTCGGCCGCTCGCCCGGCCTGGCCGACCCGATCGACGCCTACCTGCGGGCGGCGGCGGCAGGCACCCTGGCCGGCCACGTCGTCGGCGCGCTGTGGTGGGACCGGCACCGCGGGCTCGACCAGCTGCCCGAGCTGATCGAGCGCCGCCGGGTCGGCCAGGCCGGGCGGTTCAGGGCGACCAGCGTGAAGATGATGCTCGACGGCGTCGCGGAGAACCATACCGCCGCGATGCTCGAGCCCTACCTGGACGGGCATGGCTGCTCGACCGGGCGGTCCGGCCTCGACTTCATCGACCCGGCCGAGTTGCCCAGGTTCGTCACCGCGCTCGACCGGCACGGGTTCCAGGTTCACTTCCACGCGCTTGGTGACCGCGCGGTCAGGAACGCCCTCGACGCCATCGAGGCGGCCAGGGAGGCCAACGGCGCCGGTGCCGGCCAGCACGGTGTCGGCAGCCAGGGCGTGCTGCGCCACCACCTGGCGCACCTTCAGGTGGTGCATCCCGACGACATCGGCCGGTTCGCGAGGCTGTCGGCCACCGCGAACATCCAGCCGCTGTGGGCCACGCACGAGCCTCAGATGGACGAGCTGACCATCCCGTTCCTCGGCGAGCGCCGCTCGTCCTGGCAGTACCCGTTCGGGTCGCTGCTCGCCGCGGGCGCGCCGATGTGCGCGGGCAGCGACTGGTCGGTCTCCAGCCCCGATCCGCTGCTCGGCGCGCACGTGGCGGTGAACCGGTCGCTGCCCGCCGCGCACGGCGAGGCAACCGGCGACCCGTTCCTGCCCGAGCAGGCGATCGGCCGCTCGGCGATCCTGGCCGCCTACACCTCGGGCAGCGCGAGGGTGAACGGGATTGATGACGTCACCGGCTCGATCAGGCCGGGGCTTGAGGCGGACTTCGCTGTCACCGACGCCGACCTGGCCGCCGCGGCGGACCGGGCGATCGGCCTGGCCTCGGTGACGTCGACGTGGGTGCGCGGCGAGGAGCGGTACCGGCGCCCCTGACCAGGCGACGGACGGGAACGAGGAGGACAGATGGCCAGGAGAACAGGCCGCCGGGCGGCGATGTCCGTGGCGGCGGCAACGATCACGGCGGCCCTGGCGATTTCCGCCTGCGGCCGCAGCGCCACGAGCAACGGCGGCTCGGGCAGCATCTCGCCCACCAAGAACCTGGTGGTGAGCACCCGGGCGGGGACGAAGTCGGTCTCCTCGGTGACCTGGGCCGTTTACCGCGACGTGAACTCGCTTGACCCGATTTTCGCCTTCGACTACCCGGAGAACACCGCGATCTCGCTGATGTGCGAGTCGCTGCTCGAGCAGCAGCCCGACGGCTCGATCGTGCCCGGGCTGGCGACGATGACCGACCCGTCGCCGGACAAGCTGGTGTTCACGATCAACCCGGCGGCCACGTTCTGGGACGGCCACCCGGTCACGCCCGCCGACGTGGTGTACAGCCTGGACCGGCAGATGAACCCGTCCTTCGGCGGCTTCTACGGGCTGGTGTTCAGCCGGGTGGCCTCGATCGTAGCCACCGGCAGCGACCAGGTCACGATCACGCTCAAGCAGCCCGACTACTGGCTGCCGGGGGAGCTGTCCTCGATGCCCGGCGTGATCATCGAGAAGGCCTACGCCCAGAAGGAAGGCAAGAACTACGGCGCTCCGGCCGGCGGCATCATGTGCACCGGCGCGTACGAGCTGAAGTCATGGACACCCGGCGTCGGGGTGACCGCGGTCGCCAACCCGCACTACTGGAACACGGCGGTCAAGACGCCGCTGGTGAAGCAGATCATCCTGAAGGGCGTGCCGGAGATCACCACGTTCACCTCGGGGCTGGAGACCGGGGCGATCCAGGGTGCCTACGACATGGGCCTGTCCACCCTGCCCGAGCTGCAGGCTGACAAGGCGGCGGTGAGCGTGTACCAGGGCCCGGGCGAGGCCACCGACGCGTTCATTGTGTCGAGCAGCAAGGGCGCGCTCGGCAGCCTGAAGGTACGCGAGGCGCTCTCGCTCGCGCTGAACCGCAAGGCGGTCATCGCGAACGTGTACAAGGGCGCGGCGCTGATGCCACGCTGGATCGCCAACCCCGGCACCTTCGGTTACGGCAAGTCGGTGTTCGACAAGGCGTATGCCGCCTCCCCGGTGCTCACCCAGAACCTGGCGCAGGCGCGCAAGCTGGTCAAGGAGGCGGGCGCCACCGGCGACACGATCACGATCGGCACCTCGGCCCAGCTCTCCAACATCGCCGCGGTGACCGGCGCCTACCAGCAGGCGGCCCAGGCGATCGGGCTGAAGGTGAAGCTCGACTCGGTGTCGGCGCAGAACTACATCAACTTCTTCACCGACCCGAAGGCCAGGGCGGGCGTCGACGGGTTCCTGACGCTGAACTACGGCGACTACGCCGACCCTGCCGCGCTGCTCGCCACCATCGTGCTGCCCGGCGCCTCGCAGAACTACGACAACTTCGACAACACGAAGCTGACCGCGCTGATGGAGCAGGCACGCGGCACCGCGAACCCGGACAAGCGGGCGGCTCTGGTGGCCCAGGCGGAGGAGATGGCAGCGAAGCTGCTGCCCTGGATCCCGACCGTCCAGCCCACCAACCTGCTGCTGCTTGGCAAGGGGCTGACCGGTGCGACCGCCTCGTTCTCCTACATGTTCGCGCCGTGGGCGAACAGCCTGGGCGGAACGGGCTGACCGGATGCGCTGGCGGTTTGTCGGCCGCAGGCTGGCGATGCTGGTCGCCAGCCTGCTGGTCGCCAGCTTTGTGATCTTCGCGGCGCTGTACCTGGCCCCGGGCAACCCGATCACGGCGCTGTCCGGCGGGCGCACGATCCCGGCGAGCGCGCTGCGGGTGCTCGAGGCCAGGTACC
>DATIZP010000034.1:0-18643 GCA_035517035.1 Streptosporangiaceae bacterium | reverse complement strand
GCGCTGGCGGCGCGGATGCGAAAGGTCGGACGATGACGGTTCACCCCAGGCACTCGGCTCCTATCGTCAGGGGCGCGCTCACCGTGGCCACGGCAACGCTGGCGGCCTTCGTCGTAGCGGCGTGCGGCACCACGGCCGGGCCGGACAGGGTGGTCTCGGCCAACTCGGCAGGCTCACACGGAGCGGCCGGGTGCCGGCCGGTCATCGCCTACGTGGTCAGCTTCTCGTCAGGCACGGTGACGCCGGTCAACACGGTGACCGACAGGGCGCTGCGGCCGATCAGGGTCGGCAGGAATCCCGATATGATCGCGCTCGCGCCGGACGGCAGGACCGCCTACGTCACCGACAGCGGTACCCACCTGGTGACTCCCATCCGGATCAGGACGAACACCGCGGGCAGGCCTATCACCGTCGGCCGTCGGCCGATCCCGATCGTGGTAACCCCCGACGGCACGACCGCCTACGTGGCGAACGAGCAGTCGGCGACCGTCACCCCGATCGACACAGCGACAGACCGCCCGGGTCCGCCGATCAAGGTGGGGCGCTATCCGGTCCGGCTCGCGATCACGCCAGACGGCAGGACGCTTTACGTGGTGCACGAGGACGGCGTCACGCCGATCAGCACCGCCACGGACCGGCCGGGCAGGCCGATCAGGGTCGGCAGGGCACCGCTGAACATCGTGATCACGCGGAACGGCAAGACCGCCTACGTCGTCAACACCGGCGGCGTGGTCCCGATCGACATCGCGACGAACAGAGCGGGCCCGCTGATCAGGGCGCCCGGCGCGTTCGACGTCGCGATCACCCCGGACGGGAGTACCGGCTACGTGGCGACCGTCGGAGGCGAGGTGATCCCGTTCAGGACGGCCACCGATACCGCGCTCACCCCGATCCACGTGCCGGTGGGGATCGGGCCGATCGCGATCACGCCGAACGGGAGGACCGCCTACATCGCCGACGCGGTGACCGGCCAGGTCACGCCGATCGATCTCGCCACGGGTACGGCCGAGTCGCCGATCTCGGTTCCGCGCAGCCCAGGCGCGATCGCGATCACCCCGGACGGGTCGGCCGTCTACGTCAGCGGGCAGCACAGCGTGACCGCGATCCTGACGTCGACCGGCACCGTGCTCCCGCCGGTCAGGGTCGGCTCGTCACCGGTGGCCATCGCCATGGGACCCGCCGCCCCAGGCTGCCGCGCCTAGGCGGGACGGGACTGTCGGCGGGGAGGGGCAGTATGGAGGCATGCCCGTCCGCGCAGCGCAAGCGCCAGGGGCCGGTAGCGCCGCCGGGGCCCTGGCCGGCTTCTCCGAGCCGACCGCGTCGTGGTTCCGCGACGCCTTCGCCGAGCCGACCGCCGCGCAGGCCGATGCCTGGAATGCCATAGGTAACGGACAGAACGCGCTGGTCGTCGCGCCCACCGGATCGGGAAAGACGCTGGCCGCCTTCTTGTGGGCGATCGACAAGCTGGCCACCGAGCCGGTCCCGGCCAGCGCCGCCGAGCGTTGCCGCGTCCTGTACATCTCGCCGCTGAAGGCGCTGGCCGTGGACATCGAGCGGAACCTGCGCTCCCCGCTAGCCGGCGTCAGCCAGGCGATGCGACGCCTCGGGCTGCCCGAGCCGCAGATCAGGGTGGGCGTGCGGACCGGCGACACGGCGGCCGGCGAGCGCCGCAGGCTGGCCGGCAAGCCGCCGGACATACTGATCACCACGCCGGAGTCGCTCTTCCTGCTGCTCACCTCCCAGGCCAGGGAGGGGCTGCGGCACGTGCAGACCGTGATCGTCGACGAGGTGCACGCGCTCGCCGGCGGGAAGCGCGGCGCCCACCTGGCGCTGTCCCTCGAGCGGCTCGACGCCCTGCGCGGCGCGGGCCCCGCCGCCCGCCGGGCCGACGGCGACCAGGATGACGGCGCGCAGGCGGACGGCGGGCGGGTCAGGCCCGCCCAGCGGATCGGGCTGTCGGCGACGGTGCGGCCGCCGGAGGAGGTCGCGTCGTTCCTCGGCGGCGCGCTGCCGGTCACGATTGCCGCGCCGCCCAGCGAGAAGCGGCTCGACCTGCGCATCGTCGTGCCGGTCGAGGACATGGCCGACCTGGCGTCGGCCGCAGGCCCGGACGCGCACGGCAGGTTGCTCGGGCCCGCGGAGGTCGCGGCGCAGGCGGGAGTGGGCAATCCCGCCGGGTGGGTGCCTGCTGGCGGCCCGCCGGGCGGGCCGCCAGCAGGACCGGCCCGCGCCCACTCGATCTGGCCGCATGTCGAGGCGCAGGTGCTCGACGCCATCGAGCAGCACCGATCCACAATCGTGTTCGCCAACTCACGCCGGCTGGCCGAGCGCCTCTGCGCCAGGCTGAATGAGCTCGCCGCCGAGCGCGCGGCGGAGCGCGCGGAGCAGGCCGGAGAGGATCCCGAGGACCTCGCTCCCCCGGTCGTCGCCCGCGCGCACCACGGATCGGTGTCCCGCGCCGAGCGGACCCAGATCGAGGAGGCGCTTAAGGCCGGGCGGCTCCCTGCGGTGGTCGCCACGTCGAGCCTCGAGCTTGGCATCGACATGGGCGCGGTGGACCTTGTTATCCAGGTCGAATCGCCGCCGTCGGTGGCAAGCGGCCTGCAGCGGACCGGGCGGGCAGGCCACAACGTCGGCGACGTCTCCCGTGGCGTGATCTTCCCCAAGTACCAGGGCGACCTGGTGCAAGCCGCGGTGGTGGCCGGGCGGATGCGCGGCGGCCAGATCGAAGAGCTGCGGATGCCCCGCAACCCGCTCGACGTGCTCGCGCAGCAGATCGTCGCGATGACCGCGCTGGACGACTGGACCGTGGACGGCCTGCTCGCGCTGGTCAGGCGCGCGGCCCCGTTCAGCGGGCTGACCAGGCCGGTGCTCGAGGCGGTGCTCGACATGCTGGCCGGGCGGTACCCGAGCGAGGAGTTCGCCGGGTTGCGGCCAAGGCTGGTCTGGGACCGGGCGACTGGCACTCTGCGCGGGCGCCCTGGCGGCCAGCGCCTGGCCGTCACCAATGGCGGCACGATCCCGGACCGCGGGCTGTTCGGCGTGTTCCTGGTCGGTGCGTCGGACCCGACCGGTCGGCACTCCCGGCGGGTCGGCGAGCTCGACGAGGAGATGGTCTACGAGTCCAGGGTCGGCGACGTCTTCGTGCTCGGCGCAAGCTCGTGGCGGATCGAGGACATCACGGCCGACCAGGTGATCGTCTCGCCCGCGCCCGGCCAGCCGGGCAAGCTGCCGTTCTGGCACGGGGACACCCCGGGCCGCCCGGCCGAGCTCGGCCGGGCGATCGGCGCGTACTGCAGGGAGATCGGCGCGAGCGAACCGCAGGCCGCGACGGACCGGCTGCGTGCCGACGGACTTGATGAGCTGGCCGCCGCCAACCTGCTCAGCTACCTGGCCGGCCAGCGCGAGGCCACCGGCTACCTGCCCGACGACCGCACGCTGGTGCTCGAGCGGTTCCGTGACGAGCTCGGCGACTGGCGGCTGGTGCTGCACAGCCCGTATGGCGCCAAGGTGCACGCGCCCTGGTCGCTGGCGATCGCGGCCCGGCTGCGCGAGCGGTACGGCGCCATGGACGTGCAGGCCATGCACACCGACGACGGGATCGTAATCCGGGTACCCGACTCCGACGACCCGCCGCCCGGCGGCTTCGCCCTGCTCGACCCCGACGAGGTCGAGCCGCTGGTGACGGCCGAGCTCGGCTCGTCCGCCCTGTTCGCCTCCCGGTTCAGGGAGTGCGCCGCGCGTGCGCTGCTCCTGCCGCGGCGCCAGCCGGGCCGCCGGTCGCCGCTGTGGCAGCAGCGCCAGCGTGCCGCCCAGCTGCTGGCCGTCGCCAGCGGCTACGCCAGCTTCCCGATCGTGCTCGAGACCATGCGGGAGTGCCTGCAGGACGTGTTCGACGTGCCCGCCCTAGTCGGCCTGATGCGTGACCTGTCCGGGCGGAAGATCCGGCTCGTGGAGGTCGAGACCGCCTCGGGGTCACCGTTCGCCAGGGCGCTGCTGTTCCGCTACATCGGCGCGTTCATGTACGAGGGCGATGCGCCGCTGGCCGAGCGCCGCGCGCAGGCGCTCACCCTGGACTCCGCCCTGCTCGCCGAGCTGCTCGGTCAGGCCGACCTGCGGGAGCTGCTCGACCCGCAGATCGTCGCCGAGGCCGAGCGCGACCTGCAGCGACTGTCGCCGTCGCGGCGGTGCTCGGGGCCCGAGCAGCTCGCCGACCTGATCATGCAGGCCGGGCCGCTGTCGGCCGACGAGGTGGCGGCCAGGTGCGCGGAGCCTCAAGCGGCCGCGGTCTGGCTGGCCGGGCTCGCCGCCGCGCGGCGGGTCATCGAGGTGCGTGTTGCAGGGGAGCAGCGCTGGGCCGCGATCGAGGACTCCGGGCGCCTGCGAGATGCGCTCGGCGTGGCGCTGCCCGTCGGCGTGCCGGTGGCCTTCACCGAGCTGCTGCCCGACCCGCTCGGCGATCTGGTCGCCAGGTACGCGCGGACGCACGGGCCGTTCACCGCGGCCGAGGCGGCCCGCAGGTACGGGCTCGGGGTCGCCGTGGTGACCGGGATGCTGCACCGGCTGGCTGCAGACGGGCGAGTCACCGAGGGCGAGTTCCTGCCGAGCCTGGCCGGGCCGCAGTGGTGCGATTCCGGCGTGCTGCGGATGCTCAAGCGCCGGTGCCTGGCCAGGCTTCGCCAGGAGGCCGAGCCGGTGCCTGCCCAGGTCTTCGCGGCGTTCCTGACGGCCTGGCAGGACGCGCTGCACGACGCAGCCGCGGGGGGTGGCGCCGGCGCGGCCGGGAACGGCGCGCGCGGGGCCGCCGGCCGGCCGCCCAGGCGGCGGGCCAGGCTCGCCGGTCCCGACGCCGTCTACGCCGTGGTTGAGCAGCTGGCCGGAGCCGCGGTCCCGGCGGGAGCCGTGGAGTCTCTGATCCTGCCGGCCAGGGTGGACGGCTATGTCCCTGCCATGCTTGACGAGCTCACCGTGGCAGGCGACGTCGTCTGGGCGGGCGCCGGGGCGCTGCCCGGCGGCGACGGCTGGCTGGCGCTAGCTCCCGCCGATTCGGCGCCGCTGCTGCTGCCACCGCCCGGGGAGATCACGATGACGCCGGTGCACGAGGCCGTGCTGAGCGTGCTCGGCGGCGGCGGGGCGCTGTTCTTCCGCGGTCTCGCCGACCGTGTCGCCGACCTGCTGCTGGCCGGGGATGCCGGTCAGGAGGCCGCGGACGGTCCGCGGGTGCCCGCGAGTGCCAGCCGCCTGCGCCTAGTGAGCGACCAGGCGGTAGCGGCCGCGATCTGGGACCTGGTCTGGGCCGGCCTGCTGACCAACGACACGCTCGCCCCGCTTCGCACGGTGCTGCGGACCGGCGGCGCGTGGTCGGGCAGCGCGCAGGGCGGCCGCCGGCCGGGTGCCGGCCAGCCGTTCGCGGGCGCTCAGCCGTTCGCAAGCGCTCAGCCGTTCGCAAGCGCTCAGCCGTTCGCCGGGCCTCAGCCGGTGGCAGGTGCTCAGCCCTTGGCAAGCGCTCAGCCGTTCGCCGGCCCTCAGCCGTTCCCCGGCGGGCAGCCGGTGCCTATGGCCGGCCGGGCGGGCGCCAGGCGGCCCCGCTTCGGCCGCGGCTCGCTGCCCTCGCATGCCGGACCGCCGACCGTCAGCGGCCGGTGGTCGCTGGTACCGCCGGTGGACCCAGATCAGACCAGGCGGCTGCACGCCAGGGCGCTGTCGCTGCTCGACCGGCACGGCATCGTGATCAGGGGCGCGGCGGCGACGGAGCGGGTGCCGGGCGGGTTCGGGGCGCTCTACCCGGTGCTGCGGGCGATGGAGGAGACCGGCCAGTGCCGCCGCGGCTACTTCGTGGAGGGCCTAGGCGCGGCTCAGTTCGCGCTGCCCGGCGCCGTGGACCGGATGCGCGCGATGTCGGAGTCGGTGCTCGATGCCACCTCAGGCCCGGCCGGGCGAGCCGACCTGGCGTCCGCCCCAGGCCACACCGCCGGCCTGACCGTCGGCGCGGACCGTGCGGCCGGCGTGTGGCCGGCTGATCCGTGGGCTGCTCCGGCGGCGCGCGCCGAGCCAGTCGCACTCGTGCTGGCGGCCGCCGACCCGGCGAACGCATACGGGGCGGCGCTGCCGTGGCCGCCAAGGCCGGACGAGACGCCGGGCGGGCACCGGCCAGGCCGCAAGGCGGGAGCGCTGGTGGTACTGGTGTCCGGCCTGCTGGTGCTCTACGTCGAGCGCGGCGGCAAGACGCTGCTGTCGTGGACCGCCGACCCGGCGCTGCTCGGACCGGCGACCGCCGCGCTGGCCGCCGCGGTGCGGGCCGGCGCCCTCGGCAAGCTCACCGTCGAGCGAGCCGACGGCGCCGGGGTCTACGACTCGCCGCTCGCGCAGGCGCTGGAGTCGGCCGGCTTCCGGCCCACCCCGCGCGGCCTGCGCCTGCGCGGCTGACCGGCGAACCGAGTAACCGCGAGCTGACCAGACGCTCAGGCCCACCCGGCTGGCGCGGCTCAGGCCACTGCGCCTGCACTCTCCGGGACCGCGGGCGCCTGCTGGCCGCCGCCGGCCGGCACCGCCCGGTATCTGGTGAACGCGGGCAGCGCCAGGCCGATGACGAGCGTCCCGACGACGGTGATCAGGCCGCCGCTGAGCGCGCTGATGACCGGCGACGTGAGCGAGCCGAGTGCGCCGGCCTCCACGTTGCCCAGCTGGCCGCCGCCGGCGCCCACGACGAAGTCCGCCGCGGTGACCCGGCCACGGAACTGCTCGTCGGTCACCGCTTGCACCACCGCGCCGCGGAACACCACGGTGAACGTGTCGGCCGCGCCGGCGATCGCGAGCAGGAGCAGGGTCAGCCACAGGCTCGGGGCGACGGCGAAGCCGGCGAATGCCGCGCCCCAGATCGCCACGGTGCACAGCATCGCGCGGCCCTGGCGGGTGACGTGCCTGATCGGCCCCGACAGCGCCGCGCTGACCAGTCCGCCGACGCCGATCGCCGTCGTGAACAGGCCGAGAGTGCGGGGGTCGCCGCCGAACCGCTCGGCATTGATCGCCGGGAACAGCGCCAACGGAAGCGCGAAGATCGTCGCATTCAGGTCGGCGATGAACGCCCCGGCAAGCACTCGGTTGCGGCCGATGAACCTGGCGCCCTCGAGGACCGACCGGAGGCTGGGCCGGGCCGCACCGGGCTGCGGCGGCCTCGCGGGCGAGGTGGCCACCCCGTACAGGGCCCCGGCGAAGCTGATCGCGTCGATCAGGTAGCACGCGCGCAGCCCGAGCGCCGACGTCGCGGTGATCGCGCCAGCCAGCGCCGGCCCGACGGTCAGCATGACCTGGAAGCTCAGCCTGTTCAGCGCGAGGCCGGCGGCGAGCTTGCCGGGCGGTAGCAGGCCAGGGACGAGGGACTGCCTGGCCGGCGCGTTGACGGCGGACAGCGCCGACTGGACCGCCACCAGGGCGTAGAGCAGCCAGAGCAACCCCGGGCCAGCGAAGGCCTGGGCGGCCAGCCCGGCGGAGACCGCAGCCAGGCAGGAGCTGGTGACCAGGACCAGCTTGCGCCGATCGACGGCGTCGGCGATGGCGCCGCCCGCCAGGCCGACCGCGAGCGTGGGGACCATCTGCGCGATCCCGATCGCGCCGACAGCGAACGGCGAGTGGGTCAGGTCGTAGACCTGGAGCGGCACGGCGAACCAGGTGAGCGCCCCGCCGACGGAGGAGAGCGTGCTGCCGATCCACAGCCGCCTGAAGGCCGCGGACTCGCGCAGCGGGCCGATGTCGGCGAGCAGTCGCGTGACGCGTGGCATGTCCAGGGCTCCAAGCACATGCGGGATGAGGCCAGAGTATTGTAACAGCACTTACATAAGGACTGTTACAATAAGACATGGCCAAAGCTAGCGAGCAGTCCGCCGCCGACCCTGCCGATACCGCTGACGCCGCGGACCCCAGCGAGCACAGCCAGTGGCGGTCGCTGCGGCTGCTCCAGCAGGCGATGAACGCCGACATCGCCAGGATCTATGCGCAGGCGCAGATCGACGGCCTGAAGCCGAGCTTCGTGATGGAGCTGCTGCGGCTGAACGCCCGCGGCCCGATGACGATCACCGAGCTGGCCGAGTCGGTGCAGCGCACTCACTCGGCGATGAGCCAGAAGGTCGCTGCGATGCGCTCGGCCGGCCTGGTCAGGACCACCGAGGGCACAGACGCCCGGAGCAAGCATGTGGTCCTGACGGCCAAGGCGCACCGGGTCATCAGGAAGCTGGCCGCCGAGTGGCGTGCCACCGACGCCGCGGTCGCCGAGCTCGAGGCCGAGATCCCCTATCCGCTGAGCCGGGTCGTCACCGACATCGAGGCGGCTCTGCGCCGCCGCAGCTTCCACGACCGGATCTCGGCCAAGCTCGCCGAGGATCCCGACTGGACCTAGACGGCCGAAGACCTGCCGCGCAGGCACCTAAGACCTGCCGGGCAGGCACCGGGCAGCTCAGGGGAAGTTGCCTCCGAGCAGGCCGCCCATCATCCCGCCGCCGCCCAGCATGCCGCCACCCAGCATGCCGCCGTGGTGCTCGTCACTACGGCGCTCGTCGTGGATCGCGTCGATGGCAAGCACGACCGCCAGGATGAACACGTCGTTCACGCCATCGGCAGTGTCGACCAGGAATTTCTCCCTGAAGGCCAGCTCGCGCGATACCCGCGCGACCGGCTGGTGGCCGTGGCTGATCGTGTAGTCCCAGCCGGTAAAGCTGCCCTTGGCGGTCAGCCGACCGAAGGACGAGTCGATGTCGTAGTGGTCGCCGAAGAAGCCCCCGTGATGGATCTCGGCGGCCCGCTGGCCGCCGAGCATGATCTCGTGAGCGGTCGTCATCATGTGCTTCTTGATGAGCGCGAGCTCGTGACCTGACTGATCGCGGATCGACAGGTGCTGGGTGAGGCCCAGGTTGCCCCGGACGTCGAAGACCGGCGCGCCCGATCCGTCACTGATCACGAAATGCTCGGTGAGACCCCACTTACTTGCCATGACATATCGCATGGGACGAATACTGACGCGCTTGCGGCGGCCGCGGCAACCGGATGAGGATCTCAACCGGCCGCTCCGGCTGGGCGGGCTTGGAACTCTCTCTCAGGCTCCGGTATCGCCGCGAAGGCGGCCATTCCGGCACCTGCCGGCCTCCTGCGCCCGGCATCAGGCCGCAACTACCTGCATAATGCTTCGTATGCGCCTGTCAGCCCGAGCAGATTATGCCCTGCGGGCCGCGATCGAGCTCGCGGCATCGCCCAGCGGTCATGTGACCGCTGAGCAGCTAGCGAGGGCACAGCAGATCCCGGCCAAGTTCCTCGAAGCGATCCTGACCCAGCTGCGGCGCGCCGGGCTCGTCCGCAGCCAGCGCGGACCCGATGGCGGCTTCTGGCTGGCGCGGCCGGCCGACGAGATCTCGCTGGCCGACATCATCCGCGCCATCGACGGCCCGCTCCTCGGCGTGCGCGGCGAGCGCCCGGAGAATCTCGGGTACATCGGCGCCGCCGAGCCGCTCCAGACCGTGTGGATCGCGCTGCGCGCCAACGAGCGAGCGATCCTCGAGGAGGTCACGCTCGCGCATCTGGTCGGCGGTCAGCTACCCGAGCGCGTTCTCGCGCTTGCCGAGCTGCCGGGCTCCTGGGAAGCCCGCGTCGGCCATTAGGCGCCTCCCGCAGCACGCCTCCCGCAGCACGCCTCCCGCAGCACGCCTCCCGCAGCACGCCTCCCGCAGCACGCCTCCCGCAGCACGCCTCCCGCGGGCGCATCCCGCAGCACGCCTCCCGCAGCGCGCCTCCCGCGGGCGCATCCCGCAGCACGCATCCCGCAGATCTCGGGTGGCGTTGACCGGCGCCTAGCCCGCTGGGCAGCGTGGTCGCCGCGGACGGTTTCGTAGTCCGCTCGCCCGTGGCTGGCAGCCCTTCCACGCGGCGTCACCGGTCGGGAACAACCCCGGAGCAGCGCGGCAGCCTGCGACCCGCCGCGCGACCACGGCCGCCCGGCGAACACGGCGGCGAGGCGGGCTGGACCCTCGCATATCAGCCAAACCGGATGTGATCACCTGGGTGTCCTTGGAATGGATGCCACATCCACTGCGTATTCTGGGACATCCTCCACATCCATCAAGATCATCTCCGGCGAGGACTGGCAGCGGATGCTGCTCGACGCGCGCGGCCCGAACCTTGCGCGCGGCCCGAACCTTGCGGGCCAGGCGAACCTTGCGGCCGGGCGATCCTTCGGAGGCGAACCTTCGTTAGACGGGCACCATGTTGGTGATCTCGCGCACCGTCCTGCTGACCTGGTCGAACGCAGGCTCCGTTACCGGCACGCCGGTCGCGGCGATCGGCAGCCGCGCCGGAACGGTGATCTTCTGAGCCGGCCGCAGCTGCCCGGCAGCGATATGGCCGGCCCCGAGCTGGCCGGGCCCGAGCTGGCCGGGCCCGAGCTGGCCGGGCCCGATTGGGCCCGCACCGAGCTGGCCGGCCGTGGCGGGCACCTTGGCGCCGGCACCCACCGGAACCCTATGCGCGGCGGAGGCAACGGGGCCGACCGCGACGTGCTCGCCAGCATCGGCTCCGCTCCCGTCCAGGTGGCCAGTCCCTGCGACCTCGATGGCCGGCTCGATCACGTCTGCGAACACCGGCTCGACCTGGAGCTCAGCCAGAGCGAAGTTGTCGGAGACCTCCCTGAGGACCTGCGACAGCGGCGTGTTCAGTGCGGAGCAGATCGCGGCAAGCAGCTCGGACGAGGCCTCCTTCTGGCCGCGCTCCACCTCGGACAGGTAGCCGAGCGAGACTCGCGCCGACGCCGACACCTCACGGAGGGTGCGACCCTGCCGCAGGCGCAGCCGCCGCAACGCGTCACCTAGCAAGTGACGAAGCAGGACCATCGTCGCATCCCTTCCCCGAGGACTCGGCGCTCACCCTTCCACCGTACCTGGCGTCGCCGACAGTGCGGGAGAGGGCATCGGTGCGTGTTCGACATACGTAACGCTGTAATCACGCATTGTCTTCCATAAGGGCCTCGACAAGGAGGTTCAGAGCGCGCCGCACGGTCTCATTTCGAATCTGGTCCCGGTCGCCAGCGAGGCTCAGTTCGCGGTGCAGCACCCGGGGCCGCTGATCTCCGGGCACGGCGACCGCGATGTGCACGGTGCCGACGGGATAGCCGTCGACCGGGTCTGGGCCCGCCACACCGGTGGTCGCGACGCTCGCGCTCACCGACATCCGCGCAAGGGCTCCGAGTGCCATCGCCATGGCCACGTCCGCGTGCACGGTGCCGACCCGGTCGAGCAGGTCAGCGGGCACTCCGAGCAGCGTCGACTTGAGGTCGCCCGCGTAGGCCACGATCCCGCCGCGGAACACCGCTGACGCGCCGGGCACCGTCGTCAGTGCCGCGGCGACCAGGCCGCCGGTCAGCGACTCGGCGGTGCCCACGGTCAGGCCCCTCCCGGCGAGCAGCCTGATCGCCTCGGCCGGGTTCCCGCCGCCGGCCGGGGGCCCGCCGCCGTCGGCCGGGTTCCCGCCGCCGGCCGAGTTCCCGCCGCCGACCGGGTTCCCGCCGTCCGCCGGTCCCGCCGTCATGTCCCGGCCTGGCCGGGTCCCGACCCGGCGGCGTCGGGCCCTGCCCTGCCCGGCCCGGCGGCGTCGGGCCCTGCCCGGCCCGGCCCGGCGGGCTCGGGCCCTGCCGCCCCTGGCCCAGCCGCGGCCACGCTCCGGCGGAGCCGGAGCGCCCTGGCCACGTAGTCCGCGCCGGTCACCAGCGTCACGGCCACTGCGGCCGCCATGATCGCCGGGCGAACCCAGCCGATGTGCACTGGCAGGATGTACAGGCCGATCGCCACCATCTGAAGCACGGTCTTGATCTTGCCGCCCCGGCTGGCCGCGATCACGCCGAACCTGAGCACCCAGAACCGCAGCGCCGTGACCCCGACCTCGCGTACCAGCACGATCACGGTGACCCACCAGGCGAGCTCGCCGAGCGCGGACAGCGTGATCAGCGCCGAGCCGATCAGCGCCTTGTCGGCGATCGGATCGGCGATCTTGCCGAAGTCGGTGACCATGCCGCTGCGCCTGGCCAGCTCGCCGTCGAGCAGGTCGGTGGCCGACGCCACGCCGAACACGAAGAACGCAGCCACTCGCCAGGCCGAGCCGTCCGGCGAGGTACCGCCGGTGGCCAGGAACGCGACGAACACCGGGACAAGGACGAGCCGGAGCACGGTGAGCCCGTTCGGCAGGTTCACCAGCCTGGGCGCGGCCGGCGAGTTCCCCGCACCCGAGCTAGTCAACGGTCCGCGGCGAGCCCGGACGCTCCCGTTCGTCCGAGCCGGTCAGATCGGCCACGAGGTCCACCCCATCGGAACCTGATACCCGCACCCGCACCAGGTCACCGACGGCCAGGGGGCGGTCGGCGCACACCAGGGTGGACCCGTCGACCTCGGGCGCCTGGTGCGCGCCGCGGCCGCCGTACCGCCAGGCAGGAGCGCCGCCGCCAGGCTCGGCGAGCAGCTCCTCGACCAGCACCTCGTGGATCTGGCCGACCCGGTCGGCGGCCCGCTGGTCCATCAGCTCGTCGGCGAGGCTCGCCAGCCGCTCCACCCGCTCGGCGATCTCCGCCTCGGGCAGCTGGCCGGCCAGCCCGGCAGCCTCGGTGCCCTCCTCGTCGGAGTACCCGAAGATGCCGATCGCGTCCAGCCGCACCTCGGCCAGGAACCGCTCGAGCTCCGCGAGGTCGGCCTCGGTCTCGCCGGGGAAGCCGACGATGAAGTTGGACCGGATCCCGGCATCCGGCGCCAGCCTGCGGATCTGCCCGATCAGCGCGCCGAAGCGCTCGCCGTCGCCGAACCGGCGCATGGCGCGGAGCACCTGCCCGCTTGCGTGCTGGAACGACAGGTCGAAGTACGGCGCCACCCCCGGCGTGGACGTCATCACTTCGATCAGCCCGGGCCGCACCTCGGCGGGCTGCAGATAGCTGACCCTGACCCGGCCGATCCCTGGCACGGCCGCGAGCTCGGGCAGCAGGGCCTCGAGCAGCCGGAGGTCACCGAGATCCTTGCCGTAGGAGGTCGAGTTCTCGCTGACCAGCAGCAGCTCCCTGGCGCCGTGCCCGGCCAGCCACCCGGCCTCGTCGAGCAGGTCCTGCGGCAGCCGGGAGATGAAGGCGCCGCGGAAGGCGGGGATCGCGCAGAAGCTGCACCGCCGGTCGCAGCCGGACGCGATCTTCAGCGGGGCGACCACGCCCTCGCCGAGCCTGCGCCTGAGCACCCGGGGACCCGACGCAGGCGCAATCCCGGCGGGCAGGTCGGCAAGCGCCGTCCCAGCACCCGCCCCAGGCCCGCCCGCCCGAGGCCGGGTGGCCTCCGGCCCGGCGGCCCCTGGCCCGGCGGCGCCAGGCCCTGCGGCTTGGCCGTGGCCGGGTACGTGCGCGGCCGCGCCGCGTCGCCCGGCCGGCGAGATCGGCAGCAGCTTCCTGCGGTCCCTCGGCTCGTGCGCCTGCCAGCGCTGCCCGGCCACCACCGCGTCGAGCCGGCCGGAGATGTCGGCATAGTCGTCGAAGCTGAGCACCTGCGCCTCGGGCAGCGCCTCGGCCAGCCCTGACCCGTACCGCTCGGCCAGGCAGCCTGCCGCCACCACGGCGGCGCCCGAATCGGCCGCGGTCAGCAGCTCGTCGATCGACTCCTGCTTGGCCGCCTGGATGAAGCCGCAGGTGTTGACCAGCACCACGTCGGCGTGACCATCGCCGTCGGCGTCCCCGGCAAGCTCCCAGCCGCCCGCCTCGAGCCTGGCGGCCAGTTCCTCCGAGTCGACCTCGTTCCGCGCGCAGCCCAGCGTCACCAGGCGTACGGTACGCCGGGCGGCGGCGGCATGCGGGGAAGCTCCAGACGGCACACCGGCAGACTACGATAAGCCAGTGCCTGCGGGAGCCGCCGGACCGACGGTCAGGTGCGGCCCGCGTGCAGGCTCAGCGTCACCGCGTTGACGGTACCCGGCGGGATCTTGCTCTTGCCGTTCACGGTGACCTTGACGGCGGAGGGATTCCCGATCGTCATCGTCACGTCGTGCCGCTCGGTCCAGTTCATCGACGTGCCCGGGTACACCATGCCGCTGAAGATCGTCGCGCCCGCCGCGCTGGTGATCTGCACCCAGCAGTCCGCGGTAGCGGTCAGCCTGATATGCAGCCGCCGCACCTGCGCCACCGGCGAGGCCGTGATCGTCGGCTTGGCTCCGGCGCTCCGGTGCGCCCGCGCGTCCTGACCGGCCCTGGCGGCGGAGTGCCCGTGGGCGAAGTGGTGGTAGGCGAAGAACCCGCCGAGCAGCAGCACGAGTACGACCGCCATCGCGGCCGTCCAGTTCGGCCGCCGCCGCTCTTTCAGCCGCACCGGAGTGACCGGCTGGAACACGTCGGCCGCGCTGATCGCGTGCGGCGCGCCCATGATCGCGTCGTACTCGGCCACCAGCGGCTCGGGGTTCATGCCCACCGCCCCGGCGATGCTGCGGATATGCCCTCGCGCGTAGAAGTCGCCGCCGCATGAGGAGAAGTCACCGCGCTCGATGCCGCGGATGATCGTCTCCCTGATGCAGGTGCGCTGACTCACCTGCGTGATAGTCAGGCCGGCCTGGCGGCGTCCTTCTGCCAGCGCGTCACCGATGCTCACGCCGCGCCTCCACGGTTCCATTTCACTGGCCGCTGTCCCGTCAGATTCGGGCCCATCGCTACGATCGCTCCCCCGCTCCCCTCGAAAGGGGCTGGTGACCCAGTGTAGACACCCGGATACTCGCGCACGAGCCCCCGTCCCAGGTGCCTGGTCCCTGTCAATAACCAAGAGGGATAACGCAATCCCCCCTGCGCCATGCCCGGCGCACAGTCAGCCGACACTCAAGGATTGGTCGGCCTTTGGCCGGCCGAGGCCGCGGGAGGCTCGGGCCTGTCCCGTAGTTCTCCGGTGGCGCGCGGACCGGCACCAGATCTCCGGGCGCGGACCGGCACCAGATCTCCGGGCGCCGACCGGCACCAGATCTCCGGGCGCGGACCGGCACCTCGCCGGCCGGCCGGGCAGCGTGATCGTCGCCGAGGACAGCGCCGCTGCCGGCCCCTCCCCCGCCTGCCCGAAGCCCGCGGGACCACGGCCCGCAACCGCCAGCCTCCCCAAGACCCGCCCAAGGCCCCACGCGAGGCCAACCCAGCCGCCGGAACCCGCAAGCCAGCCAAAGCATGCAATCACCCAGGTGCCCGCCGCAATCACCCCGGCGCCCTTGGAATGAATGCCACATCCACCGCGTATTCCGGGACATCCGCCACATCCATCAAGATCATCTCCGGGACGACGGCCCGCACCCGGCGGCCAGGCCGAGCCGACCGCCCGGTATCGCCCCCGATGCGCGCCGGCACCGGCCGGACCGCCGCCTCCCTGCGGCGCAGCGCCGGGAACACGCCCCACCCCGGCGCCACTGCCCAGCATCCGCCGCCCAGCAGCGGCACCGGCACCGGCGGCGCCAGCGGCCACTCGGCGCCGGTCACCTGGACACACCCACCGTGCTCTGCCATCCGCTGCCCGCCAGCCCCAAGATCACGCCCGCTCAGGCGATCAATCAGCCAGATCGGCAGTCAAGCGGCGGATCTGCAGATCCACAGGACACGTCACTCACCGGCTTCGCCGGTCCTGCGCGGCGACTAGCGGCCCCTCAGCGAGTCGAGCAGCTCGTCCAAGTCGTCGGGCCTGATCAGGACGTCCCTCGCCTTGGAGCCCTCGCTCGGACCGACCACGCCGCGACTCTCCAGCAGGTCCATCAGCCGCCCCGCCTTGGCGAAGCCGACCCGCAGCTTGCGCTGCAGCATCGAGGTCGAGCCGAACTGGGTGGTGACGATCAGCTCGGCGGCGCGGAGCAGGTCATCGAGGTCGTCGCCGATGTCCGCGTCCACCTCGCGCTGCCTGCCCTCGGCCGGGGTGACGTCCTCGCGGTAGTCAGGCTCGGCCTGGCGCTTGCAGTGCTGGACGATCTCGCGGATCTCCTTCTCGGTGACGTACGCGTTCTGCAGCCTGATCGGCTTGCTCGCGCCCATCGGCAGGAATAGCGCGTCCCCCTGGCCGACCAGCTTCTCCGCGCCCGGCTGGTCGAGAATGACCCGGCTGTCGGTCAGGCTGGAGGTAGCGAACGCCAGCCTGGACGGTACGTTGGCCTTGATCAGCCCGGTCACCACGTCCACGCTCGGCCGCTGGGTTGCGAGGACCAGGTGGATCCCGGCGGCCCTGGCCAGCTGGGTGATCCGCACGATCGCGTCCTCCACGTCCCTGGGCGCGACCATCATCAGGTCGGCAAGCTCGTCCACGATCACGAGCAGGTAGGGGTAGGGCACGTACTCGCGCTCGCTGCCGGGCAGGGCGGTGATCTTGCCGGCCCGCACCGCCTTGTTGAAATCGTCCATGTGCCGGAATCCGGACGCGGCCAAGTCGTCGTACCGGCGGTCCATCTCGCCGACCACCCAGGCGAGCGCGTCCGCAGCCTTCTTCGGGCTGGTGATGATCTGGGTGATCAGGTGCGGGATCCCCTGGTAGGCGGTCAGCTCCACCCGCTTGGGGTCGATCAGGATCATCCGCACCTCGTCCGGCGTAGCCCGGATCAGGACCGAGGCGATCAGCCCGTTGATGCAGGTGCTCTTGCCCGCCCCGGTGGCTCCGGCAATGAGGATGTGCGGCATCTTCGCGAGGTTGGCGACGACCGTACGGCCCTCCACGTCCTTGCCGAGGCCCACGACCATCGGGTGGTGGTCGCTCTCCGCCACCGGGGACCGGAGCACGTCGCCGAGGCTGACGATCTCCCGGTCGGTGTTCGGGATCTCGATCCCGATCGCCGACTTGCCCGGAATCGGTGACAGGATCCGCACGTCGGCGCTCTTGACCGCATAGGCGATGTTCTTGGAGAGCGCGGTCACCCGCTCGACCTTGACCGCAGGACCGAGCTCGATCGCATACCTGGTCACCGTGGGCCCCCGGGTGAATCCGGTGACCTGCGCGTCGACCTCGAACTGCTCGAGGACCATGGTCAGCGCCTCGACCATCGCGTCATTGGCCCGGGTCCGCGCCTTGGGCGCGGTTCCGGGCTTGAGCAGCGCCGACGGCGGCAGCGTGTAGCTCGACGAGCTTGAGCTGGTCAGCGTCAGCTGCTCGCCGCGGCCGGGCTTCGCCCCGTCCCGCAGGCCGTCGGCGGCCGCCGCGTCGGCGCCCGGCGGTGCGGCGGCGTCCTGGGTGCCGAACCAGGACCGGCGCCACGATGCCTCTGCCCCGGCCGCGTCGGCGGGCGCGCCGTGCTCGGCCAGGTCGGCCTCGCTCGGCCGCCGCGGGCGGAAGCCTGCGCCGGGCTCGGCCGTGCCGAACATCAGCGCCTCGGCGATGGTCTCGCCGTCAGCGGCGCGGTTGGCGGCCACGCCGGCCTGCGCGGCGCTCTCGGCCCCTGCCGCGCCCTGGCCGAGCGGGTCCTGGCCGGCCGGGCCCGGGCCTCGGCGGCCTGGCTGGCCCGCCGAGCCGCGCGGGACCAGGCCGCCGAGCAGCGGGGTGTCGTAGGGCCGGTCATTCTCGCCGACCTCGATCGCGCCGCCGCCGCGCCGCTTGGTCAGCCGCGCCGGGCGCAGCTCGCCAGGGATCTCGCCTGGCTCGGTCTCTTCGGCCTCGTACCTGCCCCGCAGCAGGAACCTGAGCTCGGCGAACCGCTCGGGGATCCGGTGCAGTGGCGTTCCGGTGATCACCAGCACGCCGAACGCCGCAAGCAGTGCGAGCAGCGGCACCGCCGCCCAGCTGGTCAGCAGCCCCCGCAGCGGCGCGGAGATGACGTAGCCCACCAGCCCGCCCGAGGACCGCATCGCCGCCGCCCCCGCCTTCGGCGCCGGGCTGCCGAGCGCGATGTGCACGATGCCGAGCGCCCCGACCAGTAGCGCAGTCCAGCCAATCACCATCCGGCCCGTGTGCGCGTTCTTGTCCGGGTGGCGCAGCAGCCGGAACGCCAGCAGCGCGAGCAGGATCGGGAGGACCCAGGCGCCGACGCCGAAGGTCCCGCGCACCATCGCGGTCAGCGCCCGGCCGACCGGGGTGCCGAGGTGCCACCACGCGGTGCCCGCCGCGATAATCGCGGCGGCGAGCACCGCGAGCCCGGCCCCGTCCCTGCGGTGCACCGGGTCAAGCTCGCGCGCGCTGTCGCCGAACAGCCGCGCGACGTATCCCACGCCGCCGGCCAGCTCCATCCAGATCGCGCCGATGCCGGTGGCGATCCAGCCGATCATGATGATCAGCGGGTTGCTCGATGCCCGCATGGCCGCCGCCGGGCCGCGCCGCGGCGCGGCCCGGTAGTAGGGCATGCCGCCCCTGCCCCGCCCGGTCCGGCCCGTTCCCGACCGGCCGGAGCCCGGCCGGCCCGACCCGCCGCGGCCCGTCCCGGAACGGCTCGCAGCGCCGCGGCTCGCCCCGGACCGGCCCGCGGAGCCGCGCCCCGACCCGCCCCGGCCCGCGGCGGAGCGTGCCGACGAGGCCGCGGGGCCGCCGGAACGGCCGGTACCGCTCGCCGAGCGGCCGCGCCCGGCAGTCCCGCCCGTCGGGCGTGACGCACCCCTGGGCGCACGAGTCGCCATGCTTCACACGGTAGCCAGCAACCGGGCCGAATCCCAATGACGCAGGCC
>DATIZP010000033.1:0-11408 GCA_035517035.1 Streptosporangiaceae bacterium | reverse complement strand
CACCCGCTGGTACCGCACCGCGTCCAGGTCGAACGCGTTGCCCGAGCCCGCGCCGAGCACCTGGATGATCGCGGCGCACTCGGCGTTCTTGAGCATGTCCGACAGGGACGCCTTCTGGACGTTGAGTATCTTGCCGCGGATCGGCAGCAGCGCCTGGAATTCCGAGTCACGCGCGAGCTTGGCGGTGCCGAGCGCCGAGTCGCCCTCGACGATGAACAGCTCGCTGCGATCGTCGGCCGACCGGCAGTCCACCAGCTTGGCGGGCAGCGCCGAGCTTGCGAGCGCCGACTTGCGGCGCTGGTTCTCCCGGTGCTCGCGGGCCGCGATCCTTGTCCTGGCCGCGGCGGCCACCTTGTCGAGCAGCGCCTTGGCCTGCTGCTTGCTGCCGCGCACCCGGCCCTCGAGGAAGCCCTTCAGCTCGGTGGACACGACCTCGGCGACGATGCGGGACGCGGCCGGGGTGCCGAGCACCTCCTTGGTCTGGCCCTCGAACTGCGGCTCGGGCAGCCGGACGGAGACGACGGCCGTGAGCCCTTCGAGTATGTCCTCCTTCAGCACGGACTCATCGCCGCTGCGCAGCACCCTGGCGGCCCTGAGCTGCTCGTTGAGCGTACGCACCAGAGCGCGCTCGAAGCCGGTCACGTGCGTGCCGCCCTTGGGAGTGGCGATCACGTTCACGAACGACCTGGTGATCGTGTCGTAGCCGGTATCCCAGCGCAGCGCGATGTCGACGTCGAGCACGCGCTCGACCTCGGTGGGCGTCAGGTGCCCGAGTTCGTCGAGCACCGGCACGGTCTCGGTGAACCTGCCAGACCCGGTCAGCCTGACCACATCGGTGACCGGATCGCCGGTGCTCAGGTGGGCGCAGAACTCGCTGATGCCGCCGTCGAACCTGAACTCGGCCGTGCGCGGGCCGCCCTGCTCGGCCCCCCCGGCCGACGGGCGCTCATCGACCACAGTGATGGCGAGGCCGGGCACCAGGTAGGCGGTCTGCCTGACCCGCTGGATCAGCGAGTCGTAGTCCATCTCGGCGCCGGGCACGAAGATCTGCCGGTCCGGCCAGAACCTGGTCCTGTTGCCGGTCTGCCCCTTGCGGACCCGCCCGAGCTTGCGGATGCCCGAGCCCGGCGTGAAGGACGCCTCGGGTCCCTCGCCGCGGTACTCGCCGGGGACGCCACGGCGGAAGCAGCACTCCCACTCGTAGCCCTCCCGGTCGACCCGAACGTCCAGCCGACTGGACAGCGCGTTCACCACCGAGGCGCCGACGCCGTGCAGGCCGCCCGATGCGGTGTACGAGCCGCCGCCGAACTTGCCGCCGGCGTGCAGCCGAGTCATCACCAGCTCGACGCCGCTCAGCCCGGTCTTGGGCTCGATGTCCACCGGGATGCCGCGGCCGTTGTCCCGCACCTGCGCCGAGTGGTCGGCGTGCAGGATCACCTCAAGCCTGGTACAGGTGCCGTGCAGGGCCTCATCCACCGAGTTGTCGATGATCTCCCACAGGCAGTGCATCAGGCCGCGACCGTCGGTCGAGCCGATGTACATGCCAGGGCGCTTGCGCACCGCCTCGAGTCCCTCGAGGACGGTCAGATGGCGCGCCGAGTAGCCGTCGGGCTGGCTGGCCGACGGAGGCGCCTCGCGCAGGGCGGCGGTCACGGCACTTCTCCTGAGCTCCGTTCTCCTTGGCCCCGTGTTCCTGGGGCCCGTGCAGGTGCGCGGCCGGGAGACCGGTCGCGCACCGCTGATTTCCTGCTCTGCAGATTAGCCGCCCTTCCGGGCTCGTCCGGCGTGCCACGCCGACCGCATACCCGGCGACCTGGGACAACTTGCTCTTCGCCGGGTCGTGTATAAAGATCGCACCAGCGGTCCGTAATGTGTTCGCCCACGGCGTACGCCACGTCGGCATGGGATGACACCAGACGGGCTAGGTGTTGTGATGCGTAGAGATCGCAGGTTGTAGAAACCGTCGGCAAACCCGTCGGCGGGAACCGGGCAAGGGAGGCGGACATGACCGGAGCGATGGCCCCAGCGAAGCCCCTGAATGCCAACGACCTGTGTGACCGGTGCGGTGCCCCGGCATACGTACGAGTGGTGCTCCCCGGGTCGGCAGAGCTGCTTTTCTGCGCCCACCACAACCGCCAGCACGCGCACGCGCTGGCGAAGGTGGCCGTGGAGATCCAGGACGAGACGGCCAGGCTGACGGCCAAGCCTGACGAGGGCGCGGCGGGCACCGCCGTCAGATAACCCGGGATCGGCCGGATAAACGAAGACGTAGCAGGGCCGGGCCAGCATCGCTGGCCCGGCCCTCGCCGTCCGCGAGCCCCGCGCTAATCCAGGTAGTCGCGCAGCACCTGGGAGCGGGACGGGTGCCTGAGCTTGGACATGGTCTTGGACTCGATCTGGCGGATCCGCTCGCGGGTGACGCCGTAGACCTTGCCGATCTCGTCCAGCGTCTTGGGCTGGCCGTCGGTCAGGCCGAACCGCATCGATACCACGCCGGCCTCGCGCTCGGACAGCGTGTCGAGCACCGAGTGCAGCTGCTCCTGCAGCAGCGTGAAGCTGACCGCCTCGCCCGGCTGGATGGCCTCGGAGTCCTCGATCAGGTCGCCGAACTCGCTGTCGCCATCCTCACCGAGCGGCGTGTGCAGCGAGATCGGCTCCCTGCCGTACTTCTGCACCTCGATGACCTTCTCCGGGGTCATGTCGAGCTCGGCGGCCAGCTCCTCGGGCGTCGGCTCCCTGCCCAGGTCCTGCAGCATCTGCCGCTGCACCCGGGCCAACTTGTTGATCACCTCGACCATGTGGACCGGGATCCTGATCGTGCGGGCCTGGTCGGCCATGGCCCGGGTGATCGCCTGGCGGATCCACCAGGTCGCGTAGGTGGAGAACTTGTAGCCCTTGGTGTAATCGAACTTCTCGACCGCCCTGATCAGGCCCAGGTTGCCCTCCTGGATCAGGTCGAGGAAGAGCATGCCGCGGCCGGTGTACCGCTTGGCCAGCGAGACCACAAGCCGCAGGTTCGCCTCGAGCAGGTGGTTCTTCGCCCGGCGGCCGTCCTCGGCGATCCACTCCAGGTCACCGCGCACGTCCGGCGGCAAGCCACGGCCGCCCTCGGCCAGCTTCTCCTCGGCGAACAGCCCGGCCTCGATCCGCTTGGCGAGCTCGACCTCCTGCTCGGCGTTGAGCAGCGGCACCTTGCCGATCTGCTTGAGGTAGTCCTTGACCGGGTCGGACGTCGCGCCGGCCACGGCGACCTGGGCCGCGGGCAGGTCCTCGTCGTCGTCGCCGTAGACGAACGCCTCGTCGTCGGACTCCTCGCCGCCGGCCGCCACCACGGCCACGCCCACCGTGACGACGCTGGCGACCGCGACCGCGCCGTCGGAGGCCTCCTCGGCCTCCTCGGCCTCCTCGGTTTCCTCAGCCTCGTCGGCGTCCGCCTCGTCTGAGTCGTCGCCCTCAACCTCGGCGAGGTCGAGGGCACCAATCTCGTCCTCGCCGTCCAGGTCGGCCAGGTCCTCGAGGTCGACGTCCAGGTCCGCCGCATCGGCAAGATCCGGATCGCTGTCCAGGTCGGCCACCGCGACCAGGTCAGGGTCATCGTTCAGGTCCGCCGGCGTGCCGAGCTCCGGTTCGCCGTCCAGATCGGTCGCTTCCGCCAGGTTCACGTCACCATCCATGTCAGCGTGGCCGGCGAGAGCCCCTTCGTCGGCCGAGCCACGTCCCCTGCCATTCGCTCCAGCGGCCTCGGCACCGCGGGCGCCATTGCTGGCACCCGCGTTCCTTGCTGGCCGGCGAGCCCGCGACGCTGTGCTGGCCGGGGCTGTGCTGGCCGGGGCTGTGCTGGCCGGGGCCGGGCTGGCCGGGGCCGGGATCGCTGGATCAACAACAGTATCCGCTCCGCCCGGTGCGATCGTCCCGCTGGCGCGATCCTTCTTGGCTGACCTGCGCGATGCCCGGCGCGCGCGCTTGCCGTCGGCGGCCTGGGGTTCGACGAGCGTGACGGGAGGGTCGGCGGGCACGCCGTTGTCGGCTGGCTCTACCCGGGATTGCTGCGGAACGTGGGGGCCCGCGCCTGCCGGCGTCGACGGCCTCCGCGCCGCGGAGCCTGCAGCGCCTGCCACCGCGGTCACCCCTTCCTTCGCTGGCCGACGAGCCGCCACAGTCCGGTCAGTCCGTCCCGACCGAGCTCACCGGCGGCCCCGGCGCTGTCCTGCGATCGTCTGGCATGAGAACCCGACCTTACCGGCAGGCCCCGGGTTCTCCGGCCGTCCGCAGAGCCCCCGCTCTGCCCCGCCTGGCAGCGGGTACTGCCCGTACCGCTCCCGCCCACCACCTTAGGTGGAGTTGAGAGGTAGGTCGTACCACTTCCAGGCCCGAACCCCCCGAAGCGTACCCACAAGTTTCAAGGCTTGACCTTCCTCACCAGCCTTCACCCGCGCGCGCGCCCACGTCCGCCCGTGCCCGAGCGCCCGCCCTGGGGCATCTGCAGCACGAGCACGGTGACGTCGTCGTCCTGCTCGTAGCCGGCCAGCATGCGGTCAACCAGATACCGGATCAGTCGGTCGGGATCGGCAACCACCTCTGGCGGCGCCTGCGCTGCCACCGAAACGAGCTCGTCGAGCCCGGCGTCGAGCCCGCGCCTGCGGTTCTCCACCAGTCCATCGGAGTAGAGCACGGCGGTGTTTCCCTGCGGCAGGCTGAACGGATACTGCTGGCGCGGGCTCGCCCAGCCGAGCGGCGTGCCCGCCTCGTTGGGGTCGAGCCGCGGCGGCTGGCCGGGAGCGAGCAGCAGCGGCGGCAGGTGGCCGGCGTTGCCTGCCACTCCTTCCCCGGTCTCCGGGTCCACCACCAGGTAGCACACCGTGGTGACCTGCTCGTCGACCTCGGTGGCGATGAACAGCCGGTCGAGCCCGGCGAGCACCGCGGCGGGCCTGGAGTCGGTGAGCGCCAGTGCTCGCAGCGCGTTGCGCACCCGGCCCATCCCGGCCGCGGCAGTCAGTCCCTTGCCCATCACGTCGCCGGCGGCGACCGCCAGCTTGCCGTCGGCGAGCCTGAACGCGTCGTACCAGTCGCCGCCGACCTCGATGCTGACCGGCCGGTAGCTGGCCCGCAGCGCGATGCCAGGGACATCGGGCAGGTTGTCGGGCAGCAGGCTGCGCTGCAGCGTCTCAGCTGTCTTGTGTTCCTGCTCGTACAGCCTGGCCCGCTCGAGCGCGAGCGCGCACTGCCCGGCCAGGGCCTCGAGGAACACCCGCTCCTCGTCGGTGATCGGCCGCGGGGCAGTGAACGAGAACTGCAGCGCGCCGATCGGCGCTCCCGAGGTCATCAGCGGCAGGCCGACCCACGCCTTCTCGTCCGGGCGCATGAGCAGCAGGTCGGCGTCGCCATCGGCGTCGAAGTGGCGGCGCAGGGCCTGCGGGCTGTCGAAGATCAGCGGCCGGCGCAGCGCGATCGCGGCCGTCATCACGCCGGGCGCGCCGAGCGGTATCTCGCCGTTTGGCTCGCCCGAGCCGCGCGCGCCAGCGGGGCTGACGATCCGCAGTTGCAGGCGGTCCTTATCCACCAGCGCCACCGCCGACCGGTCGGCGCCGATCGCCGACTGGCCGACGTCGGTGATCACGCTCACCACGCCCTGCACGGAAAGCTCGCCGGCCAGGGACGAGGTCGCCTGCTGCAGCCTGGACGTGCGCAGCGCGGCCGCGGAGAGCTGCTCGGTCAGGCGGCCGCGCATCTCGTCGGCCTCGCGCTGGCCGGTGACGTCCGTACTCGCGCCCATCCACTCGATGATCGCGCCGTCCCGCTCGATCGGAACGGCGCGGACGTCGTAGTGCCGGTAGGAGCCTGACTTGGTGCGGACCCGATAGCTGCCGTCGAAGACGGTGCCGGTGCGGACGCAGTCGCGCCACTCGCGCCCCACCCGCGCCCTGTCGTCCGGGTGGATCGCGGCCAGCCAGCCGTCGGTAAGGTACTCCTGCGCCGACTGGCCGGTGATCCAGCGCCATTCCGGTGAGTCCTCGGCCACCTGCCCGGCCGGATCGGTCACCCAGACGACCTGGTTGCCTGCCTGCACCAGGGACCGGTACCGCTCGGTAGTGCGCCGCATCGCCTCGGCCGCCGAGTGCTCGCTGGTGAGGTCAACCGCGATCATGGTCACCCCGGTCACGGCGCCGTCCGGGCCGTGCGCCGGGTACCAGGACAGAGCCAGCCGCCTGGCACCGCCGGCCCCGCCGTCCCGCGCGCCACCGTTGGCGCTGTCGCCGGTGGCGCTGTCGCCGGTGGCGCTGTCGCTGGCGGCGCTGTCGCTGGTGACGCTGTCGAGGACCGGCAGCCCGTCGGCGAGCACCTTGCGCACCGCCGCCTCGGCAGTCGGCGCTACCGACGCGGGCCATGCCTGGGCAAGGCCACTGCCGGAAAGCTCGGCTGGCTTGATGCCGAGCATCTGCGCGAGCGAGTCGCTGACCCGCCGCACGCGCAGGTCAGTATCGACGAAGGCGAAGCCCACCGGCGCCTGGGCGAGCAGCGCGCCGAGCATGGCGGCATCGAGTCCGGCCGCGCCGCCGGCCCGACCGGACTCAGGCGCAGACGCGGGGACACTCATCGGGCGCTCGTCGCATTCGCGCGAGCTACCATGGACGATCCCCTCCCTGCCACGTCCGACGGAAAAAGGCTAGCGGCATCTTGACCTCAAGGAGTGCCGTCGGCGGAGGGAACTGCCTTTCCGCCAATCAGCCCTGCTACCTGGGCGGAAAGCCGCCGATTCCAGCCAGCACGGCAGCGCCCCCAGACGCCAGCGTCACGGCCAGGAACCGACTGCGCCCCGAGCCTTACCTAGGTACAGCTTAACCGGATCCGCCGTCGTTGCCCGGCGTCTGCGACGGCTGGTCACGCATATCGCCGCGTAGCCGCCACCGGGCTGGTTATCGCATCCAACGGAACATCGCGGCAGATGAGTCGATCTTCCCAGCGCAACGGTCGTGACCACTGTGGCCCGGCGAGTAATCTCCTGCGTGCGCGCCGATTCTCGCCGCGGCGCGCCGCGGTTAAGCGTGGCATCGCCGCGACTGGATCTGAAAAGCTAGGAAAATGAGCCCGCAGAGCCGACGCGCCGAGTACCCAGGGGGGTCGGGCCGGCCCGGCTCAGCCGGACGGCTGGTCCGTGGCGCCGCGGCGCCGCCGCCCAACGCGCTGTTCGCCGAGATGCTACGGGCCGCCAGGGAACTGCTCGCGGTGCGCAGCCCGCTCGACGCCGAGCTTATGGTCAGCGAGTTGCTCGGCACGTGGTGGCGCCAGCCGCCGGGACCGGATGGCAGGTCGCCGCGCCGACGCCGGGCCGACATCGAGGAACTGGTCGGCGAGGGCCTCGTCGGTTACGCCGCGGAGCAAGGCAGCCCGGCGGCGCTCGCGCTGCTGTCCGGCATCGCCTGCCTGGGCACCGCCCGCCAGGCGCAGAAGGCCGAGAGCGCGGCGCTTGAGCTGATGGAGCAGGGCGTCGCCAGGCCCGGCTGGGCCGAGCATGCGGGCGCCGTCGAAGCCGGAGACTGCTACGTGAACTCCGACGCGTTCGGCGATCGCGACGAAGTGATCTGCCTGTTCAGCTATGCCGGCCGCGATGAGCACGCGCTCGTCGTCATCGTGGACTACAACGCCGGCGGCATGATCCGCGACGGCTGGGTAAGCTCCCAGGTCGGCAAGCTGCTTGCCTACTGCGCCGACCAGGCGGGCCAGCCGGGCAGCCGGTCCACGTTCGGCGGCGTATGCGCGCCGAACGCCAGGCGTCTGCTTGAGTCCGGGCTCACGGTCACCGAGGCGTTGGCCGATCCGCCGGTAGCCAGATCGTTCCCCTCCTATCACGCCTTCATTAGGGCCAGGATCCGCACGCTGCCGCCAGCCCATGCCGCCAAGCCAGGCTCTTCGGGTCGCTCAGGTCACTCAGGTCACTCGGGCGGCCGCGCGCTGACCGCGCCGATCGGGCCGGGGGCCAGCCGGCACCAGTCCTGGCGCCCCGACCGCCGGGCCATGCTGGTCGCCGAGTTCCTGGCCTCCGACGAGGCCGAGGACCTGTCCGACATCAGCGCCGCCAGCCGGTGCACCGATCACATCGTGGACTACGGCTGCGACCGGGATTTCGGCAGGCCGCTGCGGGTCAGCCCAGCCAAGGCCGAGGCGTTCCTGCTCGACTGGCTGCCGAGGAAGGTCATGCTGACCCCGGCCGAGCAGCACGCGATGCCGCACGTGCTTGTCGCCTGGGCGCGCTGGGCGGGCAAGCGGTCCGGGATGGACGCCGAGGCCATCGGCAAGACGCTCGACGCCGTCTTCGACGCCATGCCGACGTTCGCCAGGGTCTACCACGACCCGGCATCCTTCGGCCTGGAGCCCGACCTGGTCGACAGGCTGCTGCCGGACCGCGATCTCGAGGCGCTGCCGCGCCGCGCGTTCGCGTTCGGCGTGCTCGACGGCAGCTACCACGGCACCGACCTGCGCACGCTCGACCCGGCCCGACCGGAGGACCGCCGGGTACTGCTGGCCGCCGACCATGACGACCTGCGCGGCGGCACCGCCAGCGCCGAGCACCTGGACAGGCACCTTGCCCTGACCGATCGGCTCTGGCGCGGCGAGCCGCCCGAGCTGTGGGACGCCGCGCAGCGGATGCTGGACCTCGGCATGCCCAGGCACGACGTGGTGCACGCGCTGATCGACGCGATCGAGACCGCGGGCAAGGACGAGCGGGCGGTCAGGCTCGCGCTCGGCGAGCTGCCCGGCGACCTGCCGGCATGAGGACTCAGCCCGCGATGCCCCGGTAGGCCGAGTCCACATCGGCGGCCGCGATCGTGGTGAGCTCGTCCGCGCTTGCGTGCTCGCCGAGCTGCGCCACCCGCAGGTCACGCGACGCGCAGGCGCGCTCGTAGAGCGACCTGGCGTACCGGCCGTTGCCGAGCTCGTCGATCCTGCGCTGCTCGCAGGCCTCGGTCAGGATCGCGCCGAGCACCGGGATCGCGTCGGGCGCGAACCGGTCACCGCCCCGCTCACTCAGCATGGTGGTGATCTTGACCAGGTCCTCAGGGCTGTAGCTGGGGAACGCGATCCGGACGCTGAATCGCGAGGCCAGGCCAGGGTTGGTGCGCAGGAACCTGCTCATGTCCTCGGTGTAGCCGGCCAGCACCATCACCAGCCGGTCACGGTCATCCTCGGCCCGCTTCAGCAGCGTGGCGACTGCCTCGGCCCCGAAGGCGTCGCCACCGGAGTACCCGTCGTTGTACAGCGAGTAGGCCTCGTCGATGAACAGCACGCCGCCGAGCGCCGAGTCGATCAGCTTGTTCGTCTTGATCGCGGTGGAGCCGAGGTGGTCGCCCACCAGGTCGGCCCGGTGCGCCTCCACCACACCGGGCCTGACCAGCAGCCCGAGGGCGGCGAAGATCCGTGCGAGAATCCTGGCCACCGTGGTCTTGCCGGTGCCCGGCGGCCCGGTGAACACGAAGTGCCTGACTGGCGGCTGGCTGGTCAGGCCGTGCGCGTCCCGCAGCCTGGCCACCCTGAGCTGGGCCGCGATCTCATGCACCTGGCGCTTGACCGGTTCAAGCCCGACCAGGGCGTCGAGCTCGGCCAGCGCGCTCTCCAGCGTTGGGGTCTCGTCGTAGCCGCGGTACCGTGACGTCAGCTCGCCGTAGGCGTACTCCAGGTCGGAGCCGAGGATCGTGATCAGGTCGGCCGCGGCGGGCTCGACCTCGCCGCCCATCACCCGCACATCCCTGGCCTGGCCGGCCCGCTCGAGCAGGGTGCGGACGAACCTGCCGTTGCCGAGCTCGTCGGCCAGCTTGCGGCGGCCCACCTCCTCGAAGATCCGCCACAGCACCGACCGCGCCGCAGGATCCACCATCTCGCCGCGCTTGTTCAGCGTCAGGTCGGCAAGGTCGAGCAGCTCGGCGGGCGAGTAGCCGCCGAACTTGATCCTGATCGCGAACCGGGAGGCCAGGCCGGGATTGGAGGCCAGGAACGACTCCATCTGCCGCTCGTAGCCCGCCAGGATGATGATCAGCCGGTCCCTGTCGTCCTCGGCCCGCTTGAGCAGCGCCTGGACCGCCTCGTTGCCGAACCTGTCGTTCTGCCCGTCGCCCTCGTTGACCAGGCTGTAGGCCTCGTCGATGAACAGCACGCCGCCGAGCGCCGAGTCGATCAGCTCGTTGGTCTTGATCGCGGTCGCGCCGAGGTACTCCCCGACCAGGTCCGAACGTTGCGCCTCGACCACGGTCGGCACCTCGAGCAGGCCGAACGCGTAGAAGATCTTGGCGACGATGCGGGCGACGGCCGTCTTGCCCGTGCCGGGCGGGCCGAGGAAGACCAGGTGCTGCATCGGCTTCTCGGCGCCGATCCCGGCCAGCGCCCGGCGCCTGGCCGCCTCGATGGACGCCGCGATCGAGCGGACCTGATCCTTGACCGCGGTCAGGCCGATCATCTCGTCAAGCTCGGCCATCGCCTCCTCGACGGTGATCATCGGCAGCTCGGCCGCGGCCTGGTGGTCCGCCCGGTGGTCGGCCGCGGTGGCGCCGGGCGGCGGCTGGGGCGGCCGCCCGGTCCGGCCGGCCGCGGGTACCCGGGGGGCGGCAGGCCCGGCGGCTGGCCGCGGCGCGCCCGGCGCCGGCCTGGTACCGCCACGTGGCTGGCCCGGCCGCGCGGGGGGCTGGCTGGCCGGCCGATCGGCCCTTGGCGCCAGCGGCTGTGGCGGCCAGGCAGCCGGCGCGGCAGGCCCCCCTCCGCGCACCTGCTCCATCCGGCTGTCCTGGCGGCTGTCCTGCCAGGCCTTCGCCAGCCGCCAGCCGAGCACCGCAAGGGCGAGCAGCCAGGCCAGGCCAGGACCGATATAGGAGTGCCCGCCGCCGAAGAGCCTGAACGCCACCACGCCGGGCAGCACCGCGATCAGCAGCACCCATGCGGCCGTGCGGCACGGAACGGCCCGCCGGCCGAGGCTGCCCGCGTGGGAGGCGAAGGCGACGGCGATCGGCAGCGCGAAGAGCGCGTAGTGCGGCCCGCCAGAGTCGGGGTGCGCCAGGCCGGAGACCGCCGCAACCCCCCACAGTGTCACCGACGCCGTCGCCCAGATCGAGCGGCTGGCCGAGATCACCGCGTACGGCGCGAGCAGCATCGCGACCGGGAAGGCAAGCAGGCAGCAGGTGATCACGATTAGCAGCTTCACCAGCAGCGGTGCGCTGTCGTAGACGCGCCGGAGGCGGTCGAGCCCGCCGCGGACCGGTCCCTGACCGGGCGCCGCGGGCACAGACACGTCAGAAGGCGGCATCTCGCTCCCTTGCACCGCTACCTGTATAACGCATGACCGTGCGGCGTCCGCGGAATCGCACCCAGATGGAACGGCAATCCGGTACCCGCGTATCCATTGTCCCCGACAACCACCCGCGCGC
>DATIZP010000032.1:0-19312 GCA_035517035.1 Streptosporangiaceae bacterium | reverse complement strand
TCGACGAGCCGATCGTCCCGGTGAGCCAGTAGATCGTGACGTTGGTGAGGATCTCGTCCTTGGTGAAGCGTCGTTCGACCTCGCCGTCGCAGTCGCTCCACGCCCTGAGCTTCTCCACGATCCACGCGGCGAGCCCGGCCGGCGAGTCGGTAAGCCCGAAGGCAGCGGTCTGCGGCCTGGTGCGGTGCATGGCGGCATAGGCGCCCTCGGTGGCGCCCCAGGTGGCGGCGCCCTCAACAAAGGCGCGCTCCTCGGGCACGAGGTCCGCCTGGCCACCGGCGAGGACCGGTACGCCCGCGTCGGTGCGATGGACGGCCGCCACCCGGTCGGGGTAGTCGAGCCCCAGGTAGCGGCTCACGTGACTGCCGATGTCCCCGCCCGCCGCGCCGAACCGGCCGTAGCCGAGCACGGCCATGAGCTGTGCCCACAGACCGGCCACGGCGATGGAGTCCAGCGGCGGGCCAGCCGGGCGGTCCGAGTACCCGTAGCCGGGCATGTCCGGCACGACCACGTCGAACGCGTCGGCCGGGTCGGCGCCGTGCGCGGCCGGGTCCGTGAGCAGCGGGATGACCTTGGCGTAGCGCCAGAACGAGTCCGGCCAGCCATGGGATAGGACAAGCGGCAGCACCGGCCCTGCCGGGGCGGCGGCCCGGACGTGCGCGAAGTGGATCCGCAGGCCGCCGAGGCTGACCAGGAACCTGGGGAACCGGGCGAGCGCCGCCTCCTGCGCCTGCCAGTCGAACCCGTCCGCCCAGTAGGCGACCAGCTCGCGCAGGTAGTCCAGGTCGGTCCCGAGCGACCACCCGGCATCCTGCGGCGCATCCGGCCAGCGCGTCGCCCGCAGTCGGGCACGCAGGTCATCCACCGCCGCCGGAGACGTCTGCGAGACGAACGGCTCGGGGCGGGGCGGGGCATCCGACATGCGTCGCATCCTAGGGCCACGCGGCGCTCAACCGTGGCGTCACCCGGGCCGGCCGTGGCCGTCAGGCGGTCGCGTCCCACCACCTCAGTACCCGGAGCGCGCGCAGGGTGTTCCAGCGGCTCGGCGTGCCGACGCCGCTCTCGACATCGAAGTGAACCCGGCCCGGGTGGATCCTGTCGAGCGGCCACCGGCCGTCGGGCCGCCGCCTGGACCGCACGATCGCGACAGCCTCCGCCATCCGGGGATCGGGATCCGCGCCCGAGCGCCGGAAGTAATCGAGCGCGCGCAGCACGTCGTAGTGCCAGTAGTAAGGGAACGCGAAGTCCAGATACTCCGGCCGGACGACCTCGCCGGTGCTCTTGCGACGGAACAGGCACCGCTCGAGCAGGTACTCCTCCGCGCCCCTGCGGGCCGCGAGCACCTGCGCGGACCCTCCGGTTGCGCTCTCGAACTCGACCAGGCCGTCGAGCACGTTGATCGTCGTGTCGAAGGACGACCGCACCGATCCGTTCTCGACCTCGCAGTTCCACGCCCCGTCATCGAGTCGCTCGGGCAGGATCCGCTCGACGACCGCGGTGATATCCACCCCGAAGTAGGACCCGCTCTCGATCGTCCTGCCGTTGATGCAGGGCTCGACCTCCCCGTCGAAGTACCGCTGACCGGCGTGCTCCCAGCGCCCGTTCTCCGCGACAAGCCCGATCGCCCGCCGGGCGGACTCCGATGCCGGGTCAAGGCCGAGGATCTGCAGGGTCTGCAGCGTGTGCATCGTGGCCGTCCAGGGCTGCCCAGGCTCACCGCCGCTCCAGCGCGCCGGGAAGCAGGCACCGCCGGCCCAGAGCCCGTCGGTGTCCTCGACCGCCAGGAGCCGCGCGCCCCAGCCTTCGTGCTCCACCCGGGCGCGCTCGGCCGTCACGTCGCCCGCCGGCGCGTCGGTGAGATCCCGCAGCACCTGCCAGCGGATGGCTGGGTCGCCTTCGAGCAGCCAGTCGATCACGCTCACCACGCCAGGCTACCGGCGCGCGGCGGCGTGCGTCCGCGCGCGGTGCGGCTCGTCGAGCAGCCAGTCGATGTCGACCTCCTCGCCGCCCACATTCACCGTGTCCCAGGGCTCGCTCACCAGCAGCGTGTGCAGCAGCGGCGGAGGCAGGCGCTCCAGGTGAGCGCGGAGCGTCGCGTCATCCGGCATGCCGGGGAGGCGCTCGGCCAGGCGGTCCCTGGTCGTCGTGATCCGCTGCATCAGCGCGCTGAAGTCGGCCTGCGGATCGAAGGCTCCCTGCTCGCCCTCGGCGTTGCCCCGCGCGATCAGGTCCTTGATCGCGCGGGGGTTGCCTTCGGCATCGGTGGTGACCATCTGGCGCCATGCCCGGCCCTTGTGCCGGAACTGCAGCATGGCCATCACTGCCTCGTGCCGCAGGAAGTCGGCTTCCCGCAGGCTCGTACCGCGCCGCGGCATGGCCAGGCAGCGCGCCAGCGAGATCGCCGAGGCGAGCCCGCTGTTCAGGCCGCGTCCTGGCCAGAAGTGGATCGCGTTGGCAGCGTCGCCGAGCAGGAAGCCGAACGTTCCCGGCGTGGTTGCTGTCCTCGGATAGAGCTGGGCAGTGAACCGGGACCGCTGGACCATGTCCAGCTTGAAGGCGGTGACCGCCGTGAGGTTCTCGACCGGAATGCCGAAAAGCTGCAGCCCCTCTTCGACGCGCGTCCAAAAGGCCGAGCCCTTCAGCAGCGCCGGGAGGAACAGGGCGTTGTGCATGCCGCAGAAGAACTCGTTGCCCGTCCTCAGCTCAAGCAGACACGGCCCGGCCTGAAGGCACTCGGTGAACACCTGCCTAACCGGATCGATCCCGACGGCCTCCTTGGTCTCCGAGTCGGTCAGCCTCATGTTCAGGAAGCCCTCGCCGCGCAGCGAGTTCAGCAGGAACCTGTTCTGCGTGACGGTCAGCAGAACGGCCATGGGATCGGGGAGCAGGGACTTGACCCGCAGGCCGAGCACCATGTCCTGAAGGTGCTCGCCGCCGAGCGCGTACATGGCGGTGTCGGCGGCGCCGAACTTGTCGGCGAAGTGCTGCAGCGTCCGCGAGCGCCCGCCCTCGCAGATCGCGAGCACATGCTGCTCGGCGATCTCGGCCTGCGCCGCCGCGGCGTCGAACACCTCGGGAACGAGCGTGATCCCGGCCTTCTCGTTCGCGAGGGCAAGGAGCTGGTCCTCGACGTAGGCGATCCGGACGTTGCGCGGCCCGAGATCCTGGATCGAGTCGGGGCCCTTGGGCCACATCTCGGTGTAGCAGCCGGGCTGGAACAGGCGCTCCTGGACCTCATGCGGGAGCTTCAGGTACTGGCGGCTCTGGATGGTCACGACCTGCTGACGGCGGATGTTGCCCTCGTCGGGGCCTTTCCACACGAGCGCGGCGCCGTCGGCCTTCCACCGGCCGTCGTAGATCCTGATCGCCACCCGCGATCCCATCAGGTAGTCGAGCAGAAGGGCGAAGCTGAGGCCGACAGGGCCGCCCCCGGTGATGGTCACACGCAGCGCGGGCGCCTGCGCTTGCCTGGGGACTGCGACCGCCGGGGCCTGAATCGTCTGACGCATATCCGCGGCCTCGAACCGGAAGACATCGTCGCCGATCGCGATCTGGTCGTCAGGCTGCAGCCGACGAGACGTCACCTGCGCTCCGTTGACCCATGTCCCGTTGCTACTGCCGCGATCAGACAGAACGTACCCGTCCGCCTCGAACCTGAGCTCGGCATGGAACCTGGACGCCGCGGGGCTGGTCAGGACCACGTCGTTCTCTTCGCCCCGGCCGAAGGTCAAGGGCTTGGCGCCGACCGGGAACCGCCTGCCCGCCAGCTCACCCTGCAGCCCAACAACCGTGGCGACCATCGCATCGGCTCCTGCTCGCACCCCGGCGCCGACCGCGCCGACCGCCCTTACGATATCGCTGCGGGATAGCAGACCAATCCCGTAGCGCGGGTCCGCCGCCTGAGATCAGAGCGCCGCGGTCCCGCCCTCGAGGAAGCGCATCGCGGCGGCGACGGCTTCCTCGCGTTCCTGGCCGGGCTCGGTGTCGATGATCTCCATCGCGATCGCGGCAGCCGCCGCCGCCGCGAGGCGGGGGCCGATGGCCTCGGGGGACCTGCCCGTGTCGGCCGCGATGATCGCCGTGCCTTCCCTGATGGCCGTCGCCATCCGCGCCGTCCGCAGCGCCCCGAGGTCGGGATTGGCCGCGAACATGCGGCGCGCGAGCCGGTACATCTCCCGGTCATCCGGCTCGGCCTGACTGGCCAGCAGCCAGCGGCCGAAGGCGTCGTGAACGGTCTCGCCTGGCTTCCTTGCGCCGATCGCGGCGGTCAGGCTGGTCACCCCGTCGGCGAACCGCGACATCGCGATGTCCTGCTTGGCGGGGAAGTACATCGCGACGGTCCGCGGCGAGACCTCCGCCGCCTCGGCGATGTCCGCCACCGTGGTGGCGTCGTAGCCACGCTCGGCGAACAGCTCGTAGGCCGCGCGGATGATCGCGGCGCGGCGCCGCGCCTTGCTGCGCTCCCTCAGTCCTGGCTCCCTCAGCCCTGCCCCTGCGTGTGTCATGCGGTCAGCATACATCAGGCTGCAATATTGCAGTCACCTGCATTATTGCGCTAGGCTGCAACATGACTGGCCGAGCGGATCTGAAGGGACCAGCATCATGAGCAACGCCACCATCCAGGCGCCAGCGCCTGGCCAGACCATGCCGGGCACGCGGTCCGGCGCCACGACACCGCAAGCGGCCGCTCCGGACCCCAGGCGCTGGCTGATCCTGGCGGTGGTCGCGCTCGCTCAGCTGATGGTGGTGCTCGACGCCACGATCGTGAACATCGCGCTGCCGTCAGCACAGCAGGCACTGCACTTCTCCAACATCGAGCGGCAGTGGGTGGTCACCGCCTACGCGCTGGCCTTCGGCAGCCTGCTGCTGCTCGGCGGCAGGCTCACCGACTTGATCGGCAGGAAGGCGACGTTCATCGTCGGGCTGGTCGGCTTCGCCACCGCGTCGGCGGTCGGCGGCGCGGCGGGAAGCTTCAGCATGCTCATCGCGGCCCGCGCCTGTCAGGGCGTGTTCGGCGCGCTGCTGGCCCCGGCCGCGCTGTCGCTGCTAACCACCACGTTCGAGGGCTCGGAGGACCGCGGCAAGGCGTTCGGCGTGTTCGGTGCCATCGCGGGCGCCGGGGGCGCGGTCGGCCTGCTGCTCGGCGGGTTGCTGACCCAGTACCTGGACTGGCGCTGGTGCCTGTACGTCAACCTCGTCTTCGCCGCGATCGCCTGCGCGGGCGCCATCGTGCTGCTTCGGCGGCAGCAGGGCCTGGCGCGGCCCAGGCTTGACCTGCCCGGCCTCGCCGCCGAGGTCGGCGGCATGTTCTGCATCGTCTACGGCTTCTCCAACGCGGCCAGCGACGGCTGGCACTCCCCGGCGACGTGGGGCTTCCTCGCCGCCGGGGTGACCCTGCTCGCCGCGTTCGGATACGTCGAGACGCGGGCCATGCAGCCGCTGCTGCCGCTGCGCATCGTCCTTGACCGCAACCGGGCCGGCGCCTACGTGTCGATCCTGATCACGGGCGCGGGCATGTTCGGAATCTTCCTCTTCCTCACCTACTACCTGCAGGAGACCCTCGGCTTCAGCCCGGTCATGGCCGGCGTCGCCTACCTGCCGATGGTCGCGGCGATCGTCGTCTGCGCGAACCTGGCCAACATCGTGTTGCTGCCGCGCATTGGCCCCAGGTTCCTGGTGGCATCGGGGATGCTCGCGGCCGCGGCCGGGCTGGCCTGGCTGACGCGGATCGGCGTGCACTCCAGCTACCTGACCAACGTCCTGCCGCCCCTGCTGCTCGCGGCGGTCGGCCTCGGAATGGTGATGTCACCGTCGATGAACACCGGCACGGCCGGCGTGGCGCCGTCCGACGCGGGCGTCGCCTCGGCCGTGGTGAACACCGGGCAGCAGGTCGGCGGCTCGATCGGAACGTCGCTGCTCAACACGATGGCGGCCAGCGGGGCCGCCGGCTATTTGGCCGGCCACCTCAGCCCGCGGCTGGTCGTCGGCGGTCACCCGGCGCCCGCGCTGGTCCAGGCCGCCCAGGTGCACAGCTACACCGTCGCGTTCTGGTGGGCGGCCGGGCTGTTCGCCGCCGGGGCGGTGCTCGCTGCCGTGCTCTTCCGCGGCACGCCGAGCGAGCCCGCGGCCTAGGCGAGCCGCTGGCTAGTTGTCCGTGGAGTCGATCATCACGGGAGGGCCGTCGTGGCCGTCGATGTCGTCGTAGATGCCGGGGAAGGTCTGGAACTGCCCGCTCGGGTTGTCGTGCAGGTGCGACTCGTTCAGCGTCAGCTTGCCCCAGCCGGTGTCCACGACGTAGAAGATGGCGCCGCCGCCCTCGCGCGCGTTGTTGCCGGACATGACCGTGCCGGCGACCAGGGTGTTGTAGTCGGTGCCGTCGTTGTAGATCGCGCCGCCGCTGCCGCCACCGGGCGTCCCCGACCCCGCGGGGTTGGCGCCCCAGCCGATCGCGTCGTTACCGGTGAAGACGCTGTTCAGGACCTGCCACTGAACGCTGATGCTGCTCAGCGCGGCCCCGTTGGAGCAGCGGCCGCCGCTGAACGTGTCGCTGGTGATGTAGACCGGCCGGTTCCGGTACTGGGCGAGCGCGCGGATAGCGCCGCCGCCCAGGTCCGGGCCGGAGCGGTAGCAGCGGTTGTCGATGAACCGCGAGTTGACCGCCTTGAACTGGCCGCCCTCGGCGTAGATCGCACCGCCGCCGTCCACGCCGCCGTACCAGCACTTCGGCGCGTTCGCGGTGCAGGTGGCCTGGTGCGTGCCGTCGTAGCCGTCCTCGAACGTGATGTTCTGCACCACGATCTGCGGATAGGGCTGGTTCACGCAGTCGTCGGTGGACCAGGTGCCCGCGCAGGTGTCGGAGAACAGGATCCGCCGCGCGCCGCCACCGCTGAGCGTGACCAGGCCGCCGCCGTCCAGGACGACGAGGTGCCTGGTCTTCGGCACGTCCGCGGTCGCGGTCATCACAATCGTGACCGGCGCCGGACCGCAGTCGAACGTGATGATCCCGCCCTCGGCCACGTCCCGGACGACAGCCGCGGACGTGCAGCTAGCGGGCGTGCCGTCGCCGACCACGTGATTGGGGTGGCTGGTATTGACCGCCCGGCCCGCCAGCGGAACGGGGAAATGGCCATCCGGATTGCCGAAGTCGGGCATGCCGCCGGAGCGGACTCCCAGACCGCCGGTCATCGCCAGAGCCGCCGCCAGGACCCAGAGACTGCGCATGCGCTGCACGGCGCCACATGCTAGTCCGAAGCGGTCGTCCGAACGTCCTCAATGGCGGTATATCTTGCGATCACGCGGTCTTCCTGGCCACGGCGCAGTAGAGCCAGCGGGAACCGTCGGAGTCCGCCATCGCCAGGTCGTAGCACTGCCAGAGCCCGACCCAGGTAACCTCCGGCCCGGCGCCCTCATACGGCGGGACTATCTCCAGGTCGCCGATGATCCGTCGGAACTCGTCCTTGCTGCGGGGAAACCAGCCGCTGGTGCGGTCGCCGACCGACCGCAGGGCCTCTGCCGACCTTGGCGGCTTCTGGTCAGCCGTCATGTGCGAGAGCACCACGTAGCTGCCGGGAACCACCGCGGACATGTAGCGCGCGACCAGGCCGGCCGGATCTTCCTCGTCAGGTATCAGGTGCAGCAGCCCGGTCATCAGAACCGCCGCCGGCTGGCTGAAGTCGATCAGGGCTGCGGCCGCCAGCTCGCCAAGCACCTTGTCGGCGTCCCTGACGTCCGCGACCAGGGCGGCTATCCGGTCGTCGCCAGCCAGCTGGTACTGGCTGTGCCTGAGCACCAGCGGATCGATGTCCACATAGGCCACCCGGGCGTCCGCGCGGACGCCGAACACGACCTCGTGCGTGCTGCCCGCCGTGGGCAGGCCCGAACCGAGGTCAATGAACTGGCCAATCCCCAGCTCGGCCAGGTACCTGGCAGCCCGCTGATGAAAGCTGCGGTTAGCCCTGGCGGCGTCGAGCAGTTCCGGTGCCCGCCCGATCATGACGCCGGCCAGGTCGCGGTCGACCTGGTAGTTGTTCGTCCCGCCGAGCAGAAAGTCATAGATCCGTGCGACGCTCGGCACCGAGCTGTCATCGCCAGTGCCGTGCGGCATGTCCGACATCAGGCCTCCGTTACCTATCCAGGGGCCAATTTATCCCCTTCCGGCGAGCGCAAGAGCACCCGCGACCCGCTTCCTGCGCCGACCGGGGGTGGAGCCGGTAAGCTCGGCCGCCACCTGCGTGCGGTCCGCTCCGGGCGACGCTGCTTGAGGGAGGGTGAGGTCGTGTACCTGTCGCCGACCGAAGAGGATCGGCTGCTGGTCTTCATGGCGGCCGAGCTTGCCAGGAGGACGCTCGCGCAGGGCCTGCGGCTGAGCGCCCCCGAGGCCGTCGCGGTGGCCTGCGACGCGATGCACCTGGCCGCCAGGGGCGGGGCGTCGCTGGCGGAGGTCGAGGCGGCGGGACGGGACGCGGTGCGGGCCAGCCAGCTTATGGACGGCGTCGCGGACATCGTGCCGGAGATCCGGCTTGAGGTGCTGCTCGACGAGGGGTCGCGGCTTGTCGTGCTGCACCGGCCCTGGGCTGGCATCGCGGGCGGTCCCGGCGCGGTGAGCACCGCCGACGGCGAGGTGGAGCTCGCGGCGGGCCGGGAGCGGCGCCTGCTGACCGTGCGGAACGACTCGCTGCACCCGGTCAGGGTGTCCTCGCACTATCCGTTCTGGCGGTGCAACGCCAGGCTGGCGTTCGACCGCGGCGCGGCGCGAGGCTTCAGGCTGGACATTCCGGCCGGCTCGTCGGTGTCCTGGGCGCCGTCCGAGACCAAGGAGGTCGCACTGGTGCGTTACGGCGGATCCGGCGGGCGCGATGACGACGCCGCGTGAGGAAGGCTTCCGCATGCCGCCGGAGTGGGGACGGCACCAGGCCACGCTGATGGCGTGGCCGACCAGGACCCGCGAGGCGTTCTGGGGCCCGGTGTTCGACCGCGCCAAGCAGGACTACGCGGCCGTCGCGCGGGCCGTCGCCGCGTTCGAGCCGGTGATCATGGTCTGCAATCCCGGCGAGCGGCGGGAGGTGCTCAACCGGTGCGGCGCGGGCCTCGAGGTGATGGAGATCGAGATCGACGACTCGTGGCTGCGGGACAGCGGTCCGGTGTTCGTCACCGATCAGCGCGGCCAGATAGCCATGGTGCACTTCGGATTCAACGCCTGGGGCGGCAAGTACCCGCCGTGGGACAAGGACGCCGCGGCACCCAGGGCCATCGCAGCTCACCTGGGCGTGCGGCGCTTCGAGGCACCGTTCGTGCTTGAGGGCGGCGCGTTCCTTGTCGATGGCGAGGGCACCCTGGTGACCACCGAGGGCGTGCTGCTCAATCCCAACCGCAATCCCGGGATGTCCCGGGCCCAGATCGAGCGCGGGCTCGGCGACTACCTCGGCGCGGAGCGGGTGATCTGGCTGCAGGCCTATCCAGACCGCGATACCGATGGCCACATCGACGGGATCGCCCAGTATGTGAGCCCGGGCACGCTGCTGCTTGCGGTGCCCGCCGATCCGGCCGATCACAACCACGACCTAGCCCCGGAGAACCTCCGCCGGCTGTCCGTGGAGTCGGACGCGCGGGAGCGTTCCTTCACGGTCCTTCGGTTTGAACCCACCGGATGGGGCGAAGTGGCGGGTCAGGCCGTCGGGATCCCCTACCTGAACTGCTACCTGGCCAATGGAGCCGTGATCATGCCGGTCGCCGGGGTACCGCAGGACGATCAGGCCAGGGCCCGGATCGCCGGGGCCTTCCCCGACCGGGAGGTGGTCTGCGTGCCCGGCGCCGTCCTCGAGTACGGCGGCGGCGGCCCGCACTGCATCACCCAGCAGGTTCCCGAAGGGCAGTACGCGCCGTGAGGCTGGCCAGGGGCGAGTACGCCGCCCGGTACGGGCCCACCGCCGGGGACGTGATCCGCCTCGGCGACACCAGCCTGCGGGTGCGAGTCGAGGCCGACCATGCGCTGCCCGGCGACGAGGCCAGGTGGGGGTACGGCAAGAACCTGCGCTCACGGATGAGCCAGTACGACGCCGTGACCACCGAGAGCGAACTCGACATGGTGGTGCTCGGCGTCGTGGTGATCGACCCGCTGATCGGCATCGTCAAGGCCGACATCGGCATCAAGGACGGGCGGATCGCGGGCGTGGGCCGGGCCGGGAGCCCTGACATCACCGACGGCGTCGACCTGCAGATCGGGCCGAACACCTGGCCGGTGAACGGGCACGGCCTCATCGCCACCGCCGGCGGCATCGACAGCCACGTGCACCTGATCACGCCCAGGCTGGTGCCGGTGGCGCTCTCGGCCGGGATCACCACCCTGATCACGGCCGGGTTCGAGGAACCCCCCTACGTCATGCGGTCCACCCTGCGCGCCTTCGAGCACCAGCCGGTCAACCTCGGGCTACAGGCCAGCGCCAGGACCGACCGTCCTGGCCACGTCGAGCGGACGCTGGAGGCCGGCGCCTGCGGGCTGAAGATCCACGAGGACTGGGGCGCCTACCCCGAGATCGTCGACGCCACGCTCCGCCTGGCGGACCAGCACGACGTGGCGGTGTGCCTGCACACGGACGGCCTGAACGAGTCGGCCGAGCTTGAGGACACCGTGGCCGCCATCGACGGGCGGGCGGTCCACGCCTATCACGTCGAGGGCGCCGGCGGCGGCCATGTGCCCGACCTGATCAGGATCGTCAGCGAACCGAGCGTGGTGTGCTCGTCCACCACGCCCACGATCCCGTACGGGCCGGCCACCGCGGCCGAGCACGTGGCCATGATCCTCGCCGTGCACGGCGGGTCGCCGGACGATCCCGACGACGTGCAGGCCGCGAGCGAGCGGATCCACCCCGCGACGATGGCTGCCGAGGGCCCGCTGCATGACCTCGGCGCGATCAGCATCGTGAACAGCGACTCGCAGGGCATGGGCAGGATCGGCGAGACGATCCGCAGGACATGGCAGCTCGCGCACGCGATGAAGGCCTGGCGGGCAAGCTCGCTGGGCATCGGCTGGCCGCAGGCCCCGGACGTCCGCCGGGACACCCCGTCGCAGGTCGGGCCCTACGACAACGAGCGCGTGCTGATGTATCTGGCCAAGTACACCGCGGAGCCCGCCCGGGTGCACGGCATCGAGCACGAGGTGGGCAGCCTCGCCCTGGGCAGGCTGGCCGACGTCGTCCTGTGGCGGCCCGCACTGTTCGGCGTTCACCCCGAGCTTGTGCTCAAGGCCGGCTGTTTCGCGTGGGGCGCGATGGGCGAGGGAAACGCCACGATTGAGGCCAGCGAGCCGGTGCGGTACGGGCCGCACTGGGCGGCGCTTGGAACGGCGGCGGCCGACCTGTCCGTGACGTTCGTCTCGGAGGCCGCACTTGCGGCGGGTATCGGCGCGTCCATTGGCAGCCGCCGGCGGCTAGCAGCCGTGCGCGGTTGCCGCGGCGTCACCAGGGACGGGCTGGTCGCGAACCGGGCATGCCCGCCGATCGAGGTCGATCCCGGCGACGGCACGGTAAGCCTGGGCGGGCGAGTCCTGGCCGCCGAGCCGGTCACCGAGGTACCGCTCAGCCGGCGGTATTTCCTCGGATAGGTTGCGTCGACGACCCGCACATCATCCCGCTGTACGAGGCGGGCGAAACCGACGGCGTGCTGTTCATCGCGATGCGGTACGTGCGGGGCGGCGACGTCCGCTCGCTGCTGGCCCGCGAGGGCGCGCTCGGCGCCGACCAGGTCACGGCGATCGTGTCGCCGGTCGCCTCGGCGCTGGACGCCGCGCACGCCGCCGGGCTGGTGCACCGCGACGTTAAGCCTGCGAACATGCTGCTGGACGTCCGGCCCGGCCGCCCGGACCACGTGTACCTGTCGGACTTCGGCCTCAGCAAGGAGGCCGCTGCGGCGACCAGGCTGACGGGGACCGGGCTGTTCGTCGGCACCATGGACCACGCCGCCCCCGAGCAGATCGACGGTCGTGCGGTGGACGGCGCGACCGACCAGTACGCGCTCGCCTGCCGGTCTACGGCAGCATGTGGAGGAAGGTCCTGGCGACCTTCGAGCCCGCCTCCTGACCCCGCGCCACTCCATGCTCGAGACCATCGAACCTGTGGCGCCGCCAGTCCGTAGTCTTCAACTGAGAGCTCGCCGCAAGCCGGGTCCGCCGCCCGGCAGCCTTCTAGGAGGCCGGGTGTCCGTTTCACAGGTGCAGGAGCCGCAGACCCTGACGGCGGTCGGCGAGCGGACGAGCCTGCCGCGCCCCTGGTGGCGGCGGCTGTCCCTGCCGTCGTTCGTCCTCGGCGCGATCACGGCCGGCGTGGTCTGGGTCGCCGTGGCCGACCTGCTCAGGCAGGGTCGGCTCGAAGCGGTGCTCTCGTCGGGCCGGGCCGAGCTCGCCGCGCCGCTGCTGATCGCGCTCGTGATCGGGACCGGGATCAGCGAGCGGTTCTGGCCCGCCGAGCGCCGCCCGGTGCTGGCCCGCGGGCACGTCCAGGATGCGTGCTTCCTCGCCTTGCACGCGATCGTGGTGATCCCGCTGATGACCTTGCTCAGCGTCGGAGCGGCGGCACTGATCGCCGGGCACGCCCCGTGGATCGAGCTGCACGCGACGCAGGGCTGGCCGCTGTGGCTGCTCGTTCCGCTCACGCTGGTGGCGATGGACGCCGCCAACTGGCTGGCCCACTGTGCCGATCACCGGCTCGGCCCGCTCTGGCGATTCCACGCGCTGCATCACAGCCAGGAGGAGCTGAGCGTGCTGACGTCGTTCCGCGCGCACCCGCTCATGCACACGACAGGGTTCCTACTGGCGACCATCCCGGTGATGGTCCTGATGCCGACGCGCCCGATCGCCCCGGTGCTGATTACGGTCTACGTATGCATCGGCACCTTGCAGCATGCCAACCTGAGCTGGACCTTCGGGCCGCTCGGCCGGGTGCTGGTGAGCCCCGCCTACCACCGGCTGCATCACGAGCCTGACGCCCGGTGCGTCAACCTCGGCGTGGTCCTGACCATCTGGGACGTCCTGGCCGGCTACGCGGTCTTCCCGGCGCGCGGCACCGCCGCGTGCGCCACCGGCCTGCGCGGCAGGCCGGTGCGGGTCGAGCAGGACCAGTCGGCAAGGCCGGGCCTGCTCCTCCTGGCCGGCCAGCTCATCGAGCCGTTCGCGCGGAACTGATCAGCCCGCGCCGACCTGGGCGTCGTCGATGCCGCCGAGACCGGGTGGAAATACTGGCAGGATGCTGCGATGAGCCAGCCTTCGGACTCCGGGTACGCGCCAGTCGGCGGGACGCAGCTGTACTGGGAGAGCTACGGCGAAGGCGGCACCTAGTACCCGGAGGTGAGGTCTGGCTTCGACCACATGAGCAGCGCGCTCCTGGCCATGATGAGCCAGTCCCCGATGTACGCGGCCTGGTCGGCGGTGGCGCCGGATCCCGACGGCTTCGCCGCGCTGATGGACAAGATCGACGAGCTGCAGCGGCAGCCGTATGACTGGAGTGCAAAGATCGGCCGGATCTCGGCCCAGACGCTGCTCGTGTTCGCCGATGCCGACAGCATCCCGGTTAGCCACGCCGCTGAGTTCTTCGCCCTGCTCGGCGGCGGCCTGCGCGACGCCGGCCTGGACGGCTCGGCCCGCCCGGCGGCGCGCCTGGCGGTCCTGCCCGGCCTGACGCACTACGATATCTTCCAGTCTGCCCTGCTGGCCGCCATCGCCGACGATTTCTTCGGCTAGAGGGTGTTTCGGAACGGCTCATTGTCAGTGGCAAATGTTAGGATACGAATAAGCGTTCTAGAGAGATGGCGTTGCCGGGGCCGTACGAAGGACACGGCTCATAGGCGCTGAGAAGGCGCTGAGAACTCCCCGCAGGGGAGCCCCCGCCCCGGTGACGGCCCTCCAGCAGATGCTCTGGGTGCGTCGTTGACGCCGCCCATTTTCGCAACGAAGCCCAGCGTGCGACTGCCGTTCCCCAGCCACTCCCGCCCCGGCGGGCTCAGGTCCTCATCGCCAGCTCAGTTTCGCCAGCTTCCGTGCCGCCAGTCAGCTCCCCACAGCCGCGAAGGAGGTGCAGCGTGTGCAGTCCCGATCAGGCGCCGGGCCGGTTCCGCTATGACGCAGCAGCATCCGGCCGTCCAGGCAGCGTGAGCGAGGCGCTGGCCGCGCTGCAGGGCGCACTCGGGTTCCTCGCCGATGCCGACGCCACCGCGCTGACCGCGAGCGAGCAGGCAGAATGCCTGCGCGGGCTAGAACGGGCCGAGTCCGCCAGGATCGCCGCCCGGTCGTTGGTGCTGGCTGCGTTCACCGCGAACGGCGTCTTCGAGGACGACGGGCACCGCGGCCCGACCTCTTGGCTGCGCTGGCAGACCAGGATCACCGGCTCGGCCGCGGCAGGCGCGGTCGCTTGGATGCGGCGGCTGTCCGCCCATCCCGCAGTCAGGGACGCGCTGGCCGACGGCACCATCTCGGTGTCCTGGGCCAGGGAGATCTGCGACTGGACCGACCTGCTGCCCGCGTACGCCCGGGCCGATGCCGATGCGATCCTGCTCGCCGCCGCGGCGGCCGGGGCAGCGCTCGCCGACCTCGCCGGGCTCGCCGAGGAACTGCGCCGCCGCACCGCGGAACCTGACCAGGACGGCGACGACGGCCTCGCCGACCGGGCCGTCCGGCTCGATTTGCACTACCGCGGTGCCGGGAAGCTGACCGGCGACCTCACTCCGCGGTGCGCCGCCGCGTTGCGCGCCGTGCTCGACGCGCTGGGCAAGAAGGCCGGCCCCGAGGACACCCGCACCAGCCGGCAGCGCGACCACGACGCGATCGAGGAGGCCTGCCGCCGCCTGATCGCCGCAGGCCTCGTGCCGGACCGGGCCGGCCAGCCCACCCAGATCCAGCTCGTCATGACCCTCGATCAGCTCCTCGGCCTGACCAGCTCGTCGCCGGCCGGTCCCGTGCATTCTGACCCCGCCGTGCGGTCTGACCCGGCGCCGCCGGGGCCGCTGGCCAGGCCCGGCGACCTCTGCGACGCCTCGATCGCGCCAGTCGTCACCGGCCACGTCGATCACGAGCTACTCGACCGCCTCGCCCGCACCCTGCTCGCCAGCGGGCCCGGCCCCGCCAGCGGGTCCGGCACCGGCGGTGGCACGTCGGGCCGGCTCGGCCCGGATTTCGCGCGCGAGCTGATCCTCCGCAACGCCGTCGCCCTGCTCTCCGGGCCGGGCGGACTGGCATCCAGGCTGCGCACCGGCCTGCTGACCGGCCCAGCGGCCTCGATCAGCCTGCCGCTCGACCTCGGCACCGCGACCGACACCGTCCCGCCGTACCTGCGCCGCGCGATCATCCTGCGGGACAAGCACTGCAGCTTCCCCGGCTGCACCGTGCCCGCCGCGGCCTGCCAGGTACACCACCTCATCCCGGTGTCCGAGGGCGGCCCGACCACCCTGGACAACTGCACACTCGGCTGCCCCTTCCACCACCTCATCGCGATCCACGAACTCGGCTGGAAGCTTGTACTGAACGCCGATGGCACCACCACCGCGATCAGCCCCGACCGCAGCCGCGTCCTGCGCAGCCACGACCCGCCCTAAGAGCGCCAACCCGCCGAACATCGCGAGGGCTGTGGAGTGGTCGTCGGCCGAATCAGCTTCACATCACCCGCAACCGTGGAGGTCCTTTGGTGCAACGACGGCGCTATGTTCCCTGTGTGCGTGCCAGTAGCCAGAGTTACGCTGATTTCTCCAGCAACCTAAGGAGCTGATCGTGGATCAGGAAGACAAGGAGCAGCTCGAGCGCGCGGCCGAAGACCTACTGAACAGGCGGTTCGGCGAGGGGGTCGTGCAAAAGGCCGAGGTGCTGCAGTACGGCGACGAGCCCGTGATCGAGCCCGGCCAGGTGCTCGTCCGGGTGATCCTCAACCCGACCGACGAGGACCCGCACGAGACGATTGAGGCGTTCGAGAAGGCACATCAAGACACCATCACGGAACTGCGTGCGAGGATCGCCCAGAACATGCCCTTCATCGGGCGCCTGCAGTTCACCGTCCCGTCGGAGGAGGGCAAGCGCCCCGTCATCACGATGCCCATCGGCCCGCCGGATCGCACGGCCATGGGTCGCAACCTCACCCCGGTGATGGCCCGGCTCGACGCCAAGGACCTGGAGACACTCGACGCCCTGATCACCGCCGGCATCGTCTCGAACCGCGCCGAAGGTGTCCGATGGGCGCTGGCCCGCATCCGCGAGCGCCCCGCCTACACCCAGCTTGGCGAGCACATCGGCAAGATCGGCGAGCTGAAGGCCCAGTTCTGAGGAAACGCCGACGCGACCCGGAGTGCCCGGACCGCGTCACCCCAGATCACGTGAGACGACCCACTCTCCAAGGCCAGCCTCGGCACGCTTTTGGTCACTGCGTAGCCCGAGCCGACGGCACAGGTCGAGCAGCGAGCGGCGCAGGCCCTGCAACAGCCGAGCCCGTCCGCAGCCGCGCGTACACGATAGCTTCGGCCTCGCGGAGCGGGCGGAATCCGGCTCGCAGGTACAGCGGAATGTCATTGCTCACCTTGAGCCGCTGGCAGCCGCAGGCGGCGAGCCGGTCGAGCCCGGTCGCCAGCAGGTGGCTGGCGACCCCGCGGCGCTGATGATCCTGCTCGGTCCGCATCGGCTCGACCAGGCCGACTTCGGTCACCGGGTCGGCCCAGAACAGGCCGTAGCCGGCGACCTGGCCGTCGGGCGCCTGCACCATCAGGTCAAGCTCGGCCCGGTACAGCGAGCACCGGCGCAGCCGCTCAGCCACGCTCGCGCCGTTGCGCCCGGCCATCGGGTGCGGCCGGCCGGGGTCGTCGGCCCTGGACAAGAGCCAGTAGCCGGCCGCCAGTGGCGGCACCGGCGGCCGCGCCGAGGCAGCGAGCCAGCCGGAGATCACCGCAGCCTCGCCATCGGGCTCGAACCCGGCGGCCCGCAGTTCGGCGATGCCGTCCGGGCAGTCCGACCTGACCGGAACCTCGACCGGCAGGTCCAGGCGGTCGGCCCGCTCGATCGCCGCCCGCCAGACGGATCGCTCCAGGCCGGGCTCGCCCGGCAGGACAAGCACGTCGCACTGCGCGCTAGGGCCAAAGTCCGTGAGCAGGACGGCAGCCACCGGCTCCCGGCGCTCGTCCAGCCAGAACACCTGGCCATCCCGGTCGGTGGAGCGTTCCTGCCGCGACCACCACTGCACGTCGGCGGCCTCCCAGATCCCGCCGGTCGGCCTGGCCAGCCGCATCCGCTGGAGCAGCGCCGTCGCCAGTTGCAGGCTGCGCGGGCCGCGCACGGTCACCGGCTCGTCCCGCATGGTCGGATGCTGCCCTAATCCCGCAGCCCCGGCAACGCAATAAGCGCCCGTTGCGCTCATCACGCTAGCTTCGCGATCGGCGGGGCAGGTGACGTCGGCACACAGGACGACAGAGCCGATACCGGCCGACAGAGGAGGGATGTCGCACCATGACCGCTTTCTGGATATCAATCCCGCTCGGGTTCCTGATCGTGCTCCTCGCCGTAGGGGTGCCGTTCTACCTGACCCACCGGCGGATGCGCGCTCACTACGGCGTCGAGGAGGGCAATGCCTACCTCGATGCCGCGGGCAAGACCCCCGAGGACGCGGCCACCGGACGACCTGGCCGCGGATCGGGCGCCTGAGGCGACCCGCTAGGCGCGGCGCTCGTAGCGGAGCATGACCACCCCGCTGCCGAACGTGCAAGTCTCCACCAGCCTGAGCGCAAGCGTCGGGCCTGACGGGCCGAACAGCGGTGTCCCTCGCCCGAGCAGGATCGGCTGGACGTAGATGCGGAACTCGTCGATCAGGTCATGGCGCAGGAACGACGCCGCCAGGCTGGCACCGCCGATCACCAGGTCGCCGCCGGGTTCGGCCTTCAGCTGCTCGATCTCGGCCGGCACCACGGCCCGGCGCACCGTGGTGTTCCAGTCCGCTGCCTCAAGCGTGGTAGAGAACACGATCTTCGGCATCTCCCGCCAGATCCTTGCGAACTCGGCCACCGTGGCGGACGCCGCCGGGTCGGCGTCCGCGGTCGGCCAGTGGCGGGCCATCAGCTCGTAGGTGACCCTGCCGTCAAGGAAGGCGCCGGCGGTAGCGAGCCAGGCATTGAAATGGCCGTGCAGTTCCTCGTCGACGAGCTGCCAGCTCAGGTCGCCGCCCGGCGCCTCCATGAAGCCGTCGAGAGACACCGACATCATCAAGATGATCTTCCGCATCTCGCATCCCCCAGGTCTCGGCGCCCGCGCGGTCCGCTGATACGATCTCACGCGTACCGCACTGGTAGCGGCCTCCAGCCATCACCTTGTCCGTGCCGTCATGGAGGCTTGCCGATGCCACCTTTTACGCTCCGCCCATTCCGCCGCGCCGACCGCGACCAGCTCACCGACCTCGTCAATGCGCACGCCCAGGCCGTCGTGCCCGGCCTGGGCGCCTCGGTCAGCACCGTGCTCAGCTCGCTGGAGCGCCAGCCTGGCGAGTTCATCGAGGACCCCTGGGTGAGCGAGCGGGTCACCCTCGTCGCCGAGCGGCAGAAGCGGGTCGTCGCCGCTGCCCACCTGCTGCGGCACTTTCCCGACGAGCGGGCCGGAGTCTCGGCGCGCGACCTCGGCGAGATCGACTGGCTGATCTTCTGGCCGGAGGCGCCGGCCGGGAACCCGTACTGGTCCGATGGCACGCAGGCAGCCGACGCGCTGATCGGGGCCTGCATCGACCAGCTTGACCAGTGGGGAGTCACCCGCCAGTGCGCGGGCGGCGAGCTGCCCGTGCACGGCGTCTACGGCGTCCCCGAGCAGTGGCCGCACGTCAGGGCCCTGTACCAGCGAGCCGGATTCGAGCACACCGGGCAGACCGAAATCGTGTACCTCGCTCCGATCGGCGACCTGCCGGTCGGCGCCGCGCCGCCCATCGCTGGCCTCTGCCTTCAACGCAGCATCGGCATCAACGGCACCCGCCTGTCGGCCGTACTTGAGGATGAGGGGCCGATTGGTTATATCGAAGTCGAAGTTTTCGACGACGGCGAGCGGGCACCGCGCAACCTCGGCTGGGCCGACATGGGGAACCTGCGCATCCTGCCGCAGTACCAGCGCCGCGGTGTGGCGACATGGTTGGTCGGCCAGGCTGCCGACTGGCTGCGGCTAGCGCAGGTGGGCATGGTGCTTGACTACGCGATTCTGGACGACCCCGATCCGGACGGCGGCGACGACCCTGCGTACCGCGCGTTCCTGCCGACGGTCGGGTTCCGCGAGCTGACCACGACCAAGCGTGGCTGGTGCCGCATGACGGAAGCGTCTGGCTAA
>DATIZP010000031.1:0-42543 GCA_035517035.1 Streptosporangiaceae bacterium | reverse complement strand
GCCCATCTGGATCTTCGGCGCGCTCCGGCTCGGCCAGCAGCTTCCCGAGGTGAACGCCGTGGTCACGATCGTGATCCTGCTGACGATCATCCCCGTGCTGCTCGCCGCCAGGATCGCAGGCGCCGGCGCCGTGTCCCGTACCGCGCGAGCGGCCGCGATCACCGAAACCGGGCGGATCTAGACTCCGGGGCGCCTTCCAGCGACTCGCCGGGCTTCCGAACTCGCTCGCCGGTCAGCGTCTGGCTGGATCACACCAGGTAGCTGTCATCCCGGTCCAGGTCGCGGGCGTCACCGGGCGCTGTCGCGGGAGCGGATCGACGCGGTCGCGCAGTAGATCGCCCATCGCAACGGCCTGGATGCGGATATCGTGGCCGGCTCCTCGCCGTCGCCGGTGACCATCGACCTGCCCGCGGACAGGTTCGTGCAGCCGTCCGCATCTATCCTGACGGTGCGTTCGGCCTGAGGGCCGCCACGGCGGCCTGGTCAGCGCCTGGGCGCCAGGAAACCACCTGCGTGCCGGCGGCAGAGCTCAGCTCGGCCACCAGCCGGTCGCCGCTGACCGGCCAGCCGAATCCCGTCAGGGAGGCGCCGCCTGCCAGAGTGCGCGGCGTGGGCAGCAGGCGGCCGCTGCCGGCGGCCACCACGACGAGCCACCCCGCCTGCGTCCCGGCGCGGCCGGAGCCCACGCTGACCTGCAGCGCGAGGAAGGTGCCGCCGGGACTGAACGCGCCGCTGACCGGAATCTCGCTGGCCGGCAACCGGACCGTGGTATCGCGCCCGGTTGTCAGGTCGAGCAGGTACAGGGCGCATACCGTGCCGCACTCGGGCCTCCAGGCGATCTCGCCGCGGCTTGCCGCGACCACGTCGTCGAAGCTGCGGCTGATCAGCCCGGTGGCCGGGTTCCACAGCAGGAAGGCCGTCGCTGGCGAGCGCTCTATCACCGACGCCAGTAGCAGCCCGCGGCTGGTCCCCTGGACGATCTGGTACCCGGCGGGGAGCCTGACTGGCGGACCGGGCGGCGGACCGGTGACGCTCACCAGCCGCGCTGTCCCTGCAGCGGTGCCCGGATCGGCGCCCGGGCGGTAGCGGGTCAGCCACATCTGGCCCGCCCTCGCGGCCGGGGCGACATCCTCGGCCACTCCGATCGGGCTGGCCAGCATGGCACCGTCGGCGAGGAAGTAGACGGGCGACCCAGGCCCGCCGCAGCCGCGGCAACCACGCGCCGGCGCGCTTGCCTGGACCGCCCAGCCGCCGCCGACCCGGCTGAACATGTAGCCCGAGGGGTCGCCAGGCAACCCGTCGATTGGCTCCACCCGGCCGGTGGCGGGCCAGAACCAGGCGGGACCCGTCGTGAGCAGCAGCCGCACGCTGCTGGGCCACCGAGTGGCCGGCGCGCCGGCGCTTCCAGCTTTGTCCAGGTCCACGGCTACAGCGTTGCCCAGACCGGCGAGTTGCACAGGGCCTGCCGCGACCAGCCGGCCATGACGACGCATCCGGGCGGGCCGATGGTGCGGGAGCAGCCGGACGATGGCGACAGCTAGCAGGACCAGCACCGCGATCACGGCCAGACGGCGGGGCCACGGGCTGCGCTCGCCGTCTCCGCCCTGGCTGATGATGTCGTCGGCCACTCGCACCACCCCGTGCTGGCGCGGCTAGCGCTCTGAGCTGTTTGCGCCGCCGGTTAGATCTCGTTGCCAAGTAGTATCGCGCAACTGTCTCGACGAGGCGAAGCTTCACCCGCTGCTCGACCTTCAGGCGGACCTGACCCGCCGTTCCCCGATGCGCCTCGACGGTGGCAAACTGCCGCGAATACATTTCGGGTATGACCAGTGAGGCTGGCGGAGATCGGCGGCACGTCGGCTGGAATTGGTCACGGATCTGGTAGCTGAGCTTCAGGTCGCGCTTGCTGACGCGAGCCGTGCGCTGTGGGACCCGGGCACCGGCTGAGGTACTACTGCGCGGTCAACGGCACGACGACCTGGCATCCCGAGGCAGTAGGCCCAGGTCAGCGGACGTTGGCGATCAGATGGGATAGGTGTCCGGCTCGGTGCGGTATGTGCGCCCGGCCGACGTGGTCCAGATCAAGTGGCCGGGCCGTGGCTGGTCCAGGTGCCAGCCCAGTGACTGCTTCACCCTGTGGTGCATCCGGCAGAGCGGGCCGCAGTTACATTCGCAGGTCCGGCCGCCCTGGTCGTGCGGAACGGTGTGATCGTTGTCGCACTGAGCGGCCGGCCGGCGGCAGCCGGGGGCGGTGCAGGTAGCGTTGCGGACTTCGATGAGATGCCGCAGCAGCTTGCCGGGCCGGTAGGCCGCGGTCTGCCTGGTGTGGCGGCAGGGGTCCTGCTCCAGCCAGTGGAACGTGAGCCCGGCGAGCCAGGCGAAGCGCGGGTCGTTCGCCGGCGCGGTGTTCGACGCGGTGGTGTTCGACGCTGCCGCCTCCGGCGGTCCGGTGCCCGGCGGTCCGGTGCCTGGATGCGTGCCCGACGGTCCGGTGCCGGGTGGTCCGGTGGCGGGTGGTCCGGTGGCGGGTGGTCCGGTGCTCTGGTGCGCGGCTCTGGGTGGCGGAGTGCGCGGGCATGCGTGGGCGACAGCCTGCCCCACTGAGTCAGTTAGGGTCACGTGCCACTCGGTGTCACATTGGGTGGCGAGGAGATCGGCAAGGTCGCGGCTGGTATACGGGTCGATCGGGCCGAGGCCAGTCAGGTCGCCTGGCCTGGCTGCGAGGCCCAGCCAGGTCGCGGCAGGAAGGGTCAGGTGGATGCTGCCGACCAGGCCAGCAATCCCGACCGCGCTGTCCTTGTTGCTGTCGTTACTCCCGCTGTCATTACTCCCGCTGTCGCTGCTGCGGCTGCCGTTCCTTCCGCTGTCGTTCCTGCCGCTGCCGTTGCTGCTGCGACCGCCGCCAAAGCCGGCTGGGGTGCCGCCTGATGTGCGGGCGGGCTGGCCGGCCGGGATCACGTCGGGTCCGAGGATGACAGCTGGATCTGTGCCTAGCAGGAGCGCGAGATAGACGCCGGCGCGGAGTTCGTCCATTGTGCCGGGAGCTCCGCTGGCCTTGAGTGCGCGGGCGATCTGCGAGATCCGCCGGTCGGCGGCAAAGGCCTGAGCCGCGGGAAGCTCGCGGCCCGAGATGCTCGCGTTGCCGGAGTCTTCCTGCCAGGTCTCGACCCGGGTATCCGCGCGGGCCTTCTGGCTGCGGGTCCGGGCGGCGTCAGGGTCGTGGGACAGCACCGCGGCGCGCAGGGCGCGGCGCAGCGCGCTCGTGGTCCAGCCGGTGGCGCGGCCGAGGTACCGTGCGGCGATCTGGTTCGCCGCCATGTCGCCGACGGTACCGAGTTCAGCGGCGAAGATCCGCGCCTTGGGCAGGTCGATCGCACCGCTCCGAAGGGCAGCCAGCACGCTAGGGAGCCGGCTCAGGTCGCGAGCCAGGCCGAGCAGGCTGTCGGCGGCGCGGCCGGTCAGCGTCAGCGCGGCGGCTAGCTCGGCTGAGACGTGTTCGCTCACCGCCGACGAGACTACGTCGGAGGGACCTTTCTGATCCGCACGAGGGCTGCCCGAGTGGGTACCGTCCGTACGGAGACCGTCCGGATGAGTACCGTCCGGACCGCTCGCGCCCGACTCTCCCGTGCCCGGCCCGGGTCCGCTCGGCCCGCCGGATCGCGCGGATCGTGCGGCTGCGGCATCACGGCGGCGGCGGGCATCAAGCTCGGCGGCCACGGCCAGTTCCGTCGCGGCCTGCCAGGAGGTCATCCGCCGGGCCGCGCACAGCAGCCCGACTAGCTCGTCATCGGACACGCCGGCTAACCCGCCGTCGAGTACCTCCTGCGCCAGACTGGCCAGCACCGGCCCGGGGATCGCGGCGTCGAGTGGCCCGCTCGCCGCGAACCCCCTTGCGGGTCCAGCCGGTCGCGGAGCCGAGGACCGTCGCACCCCGTCGAGCCAGTCAGTACCGGCACCGTCAGCCGCAGCCCGCCGGTGGGTGAACCCGGCTGCGATAGCCTCAGCCGCGGGCCGACGGGCCGCGGCGAACTCGCGGGCAAGCGCGCCAAGCTGGGGGGCGCACAAGTCGGCCAGCCAGCCGTTCTCCCCGTCCGGCGGGTCGGCGTCCGGATCCGGGCACAACCCGGCCAACTCCGCCTCCGTCGGTGCCTCCGGCGGCACCCACTCCGGGTCGTCGCAGAACACAGCCAGCCCGCCATCGAAGTCCAGGCCCCAACCTGGATCCTGGGCGGCTGACTGCTCGGGCACGGGCGGCTCCCCGGCGGTCGGATCGGCCTTGCTGACTAGAACATACTATCGCAGATATGCTCGAAAAGCAACCATAAATCGAACGTGTACTCGTGTCGGTGGGATGGTGCCGGACGGGCCGGTCGCGCAGGGAGTCGGCCGGGCTGGCCGGTCGCGCAGGGAGCCCGTCGGACGGGCCGGTCGCGCAGGGAGCCCGCCGTGCGGGCCGGTCGCGGGGAGTCGGCCGGGCGGGCGTGTCGCGCAGGGAGGGCCGGTCGGGGCCGGCAAGGCGGCAGGCCGGGCGGACTTGCCCGGCCAGGCAAGGCTGGCAGCACGGATCCCGAGCAAGCGAGAGTCCGCGCCGCTCTTGTTCCACTTACGAGGCCTTGCCCTCGGCTCCTGCGACCGTGGCCTCATTCGCCGGGAATGGCTGGCTCAGACCGCGCTGCGACTGGAACGAGCTGACCTGGAAGGGCGCATAGTCCGACCAGTCCTTGTTCTGCGGGTCGTACACGAAGCGGAGGAACCAGATCGTGCCGTCACTGAACTTGGCGTTGAGCTCAGCGACCTCCATTCCGTTCATCATCCAGGGCCACCCGAGGAAGTGCACCTCGGTCATGGTGCTTCCGCCGTACTTGACCCCGAACAGCGTGTGGGCGATCTGGAGTTCGCTGAGCGGAACCGTCACCTGCGCGGCCGGAGGAGATGCTGGCGAAGGAGTTGCCGGAGGCGTCGTCGCATGACGCGTGGCCGGAACCGTAGCCACCGGGCCGTGCCCACCCTCGCCGGCCCCCGGCGTCGAGCCATGATGGCTAAGCACCAGTCCCAGGCCAGCACCCGCGCCAACCACCAGGACCACGATGACCGCGATCAGGACGCTGATCAGGCTCGGCTTCCGGCCAGCCGGTGCCGCACTGGGTGCTGGCGTGCTGGGTGGCTGCGCACTGGGTGGTGGCGTGCTGGGTGGTGGCACGCCGAATGGTGGCGCGCTGGGCGGTGGGGCGCTGGGTGGTGGCGGCTCGCGCAGGATGGTGGGCGCCTCTTGAGTTGGCGCACCGTAGTAAGCCATCTCTGTTCACTTCTTCCCTGGGCTCCACCGGACCTTCCGGTATCGCCGCCGCGTTGCCCCGGGGGGCCCTGATCGGGCAATACGGTAGCTATGCCAGGAATTTCCGCGAATCACCTCGCTGGCAAGCCTCCTATCATTGGGGTACTCGCCGGGAATCGAACCAGGTAGTGCCATAGGTCCCGTAATGAACCAGTCCTACGGCACGACGACAGATCCGGCGGCCCGTGCCCGGGTCCACGGCCGTCCGGGCCTACGGCCGTCCGGGCCTACGGCTGCCCGGGCCTACGGCGCGCTCGTACCGGTCCGGCCGTACCTGTCTTCGAGGCGCACCACGTCCTCCCGCCATCCATCGGGCGCGGTGGAGGTCTCGGCGAAGGCGATGTCGGTGATCGCAGTGATCCGATGCACGACTCTCGCCGGAACGTGCACCGTATCCCCCGGCCCGAACGTCAGCGTGGTCAGCTGGCCACCGACCGGACCGAACTGGATCTCGGCCGTGCCGGAGAGCACGCAGATCGTCTCGTCCTTCTGCTCGTGATACTGCAGGCTCAGCGACTGGCCGGCGTTCACATAGATGATCTTGCCCGCGTACTTGCCGTCGACCGCCGCGTAGATCTGCTCGTGGCCCCAGGGCTTGTCCTGCCGCGAGGCCTGATAGATCTCGGCTCGCGGTTCAGTCGCAGGTGACGATCCGTTCACCGGGAACGAACCATTCGCTGACGACGAGTCGCCTTGCGAGTCGGGCACTGAGCCTCCGGTTGATTGACCGCCTGATGCGGGACAATTCTACCGTTACCGGCCTGACTGTCCGCTGGCCAGGTGCAGGGCCGGGCGCCGGCCCGATGCCGCTGCCACCGCCTGATCCTGCCACCGGCCAGGGCAGACCGCGAGCCGTATCCGCCGAGTCGCCAGGTCAGGCGTCGCCTATGATCCGAGCGTGCTGAGCTATCCCCCGACCGCGATGGGACCCGATTCCGACGACTACCACGGCGAGCGGGTCGCAGATCCCTACCGCTGGCTGGAGACCACCACAGCGCCGCAGACCAGGGACTGGATTGCCGCCCAGAACGAGCTGACCAGAAGCTGGCTCGCGCGGTCAGCCGACCGGACCGAGCTTGCCGCGGTGCTCACGGCGCTGTCCGACTACCCCAGGCACGGCGTGCCGTTCGAGCGTGGCCGGCGCTGGTTCCAGTTCCGCAACCCGGGGCTCGCCAATCAGCCTGTCCTGTTCGTCATGGACGGCCCCGGCGATGACGGCACCCCGCTGCTCGACCCGAACGGACTTTCGGCGGACGGCACGGTGGCGGTGACCGGCACCGAGATCAGCGACGACGGCGCCCTGCTCGCGTACGGCACGAGCACGGGCGGCTCGGACTGGCAGACCTGGCGGGTCCGCGACGTGGCCACCGGAACCGACCTGCCCGACCTGGTCGAGTGGGCCAAGTTCACCACGGCCGCCTGGCGCAAGGATGCCAGCGGGTTCTACTACGGCGCCCCCGACCGACCCGCCGAGGGGGCCGAACTGCTCGCCGCGGCCGGCCTGCAGCGGATCTTCTTCCACCGGCTCGGCACTCCGCAGACCGAGGACGCGCTGGTCTTCGAGCTGCCCGACCAGCCGTCGATGATGCCGTTCGCGCAGGTCAGCGAGGACGGGCGGTTCCTGTACATCGAGGTGAACGAGGGCACGGCGACCGAGACCGCGCTGCACGTGCTCGACCTGACCGACCCGGCCGCGCAGATGACGGCGCTGGTCGGCGACTTCGAGTCCACCGCCGACGTCGTGACCACCGTGGGCTCCACCTTCTACCTGGTCACCGATTTTTCAGCAGAACGCAATCGCATCGTGGCGGTCGACGTCGCCAGGCCGGACCGGGCGCACTGGACCGAGGTCGTCGGCGAGGCGCCGGACACGCTGCTCGAGGCGCGCATGTACGGCGGCAAGCTGGTCTGCCACTACCTGCACGACGCGCACTCGGTGCTGCGCGTCTACGAGCTTGACGGGTCGCCGGCCGGGGAGATCGGCCTGCCGGGATTCGCCTCGGTCGGCGACCCGGTCGGCAGGGAGGCTGGGCTCTCCGGCCGGTCAGACAGCGACCTGATGCACTTCGGGGTGGTGTCGTTCACCGAGTCCGGCTCGATCTGGTCGCACGACCTGTCGGCCGGCACGACCACCGAGATCCGGCCGTCGATGGCGCCGATCGACCCGGTGCGGTTCCGCACCGAGCAGGTACTCGTCCCCTCGGCCGACGGGACGCCGATCCCGGTCTTCCTGACCAGGCGGAGCGACCTCGAGCCCACCGGCGACGTGCCGGTACTGATGACCGGCTACGGCGGGTTCAACGTCTCGATCACGCCGTCGTTCTCCGTGCTGCACGCCGCGTGGCTGCGCGGCGGCGGGCTGCTCGCGGTGGCGAACCTGCGCGGAGGCGGCGAGTACGGCCGGGCCTGGCATGACGCCGGCAGGCTCGCCGTCAAGCAGAACACCTTCGACGACTTCTGCGCCTGCGCCCGCTGGCTGGCGACCTCGGGCTGGTCGCGTGCCGACCGGATCGCGGTGCACGGCGGCTCGAACGGCGGGCTGCTTGTGGGTGCGTGCCTGACCCAGCATCCCGAGCTGTTCGGCGCCTGCGTGCCCAGGGTCGGTGTGCTCGACATGCTGCGGTTCCACAAGTTCACGATCGGCTGGGCCTGGATCTCCGACTTCGGCGACCCTGACGACCCCGGCCAGTACCGCTGGGTGCGGGCGTACTCGCCGCTGCACAACCTGCGACCAGGCGAGCGGTACCCGGCGACGCTGGTGGTCACCGGCGACCACGACGACCGGGTGGTGCCCGGGCACTCATTCAAGTTCGCCGCCGCGCTCCAGGCCGCCCAGGGCGGCGACGCTCCGGTGCTGATCAGGATCGAGACATCCGCCGGTCACGGCGCGGGAAAGCCGACCAGCAAGATCATCGCCGAGTCCGCCGACATCCTGACGTTCCTGCGCATCGCGCTTGGACTTCATGATCACGGTGGGTTTCTGTCGCCTGGAGTAGGTAATCCACCGTGATCATGAAGTCCAGCCTCAGGTCCGCAGGTACGAGGCGCCGTTGAGGTCGAGCACGGCGCCGCTGGCCCACTGCGCGCGATCGGAGGCGAGGAACAGTACCGCGGCCGCTATCTCCTCGGGCTCGGCGACCCGGCCGAACGGGCTCTGCGCCCTGATCTCGTCCCCTCGCGGCGGCTTGAGGTGCTCGTTGGTCATGTCCGTGGCGACGAAGCCGGGCGCCACCGTGCAGACCGCGATCCCATGCGGTGCCAGCGCCACGGCAAGCGACTGGCCGAGCGAGTTCATGCCCGCCTTGCTCGCGCCGTAGGCCGGCGACTCCGGCTCGCCGCGGAACGCGCCGCGCGAGGATACGTTGATGATCCGGCCGCCGCGTTCCCGCATGTGCTGGACCGCGCACCAGGTGACGTTGGCCGCCCCGAGCAGGTTGACCCCGAGCGTCGCCTGCCACTCGCGCTGCCACTGCTCGTAGCTCACGGTCATGATCGGGTGCGCGGTGAACACCCCGGCGTTGTTGACCAGCACGTCAAGCCGGCCGAGCAGGCCAGCGGCCTGGTCCACCATCGCGCGCACGGCGTCGGCGTCCGCCAGGTCGGCCTGCACGACCGCGTGCCCGGTGCCTGGCAGGCCTGCGACCAGGTCGCCGGCCAGGTCAGCAGAGTCCCTGTGGTGCACGGCGACCCGGTCGCCTGCCGCGGCGAACTCGCGCGCGATCGCGCGGCCAATCCCGCGCGAGGCGCCGGTGACCAGGACGCCGCGTCCACCCATGCCGTGCCCTCCCGCTCGCTTCCGCATGGCGACCGGCTCGCTCATGCCGCCCTCCCGCTCGCCCGTGCCGGCGGCTAGTGCGAGATCGCCCCGCCTGGTGACGGCATCGGCGGGCAGCCCGCGGGTATCGCCGGTTCTGGCCGGTAATGCGGGGTGACCTTGCGCGTCACCAGCTTGCCGCCGATCTTCAGGGTCTTCCGCACGGGCTTGGGCTTGCCGGCTTCCCACCTGCGAACGGCGGCATAGGCGGCCTGGCAGGACTGGTAGTCCTTGCGGATGTTGGCGATGTACTTCCTCGCCTGGTCCAGGCTGTAGGTCTGGCCGAACGACTGCTGGTCGCTCTTGGGAACGCCGGAGACCGGGATGCCCGAAGAGTCGAACACGCTGGACAGCGAGTGACCGAGCACGCTGTCGTTGAGGCCGCGGAAGATCACGACCTTGCCGTTGCTGGTGCCGACGTAATACTGGCTGCGCGCGTACTGGTAGAGCGCGAAGATGCCGCCGCCGACGACCAGCACGAAGAGCACCAGGATCAGGGTCATCACCGGCCACCTTCGCCTGGGTGCCCTGGCCGGCCGCCCGTTTCCGTTCTCCTCGTCGGCCTCGTCGACCGGAGGTGCGCCCGCCGCATGGCGGGAATGGCGCCGGCCGGGCACGGTCGCCCGGTGCCGCTCGCTGGTGCTGCCGCCGGAAGCCGCGGCCGCGCCCGGCACCATGCCGAATTGGGTGACGCCGGGATCGTCGATCTCCGGCCTCGCGAACGGCCGGGTTCTGGTGTCGTGCACCTCGGCCGCCGCGGCCGCCGCACCTGCCACGATCGGTGCCCTGGTAGGCACGGCGTCAGGGTTGTCGGTGTCCACCACGTCGGCCACGATGCAGGTGACGTTGTCGGGGGCGCCGCCGGCGATGGCCAGGTCGATCAGCTTGAGTACGGCGTCGTTCGGCTCGGCGATGTCGGCGAGCGCTTGCAGGATCAGGTCGTCGCTGACCGCGACCGGGAGCCCGTCGGAGCAGATCAGGTACCTGTCGCCGACCCTGGCCTCGAGCATGGATAGGTCGGGGTCTGCGTCGGTGCGGCCGTCGAGCGCGCGGAGCAGCAGCGAGCGCTGCGGGTGGGTGGCCGCTTCCTCCGGGCGGATCCTGCCTTGGTCGATCAGGGCCTGGACGAAGGTGTGGTCCCTGGTGATCTGGTACAGGTCACCGTCCCTGAGCAGGTAGGCGCGCGAGTCGCCGATGTGGCAGATCGCGGCGGCACCGCCCGCCCACAGCATCGCGGTCAGCGTGGTGCCCATGCTGCCGACCGCCGGGTCGGACTCCACGATGCGGCGCAGCGTCTGCTTCGCGGTCGCGACCGCAGCCGACAGCGCGTCGGTAAGCTCGGACTCCGGCATGACGCGCCGGTCAAGCGGAGCGACGGTCGAGATGACCGCGGCGCTGGCAACCTCGCCGGCCTCGTACCCGCCCATGCCGTCCGCCACGGCAAGCAGATGCGGCCCCGCGTACGCCGAGTCCTCGTTGCCTTCCCTGAGCAGGCCGACGTCGGAGCGGACCGCATAGCGGAGTGCAAGTGTCATCTGCGCGGCTCCATGACGATCTGGCCAGTAGGGTAGGCGCCCCGACCCTGCACCTCCGGGTCGTCGGTCCGGTCAGCAAGCGTAGGGCGTCGTGCTCTGATTGAGCCTAGATCCTGGCGCGTACAGGTGAGTACCGGCAAGAGGGAGAACACCAATTTCGCGAACCGGAAATACGGCGCCGGCGTTGTGCTCCGCTCGCCGAGCATCCCTGCTCAGCGCGGGTGATGGTGCAAATCCGGCAGTTGCCATTACCATGCGGGGGGACAGGACGTGAATACGGGCGGCAGCCGTGCGCAGGACGGAGCGTGACAGGCCGATGAAGTCCGAGCCGCCAGTGACGCTCAAGGACGTGGCGGCGATGGCCGGCGTCCACCCGGCGACGGCATCACGGGCGCTCAACCCTCAGACCAGGCTGCTGGTCAGCGACGAGACCGCGCACCGCATCCTGGCCGCCGCCGACTCGCTCGGCTACCGGCCGAACACCGTCGCCCGCAGCCTGCGCACCCGCCGCTCGCAGACCGTCGGCGTGCTGATCCCCGACCTGACCAACCCGCTCTTCCCGCCGATCGTGCGCGGCATCGAGGACCGGCTCGCGGCCGACGGCTTCGTCGCGCTGATCGGCAACACCGACGCCGACGACGAGCGGGAGCGCCTGGTCTTCGAGCGGATGCGGGCCAGGCACGTGGACGGATTCGTGTTCGCGACCGCGCACCTGCACAGCCCGCTGCTCGACGAGGCGCTCGCCGCCGAGATCCCCGTCGTGCTCGTGAACCGGCACGCCGAGGGCTACGGCTTCCCGTCGGTCTCGGTCGATAACGCGCTCGGCGTGGCGATGGCGGTGTCGCACCTGGTCTCGCTCGGCCACCGCAGGATCGCGCACATCGCGGGCCCCCAGGACGTGTCGACCGGGCTGATCCGCTACCGCGGCTTCGTCGATGCGATGGCGGCGCACGGCCTCGAGGTGGACCAGGCGCTGATCGCGCACGCCTGCGCGTACTCGATCGAGGAGGGCGACCGGTGCTGCCGCGAGCTGCTGTCGTCCGGCCGCGGCTGCACGGCGATCGCGGCGGCCAACGACATGCTGGCCATCGGCAGCTACGCCGCGATCGAGGCCGCGGGGCTGTCCTGCCCGGCGGACATCTCGGTGGTCGGGTTCAACGACATGCCGTTCATCGACCGGCTCAGGCCGCCGCTCACCTCGGTCAGCTTCCCGCACTACCAGCTCGGCGCCGAGGCGGGCCGGCTGATACTCGAGCAGATCACCGGCGTGCGCACCGCCGCTGACCAGGACGCGAGCTCAGGCGGGGCCAGCTCAGGCGGGGCCGATGGGGCCGAAGGGTCTGGCCAGGCCGCTCATCGGCTGGCCGGGCTCGGCGAGGATCAGGCGGGCAAGCTTGCGACTCAGGGCGGCGGCGTCGCTGTCGCCGTGGCCGACGAACCTGACGTGCTTTACCTGGCGCCTCAGCTCATGATCAGAGGATCGACCGCGCCGCCGCGGCGCTAGCTCAGCGGCGGCCGGGCCGGCCTCAGCCTGCCGGGCGCTCACTCAGCCGGGCGGCCATCCAGTCCGCCGTGTACGGGCGGTGCTTGTACGGCACGTTGGCGCAGCCGTGATTGCCGTCGTCGAGCAGCAGCAACTCCGCGTCGCCGCCCGCCTCGTCGCGCAGCCGCACCGCGTCCTGCCAGGGGAAGATGCGGTCACGCCGGCCGGCCACGATCAGCAGCGGCGCCGTGATGCTCCCGGCTCGCCCGGCCATGGACAACTCGCCCGCCCGCTTCCGCGCCTGCTCGGGTGATGCCGACTTGGACCTGACCATGAAGGCGGCCCGGCTGAGCTCGGGCATCTGGTCCCAGACCGCGGCCAGGTCATAGGTGCCGCAGAGCGACACGCACGCCCGCACCCGAGGCTCCGCGCTGGCCAGCCTGGCGGCGTAGTAGCCGCCGAGGCTGACTCCCCAGATTCCGATCCGCCCGCCGTCGATGCCGGGCAGGGCTGCCACCGCGTCGAGAATGGCCGCCCCTGGCACCTCCCAGTCGCCGCGGATCGCCAGGTCGTACTCGGCCTCGCCCTGGCCGGGCCCGTCCACCGAGAAGGTGGCGAGCCCGCGGCGCAGGAACAGCTCCTCGGTCGCCCTGAACTCCTCCTTGGCCGAGTCAAGGCCGGGGATCAGCACCACGACCGGGTGCGGCCCCTCGCCCGCCGGCCGGCGAAGCACCGCGGCGAGCACGGAGCCGGCGAACGGGATCTCCACCCGCTCGCCAGGCGGATCGAGCAGCGGCAGCGCGTCGGTCAGGCACCCGACAGCGGACAGGTGCGCGGCGCGCATCTGACCGAGATCGTCGACGAACATGAACTTGGCAAAGTGGTAGTAGACCGCCGCCTGGGCCAGGTGCGCCCCGGCCGACCGGTTGCGGCCGTCCGCCAGGGCGGTGCGGCCGAGCCGCTCGTGCACCGCCGCGGCGTCGCACCACCGGGCGCACCAGGAGCCCCAGTCGTCGATGCCCGCGGTGACGGCCGCGAAGTCGTTGTAGTCGACTCCATTCGCAATGAACCGCGGCGCCCAGTGCGAGATCGCGGCGGTCACCCGATTATCTGCCATAAGGGCTAGCATTGCACACGTTTGCGCTAAGCTGTGATGGTCCGTCCGAGCGCCAGGAGGCCCGCATTCCGCGGACGGCCCCGGTGAGCGGGCGTTTATCCGGCGATTCGTCCGCGTGACGCCCGGCTCAGGAGGAAAGATTGCCCATTGACAGATCGCTGCCCAATAGATCACGCTCGTGCTGCAAACGATTGCTCAGGGATGTGCGCGACAGGACGTCGTGGTCAGGCCCGGGCGGCAGGCAGCGCGCCGGATCGGGCGCGGCGACTGGGACGGTTTGAGGTGGGCGACATGGCGGACGTAAGCGGCGGGCGCACGCTCGGCTGGCTGGGCACCGGGCGGATGGGCGTGTCGCTCATCGGCCGGCTGCTGCGGGCCGGCTGTGACGTCAGCGTCTACAACCGGACCAAGGCCAAGGCCGAGGCGCTGGCCGCGGCCGGGGCCAGGGTCGTGGACAGCGCCGCCGATCTCGGCTTGGTGGACATCCTGTTCGTGACCGTCGGCACCTCGCAGGACCTGATCGATGCGCTGACCGGGCCCGGCGGGGTGACCTCAGGCGGCAAGGCGCCGTCGGTGGTCGTGGACTGCTCGACCGTCTCGGCGGAGGCGTCCGAGCAGGTCAGGGCCGACCTGGCGGCCAAGGGCAGCACGCTGCTCGCCGCCCCGGTGATGGGAAACCCCAAGGTGGCCAGGGTCGGCAGGCTCACGTTCGCCGTCTCAGGCTCTCCGGACGCGTTCGACACGGTCCGGCCTTACCTGGACATCCTTGGCGCCGGAGCGACCTACGTGGGCGAGGGCGAGCTGGCCAGGACCGTGAAACTCTGCCACAACCTCTTCCTCGGCGTGGTGACCCAGTCGCTGGCCGAGGTGACCGTGCTGGCCGAGAAGAGCGGGGTCAGCAGGCAGGCGCTGCTTGCCTGCCTGAACAACAGCGTCATGGGCTCGACGTTCAGCCGGTACAAGACGCCGGCGTTCGTGAACCTCGACTTCCATCCGACATTCACCTCCACGCTGCTGCGCAAGGATTTCGACCTTGGGCTCGCGGCGGCGAGGGAGCACGAGGTACCGCTGCCGGTCGCGTCGGCGGTGCATCAGCTCGTGCAGAGCCTGGTCGGTTATGGCTTTGGCGAGGAAGACTTCGCGACCTTGCTCGTGCTCCAGGCCCGGTCGGCGGGCCTGGAGCTGGTCAGCGAGAACGCGGAGATATCTGACGGGCTCGAGCCCGCCAGCAGCGATTGACCGGATTATCCATCGACTCGGAAGGAGGACCGGGGATGAGATCACACAGCGCCCGGTTCTTGTCTGTAGGAATCACCGCGGTCGCGCTATCGGCAGCGCTCGCCGCTTGCTCGAGCAATAGCAGCACAAGCAGCGCGCCGAGCCCGAAGTCCAAGACGCCGATCGTGATCGGCACGTCGCTCTCGCTGACCGGCGACTTTTCCACCGACGGCCTGGCGTTCGAGAAGGGCTACGAGCTCTGGGCGCACGACGTGAACGCCGCGGGCGGCCTGCTCGGCCATCCGGTCAAGCTGATCGTTCTGAACAACGCAAGCAGCCCGACCACTGTGGACACCAACTACACCCAGCTGATCTCCACTGATCACGTCAACCTCACCTTCGGGCCGTTCTCCTCGCTGCTGACCACCCCCGCCGAGGCCGTGGCGGCGCGCAACGGATACGCGTTCATCGAGGGTGCCGGCGGCGCGCCGACCGTGTTCTCTGCGCCGTCGAACCTGGCGGATCACAACGTGTTCGACGTATCCTTGCCGATCGCCGACACGATCGTGCCGTTCGCGAAGTACCTGGCGTCGCTGCCGGCCAGCCAGCGGCCGAAGACCGCCGCCTACCCGATGGCTGATGACCCGTTCGGCTACCCGCCGGTCCAGGCTGCGCAGAAGATCATGGCCGCCGCCGGGATCAAGACCGTCTACTCAAAGATCTTCCCCGAGGAGGAGGTCGACTACGCTCCGGCGGCTGACAACGTGGCCGCGGCCAAGCCCGATGTGGTCGTGCTTGGCTCCACCGACGTGCCGACCGTCGCCGCGTTCATGAAGGCGTTCCAGCAGCAGCACTACGTGCCGAAGTACTTCGTCTGCGCGGCCGGCCCCGACCAGGGCGCGGCGTTCATCTCGGCGGTCGGAGTCGGCAACGCCGACGGCATGATGGTCCCGAACGGCTGGTACCCGGGCGTGACCAACGCGGCGAGCAAGAAGATGGTCGCCGAGTACGTGGCTAAGTACGGCGGCTCGCCGTCCGGCGTCAACTCTGACGTCGCCGAGGCCTACTCGGTCGGCCAGGTCGCCGCGCAGGCGGTCACGGCCACCGGCGGCACCGACAACGCCAAGATCATCGCCTACCTGCACAGCGGGGTGACGCTGACCAGCGTGCAGGGCCCTGTCAAGTTCGACTCGCTCGGCGAGAACGGCCTGCTCACCGCCTACATCTTCCAGTGGCAGAACGGCAAGTACGTGCAGGTCCTGCCGCTCGGCGCGCCAGGCACGGTGAAGCTGCTCGCCCCCAAGCCCGCCTGGACGAGCGGCTGAGCATGCGGGTGCACGGAGCGGCGCGCGGCGGAGTGCGGTTATGGCGACCGAACTGCTGCACGCGGTGGTCAACGGCGTACTCGGCGGCGGCGTCTACGCGCTGATGGCCGTCGGCCTGACGCTGATCTTCGGCGTGCTCGACATCATCAACATCGCCCAGGGCGTGATGGTGGTGCTCGGCGCCTACCTCAGCTACGCGCTCTCCGTGCACCTGCACATCGACCTATTCCTCGGCCTGCTGATCACAGTGCCCGCCATGTTCATCATCGGCGTGGCCATCCAGTGGGCCTTCATCAGGCCGCTGCGCGGCAGCGAGCGCACCGCGATGTCGCTGCTGGCCAGCTACGCGGTGGCGATCATCATCGAGGGACTGCTCTACCTGTTCTTCGGGGCGAGCGACGTGACGCTGACCGCGCCCTACAGCAACTCGACCGTGTCCATGTTCGGCTTCTACGTCCCCGACATCGAGATCGGCGGCTTCGTGCTTGCCGCGGCCATGGTGGGCGTGCTCTACCTGCTGCTGTACCGGACCAGGTTCGGCAAGAGCGTCCGCGCCACCATGCAGGACAGGACCGCCGCCCTGCTCGTCGGCATCGACGTGAACCGGGTCGGCGCACTGACCTACGGCATCGGGGTCTCGGTCACCGCCATCGGCGGAATGATCTTCGGCGCCACCGGCCCGCCCTTTAACCCCAACAGCGGCTACGACCTGATCTCCCGTCTGCTCGCGCTGATCATCCTGGCAGGCCTGGGCAGCGTGGGCGGCGCGCTGGTCGCCTCCGTATTCATGCTGACCGTCGAGGCGATCGTCGACATCTGGCAGCCGACCTGGGCCGTCGCGGTCTTCTACGCGGCCATCGTGATCGTGCTCCTGGTCAGGCCGGTAGGGCTGTTCGGCCGCCAGGCGGCGAGGGCGCAGTGAGCCACTCGACCTCGCCCCGGCGTTCGGCGGCTGCGGCCGGGCGCCGGGCGGAGCTTGCCGGTCCCGCCGCGGTGCCCGGCGTGCTCGGCGGCCCCGGCACCAGGGCCGGGCTGCTGGCGCTCGCGCTCGCCGCCTTCGTGGCGTTCGGCGTCGCCTTCACCAATCAACTCGTGCTGACTATCGGGTTCCTCACCGCGCTGTACATCTGCTGCGCGGTCGCCTGGAACCTGTTCTCCGGGTACTCCGGCTACATCTCGCTCGGCCACGCGGTGTTCTTCGGCAGCGGAGCGTACGCCGCCGGCATCGTGTGCGAGCATCTGCAGGTCACCGGCAACGCCATCTTCGCGCTGCTGCCGCTGGCCGGCGCGGTCGCCGCCGTGATCGCCGTGCCGTTCGGTCTGGTCGCGCTGCGGGTGCGGCGGCACACGTTCGTGGTGATCACGATCGCGATCTTCTTCATCTTCCAGCTGATGGCCTTCGACCTGAACACCCTGACCAATGGCACGATCGGCCTGGACGCGCCGTTCCTCGTCTGGGGGCCGGTCGCCTTCGACCAGCGCTTCTACTACATCGCGCTGGCGCTCGCGGTCGTCACGGTCGGCATCTCCTGGCTGGTCAAGGGATCCAGGTTCGGCCTGCAGCTGCGCGCGATCAGGGACGACGAGGACCGGGCGGCGAGCCTCGGCGTGCGGGCCATGCCGGTGAAACTCACCGCGTTCGTCATCTCCGGCGGGCTCACCGGGATCGCGGGCGCGGTCTGGTTCTACTTCATCGGCCAGGTGTTCCCGCAGTCCGGCTTCGACCCCATCTTCGACCTGACCGTCGCGCTGATCGCCTTCCTCGGCGGGCTGGGGACGATCAGCGGTCCGGTGATCGGCGCGGTGATCATCATGCCGGCCGAGCAGTACCTGACATCGAGCATCAACGACAGCTACCTGAGCCAGATCCTGCTCGGCGTCCTGTTCCTCGCGGTGGTGCTGTTCCTGCCCAACGGCCTGGTACCCGCCGTCGCCTCGCGGGTGCGGTCCTGGCTCGGCACGGGCACCGCGGCCGCGGCCGCGGTGCCGGGCGTGGCGCAGCCGGTCGCTGCGGCGAAGGGGGCGCAGGAATGACCGCGCTGCTGCGCACGGAGGGGATCAGCAAGGCCTTCGGCGGCGTGCAGGCGCTGAGCGAGTGCTCCATCGAGGTGGAGGCCGGCACCATCACCGGCCTGATCGGGCCGAACGGGTCGGGCAAGACGACGCTGTTCAACGTGATCACGGGGTACGAACGCCCCGATGAGGGCGAGGTTTACTTCGCCGACCGCAAGATCACCAGACTGGCGCCGCAGCGCGTGTTCGCCGACGGCATCGGCCGGACCTTCCAGCTGACCAGGATCTTCCCCAGGCTCACGGTGATGGAGAACATGCTCATCGCCGCTCAGCACACCGGGACGGCCAGCCGCGGCCGCCGGTTCGGCAACCCGCTGGCGCGGGCCGGCGGTCCTGCCGACCGGCACCGGGCGATGGAGCTGCTCAGGTTCACCGGCATCGACGGGCACGCGCACGCGCTGGCCGGGACGCTCTCCTACGGCCAGCGAAAGCTGCTCGAGCTCGCCTACGTGCTGGTCGCTGACCCGACGATCGTGCTGCTCGACGAGCCGGCCGGCGGTATCAACCCGTCGCTGATCCATGTCATCTCCGACCGGATCGCCGAGCTCAACGCGGCGGGCAAGACGTTCCTGATCGTCGAGCACAACATGGAGTTCGTGATGGGCCTGTGCCACCACGTCGCGGTGCTCGACTACGGCACGGTCGTGGCCGCGGGGCCGCCGCAGATCATCAGGGATGACCCGCGGGTGCTCGACGCCTACCTCGGCATCGCGGAGGAGGACGATGAGCCGGTCGGATGACCCCGTGCCGTCCCCGGCCGGCGCCGCGCTGGTCGTGGACGGGATCACCGCAGGCTACGGCGGCGGCGACGTGCTGCACGGTGTGAGCCTCGCCGTGGCCGAGGGCGGGATCACCTGCGTGGTCGGCCCCAACGGCTGCGGCAAGTCCACGCTGCTGGCGACGATCAGCGGCCTGCTTAAGCCGCGGCGCGGCAGCATCACGTTCCGCGGCGAGCCGCTGGCCGGCAAGAGCCCGCGCCAGGTGCTCAAGGCCGGCATCGTGCACGTGCCGCAGAACCACAGCCTGTTCCGCGAGATGACGGTCAGGGAGAACATCGAGCTCGGCGGCTACCTGCTGGCCGACCGCGGTCAGGTGGCCGCCAGGCGGGCCGAGGTGGAGCGGCTGTTCCCGGCCGTGGCCGGCTGGGCCGACCAGAAGGCCGGCAGTCTGTCCGGCGGTCAGCAGCGGCTGGTCGAGTTCGCCAGGTGCCTGATGCTCGACCCTGCGCTCGTGATACTCGACGAGCCCTCGGTGGGCCTGGCGCCCAAGGTGCTCAAGAGCGTGTTCGAGGCGGTCAGGCTGATGAACGCCAGCGGCAAGACCATCCTGCTCGTCGAGCAGAACGCGCGGGCGGGGCTGCGGCTGGCGAGTCACGGCGTGGTGATGGAGAACGGCCGGGTGCGGCTCACCGGCACCGGCAAGGAGGTGCTTGAGCACCCGGAGATCGGTGCGCTCTACCTCGGCGGCGCCGTCGGCGACACGGCCAGCGAGAGCTCGAGCACCGAGAGTTCAGGCTCGGGGCGTTGATCGCCGACTGCCACTGCCATGCCGTACCCGCGGAGAGGCGGGGCGGCGTCATGACGGGCCGCCGATGACGCAGACCTTCGACGTGGTGGTCGCCGGGGCCGGCCACAACAGCCTGGTCGCCGCCGCGTACCTGGCCAGGGCCGGGCTGTCCTGCCTGGTACTCGAGGCCGGGGAGCAGATCGGCGGCGACACGAGCTCGCAGGAGCTGACCCTGCCCGGATTCCTGCACGACAGCTGCTCGACAGCGCACAACCTGATCCAGGCCAGCCCCATCCTGCGCGAGGACGAGCTCGGCCTCGCAGAGCACGGGCTCGAGTACCTGCACCCCGATCCGGTGGTGCACCTGCCGTTCGGCGACGGCGCATGGCTGACCATGTGGCGGGACGAGGAGCGCACCTGCGCGGAGTTCGCGAGGTTCGCGCGCGCCGACGCCGACGCCTACCGGTCAATGATGGCCGCCTACCGCAGGATCGCACCCGACCTCGGCCGGGTGCGCTATACCCCGATCGGCAGCGGGGAGTCCACGACCGCGGCACTGGCCAGGCAGCCCGACGGCGCGCGCTGGCTGCGGCGGAACGCGATGTCCGCGTGGGAGGTCATCGCCGGCGAGTTCACCGACGAGCACACCAGGGCGTTCATGCTGTGGATGTCCTTCATGACCATGCAGCCGCCCGAGCGCCCCGGCACCGGCATGCTCGCGTACTCGCTGGCCTATGGCAGGCAGCAGCACAGCTGGACGCTGCCGCGCGGCGGCTCAGGGGCGCTGCCCGCCGCGCTCGGCCGGGTGATCGAGGGCCACGGCGGCGTGATCGTGACCGGCGCGCGGGTCACCGACCTGGTGATCGAGGGCGGCCGATGCGCCGGGGTGGCGACCGAGTCCGGCGAGAAGTACCTGGCCAGGCACGCGGTGCTGTCCACCATCCACATCAAGCACCTGGTGCAGATGGCGCCCGCGCACCTGTGGGGCGATGACTTTATCGACGGGGTGGCCAGCTGGCAGCCGGGCATCTCCATGTTCGTCAGCCACTATGCGACCACGGCGGCGCCGGAGTATCCGGTCGACGACGGCGTGATCAGGCCGGTCGCCTCGGGCACGCCAGGTTCGGCCGACCGGATGCTGAGGCTTGCCACCGACTTCCGGGCCTGCCGGATCGCCACCGACGACCCGGTCCTGCTCGTGCTCTGCCCGACCGTGGCCGACCCGAGCCGGGCGCCGCAGGGCCGCCACACTCTCAAGGTGGTGGGCTTCCAGCCATATGAGCTGCCGGCCGGCCCTGACCGCTGGGACGAGCTGAAGGCCGAGGTGTCCGCCGCCAATCTCGCCGCGCTGCGCGGGTACGCGCCCAACCTCACCGACGAGGTGATGCTGGCGTCGGCGGTGAAGAGCCCGCTCGACCTCGAGCGAATGAACGCGCACAACTGGCACGGATCCTGCCACGGCGGCGACTCCGGGCCCGCGCAGTCCGGTGAGCTCCGGCCGGTGCCCGGCTGGGCTAGCCACCGGATGCCGGTGCCCGGCCTGTACCAGACCGGGGCCACCACCTACCCTGGCGGCTCGGTGTCCGGCGCGCCAGGGCGGAACGCGGCCATGGTCATGCTGGCCGATCTCGGCACGTCGATCCGGTGAGGGGAGCGAGATGGCGATACGTACCTACGGAACCAACGCCGTGGACTGGGAGCAGCGGGTGGACTTCGGCCGGCTGCGTGAGCAGCGGCTGGCCAGGCTGAAGGAGAAGCTCGAGGCATCCGACCTCGGCGCGCTGCTCAGCTTCGACATGCCGAACACCAGGTACATGGCGGCGACCCACATCGGCACCTGGGCGATGGACAAGCTGATCCGCTTCGCGCTGCTACCACGTGGCGGCGAGCCGATCACCTGGGACTTCGGCTCGGCGGCCAGGCACCACCAGATCTACAACCCCTGGCTCGACCACACCGGCGGCGAGCCGACGATGCAGGGGGCGGCGCGCACCGGAGCCCGTGCGGGCATCTCCACGCTGCGCGGCGCGTTCCACCCCGACGCTGGGATCGCGCAGGAGCTGGCCAGGAAGGTGGCCGCCGAGCTGCGCGAGCGTGGCCTGGCCGACGCCCCGCTCGGCGTCGACGTCGCCGAGATGCCGGTCCTGCAGGCGCTGGCGGCGGAGGGGATCGCGGTCGTGGACGGCCAGCAGGTCTTCCTCGAGGCGCGCCGCACCAAGACGGTCGACGAGATCACGCTGCTCACCCAGGCCTGCTCGATGGTGGACGCGGCCTACGACGAGCTCTACGCGTTCCTGCGGCCCGGCGTGCGCGAGAACGAGTGCGTCGGACTGGTCAGCAAGGTGCTCTACGACCTCGGCAGCGAGTACGTGGAGGGGGTCAACGCGATCTCGGGCGAGCGCTGCTCGCCGCACCCGCACGTGTTCAGCGACCGGCTCCTGCGGCCGGGAGATCCCGCGTTCTTCGACATCCTGCACAGCTTCAACGGCTACCGCACCTGCTACTACCGCACGCTCGCGGTCGGAAGCGCCTCCCGCGCGCAGCGGGACGCCTACATCAGGTGCCGCGAGTACATGGATGCCGCGATCGCGATCGTAAGGCCGGGAGCGACGACCGGCGACGTGGTCTCGCTCTGGCCGCGCGCGCAGGAGTTCGGCTTCGCCGACGAGACCGCGGCGTTCGCGCTCCAGTACGGCCACGGCGTCGGGCTGTCCATCTGGGAGAAGCCGATCTTCAGCAGGTTGGTCTCGCTTGACCATCCTGAGACGCTTGAGGAGGGCATGGTGTTCGCGCTTGAGACGTACTGGCCCGCCTCGGACGGCTGGTCGGCGGCGCGGATCGAGGAGGAGGTCGTGGTGACCGCCGACGGGTGCGAGGTGATCACGAAGTTCCCCGCCGAGGACCTGCTGGTGGCCGGGCGCAAGTACTGGACCGTCGGCGGCGCGCTCGACACGCTGCGAGAGAGCCAGTCGCACCTGAACACCGCTGCCGGCCGGGGGGGCGACCCCCCGAATCCCCCCGCGGGTGCCGGCCGGGGTGAGAAGCAGTGACTCAGGCAAGCACCAGCGAGGTGGCGGCCGACCGGCTGCTCAGCCTTTACGAGCAGATGGCGGTGATCAGGCGCACCGAGAGGGCGGCGCACGATCTGTTCCTTGCGGGCCTGGTCAAGGGGACCACCCACCTGGCCGCCGGGCACGAGGCGGTGGCGGTGGGCGCGAGCGCCGCGCTGCGCCCCGACGACTACGTCTTCGCCACCTACCGCGGCCACCATCACGCGATCGCCCGCGGCGCGAGCCCGGAGGAGTGCCTGGCCGAGCTGATGAGCAAGGCCACCGGGGTGTGCCGGGCCAAGGGCGGCTCCATGCACCTGACCAAGGCCTCGGCCGGGATGCTCGGCTCCTACGCGATCGTGGGCGCGCACCTGCCGCTGGCGGCCGGCGCCGCGTGGTCGGCGAAGCTGCGCGGCAGCGGACAGGTCGCTGTGGCGTTCTTCGGCGACGGCGCCACCAACATCGGCGCCTTCCACGAGGCGCTGAACATCGCCGCGGTCTGGGCCCTTCCGGTGATCTTCGTCTGCGAGAACAACCTCTACATGGAGTACACGCCGATCGGCTCGGTCACCGCGGTGCCCAACCCGGCCGCCGACCGGGCGCCGGCCTACGCGATCCCCGCCGAGCTGATCGATGGCAACGACGTGGTCGCGGTGGCCGACACCGTGCACCAGGCGGCCGAGCGTGCCAGGTCAGGCCACGGCCCGACGGTGATCGAGGCGCGGACCTACCGCCACTTCGGGCACAGCAGGACCGATCCGGCCACCTACCGCCCGGCCGACGAGGTGGCCGAGTGGCTCGGCAGGGACCCGCTGGACATCGCCAGGGCGAGGCTGGCCGAGCTCGGCGTGCCCGTGGAGCGGTGCGTCGAGGCCGACGACCGGGCCGCCGCGCTGGTCGCGGCCGCGGTTGCCGCGGCCAGGGCCGCGCCGGGACCCGATCCGGCGCAGGCTTTGACCGACGTGTGGGCAGACGGAGGCGCACAGTGGCGGACGTGATCACCTACCGTGAGGCCGTGGCCGAGGGGCTCGCGCGCGAGCTGCGGCGCGACGATGCCGTGGTGTGCCTCGGCGAGGACATCGGCGCGGCCGGCGGGGTGTTCAAGACCACCCAGGGGCTGTTCGAGGAGTTCGGCCCCGGCCGGATCTGGGACACCCCGATCTCCGAGCAGGCCATACTCGGCCTGGCCATGGGCGCGGCGATGACCGGCATGCGGCCGGTCGCCGAGATCATGTTCTCCGACTTCTTCGCGGTCTGCTGGGACTACCTGGCCAACGAGATGCCGAAGATGCGGTACATGACCGGCGGGCAGGTCACCGTTCCCGTGGTGGTCCGTACCGCCAATGGGGGCGGCCTCGGCTTCGGGGCGCAGCACTCGCAGGCGGTGGAGAACTGGACGCTCGCGATCCCCGGCCTGAAGATCGCCGCGCCGTCCAATCCGGCCGACGTGATCGGGCTGATGGCGGCCGCGGTACGCAGCGAGGACCCCGTGGTGTTCTTCGAGCACAAGGGCCTGTTCGCGAGCAAGGGGCCGACGGCGCCGCCGGAGCACGTGGTGCCGCTCGGCCAGGCGGCAACGCCGCGCGCCGGCACCGACATCACGATCGTAGGGCTGGCCGCCACCGTCCCGATGGCGCTCGCCGCCGCCGAGCAGCTCGCGGACGACGGCGTGTCCGCCGAGGTGATCGACCTGCGCTGCCTGGTGCCGCTCGACATGGCCGCGGTGCTCGAGTCGGTCGGGCGCACGTCGCGGCTGCTGATCGTCGAGGAGAACCCCTACCAGGGCGGCTGGGGCGGCACGGTGGCCTCGATCGTGGCCGACGAGGGCTTCGAGCTGCTCGACGCGCCGGTCAGGAGGCTGGCGGCGGCCTGCGTGCCGCTGCCGTTCGCCGACGCGCTCGAGCAGCAGGTGATCCCGACGGTGCCGAAGGTGACCGAGGCGGTGCGCGCCCTGATGGCCTACTGACCGGCGGCGCGGCCGCTTCCGAGCAGCGGCTAGGGCCACCGCCCACCCGGTCAGGCATCTCCGGGCCGTTACCAGCGAATGACGCAGGCCGATCGAGCGTCGGCTGTGCTTCATTTCATGGTAAGCATTTCGGCGATTCCGGATGCCCTGGCCCAGATCATAGGGCATGGTAGTAAGAGCGAAGCACCCTGCGTGTTTGGCGGGTTACCCTGCGTGATCAGTCGCCGAGGTGGCAGACCACGCTGAAGCCATTGTCGCCGTGAACCCGCGACGCGTCAGGCACGCCGCCGCCGGGGTTGGCGCGGGCATTCTGCCGAGCTGGCCGGGCGGTTGAACGGGGTGGAAACTGAGCACGCCGCACGGCGTGCCCGGGCCGAGAGCACACGTTGACAACTCAGCGATCGCGCCACTGCAGGTTCAGCTCCAAGTTCACCATCGTGGTCGGTGCTCCAGCGCTCGCGCTGGCCGCACTCGTCACCAGCGGCGGCCTGTCGGCCACCGGGGCGGCGCAGCCGCTCGATCAGGCTCACCAAACCGCCGTCGGCCGCGCGGCGCCGGGAGTGGCGGCCAGCCGGGTCGCGCTGACCAGCTTCTCCAGGCGGACCGGCGGGGCCGGCGAGGCAGGTGCGTTCACGGTGGCGCAGGTAGCCACCGGTCACCGGCTCACCGCGACCGAGGTGGTCGCCTGGAAGATGATGTTCAGCCACTTCACCTGGCGGCCGCGCAACCAGTTCAGGTACCTGAGGTGGCTGTGGATGCGGGAAAGCAGCTGGAACGTCCACGCGAGTAACCCGTACACGGGTGCGTACGGCATCCCGCAGGCAACGCCCGGCATCAAGATGTCATCGGCCGGCCCGGACTGGGAGTCGAGCGCCGCCACCCAGATCCGCTGGGGCATGCGCTACATCAAGGAGCGCTACGGCAGCCCGCGCAACGCCTGGGACCACGAGATCGCGTACGGCTGGTACTAAGCGGCACCGTGCGGGGCCCCGCCGTCTGGCAGGGCCCCGCACGCCGTTACCCCGACTGGCGCAGCGGCGCGGCCTGCCAGCCGTGCTCGTCCACGCCGCCGGGCACCGGCGCCGCCGGGTCATACGGCGTGCGGGTGTAGACGAACGAGCCGATGTCAAGCGCCGTCACCGAGCCGTCCTCGCCGGTCACCGGCACGAGCGGCTCGCCGGCCTGGTAGCCGTCCGCGCCTACCCAGCCGCCTTCCTCGTCTCTGCGGAACCGCATGCCGCGCGGGTCGCCCTCCCTGCGCAGCTCGAGCGTCTCGCCGGCCAGCCGCAGCGTGCAGGGCGCCGGGCCCCAGTACCAGGTGCCGAGCATGTCGAGGAGACCCTCGCTGACCTGGACCGGGGTCCAGGCCGGCGGGCAGCAGGGCTCGCCGTCGGCCAGGATCGCGAGCAGGTCGGTGCCGAGCGAGCGGCTGAACCCGGTGGTGGAGTTGCAGGCCACGATCGCGGTGTCGGCGCCCGGCGCGTCGGTGATCTGCAGCACGGCGACGAAGCCGGGCATGGACCCGGTGTGCCCGTAGTACCGCACGCCCCCCGCGTTCCATAGCTGCAGGCCGAGCCCGTACCCGGCCGACCAGGGCTCGCCGGTCATGTCGCTGATTACGATCGGCTCGCGCATCTCGGCTAGCGTGCCGGCGGGCAGCGGCCCGGCGCTCTGCCCGGACAGGAAGCCGGCGAACCTGGCAAGGTCGGCGACGGTGGTCCAGAGCTGCCCCGCAGGGGCCATCGCCCCGGCGTCGTGCTCGGGCTCGGTGAGCAGCGCGTCCGCATGCGGGTGCACGGCGTAGCCGGTCGCGTGCGGCCGGTGCGGCCTGGTTGTGGTCCTGTTCATGCCGAGCGGCCGCAACAGCTCGCTCTCGATCACCTCGAACCACGGCCGGCCGTGGCGCACCGAGATCAGCTCGCCGAGCAGCGCGTACCCGACGTTTGAGTAGTGGTGCCGCCGTCCGGGCCGGAACCTGGCCGCCTCCCGGCCCAGCGACCCCGCGGCGAGCTCGGCGAACGGCCGGCCCTTGCTGCGCTCCCACCAGGTGCCTGCGGTTTCGGCCCGCAGGCCGGCCGAGTGGGAGAGCAGCTGGCCGACGGTCATCGCGCTCGCGGCGCCGGCGTCCAGGTACTGCCCGATCGGATCGGACAGGCTCAGCTCGCCGGCGTCGCGCAAGACGAGCACCGCGGCGGCGACGAACGTCTTGGTGATCGAGCCCGCGCGGTACTGGGTATCGGCGCCTGGAGCCTGGCCGTCCACCAGGCCGCGCCCGCCCGTCCAGAGCAGCTCGCCGTCCCTGACCAGCCCCGCCGCGACCGACGGAAGCCGCTGACCTGCCTGTTCGCGCGCCAGCCGCACGTCGAGCAGGCGCCTTGTCCGGTCTTCGATCATGACCAAACGCTACCGGCGCTGGCCGGCCCGCCGGGTGCGGTGTCCGTGATGTCCCCCGGTGATCATGCCGCGGGCCGGCTCGCGGCGACGACCGATTAAGCTGCCCTTGCCCTGTCCTGCCTGCCTGCTCGCCCGTCCGCCCGTCCGCCCGTCCGCCCGCCCGTCCGCCCGCCCGCCGAAGGGATCTCGGTGCCGTTCACGCTCCCCGACAGCGACATCGTGTCCGTCATCGACGCGCCTCCCACACCTCTGGTCCAGCCGGGTCCGGGCGGCCGGTACATCGCCGTGCTGACCTACCAGGCGCATCCGCCGATCGCGATGCTCGCGAGGCCCTCGCTGCCGCTGGCCGGGCTGCGGCTCGACCCGGTCATCGCCGGTCGCAAGCGGACCAGGCGGTTCACCGGCATCGAGGTGCTCGCCGTAGCCGACGGCACCTGCACCGCGCTGGCGCTGCCGGCCGATGCCCAGGTCAGCACGGTGACGTGGGCCCCGGACGGGGAGCGGTTCGCCTTCCTGGTGGACGAGCCCGACGGGATCGGGGTCTGGGTCGGCCACGCGCCGACCGCGACCGCGGCGCAGGTACCCGGCCTCCGGGTCAGCGACGTGCTCGGCGCCGAGCCGCCGGCCATCGGCGGCACGGTCGCCTGGTCGCGCGACGGCAGGTCGCTGTACGCGCTCAGCGCGAGCCAGCCCGGCCGTGCCGAGGCGGTGGCGGCCGCCGTGGCGGCCGCTCAGCAGCCGGTCGAGCCGAGGATCGAGGAGACCGCAGGCAAGCAGTCGCAGATGGCCACGTTCCAGAACCTGCTCCGCACGGCGGCCGACGAGGACGCGTTCGAGGCCCTGGCGACCACCGTGCCGGTCAGGGTTGACCAGGTGAGCGGAGCGGCGGTGCCGCTCGGCCAGGCCGGCCTTTACCAGTTCGTCGCCGAGTCACCGGACGGCGGCTACCTGCTGGTCGGCCGGCTGCTCCGGCCGTTCTCGTTCCGGGTGCCCTACCACTACTTCACCAGGCGGGCCGAGGTGTGGACAGCGGCCGGCGAGCCGGCCGCTGTCGTGGCCGACCTGCCGGTCAGCGACGAGGTGCGAAGGATGGGCGTGCCGACCGGCCCGCGCCGCATCTGCTGGGACGAGCGGGCGCCGGCCAGGCTGATCTGGACCCAGGCGCTGGACGGCGGCGACCCGATGGCCAGCGCCGAGCACCGGGACGAGATCATGACGCTCGCCGCGCCGTTCTCCGGCCCGGCCGAGCCGGCGTTCAAGGTGGCGCACCGGTGCCTCGGCTGGATGCACCTGGACGAGCCCGGCCGGGTACTGCTGACCGAGCACGACAGGGACCGCAGGTGGCTCACCTCGTGGCTGTGCGACCTGGCCAGCCCGGACCGCAACAAGGTGCTGTTCGACCTGGCCGAGGACGACGCCTACGGCGACCCCGGCGTACCGCTGATGCGGCTGCACCCGGACGGCACGAGGACCGTGCTGCAGGACGGGCCGGTCATGTACCTGGCCGGCGAGGGCGCCACGCCCGACGGCGACCGGCCGTTCCTGCACCGGATGGACCTGGAGTCCGGCCAGATCGACCGGATGTTCGCCAGCGCCGACGGCGCGTACCAGGCCTACCTCTGCTTCGCCGAAGGCCGCAGGGACCAGGTCGTGATCTGGCACGAGAGCCAGGCCGAGCCGCCCAACCTGCGGGTGGTCACCGCCGGGCCTGACCCCGGCGGTGAGCACAGGCAGCTGACCGCCTGGCCGGACCCGCATCCGCAGCTCACCGGCATGGCCAAGCGGCTGATCGTGACCGACCGCGGCGACGGGGTCACGCTGTCCGGGCTGCTGCACCTGCCGCCGGGCTACGACCAGGCGGCCGACGGGCCGCTGCCGCTGGTGATCTGGGCGTACCCGCACGACTACGGCAGCGCGGGCACGGCCGGGCAGGTGCGCGGCAGCAGCCAGCGGTTCACCAGGCTCGCCGCAGCCGACCCTGCCTGGTTCGTGCTGCGCGGCTACGCGGTGCTCGCCAACGCCACCATGCCGGTGATCGGCGATCCGGAGACCAAGAACGACACCTACATCGAGCAGATCACGGCGGCCGCGGCCGCGCACGTGCGGGCGCTGGCCGAGGCGGGGATCGCCGATCCGGCCAGGGTCGCCGTGGCCGGGCACAGCTACGGCGCGTTCATGACCGCGAACCTGCTCGCCCACACCGACCTGTTCGCGGTCGGCATCGCGCGCAGCGGCGCGTACAACAGGACGCTGACCCCGTTCGGGTTCCAGACCGAGCGGCGCAGCTTCTGGGAGGCGCCCGCGGTCTACGATCTGGTGTCGCCGTTCAGGTACGCGGACCGGATCAAGGCGCCGCTGCTGCTCGTGCACGGCGCCGACGACGCCAACTCGGGCACCTTCCCCGTCCAGTCCGAGCGCCTGTTCCAAGCCATCGGCGGCACCGGCGGTACCGCGCGGCTGGTGATCCTGCCGTTCGAGAACCACGGCTACCTGGCCAGGGAGTCCGTCCTGCATGTGCTAGCCGAGCAGTTCGCCTGGCTGGAGCGCTGGCTCGGAGAGCGTCCGTAGGTCCAGGTCACGTTTAGCGCCGGTCGACCGGGTAGCAACCAGCCCGGGGGAAACCACCTAGGAGAGTAAAAATGGTTGCGCTTGTCATCGCGCTGCTCATCGTCCTCATCTTGTTCGGCCTCGGGTTCACGCTCCACGTTCTCTGGTGGATCGCGGTCGTGGCCCTGGCCGTCTGGCTGCTCGGCTTCCTGTTCCGGGCCGGAGAGGCGGCAGGCACCCGTCGCCGCTGGTTCTACTGGTAACGGGTCAGTAGATCTGGCCGGACAGCGCGCCTGGCAGCGCGGGAGCAACATCGGTGTGGCCGAAGTCGTCTCCCTTGAACAGCAGGGCTTCCCCGGTTGCTTTCGCTAGGGCATAGGCGAAGCAGTCTCCGAAGTTCAATCCGGCCGTATGACCGCTGCCTTTCCCGAAATCCCGGTATGCCTCCCTCGCGATGCGCGCCTGATCGATGGTTACCGCCTCGACCCGCAGTTCGGCGACCTCGACCAGTTCGTCGAACCGTCGGCTGGCCACCGGGTCCCTGCTGGCATCGATGACTACTGCCGTCTCCATGAAGTTAGCCGCCGAGATGCGCCGGACCTGCGCTTTCTCGATGGCAAGTGCCATGTCTTCGGCGTCGTCCTCGGCGCGGAGTATCGCGATGAGGGCCGAGGTATCGACGATCACGCCGGGAGCCCGCGCTCGTCGTAGAGGAGATCGCCGTGATCCGCGCTGAGGTACGGCTCGCGGAGCCGTCGCGCGGCATCGGCGCCAATCGCCAGCAGGCGGTCGGCCAGTCCAGCTTCTCGCAGTCGTCGCACCCGCTCCAGGCGCTCGCGAACCGCGATGGTGATGGCCGTCGTCTGTGTCTCGCCAGTCAGCGCGGCTAGCTCCTGGACCAGCGCGTGGGTCTTCGCGTTCTTTATATTGAGGCTCACTATCTACCCTTCTACCTCTTGCATGGTAGCAAGGTACCATGCAAGAGGTCAAGAACCCCAGGCGCCGCGTGCGCAGAGCCATTGTCCCGCTGGCCCGTGCGCGGGTATGCTCGGACGTTCCGCCGCTAGGCCGCGGGTCCCGGCCAGCCGCTGGCGTGCGGTGACCGCCTGCGCAGGTCGTCCCTGATCAGGCGGCCGAGCTTGCGGGTTTCCCGCCGGTTGACCAGGCCGCCGGCCACCGCCCCGGTGAGCAGCGGGCCGAGCGAGAGGACGCTGCGCCCCGCCCTGGCGGCCAGCCTGCGCTGCAGCTGCCTGGCCAGCGGGGACCCGGCAACGAGCACAAGGCCGCCAGGAGCGAGCGCCACCCCGCGGCGCTGCGCCCACGCCCCGACATAGCCCGTCATCCGGTCGACCACGCTGCCCGGCGGTGCCATCCCGTAGACCTCGTGCAACTCGGCGACCAGCTTGATCTCGATCCCCACCACCGACAAAGTCTCGGTGGCGATCTCCATGCCCGCGGTGGGCAGGAACGGCAGCACGGCCCAGGCCCCGACCGCCACGCCCACCGCAGCTGAGGCGCGGGACGCTCCCTCGATCAGCCCCGCGGCGAGCTCGTCGGGGGAGCGGTCAGGGAACTGGCCGCGCAGCGTGGCCAGGCTGCGCACCGGCAGTCTCGGCGCCATCGCGAGCACCTGGTCGCTGAGCCACCGGCCGCCAGCCGAGACGCCGCGGCCGGTGACCTGGGCGCCGCGCCGCGCGGTGCCAGATAGCACAGCGCCGAGCCGCCTGATCCCGCGCCGGCGGCCTGATCGCCGTGCCAGCCGCCCGGCCAGCCTGCCGCGCAGCCCGCGCCTGCGCTGCGCCCGCTGCTGCCCCTGCTGGTCGGCGAGGTCGACCGCCTCCGAGACGACCTCGAGCGCAGCCTCGGTGACGTTGTCAGGACTGTTGCCCGCAGAATCCATACCTCGGGGTTATCACACCAGCGGCGACCCGGCGTCAGCAGGTGAACTTCTGCGCCACGGTGTCGTACCCGAGGATCTCGGCCTTGGTGAACCAGACACCGATCTCGCGCTCGGCCTCCTCGGCATTGCCAGAGGCGTGCACCAGGTTCGCCACCGCGACCCCGTTGGCGTTCGCGTAGGCACGGCTGACGTGGGCGAAGTCGCCGCGGATGGTGCCGGGCATCGCCTCGTCCGGATAGGTCGCGCCCACCATCTTGCGCACGCAGGGCACGGCGCCGACGCCCTCGAGCACGAGCGCGATCACCGGTCCTGACTGCATGAACACGGCCATCGACTGGTAGACAGCGGCACCGAAGCGATCCTCGAGGTCGAAGTAATGCTGCCTGGTCAGCTCGGCGTCCATCCAGACCATCTTGGCCGCCACGACCTTGAGCATCGCGTCCTCGAATCGGGCAAGCACCCGGCCGGCCAGCCCGCGCGCCACGGCGTCCGGCTTGAGCAGAACGAGAGTCTGCTGGATGCCGCTGTCGTCAATCACTACGTGTTCCTCCTGCTGAAGCTTGTCGCCGGACAGCTTAACGGCGGGCAGAGGGTAGCCGGGTCTTGCGGGTGCCTAGCGCCGATGATCCGGACTCCGGCGAGCTCGCGCTCGATGCCCGGGCCTGCGTGGGATCGCCGAGATCGGGGGAACGATCCATTCCGATCGTGACGTGAGGATTCGCCGGAGAGTGCGCAGAGAGGTATGGAACGGTTTTCCGCAGAAGGGGACCAAAGGTCGCATAGAGTTGCCTCCGCGGGCAATGCGGGGGGGCTGGACGCATGAGCCCCGCGCAGCCGGGCAGCGGCACGCCCCGGGGTCGGCCGGGCCGGGATGAGGCTGCGGACCCCGGCGAGGCGAAGGAGGATCGCGTGGATCGACCGATACAGCCTGCCGTCCGATCGCGGCGGGCAGCGCGGTCGGGACACAGGCGCGCACCACGCCGCCGCCCCCGCATGGTGCTGAGGGTGATCCTGGCGCTGGTCGCGACCTTCGCGATCGTGGTCGGCTGGTCGCTGGTGCACGCGCTGACCTATCCGGGCGGCGGCACCACGTCCCAGCGGGTCGCCGAGTGGGCGCGAAGCCACTACCTGAGCCCGCTGGTGACCTTCGGCGAGTGGCTGACCTATCAGCCGCCGAAGGCCGGAGGCAAGCCGAATGTCTCGTTCAACAAGCTGGGCGGCCACGTCGTCAAGAAGAAGAAGCACTACCACGGGATCGTGCCGATCATCCCGGCCAACCTCGGCTCCCCGGCGGGCAAGCCGCTGCCCGGAGAGGGCGTGTGGAAGGTCGCGGTGAGCGTCAAGGGCGTGCCCGCGCTGTTCAAGACCTACGTGCGGGAGAGCAAGACCTACTCGTCCTACTACGCGGCCATCGTCTCGATGGACCCGCGGCTGCTGAAATTCTCGCTGCGGCCAGGCACCGAGGACCCGGGCTACGGCCAGTGGGGCGTCCCGATGGACATCCCGTCAGGCCACCGGCTCGGTGTGGTGGCGACCTTCAACAGCGGGTTCCGCATCAACGCCTCGGGCGGCGGCTTCTACCTCAATGGCCACTACGACGGCAGGCTGGTCAAGGGCGAGGCGTCGGAGGTCTACTACAAGAACGGCGACATGACGATCGGCACCTGGGGCCGCGGCGCCCTGCACATGGGGCCTGACGTCCAGGGCGTGCGGCAGAACCTGAAGCTCATCGTCATCAACGGCAGGGTTCCCGCCACGGTCGACCAGAACGTGGAGGCGAGCTGGGGCGCCACGCTGGGCGGCAAGTACTACGTGTGGCGGTCGGGCATCGGCGTGACCAGGGACGGCAGGATCATCTACGTTTACGGACCGGCGCTCGACGTGCGCACGCTGGCCGAGCTGCTCCAGCGGGCCGGCTGCGTGTCGGCGATGGAGCTGGACATCAATCCCGACTGGATGTCCTTCATGTATTACCTGGCCAGGAGCCATCCGGCCGACCCTACCCCGGTGAACCTGCTCGGTGGCCAGATCCAGCCGCCGGACCGCTACTATTACGTTTCCAACCGAGACTTCACGGCGGTCTTTTCTCGATGACAGTTCCCACGCCCGCAGCTCAGGTCACTGAGCCGCAGAGCGGGCCGCCGACGCGCCTGGCCGGGTCGCTGCGGTGGCTGAAGGCCGCTGTGGCGACCACCCGGCCGCGGCAGTGGCCGAAGAACCTGCTGGTCTTCGCCGCCCCGCTGGCTGGCGACACGATCGGCAGGCCGGACGGCTTCTGGTACGCAGTGGTCGCCGCCGGCGCATTCATCGCCGCCTCGTCGTCTGTCTACCTGGTCAACGACGTGGTCGATGCCGAGCGCGACCGCAGCCACCCGTACAAGAAGTTCCGCCCCGTGGCCGCCGGGCACCTGCCGGCCGCGCACGCCCTTGTCCTAGCCGTCTTCCTCGCGCTCGGGGCGCTCGGCGCCGGGCTCGCGATCGGCGAGCCGCTGCTGATCGCGGTCGTCGCCGCCTACCTCGTCATCTCGTTCCTTTACTCGGCCGGGCTGAAGCACGTTCCCATCTTCGAGCTGATCGGCGTGGCCTCTGGTTTCGTGCTCCGGGTGATCGGTGGCGCCGCGGCCACGCACGTCCCGCCGTCCGGCTGGTTCCTGCTGGTCTGCAGCCTGGGCGCGCTGATGGTGGCGGTCGCCAAGCGGTACACCGAGCTGACCGTGCTCGGCGCCGACGCGGCCACGCACCGGCCGGCCATGCGCGGGTACTCGGCGCCCGCCCTGCGGGTCACGCAGCGGGCCATCTCGGTCATCATGATCATCTCCTACGTGCTGTGGGCCGCCACCGAGCCGACGGCCAAGACCAGGCTCTGGCACCTGATCAGCTCCGTCGCGCTCGCCGCGGCGCTGGCCAGGTTCGACCGCCTCACGGCCCGCGCCACGAGCAGGCCGGTCGAGGACCTGATCTCGCGCGACCCGGTGATGGTCGGCTGCGAGGTGCTCTGGCTGGCGCTGTTCGCGCTCGGCCTGTAACGATCTCGCGGTCAGGGAAGGGGCTCGTGCAGATGCTCGACAACCTCGGCAGGCCGGGCCGGATCCTGCTGCTCGGCGGCACCAGCGAGATCGGCCTGGCGATCCTGGCGGCGCTGCGCGCCCCGGCCGACACGCAGGTGCTGCTTGCCGGACGAGACGAGCAGCGGCTGGCGGCGGCCGGCAAGCTGTTGCCGTTCCGCGCCGCGCCGCTGGCATACGATGCGCTGCAGGCAGGCGGGCACGACGCGGTCCTCGACCAGGCGTTCGCCGAGCCGGTGGACGTGGTGATCGCGGCGACCGGCGTGCTGATACCGCAGGAGCAGGTGGACGCCGACCCGGCGCTCGCGGCGCGGATGATCGACACCAACTTCACCAGCCATGTCACCACGCTGCTCGGCGCGGCCAGCCGGATGCGATCGCAGCGGGCCGGCACGATCGTGGTGCTGTCCTCGGTGGCTGCGGTACGGCCCAGGAAGGCAAACTTCGTCTACGGCGCGGCCAAGGCCGGCCTCGACGCCTTCGCCCGCGGCCTGACCGACGCGCTCGCCGGCACCGGCGTCCGGGTGCTGCTCGTCAGGCCGGGCTTCGTGACCGGCCGGATGACCTCGGGGATGAGCCCGGCCCCGCTCTCATCCACGCCGGCGCAGGTCGGCGCCGCCGTGGCCGCCGCTCTCGACGGCACGGCGACGGTGCTCTGGGTGCCAAGGAGCCTGGCCGCCGCGGCGGTGATGCTGCGGCTCGTACCGCGCCCGCTGTGGCGCAAGATGCGCCGGTAGCCGGTGCGCCGCCCCATCGGCGCCGGCCGCTCGGTACCGAACGCATGTGATCGATACCCAAACTCTGCGCTTAAGGCCAGCATGGACGATCAAAGCGTCATACTGCTGGCATGCCGGTTAGGAACGATCAGCCGGACGCTAGCTCGCACTCCCGACAGGCGGTCATGAGCGGCACCAGCGCCAGGAACCTCGGCGGCACGTCAGTGCAGGAGCCGACCTGGCCGGTCAGGTCGGGACGGCTGCCCGTGATCGCCGACTTCCTCTGCCCGCGGCCTGAGACCGGCTACGGGCTCGACGCAGGCACCGGGGGCCTGCCGCGCGGCGGCACCGGCCAGCCGGGCATGACCGTGCTGGTCGGCCCGAGCGGGTACGGCAAGACCCACCTCGCGGCTGCCCTGCTAGTCGGCGCGGCCAGGTCGGCATCCTCCGACCTCCAGGTGTGGGTCAACGGCTCGAGCCCGTCGGCGGTGGTGACCGGCTACGCTCATGCGGCCGCCGACCTCGGCCTGGCCCACGGGGGCATCCCGCCGGAGGCGGCCGCGTCCATGTTCCTCGGCTGGCTGCGCAGCGCCGAGCGGCCCTGGGTCGTGGTGCTCGACAACATGACGGACTCCGGCGGACTGCGCGGGCTCTGGCCCGCGGGACCGGCCGGCCAGGTGCTGATCACCTGCCATCAGTCGGCTGACCTGTCCGAACTGGCGCCCTTCGGCCCGCAGGTGTGCAGGGTCGGCGAGTTCAGCCCGCGCGAGGCGCTCTCCTACCTGACCGCGCGGCTGTACGACGACGCCGACAAGCGGGTCGAGGCGGTGGACCTCGCGGCCGACCTCGGCTACGTTCCGCTGGCGCTCGCGCTGGCATCGGCCACCATGATCGGCACCACGGTGAGCTGCCGTCAGTACCGGGCCAGGTTCGCTGGCCGCATGCAGGAACTGCTCGGCAGGCTGGCCGACGGCGCGGTGTCGCTGTCGGACATCGCCTGGTCGCTGGCCATCGACCGGGCCGACCAGCAGCCGCCCGCCGGGCTGGCGCGGCCGGTGCTCGCGCTCGCCGCCCTGCTCGACCCGGCCGGGCTTCCGGTCTCGGTGACGACCAGCCGGGCGGCGCTTGCCTTCCTCTCGGCGCGCGGCCGCGGCGTGCCCGCCGATGAGAGGCAGGTGCTCGCCGCGCTTGGCAACCTCGCTCAGTGCGGCCTGATCAGCATCGACCAGACGGCAAGCCCGGTCCTTGTCGCCGTGCACCCCGCGGTGCAGGAGACCGTGCGCAGGCTGGTGCCGGGGCCGGTGCTCGACCACGCGGCCAGGTCCGCCGCCGACGCGGTCATCGAGGTGTGGCCGCGGCCGGGCTCTGATCCCGCGCTCGAGCATGCGCTGCGCGGCTGCGCCGGGTGGCTCGGCGGGATCGCCGGCGACCTGCTGTGGCTGCCAGAGCCGCACCCGGTGCTGGTGCGGGCGGGCACCAGCCTCGGCGACGCCGGGTTCACCGGGTCGGCCGTGGCCTACTGGACCTCCATGATGGCGGTGAGCACAAGGACGCTTGGTCCCGACCATGCGCAGACCCAGGCGATCAGGGACCTGCTCGCCGCCGCCTGCGAGTCGGCCGGCCGCCTCTCCGATGCCGTCGAGCTGATCAGGGTCGGCGTGGCCGACCGGGAGCGGACCTCAGGGCACGATCATCCGGACACCCTCACCGCCCGCGGCAACCTGGCCAGGGCCTACCGCGCCGGCGGCCAGTACCACGCGGCGATCGATGAGTACCGGCGACTGGCCAGCGACCGTCAGTGGGCGCTCGGCGCCGAGCACCCCGACACGATGACCGCACGGAGTCAGCTGGCCGGGACCTACCTGGCGGCCGGGCAGGCCGACCTGGCGATCGCGATGTACGAGCAGAACGTCGCCGACTGGGAGCGGCTGCTGAACCCCGAGCACCGCACCGTGCTGACCGAGTACCTCAACCTGGGCACCGCCTGCCAGACGGCCGGCCGGATCGACGAGGCCATCACGATCTTCGGCCGGGTGCACTCGGTCGAGCAGAAGACGCTGGGGCCTAACCATCCGGAGACCGCGCGAGCAGCAAGCTACCAGGCCTTCGCGCTGAAGAAGGCCGGGCGCCTCAAGGAGGCGATCGCGCTGTACCGGCAGGCCCTGGCGGGCCGCGAGACCGCGCTGGGCGCCGACCACCCGGAGACGCTGACGGCGCTGGCCAACCTCGCGTCCTGCTACCACTCCGCGCACCGGATGAAGGACGCCATCCCGCTGTACGAGCGGCTGCTCGCGGCCAGGGAGCGGGTGCAGGGCGCCGACCACCCAGACACCCTCACCGCGCGCGGCAACCTGGCGGGCGCCTACCACTCGGCCGGGCGCCTCGCCAACGCGATCGGAGTCTACGAGCTGACGCTGGCTGACTTCGAGCGGGTGCTCGGGCCCGACCATCCGGACACGCTGACCCTGCGGGCCAACCTCGCCGACGCCTACTACACCGCCCGCCGGCACAGCGATGCCATCGCCATGCTCAAGCGGACCTACGAGGACTGCGAGCGGGCACTGGGCCCGGATCACGCACTTACCAGGACAATCGGCGACAATCTCGCGGCTATAACGCGCTTATCGAACTCCGCCCGAACAGCGAATTGTAAATTCCGAACGCGTTACGACTTGGGTAATGGTAAACTCATTACCCGGCTATTGGCATTTTATTAATTCCCTTGTCGTATTGGCGTACCGGTCCACGGGCATGATCGTTTACGGCCCGGACTGGGCGCTGACCCGCGCTCCGAGCCGCGCTGGTCACCCTGAGGTAAGGAGGCGTTCGCTGTGAGTACCGCAGGCTCGACCCTCACCCGGACTCAACAGGCTCCCGTAGGGGCTCATCAGATGCACATCGCCATGGTCGCACCGCCGTACTTCGACGTGCCGCCCGCGGACTACGGTGGCATCGAGACCGTGGTCGCCGACCTGATCGACGCGCTCGTCGGACGCGGTCACAAGGTGACGCTGATCGGCGCGGGCAACCACGCCACCAGGGCGCAGCGCTTCATCAGCACGTACGACGTGGGCCCGGCCGAGCGCCTTGGCGAGGCAATGCCTGAGATGGTGCACGCGGCGAAGGTCGCGAGCATACTGGACCGCCTTGAGGTGGACGTCATCCACGACCACACGATGGCGGGACCGCTGATGGCCAGGGGGCGGCTGACTCCCACCGTGGTCACCGCGCACGGTCCCGTGAGCGGCGACCCAGGGGAGTACTACCGTGCGCTGGGTGACACGGTGCAGCTCATCGCGATCTCCGACGCCCAGCGGTCGACCGCGCCAGACCTGCCGTGGGTGGCCACGGTGCACAACGCCATCCGGGCGGAGACCTTCCCGTTCCATGCCGACAAGGACGAGTACGCGCTGTTCCTCGGCCGGTTCCACCCGGAGAAGGCGCCGCACCTGGCGATCGACGCTGCCCGTGCCGCCGGGATGCCGATCGTCCTGGCTGGCAAGTGCTCAGAGCCGATCGAGCGTGCCTACTTCGCGCGCGAGATCGAGCCGCGGACCGGACAGGACGTGACGATCTACGGCGTTGCGGACGCGGCTGCCAAGCGGCGGCTGCTCGCCAGGGCAGCCTGCATGCTGTTCCCGATCTGCTGGGAGGAGCCGTTCGGGCTGGTCGTGATCGAGGCCATGGTGTGCGGGACGCCCGTGGTGGCGCTGCGCAGGGGCGCGGTGCCCGAGCTTATCGTGCACGGCCAGACCGGGATCATCGTGGACGACGCCGAGCAGATGCCCGCCGCCATCGCGCAGGCGCGCCAGCTCGACCCGACCATCTGCCGCAAGCACGTGGAGTCCGGATTCACCGTCGAGGTGATGGCCGAGGGCTACGAGGCCGTCTACCGGCGCGCTCTGACCATGGCGCCAGAGCCGTGGCTGACCGTCTCCGACCAGGCGTCGATCATCAGCTAGCCGCGGCCGAGTCTGGGGCGGGCCGCTGCTAGCCTGAGCCGCTGTGGCGGCACGCGGAACCCGTGCGACCGAGCAGCTGACCAGGCTCGGCATCGCGTTCCGCGTGCACCCCTACGCCAGCGACCACTCGGGCGAGGCCTATGGCACCCAGGCGGCGGCGGCGCTCGGGGTGCCGCCCGAGCGGGTATTCAAGACGCTGGTCGCCAGCGTGGACGGCCGCCTGGCGGTGGCCGTGGTGCCGGTGGCCGGCCAGCTCAGCCTGAAGGCGCTGGCGGATGCGGCGGGCGGCAAAAAGGCCGAGATGGCGCAGCCGGCCGATGCCGAGCGCGCGACCGGGTACGTGGTCGGCGGCATCTCGCCGATCGCGCAGCGCAGGCGGCTGCCGGTGTTCGTCGATGCCACCGCGCTCGACTACGACACGGTGTTCTGCAGCGCCGGGCAGCGCGGCCTCCAGCTGGAGCTCGCCCCTGCCGACCTGATCAGGGTGACGTCGGCGGTGATCGCGCCGATCGGCCGCCCGGATTGACCGGCCGCCGCCTGGCCGACCGCGGCTCGCTGGACGGCAGGCGCCTGCTGACGGCCAGGGCGGCGAGGCCGGCCAGCGCGGCGAGCGCGAACGCGACGGCGACCCCGCCGGCCACCGGCCAGCCGAGCCCGCTTGCCGCGCTGATCGCCGCGCCGCCGAGCCCGATGCCCATCGCGCTGCCGAGCACGTCGGCCAGGTTGAGCGAGGCGCTGGCCCAGCCCTCACGGCCGGCCGGCGCCTCCCTGAGCATCAGCAGCGAGATCGGGGCGTAACACAGCCCCATGCCGAACCCGGCCACGGTCCAGGCGATGATGCCGGTCTGCACCGGTACCCGCCCGTCCAGCATGACCGCGAGGCCGCCGATCCCGGCGAGTATGACCGCCAGGCCGATCCTGACCAGGCGCCTGGCCTCCCACCTGGCGTTCATCCTGGCCTGCACCCAGGCACCCGCCGTCCAGGCCAGGGTGGCGCCGGTCACCGCAAGCCCGGCGAGCACCGGGCTGCGGCCGCGCACGATCGTGATCGTGAACGTCACGAACGCGTCGGCTCCGAAGAACGTGAACGTCAGCAGCGACCGGCTCAGGATCGTGGCAGGCAGCCCGCGCACCGCGCGCAGCGTGCCGGGCGGAAGCAGGCGGCGCAGCGCGGGCAGGCCGGCCGCCAAGCCCGCGGCCGCCAGCGCGCCGCCGGCGATCACCGGCCACGGTCCGTGTGTCCCGGCCGTCCCGCCGGCCGCGCCGTGACCGGCCTGCACGGGCGCGGCACCCGCCGCGGCCGCCTGCCCGCCCGCCGCCAGCGTCAGCCCGGCCAGGATCAGGCCGGCGCCGACCGCCACCATGACCCCGTCGGCGAGCCGGTGCCCGCCCGGCGTCGGCGTGGCCGGCCTGCCGAGCCGCCTCAGCGCCGGGATCGCCAGCGGGCCGGTGAGCGAGATGAACGGCAGCAGGCCGAGGAAGACCCAGCGCCAGCCGAAGGTCCTGGCCACCTCGGCGCTCAGTGCCGGGCCTGCCAGCCCCGGCACCACCCACGCGGTCGAGAGCACCGCCATCATCTGAGCCCGCAGGTGCTCGGGCAGGCTCCGGCCGATCGCGACGTAGGCGATCGCCGGGACCGCTCCGGCGCCGAGCCCCTGCAGGGCGCGCCCGGCCACGAGCACCAGCATCGACGGCGCAAGCCCGGCCATCGTGAGTCCCGCGCCGAACAGGATCAGCCCGGCCACGTACGGCAGGGCCGGCCCTCGCCGGTCGGCTACCCGGCCGGCCGCGACGATGCCGACCATGGTGCCGAGCATGAAGGCGCTGAACACGAACCCGTAAAGGCCGAGTCCGTCCAGGTCACGGGCGACCAGCGGCATCACGGTGACCACAGCGAGCGCCTCGGCGGCCACGAAGGTGACCGTGGCGGCCAGGCCGACGGTCAGCGGACGGCGACTGGCAGCCCACAGCCCGCCCGTCATGCCGCTCCCGCTGCGCTCGGCTCAGGCCATCCGGACCGGTGCGGACCTAGACAGGACGCGGCCGGCCGCGTCGGCCGGCTGGACGGCGAAGTAGGGTCCGCTGCTCGACACGGGGATCGCGGTCTCGAAGCCGGCCCAGGGCGCCGAGCCGACCTGCGTCATCGACGCGTGGCTGCGGCCCGCCAGCACGGTCCACCGGGCGACCTCGGTCGCGCCGTTCCAGCTGGCGTAGACGGTCGCGCCGCCACCGCGCCTGCGCACGGCAACCGCAGGAGGCTCGACCGGGCGGCCGGTCCAGTCGCCGATGAAGGAACGATAGGTCGGGTCGCCCCTGACAAGCTCGCCGCCGAGTATCAGCTTGCCGTCGGGCGCGAACTCGGAGAAGTACGGGTTGGTGCCCCAGCCGACGAACATCCGGCCGTCGGGCAGCAGCTGCGCGTTGCCCATCGCCCTGGCAAGCACGGGCACGCCCGGGTGGGTGTAGGCCCTGGTCAGCGTGACGAGCATGGCGTTGGTGTCGACGTTGAGGATCAGCGCCCGTGACTCAGGCTCTTCCTTCGGCAGCGCGCCGTCGTCGAACACGGTGAGCACCCCGTCGCCATGCCAGCGCGCGTCGTGCTGCCAGTAGAACCGGCTGCCCGGGCCCATCGTGAAGTCGGTGTACTTGCCGTTCAGCCGCCAGACGATCGCGCCGGTGCTGCGCTTGACCAGGTAGACGCACCAGGTGTTGCGCGCGCCGATCATCAGGTGCTCGTCGTCGTACTCGGCGATCGAGTTTATGTGGAAGTAGTCGAACGGCTTGGCCCCGTTGGACTTGCGGTCGCCGGTGTACTTCAGGTAGCTCTCGGGCAGGCCGACGTGGTCCAGGCTGTCCCACTGGAACAGCAGCTTGCCGGTCGCGATGTCGATCTCCTGCGCGACGCCGGCCAGCAGCCAGCCCTTCTTCGGCCCGCCGAGCGAGGACAGGTCGAAGTCGTCGAGCGTGCGGAACGCGGTGACCAGCGCCGTACCGCGCGGCGTGACGACGAAGTCGTGCAGGTCGACCTTCAGCCCGTCGTGGGCGTCAATGACGGCGACCGTCTGGTACGACGAGTTGGCCACGACGCCCACGCCCTCGCCGTGCCCGCCGGCCACCACCTTGCCCTGGAACCAGGTCAGCACGGGCTTGCCCTGGTACGACTGGCACTGGAAGTCCATCTTGGACTGGCCCGGCGAGTCCGGGTCAAACCAGATCAGCTGGCCGTCGGTGTTCATGATCATGGCCCCGCCGTTGCCGGGGCCTGACTGGGCGACCCCGAGGAACAGGTACTGCAGCTTGCCCTGCGGCCCGGCATGGATCAGGCTGACCTTCGGCGGGGTCAGGTCGGGCCGGGAGACGAAGTGCTGCAGCAGGTTGGACGTCGCGGCCCTGCCCGTCCGTGCGGCATTGCTGGTGCCGCACGCCACCAGGCCGAGCCCGGCGGCCGCTGCGGCTGCGGTGCCGGAACGCTGCAGCAGCTGCCGCCGCGTCCAGTTCTCGCTCATCTGTCTACCTCCGCCAGCTGAAGTAAGGAAG
>DATIZP010000030.1:0-11751 GCA_035517035.1 Streptosporangiaceae bacterium | reverse complement strand
CCGGAGCGTGACGCGCTGTCCCCACAGTGTCCCCACAACGACCCTGCCCGGCGGAGACCGCCGCGCCTCGCCCGGCGTTTCCGCGAGTGTCCGGGCTGGTCAGGGCGGAGGGTGTGGCGGAGGGTGTGGCGGAGGGTGTGGGATTCGAACCCACGGTGAAGCTCACGCCCCACAGCGGTTTTCAAGACCGCCGCCATCGGCCACTAGGCGAACCCTCCGCCGACAACCATAGCGGGCCTGCGCCGGGCCGAGCGTGCCCAGACGGCGAGCCCGCGGCAGGCTGGGACTGGGACGACCCCGGAGAGCCAGCCCGGGGTAGGCTCGCTGCCGAAGGAGGTCCGATGCTTCCCCCGTTTGGCCTGGCAGCGGTCTTCACCCAGTGGCAGGCCGCGCCCGTGGTGATCGCGTCGGTCGCCGCGGCGACGGTGCTGTACCTGTGGGGCGTGGTCCGGGTGGCACGACGGCATCCGGCACGGCCGTGGCCTGCCTGGCGGACAGGGATGTTCCTGGCCGGGCTCGCGATCGTGGTGCTCGCGCTGTGCAGCGGGATCGGCAGCTACGACGACATCCTGTTCTGGGACCACATGATCCAGCACCTGATGCTGATCATGGTCGCGCCGCCGCTGCTGATACTCGGCCAGCCGATCACGCTGCTGCTGCACGCGAGCCGCAACCCGCTGCACACCTCGGTCAAGCGGGTACTCCGCTCGCGCCTCGCCAGCTTCCTGACCTGGCCGGTCTTCGGCTTCGCCGCCTACGCGGCCGCGATCGTCATTGCGCACCTGACCGCGCTGGCGAACGTCACGGCTAGGCACCCGGTCGCCCACGACGCCGAGCACGTGGTCTTCCTGGTGATCGGCTACCTGTTCTTCCTGCCCATCATCGGGTCGGAGCCGATCAGGTGGCGGCTTTCCTACCCGGCGAGGCTGGTGCTGCTGTTCCTGGTCATGCCCGTGGACACCTTCACCGGCGTGGTCCTCGGCTACGCCAACCGCCAGACGCCTGGTCTGCCGATCGGGCCCCGGCCTGCCTGGGCCGGAAGCGGCGTGGCGGACCTGCACGCCGGCGGAGCGGTGATGTGGGTCGGCGGGGACGCGCTGATGTTCGTCCTGATGATGGTCATCTTCCTGATGTGGAGCACCGACACCCGTGCGGCGTCGCAGCGGGTCGGCTGGCTCGAGGCGGCCCGCCGGGCCACCGTCGCACCCGGTGCTCCGTCCGATCGCGCTGACATCGACGACGACGACGAGCAACTTGCGGCGTATAACGAATATCTCAGCCGGCTCAACAGCGCCGAGGCTGGCGGCCGGCCGGGGTAACCGCACGGATGCGCGCGCTAGCCGGATTGGCCGCGACACGCCGGCTACCTCTTTCTAAGTCAATCTAGGGAATGCGCTAGAGGGGCTCATAGGCTGCTATGCCGTGGATCCGGTGCGAAACCCCTATGCGCCAGGGGCCGGTCAGCGGCCTCCCGAGCTGGCGGGCAGGGACCGCGAGATCGCCCAGTTCGAGGTGGTGCTCGAGCGGGTGGCCCGCGGCAAGCCCGAGCGCAGCATGGTCCTGACCGGCCTGCGCGGAGTGGGCAAAACCGTCCTGCTCAACGCGTTCAGGTCGATGGCGATGCAGCGGCTGTGGGGGACCGGCAAGATCGAGGCCAGGCCAGATCAGTCGATCAGGCGGCCGGTCGGAGGCGCGCTGCACATGGCCGTGCGGGAGCTCGCGCCGCGGCATCGGGCGCCGGACCGGATCGATGAGTTCCTCGGCGTGCTCAAGGCCTTCCTTGCCAGAGACCCGCGCGCGGCCAAGGGCGCCGCGCTCAGCCAGCTCGGCATCGACGTCCCGATGGCGCGCGGCCGGGCGGACTCCGGTGACCTGGAGATAGACCTCACCGAGCTGCTCACCGATGCGGCCGCGGTCGCTGCCGACCTCGGCGTGGGGATCGCGCTGTTCATCGACGAGATGCAGGACGTGCCCGCCCCGGACATCTCCGCGCTCTGCGCGGCCTGTCACGAGCTGTCGCAGAACGGCGGGCCGCTGATCGTGGTGGGAGCCGGGCTGCCGCACCTGCCGTCGGTGCTGTCGGCGAGCAAGAGTTACTCCGAGCGGCTGTTTCGCTACGTGCCGATCGACCGGCTCGACCGGAACGCCGCCGACGTCGCGCTGCTCGCGCCAGCCCGGCGGGAGGGCGCGGACTTCTCGCCCGCCGCGCTCGACGCGCTGTACATGGCCGCGGACGGGTACCCGTACTTCGTGCAGGCCTACGGCAAGGTGACCTGGGACGTCGCGGCCGCGAGCCCCGTCACTCCCGCCGACGTCGCGGTGGCTGCGCCGATTGCCGCGAGTGAGCTTGCGGTGGGGTTCTTCGGAAGCAGGTACGAGCGGGCCACCCCGGCCGAACGCGAGTACATGCGGGCGATGGCGCAGCTTGGCGACGACCCGGTACCGACTGCGCAGGTGGCCGACGAGCTCGGCAGGAAGCCGTCGAGCGTGTCTCCAGCCAGGGACAGCCTGATAAAGAAGGGCCTGATCTACAGCTCAGAGCGCGGGCTGATTGCGTTCACGGTCCCGCACTTCGGCCGGTTCCTGCGGGCGCAGCCAGGGTGAGCGAGCCTGCGTAGCCTTTATCGGCTCGTCTAGTGTCAGCGCTAGATCGGCCAAGAGAGCTCAAGAGCGGGTGCGGGGTCAGCGGATGGCCGACTCCGGCCGGTCGGCCGGGTCAGCCTGCGGGCGGATCAGCCCGCGGGCGAGCCTGGTCGTGACCGGGCCCAGCTGTGAGCCTGTCTTACTCCTCCAGGCGGGCACGCTGCCTGGAGCGCCCACCGGCCATGGCAGGACCTCGCCGGTCGCCGTGTCCACAAGCACAGAGAGCACGGGAGGGCGGTAGGACTGCAGGTAGACGGCGAAGACCAGCTCAACCTCCCGGCCGGCGTGGCGGCTGGAGAACGCGACGTAACGCCAGCACAGCTCGCGCCACATGTCGGCAGGCTCCGGGCTGGCGATCAGGCCGGAGTGCTTGCGCCACTGGGCGCTGCGCTGGAGCGCGGCGAGGGTCTGCTCGGGGCTTGCCACCCGCAGCTCGCACGGCGCGGAGTAGCCGATCCTGACCAGGACGTCGCGTATTTCCGGCGAGAGCAGCCCGAACAGGACAAACTCGCCGATCAGCAGCAGCAGGATCCGCGCGTCGCTGGCCGCGGTGTGTGGCAGCTTGATCGGCGGGACCTTGATGCTGGCGAACGCCGCCACCGCGAGCAGCGCGGCCCGCGCGAGCGTGCGGCCCGTGATCGGCGCGGTGCTGAACTCGCCGAAGCAGCCGCAGCCGATGTCGGGCCTGGCGTTGCGCAGTTCGACGAGGGTGCAGATGGCGACCAGGAACAGCAGGCAGGTGCCGAACCTGATCAGCTCCGCGGGTCGGCCGGCGCCATACGGCCCGGCGGTCAGGATCAGCCCGACGCCGAAGCCGAACTCCACGGCGCACAGCAAGATCGCGGCCCAGCGGCGCAGCCGCAGCGGGAACAGCGCCGTCGGGCCGAGTGCCGCGTTGATGGACCGGAACCGCGCGGCGCGGGCGGCCTTGGCCGCGCAGCCGCCCAGCAGCATCGCCGCCAGCAGCGGTATCTGCACGTAGCCGAGTGCGAGCAGCATCGTCACCGGCCGATCGACAAGGTCGCGTAGAAGCAGCCGGTCTGGAGCTCGCCGCCGAGCGCCACGAAGCTCGCGAGGGTGAGGTCGGCCACCCGCCCGCGCGGCGACCTGCGGCACGTCACGCAGTGGTCATTGAACGGCCTGGCCATCGGGGCGCAGCCGGTCACCGGGAGCGTCCACGACACGCCGGAGCACTCGTTGTGCACGGTCAGCGCGGTACCGACGGCGAGGTAGGGCAGGTCGCGGTAAGCGGGTGCCTGGCCGGGCGGGAATCCGGCCGCGGCATCCTCGGCGCATCCGGCGGCCGGGTCGATGGCCGGATAGCAGACGCCGAGTACCCCGTAGGGCTCGTCCGACGCATCGTGCCAGATCGCCGAGCCCGCGATGGCGTCGGGCACCCGCCCGCCCTCGGGGTGCTGGGCGGGGACCAGGTCGCTGTGGTAAGGCGGCTGCGACGTCGCGGGGAACGTCGCCTCAAGGTGGTCCTTGCGCCGGATCCCGATCAGGTCGATCAGGTAGCCGGGCTGCAGGTTCGGGAACCTGACCTCGATCCGGCCGCTGGCGTAGGCGGGCACGATGACATTCTGCGTGCGCTTCATCGTGCCCTCGGCGACGGTGATGGTGTCGCCGTCGACGGACACGATGATCCCGGTAACCCTGCCGATATCTGCCCAGATCCGGTCGGCGACCTCGGACCGGCCGGGCAGCAGGCGCAGGACGGCCTCGTTACCAGGCGTCAGCGCGGACGGCTCTAAGGTGGCGCCGCGCCAGCCGACGGCGTCCGACGTCAGTGCGTACCTGCGCTCCCCGGCCGCGTCCCCGATGGTGACCACGTGCGGGCTGATGTCGATGATCGTGCCGGTCACGGCGCGGTAGAGGTGGCTCGGCGCGAGCTGGGCCGGGGGGGCCTTCCTGGCGCCGTCGGCGGCCCGCGGCTGGGCTTCCGTGCGCTCGGCGACCGCCTGCGCAGCCTGAGCATGGGCCTGGGGCTGGAAGACCGCGGCCTTCAGCATGCGTCTGCGGGCAAAACGGGTGGTGTCGGCCAGGCCCGCGGCAGGGCACCGGTCGCAGCACACGCCAGCCGTTATCACGGGCGCACCAGCTTTCGGCGGGGGATCAAGAAAACTCAGAGCTTTGACCATGCTTAGCGACGAGACCTGTCGTCAAGCGCTTTCGCTGATCTCGTGGTCGCCAAGTCTGACCGGGACAGGTCTGGGGGTGAGCCGGACCGAGACTGACCTACCGCAATACAGTACTGACCTGGAGTGCGTTACGAAGGGTAGATGAGACATCAACGGAGTGTCGTAGGTACCGTTGAGGGGTGAGCGTCCGGGGGGATCGCGGCGATCAGGGGGATCGGGCGCGGGTCGCGGCGGCCGGCCGGGGTCAGGCGCGGCGAGGGCCGGGCCAGCGGCCCGCTGAGACCTGCCCTGACGAGGAGCGCCAGCAGGGCGTCGGCTCCGGCGCGGTTCCGCGCCAGCTCGACGGGGCCAGGCTGGCCCAGGCGGCGGTGCAGGACTCTGACTTCCGCGAGTTCGTGATCTCGCGCGGCCGCTCGCTGCTGCGGTCCGCCTACCTGCTGACCGGCAACCTGGCGGACGCCGAGGACCTGGTGCAGTCCGCCCTGGCCAAGACCTACCAGGCGTGGGACAGGATCGAGGACCGCAAGGCGCTCGACGGGTACGTGCGCCGTGCCATGGTGAACACGCACATCTCCTGGTGGCGGCGGCGTCGGCTGGACGAGTACCCCACCGACGAGATCCCCGACCGCCCGGCCGCCGACACCTCCGGCACCAGCGAGCTGCACGACACGCTGCAGCGGGCGATCGACCGGCTGCCGCAGCGGATGCGCGCGGCCGTGGTGCTCAGGTTCTTCGAGGACATGACCGAGGCGGAGGTGGCGGACGTTCTGGGGGTCAGCCAGGGCACGGTGAAGAGCACGGTGTCACGCGCCGTGGCGAAACTCCGGGCCGATGCCGACCTGCTCGCCGAATAGGGCCGGCCGCAAACGGCGCTGTCGCGGGAACTGCCCGGTGACGTTTCGCCGCCAACGTGGCACTATCCACCCCAGGGATAATCCCGGCGCACCTGGCCGCCAGGCCGGGCCGGCGGCGGGCTGACAGTTCGCAGGAGGTATCCGTGCGCAGCACGATGATGGATGTCCCGCTGACCGTGACCAGGATCATGCAGTACGGCAGCACGGTCTACGGCGACCGGGAGGTGGTGACCCTCACCGCCGACGGCATCCGGCGCCAGACGTACGCCAGGACCGGTGCGCGGGCCGCCCAGCTCGCCCATGCGCTGCGCGCGCTCGGCGTCGACTCCGACCAGCGGGTGGCCACGCTGATGTGGAACAACTCCGAGCACCTCGAGGCGTACCTGGCGATCCCCTCGATGGGCGCGGTGCTGCACACCCTGAACCTGCGGCTCGAGCCCGAGGTGATCGGCTACATCGCTACCCATGCGGGCGATGACGTGGTGATCGTGGACCCGAGCCTGGTACCGCTGCTCGCCCACGTCCTGCCGCACGCCGCGACGATCCGGCACGTGCTGGTCACCGGCGCCGACTCAGACCCGGAGAGCGCGGAGTTCGCGATGCTGGCCAGCGACCACCGCGCGGTGCACTCCTACGAGGCCCTGCTCGCCGGGCAGCCCGAGACGTTCGAGTGGCCGGCGGTGGACGAGCGCCAGGCGGCCGCCATGTGCTACACCAGCGGCACCACCGGCCACCCTAAGGGCGTGGCGTACAGCCACCGCTCGATGCACCTGCACTCGATGGCCGTGAACACCGGGTCGGTGTTCGGCATGTCTGAGCGCGACCGGGTGCTGCCGGTGGTTCCCATGTTCCACGCCAACGCGTGGGGGCTGCCCTACGCCGCGGTGATGGCCGGCTCCAGCCTGGTGATGCCGGACCGGTTCCTGCAGCCCGAGCCGCTGGTCCGGCTGATCGAGGCCGAGCGCCCGACCGTGGCCGGCGCGGTGCCCACGATCTGGAACGCGCTGCTCCAGCACGTCCGCGCGCACGGCGGCGACCTAAGCTCGCTGCGGGTGGTGCCCTGCGGCGGCTCGGCCGTGCCGCACTCCCTGATGCAGGCCTACGACAAGGAGCTCGGCGTCTTCATCCTGCAGGCCTGGGGCATGACCGAGACGTCGCCGCTTGGCAGCGTCGCGCATGCGCCGGTCGGCACCGACGGCGACCAGGCGTGGGCCTACCGGGACACCCAGGGTCGGCTGATCTGCGAGGTCGAGGCCAGGCTGATCGGCGAGGAGGGCGTCCCGCTGCCGCACGACGGCAAGGCGGTGGGCGAGGTCGAGGTCAGGGGTCCGTGGATCACCGGCTCCTACTACAAGGACGACGACCCGGAGAAGTTCAGGGACGGCTGGCTGCGGACCGGCGACGTCGGGACGATCGACCGGCTCGGCTACGTCGTGCTCACCGACCGCGCCAAGGACGTGATCAAGTCCGGCGGTGAGTGGATCTCGTCCATGGAGCTGGAGAACGCCCTGATGGGCCATCCCGACGTGGTCGAGGCCGCGGTCATCGGCGTGGCCGACGAGCGCTGGGGCGAGCGGCCGCTGGCCACTGTGGTCCTCGCGGCGGGCTCCACCGCGACCGCCGCCGAGCTGCGCGAGTTCCTGGCCGGGCGGGTGCCCAAGTGGCAGCTGCCCGAGCGCTGGTCGTTCATCACCGAAGTGCCGAAGACCAGCGTCGGCAAGTTCGCCAAGACCAAGATCCGCGATGCCTACGCGCGCGGGGACTACGAGGTGATCGAGGCGAGGTGATCGAGGGCCGCTGAGTGCTGCGCATCGGCCGCGCCGTGCTTTGCGGCGGCCGCGCCGTGCCCGGTACGCTTGGGCAGCGGCCCGCCGGCCGCCGTCGGCACGCGAGTCCGGCGGCAGGTCGGCGCATGCCTGCGCGAGAGGGTACTCTGGGCTCGCTCTCGGAGTAACCAGGAGGCTTCGCCTAGTCCGGTCTATGGCGCCGCACTGCTAATGCGGTTTGGGTTCGCGCCCATCCGGGGTTCAAATCCCCGAGCCTCCGCTGATGATCAGCCACTACGCCACATCGGCGTGGTGGCTGGCTGCGTCTCAGTGATCATCTTCGTCTCTTGCTGACTCATTGATGACTCGAACCGTGCCCTTGCGGGGAACGAACGCGGCGGTGGCGGCTGCCGCCGGCTCGGCCATCTCATCGAGCACCGTCACGTACTGGTCGGTGGTGAACGCAGCGGTGGCGTGCCCGGCGATAGCTCGACCATCTCGTTGCGGCGCGGGCATACAGCGCCACCCGCCACAGCGCCGACAGCCGGTCGCCCTCGGAGTGATCCAGGAACCGCCCGGCTTGCTCGCGGCTCCAGACCATGACACTGGCGGGCACTTCGCCGGTCTTGCGCCATCGGTCAGTCCTGGCCTCCGTCCAGAGCAGCGGGCGGGTACGGCGTATCTTGCCGAGCTTCACCCATGCTGCCGGGTTGACCGGAATGCTGGCATCGTTCAGCGCGGCCCGGAGCACTGGATGCATCCGCCTGATGCGCGCGTCAGACCGACGCCACGGGGAGCGGCCTGCACACCGGCAGGCCGCTCCCCGCTGATTCTGCCTCTAGTGGTGATGGTGATGGTGATGGTGATGGTGGTAGTGATGATGATGATGGTGAACTGGCGGGGGCGGTGGCGTGCAGGCCAGGACAACGATGTTGCCCGAGGACGCCTGCGGCACGGTGGCGCCGTCGGTCCACTGCTGGTAGCCGGGACCGCAGGTCGGGTCCTGGAACAGGCGGTACGTCCATGACCAGCCAGGGTCAGTGAAGTTGCTGATGGTCGTGCCAGCCGGGAAATACTGGGCGTACCAGGCTGCGGTGCCGATCTCGCCGGCCAGGGCAGCGCCCTCAGTCGTCGAGGCGTCGGCGTAGCGCGGGACGCCGGAGCTGGACGGGCTGAGGCTGTCCGCGCAGAACGTGATGCCGGTGAAGCCGCCCGCCATGCTGACGCTCACCGAGCGGGCGATCATCACTGACGTCTCGCCGGGCGAGTTACCGCCCACGATGGTCTGGCTTGCGCCGAGGTCATTGTCAGTGGCCGCGTAATAGTACGACCCGGCCGCGCACGAGGAGTCCTTTGAAGCGATGTTCGTGACCGTGCCGAAGTCGGCGAACGCATCCGTTGCCCACGTACCGTTGTACCCGGAGTCGGGGACATTGCGGAAGAAGGTGACTGCTGACGCGGACGCCGGGCGCGTGTACGCCTCGGCGGACGCGGCGGTCGCGAGGAGGAGCGCTGCGGCGGGCATGATGACCGCCAGGGCGACGATGGGCCTTCTCATTGGTTTCCCTTTCAGCTTGGGACTTAACCCATTCATACGGCTCATTATTATATGCTGCGGGCCGTGCGGGCTAATGGAGCGCACTCCTCATTTCATCTCATCGCCGACATGCTAGGGCGTGTTTTCTGCTGGACCCCGCTGATCGAGTTCACCGATCACCCGCTCGGCCGCAAATACCCCGCCGCCAGGTCGGCGAGCTCGGGGTCGATGAGCACGCCCTAGTCGGTCAGGGTGAGTCCAAAGGTCTGCGTGCTGGCCTACTGAGGGCAACCTCGGACCGCCGAGGCGTGTGGCTGGGCTTGGTGCCACGCACACGGCGCGGCTCACGGGCTGAAGGTCGGGCCGGCACGGGCTGAAGGTCAGGCGGTCAGTCGCCTGGCATGTCCGCCCCGCAGTTCGGGCAGGTCGTGGGCGGGTCTTCGGCGGCGACCGAGCCGCACTGCTGGCAGACCCGCCGCAGCAGGCAGGGCGGGTCGCCCGGCCGGTCGTCGTCCCACTCGCGCGGATCGTCGCGGCTGGCCTGGTTCATCGCGGGCGGGTCCCTCCGAGGCAGGTCACACGAACAGGCGCCTGGTCACGACGCCATCGGCGATGTCGTGGCCGCGCCAGAGCGCGAAGTGGTCGCCGGCGCTGAAGTACTCGACGGGATCGTCGCCCGCCAGCGTGACCGTCACGATCGCGTGGTTTGCACCGATCCCTCCGGCGCTGTCGCCCTGGTTGGCCACCAGCGCGCTGAAGAAGTGCGAGCCGTGCGTGCCGTGCCGCTCGCCGCGGATCGTCATGCGCTGGATCTTGCCAGGCGGCAGCGCCGCCTCGCCCTCGGAGGGCAAGGTGACGAACGCCTGGAACTTATACCGCCGCACCGCCATGACTCCCCCTAGGTGACCGCTGGGAGGCCAAAATCATCGTAACACGATATAAACATATCCCCCGTGGCCGGTCTGGGCCGCACGGCGGCTAGGGCACCGGCGAGGCCACCCGGCGCGCCAGGCCAGGCTCGCCCGGGGGTCCGGCCAGCTCAGGAACCCCACGCCGGCGCTGAGCAAGCTCGGCGCGCAGCGAGCCAGCCGGCGTGACCGAGCCGATCGCGGTCGCGGTCGGTAGCGGATGAACCATCCGCCGCCACTGTCCGTACGCCCAAGAGTGAGGACGCGGCAGGTTTCAGCGCGCCCGCATTGCGTGTTTCGCCGCTTAAGAGCGAAACCGTAGCGAGAGGAGTCTCTTGGGTTCAAGCGCGTACTTGCCCTGGCTGCCGTTGGCGCGACGGCGATCGCCGGGGCCGGTCTCTCAGCGCTGGCGCCCGCCTTGGCGGCGCCCAGTCATGACGACGCGTCGTCGTCGCTCATCGGGCGGTTCCATCACACCAGCCTGGTCGGATCGACCGTGCCGGCCAACGGTGACCTCAACCCGTACGGCATTGTTGTGGTCCAGCGTACCGAGGGCCGGCTGGTACGGGGCGACGTCCTGGTGAGCAACTTCAACGGATCGAAGAACCTCCAGGGCACCGGCTCCACGATCGTCGAGATCAGCCCGAGCGGGCGGCGGACCCTGTTCGCCCACATCACCCCGGCCTCGCTGCCGGGAAGGTGCCCGGGCGGGGTCGGCCTGACGACCGGGCTGGTCATCATCAACGGGTGGGTCATCGTCGGCAGCCTGCCGTCGGTGAACGGCACGGTCGCCGCGTCCTCGGGCGGATGCCTGTTCGTGCTTGACAGCAACGGCACGGTGCGCACGATCTTCCGCGGGCATGGCATCCGCGGGCCGTGGGACGCCACCGCCGTGAGCCACGGCCGCAGCGCGTCGCTGTTCGTCGCGAACGTGCTGAACGGCACCAAGGCCGCCAAGGGCATGGTCGTCAACCGGGGCACGATCCTGCGGCTCAACCTGTGGTTCGGCGCCGGCCAGCTGCCCGCGATCAAGAGCGTCACCAAGATCGGATCGGGCTTCGCCGAGCAGTCCAACGCGACCGCGTTCGTGCTCGGGCCGACCGGACTCGGACTTGGGCCTAACGGAGCCCTATACGTGGCTCAGACCGGGACGAACCAGGTCTCCTGGATCGGCAATGCCATGACCAGGACCACGTGGCGGGCACCGGCACGCTGCTCACCTCGGGCGGCTGGCTGAACATGCCGCTCGGCCTGGCCATCGCGCCCAACGGCGACGTGCTCACCGTCAACGGCGGGAACGGCCGTATCGTCGAGACGAACATGGCCGGCATGCAGATCGCCACGAAGTACCTGGACAAGTCGGGCAAGCCCGCGGGCGCCGGGGCGCTCTTCGGGCTGGCCGTGGCTCCGCACGGCATGGGCGTGTACTACGTGGACGACGCGGCGAACACGCTGAGGGTCCTGCACTGACGCAGGGCGGCTGGTGCCCGGCCCGCAGGGCCGGGCACCAGCGTTCGCCGCGAGCCCTGGCCAGCCTTGGTGCCGGGACGGAGGCGCGGCAGTTCGTTGCGCAAGAGGCTAGATCAGGGGGCTGGCGGGTCGCTGCTGGCGGATCGGTGCTCCGCGCCCGGTGTGGTGCCGGATGGCCGGTCCGGGCAGCGGTCAGAGGTCGTCGTCCTCGTCCGAGGTGTCGGGCGGACCGAAGGAGAGCGTGTCGTCGGCCTCGTAACGCCCGTCGGGATTGGCCTCGTAATCGGCCGGCTCGCCGGTGCCCGACTCGTAATCGTCGGTCTGGTAGCCGGCCTGCGCCTCGTAATCAGCCTGGGCCTGCGCGTGCGCGTCGGCCTCGTCCTGGACCTGGGAGGCGCCCTGGTCCTCGAACACCTCCTCCTGCGCCGCGGC
>DATIZP010000029.1:0-18771 GCA_035517035.1 Streptosporangiaceae bacterium | reverse complement strand
GACGGCGGCGGGGGCGGAGCAGGTGCTGCAGGCCTACCCCGCGGTGCTCAGGGCCGAGTACGGCGGCTACTACACTCTCGGCCGGACGTTCGTGAAGCTGATCGGCAACCCGTCCTTCATGAAGTTCGCCACCAGGCACGGTGTCAAGCGTCCGGCGGTGATGCGGATGACGATGAAGCTGATGGGTAACCTGACCGAGCCCCGCGGCGGCGACGCGGTCGATCGCGTCGTCAATGCGCTGTCTAAGATGGCGCCGGCGGCCTAGGGCCGCCGGCCGCTGACCTTCCGCGCGGTGCGCACCCCGCACTGCATCCGATACACAGGATCCGATACGCAGGGCCGTCCAGCCAGGTGGCTGCGCGGCAGGACAAGGGGGTGACGGAGCCCATGAGCTACTACGTGCCTGTCGTGGTGCTCGGCGCGCTGTCCGCGTTCTTCGCGCTCTTCTCGCTCGTCGCCGGGACGATCAGCGGCCCGAAGAGATGGAACCGGGCTAAGCTCGAGGCCTACGAGTGCGGAATCGAGCCGACCCGCCAGCCGGCGGGCATCAGGTTCCCGGTCAAGTACTACCTGACCGCGATGCTCTTCATCGTCTTCGACATCGAGATCATCTTCCTGTACCCGTGGGCGGTCGCCTTCGACCACCTGGGCGTGTTCGGCCTGGTCGAGATGGTCACGTTCGTCGCCACGGTTCTTGTCGCGTACGTCTACGTCTGGCGGCGCGGCGGTCTGGAATGGGATTAGCCAATGGGCGTTGAAGAGAAGCTGCCGAGCGGGATCCTGCTGACCTCGGTGGAGAAGCTGGCCGGCTACGCAAGGAAGTCCTCGGTCTGGCCGGCCACGTTCGGCCTGGCGTGCTGCGCCATCGAGCTGATGGCGACCGGCGGTCCGCGCCACGACATGGCCAGGTTCGGCATGGAGCGTGCGTCCAACACGCCGCGCCAGGCCGACCTCATGATTGTGGCAGGCAGGGTCAGCCAGAAGATGGGCCCGGTGCTCCGCCAGATCTACGACCAGATGTCCGAGCCGAAATGGGTCATCTCGATGGGCGTGTGCGCGTCGAGCGGCGGAATGTTCAACAACTACGCGATCGTCCAGGGCGTGGACCACATCGTGCCGGTGGACATCTACCTGCCTGGCTGCCCGCCCCGGCCCGAGATGCTGCTCGACGCGATCGTCAAGCTGCACGACAAGATCCAGAACTCCAAGCTCGGGGCCAACAGGGACAGGGAGATCACCGAGCTCGAGCAGGCCAGGCTGCGCCGCCTGCCGCTGCTGCCGCACCTGCAGGCCGGTGTTGAGCAGTGAGTGACACGCCTGACAAGGTCCCCGACGCCGAGGAGCGGCCTGGGACTGCGAGCGAGCCGGTCGGGGAACCCGGAGGCGAGCGGGCTAGCACCGCGGAGCTGGCCGGCCGGGAGCGGCTGACCGAGCCGGTGGTGCGCACCGGCCTGTTCGGCACCCACACCACGGGCGACACCTCGGGCTACGGCGGGCTCAAGGTCAGGACGCCGCCGCCGCTGGTCAGCGAGCCGCCGTACGGCGGGTACTTCGACGAGGTCACCGACGCGCTGGGCAGCGCGCTCGCCGCGGCCGGGCTGAGCTTCGGCGGCGCGGTCGAGCGGGTGGTGGTCGCCCACGGCGAGCTGACCCTGCACGTGCGCCGCGAGCACCTCGTGGCCGTCGCCCGCCAGCTACGCGACGACCCTTCGCTGGCGTTCGAGCTGTGCCTTGGCGTCTCGGGCACGCACTACCCCGGCGAGCCGGGCAGCGAGCTGCACGCCGTGTATCACCTGCTGTCGATCTCGCGCAACCGGCGGATCAGGCTGGAGGCGGCGGCGCCCGACGCCGACCCGCACATCCCTTCGGTGGTTGACGTGTACCCCACCTGCGACTGGCACGAGCGGGAGACCTGGGACTTCTTCGGCATCGTCTTCGACGGGCACCCGGCGCTGACCAGGATCGAGATGCCCGACGACTGGAAGGGCCATCCGCAGCGGAAGGACTACCCTCTCGGCGGCATCCCGGTGGAGTACCGGGGGGCCACCGTCCCGCCGCCGGATGAGCGGAGGTGGTACTCGTGAACGCCAACACCGCGGACGCCGAGGGCCGGGTGTACCACGTCGGCGGCCAGGACTGGGATGAGATCGTGACCGCCGCCGACTCGGCAGACCGGGTCGGCGAGGAGCACATGATCGTCAACATGGGCCCGCAGCACCCGTCCACGCACGGCGTGCTCAGGCTCATCCTCACCCTGGACGGCGAGACCATCACCGAGCTCAGGCCGGTGATCGGCTACTTGCACACCGGCATCGAGAAGAACATGGAGTTCCGGACCTGGACGCAGGGCGTGACGTTCTGCACGAGGATGGACTACCTGTCGCCGCTGTTCAACGAGACCGCATACTGCCTGGCCACCGAGAACCTGCTCGGGATCACCGACCAGATCCCCGAGCGGGCCAGCGTGCTGCGGGTGCTGATGATGGAGCTCAACCGGATCTCCTCGCACCTCACGGCGATCGGCACGTTCGGCCTCGAGCTCGGCGCCACCACCGTCTTCATCTACGGCATGCGCGAGCGCGAGAAGGTGCTTGACCTGTTCGAGCTGATCAGCGGGCTGCGGATGAACCACGCCTACATCCGCCCCGGCGGGGTGGCGCAGGACCTGCCGTCCGGTGCGCTGGAGAAGCTGCGCGAGTTCCTCGGTGTCATGCCGGGACTGATGGGCGAGCTGCGGGCACTGCTCGACGCCAACCCGATCTTCCAGCGCCGCACCAGGAACGTGGCCTACCTCGACCTGGCAGGCTGCATGGCGCTCGGCGTCACCGGACCGATCCTGCGCTCCACCGGCCTGCCGTGGGACCTGCGCAAGAGCCAGCCGTACTGCGGTTATGAGACCTACGAGTTCGAGGTATGCACCCAGGCGAGCAGCGACGTGTACGGCAGGTACCTGGTCAGGATGGACGAGATCGACCAGTCGCTGCGCATCATCGATCAGTGCGTGGAGCGGCTGGCCGAGCGCCGGCAGGCGCACGACCCCGTGATGATCGGCAATGCCAAGATCGGCTGGCCGGCCCAGCTGGCGGTCGGCCCGGACGGCATGGGCAACTCAGCCGACCACATCGCGCACATCATGAGCCAGTCGATGGAGGCGCTGATCCATCACTTCAAGCTGGTCACCGAGGGCTTTCGGGTGCCGGCCGGGCAGGTCTACGCGGCGGTGGAGTCACCGCGCGGCGAGCTCGGCTGTCATGCGGTCAGCGACGGCGACACCCGACCGTACCGGGTGCACTTCCGCGACCCCTCGTTCACCAACCTGCAGGCGGTCTCGGCGATGTGCGAGGGCGGCATGGTGGCCGATGTGATCGCGGCCGTGGCGAGCATCGATCCGGTGATGGGAGGGGTGGACAGGTAATGGCCTTCACCGAGGAGGAGCTCGCCACCCTGGATGCCGAGGCGAAGGAGATCATCGCCAGGTACCCGAGGTCAAGGTCAGCGCTGCTCCCCCTGCTGCACCTGGTACAGGCGGCGGAGGGGTTCGTCTCGGCCGACGGCATCGCGTTCTGCGCGCGGCAGCTCGACCTGTCCGAGGCCGAGGTCACCGCGGTGGTGTCGTTCTACACCATGTACAAGCGGCGGCCGGTGGGTGAGTACCACGTTGGCGTCTGCACCAACACGCTGTGCGCGGTGCTCGGCGGCGACGCCATCGCCTCGGCGCTGCGCGGCCACCTGGGCACCGACGGCGACGAGCCGACGCCGGACGGCAAGGTCAGCCTGGAGCGGGTGGAGTGCAACGCCGCCTGCGACTACGCCCCGGTCGTGATGGTGAACTGGGAGTTCTTCGACAACATGACACCGGACACCGCGATCGAGCTGGTGGACGGGCTGCGGGCAGGCGCCGAGATCGCGCCCACCAGGGGCGCGCCCCGGCTGGTGACCTGGCGGGAGGCGGCCAGGATCCTGGCCGGCTACCCCGACGACCAGGCCACCGGCGGGCAGACCGCCGGGCAGCCCACGCTGGCGGGCCTGCGGATCGCCAAGGAGAACGGATGGCGCCCCGAGCCGGCCGGCGCGTCCGACGACGGAGGGCGGCAGTGACCTCAGTTCTCACCCCCGAGCTCACCGCCCGCTGGGACGAGCCCGACTCGTTCACCCTGACCGGCTACCGCCGGGCCGGCGGCTACCGCGCGCTCGCCAAGGCGCTGACGATGCCGCCGGACGACGTGATCGCCGCGGTGAAGCAGTCCGGCCTGCGCGGCCGCGGCGGTGCGGGCTTCCCCACAGGGATGAAGTGGGGGTTCATCCCGCAGGGCGACGGCAAGCCGCACTACCTGGTGGTCAATGCCGACGAGTCGGAGCCAGGCACCTGCAAGGACATCCCGACCATGCTGGCCGCGCCGCACGCGCTGCTGGAGGGCGCGATCATCGCGGCGTACGCGATCAGGGCGGAGCTGGCGTTCATCTACGTGCGCGGCGAGGTGCTGCACGTGGTCAGGCGGCTGCACCACGCGGTGGCCGAGGCGCAGGCGGCCGGGTACCTCGGCACCGACATCCTGGGCTCGGGCTTCAACCTGCACGTCGTGGTGCACGCCGGGGCCGGCGCCTACGAGTGCGGCGAGGAGACCGCGCTGCTCGACTCGCTGGAGGGGTACCGCGGCCAGCCGAGGCTGAAGCCGCCGTTCCCGGCGATCGAGGGGCTGTACGCATGCCCCACCGTGGTCAACAACGTCGAGTCGATCGCCAGCGTGCCGTTCATCATCGGCCGAGGCGCCGGGTCGTTCGCCGCGCTCGGCACGGAGAAGTCCAAGGGATTCGGCATCTTCTCGCTGTCCGGCCACGTCACCACGCCCGGCCAGTACGAGGCGCCGCTGGGCGTGACCCTGCGCGAGCTGCTCTCGCTGGCCGGCGGCGTGCGGGCCGGCCACCGGCTGAAGTTCTGGACTCCGGGCGGCTCGTCCACCCCGATCTTCACCGACGAGCACCTCGACGTGCCGCTCGACTTCGAGGCGGTGGGCGCGGCCGGGTCCATGCTGGGCACCAGGGCGCTGCAGATCTTCGACGACACCACCTGCGTGGTCAGGGCCACGCTCCGGTGGATGGAGTTCTACGAGCACGAGTCATGCGGCAAGTGCACGCCGTGCCGTGAGGGCACCTACTGGATCGTCGGCCTGCTCGACGCGCTGGACCGCGGCGAGGGCAGCGAGGCCGACCTGGAGAAACTGCTCGATATCTGCGATAACATACTCGGCCGGGCATTCTGCCCGTTTGGCGACGGCGCGGTCAGTCCCGTGATGTCGTCGATCAAGTACTTCAGGACCGAGTTCATCGAGCATTCCAAGCGCGGCGGCTGCTGGTTCGATCCGGCCGCGTCTACCGTCTTCGGCGCGTCCTGGAGGTCCTCGCCGCGATGACCGTTCAGTCAAGCAACGCAGGGGGGTCAGGGGGGTCGTCCCCCCAGGGCAGCACAGCTTCTGGAGGGTCGGCCGAGGTGGCCAAGCCCGTCGACGTGGTGCATGTGACCATCGACGGGTTCGAGATCGCCGTGCCGAAGGGGACGCTGATCATCAGGGCCGCCGAGCAGCTCGGCATCGGCATCCCGCGGTTCTGCGACCACCCGCTGCTCGCGCCGATCGGGGCCTGCCGCCAGTGCCTGGTGCAGGTCGAGGGCCAGCCCAAGCCGCCGGCCTCGTGCACGACCACGTGCACCGAGGGCATGGTGGTGCACACTCAGCTCACCTCGCCGGTGGCCGAGAAGGCACAGCGCGGCGTGATGGAACTGCTGCTGGTGAACCACCCGCTCGACTGCCCGATGTGCGACAAGGGCGGCGAGTGCCCGCTGCAGAACCAGGCGATGTCCAGCGGGGCCGGCGAGACCAGGTTCGGGATGACCAAGCGGACCTTCGCCAAGCCGATCGCGCTGTCCGCCCAGGTGCTGCTCGACCGCGAGCGGTGCGTGCAGTGCGCCAGGTGCACCAGGTTCGCCGACCAGATCGCCGGCGACCCGCTGATCGACCTGATCGAGCGCGGCCCGCAGGAGCAGGTCGGCGTCGCCGACGGCGTGCCGTTCGACTCCTACTTCTCGGGCAACACCGTGCAGATCTGCCCGGTGGGCGCGCTGACCGGGGCGTCCTACCGGTTCAAGGCCAGGCCGTTCGACACGGTCTCCACCCCGAGCGTCTGCGAGCACTGTGCCTCAGGGTGCCGGCAGCGCACCGACCACCGCCGCGGCGCGGTCACCAGGCGGCTGGCGGGCAACGAGCCCGAGGTCAACGAGGAGTGGAACTGCGACAAGGGCCGGTGGGCCTTCACCTACGCGACCGAGCCCGACCGGCTGATCATGCCCCTGGTCAGGGACGCCGATGGGGTGCTGCGCCCGGCCTCATGGCCGGAGGCGCTCGACGCCGCGGCCCGCGGGCTCAGCGCCGCGCGCGGCCGGGCAGGCGTGCTGACCGGCGGCCGGCTCACGCTGGAGGACGCGTACGCCTACGCCAAGTTCACCAGGCTCGCGCTCGGCAGCAACGACATCGACATGCGGGCCAGGCCGCACAGCGCCGACGAGACCGAGTTCCTTGCCGCCCTGGTGGCGGCGGGCAACGGGCCCGGCGACGGCACGGGGACCGGGGTGACCTACGCGGACCTGCAGCGGGCGCCCGCCGTGCTGCTGGCCGGCTTCGAGCCGCAGGACGAGTCGCCGATCGTCTTCCTCAGGTTGCGCAAGGCCGCGCGGTCCGGCCGGACCAGCATCTACTCGCTCGCCGCGCTTGCCAGCCCCGGCCTGGCCAGGATGGCAGGGATGCTGCTGCCGACCGTGCCGGGCGGCGAGGCGGCCATGCTCGGTGACCTAGCGGGCCGGTCCGTCCCGTCCGCCCGGCCCGCTGACGGCCCAGGGCGAGATGGCGCCCGGCGAGACGGTGGCGGCGACGAGGCTCTCGCGGCGGCCGCGGAGGCGCTGTGCCAGCCGGGATCGGTGATCCTGGCCGGCGAGCGGCTCGCCGAGGTGCCCGGCGCGCTGGCCGCGGCGGCCAGGCTGGCCGAGCGGACCGGGGCGCGGCTGGCCTGGATCCCTCGCCGGGCCGGCGAGCGCGGCGCGATCGAGGCAGGGGCCCTGCCCGCCCTGCTGCCCGGCGGCCGGCGGGTGACCGACGCCGTGGCCAGGGCCGAGGTGGCGCGGGCGTGGGACGCCGGGGCGCTGCCCGCGGAGCCCGGCAGAGACACCGGCACGATGCTCGCCGCGGCTGCCGCTGGCGAGATCGACGCGCTGCTGATCGCCGGGGTCGATCCCGGCGACCTGGCCGACCCGCCGGCCGCGCTCGCGGCCATCGAGCGGGCCGGATTCGTGGTCAGCCTCGAGCTGCGGGCCAGCGCCGTCACCGACCGGGCCGACGTGGTGTTCCCGGTCGCCGCGGTGGCGCAGAAGGCGGGCACGTTCCTGAACTGGGAGGGCAGGCCCGGCGAGTTCGGCGCAGCGCTGCCGTCCCCGGACGCCAGGTCCGACCTGCACGTGCTCGGCATGCTCGCCGACGCGATGGACGTCCACCTCGGCCTGCCCGACGTGGCCGCGGCCCGCAGGGAGCTGGCGGCGCTCGGCGTCGGGGCGGGTCAGGCTGGGCCGGCCGGAAACGGAGGCAGGTCATCTCGGCCCGGTCCGGCGGGCTACGGCTGGAGCTCGGCGTCCGCCGCGGCGCGCCCGGTCCCGGGTGCCGGTGAGGCGCTGCTGGCCACCTGGCATAATCTGCTCGACGCTGGCCGGATGCAGGACGGCGAGCCGCACCTGGCGGGCACCGCCCGCGCCGCCGTCGCGAGGATGTCCGCGGCCACGGCGGCGGAGGCCGGGGTCGCCGACGGCGCGCAGGTGACGATCGCGACCGGGCACGGCGCGATCACCGTGCCCGCCGAGATCGCCGAGCTGCCCGACCGGGTGGTCTGGCTGCCGACGAACTCCGCGGGCTGCGCGGTGCGCGGTGAGCTGAGCGCCGGCCACGGCACCCTAGTAACGGTGAGGAGCGCGGAATGACTGCCCTGCCGGTCCTCTCGCGGCTGGCCAGCGCGCCCGTGCCGACGTCGGCACTGGTCGACAACGACCCATGGTGGCTGACGGCGATCAAGGTGCTGGTCGTCTTCCTCTTCCTGCTGCTGCTGACACTGTTCATGATCTGGGCCGAGCGCCGGGTGATCGGGCGGATGCAACAGCGGCCAGGCCCAAACCGGGCAGGCAAGTTCGGACTGCTCCAGTCGCTCATGGACGGCATCAAGCTCGCCCTGATGGAAGACATCATCCCGCGCGGTGTCGACAAGATCCTCTTCATCCTCGCCCCGGCGATCGCCACGATCCCCGCGTTCATCAGCTTCGCGATCATCCCGGTCGGCCCGGTGGTGTCGATATTCGGGCACCACACGCCGCTGCAGCTGGCGAACCTGCCGGTGGCGGTGCTGCTCGTGCTCGCGATGAGCTCGATGGGCGTCTACGGGATCGTGCTGGCGGGCTGGTCGTCGACCAACCCGTACTCGCTGCTCGGCGGCTTGCGGTCATCGGCGCAGGTGATCAGCTACGAGATCGCCATGGGCCTGTCCTTCGTCCCGGTATTCCTGTATGCCGGGTCGCTGAACACGGCGCAGATCGTCGCGGCCCAGGCGCACGGGGCGCCGTTCCACCTGTTCGGCGTGACCCTGCATTACCCGTCGTGGTTCGCGGTGCTGCTGCTGCCATCCTTCGTGATCTACCTGTTCACGATGGTGGGCGAGGTCAACAGGCTCCCGTTCGACCTGCCGGAGGGCGAGGGCGAGCTGGTCGGGGGGTACCACACCGAGTATTCGTCGCTCAAGTTCGCGCTGACGCAGCTGGCCGAGTACGTGAACATGATCACCGTGTCGGCGCTGGCGACCACGCTGTTCCTCGGCGGATGGCATGCGTTCTGGCCGATCACCGTCTGGTCAGGCGCGAACTCCGGCTGGTGGCCGGTGCTCTGGTTCGCGCTCAAGCTCGGCGTGTTCCTGTTCTGCTTCATCTGGCTGCGCGGGACGCTACCAAGGATCAGGTACGACCAGCTGATGTCGCTCGGCTGGAAGGTGCTCATCCCCGCCTCGCTGGCCTGGGCGATGCTGATCGCCACGCTGCGGGTCTGGCGCCGCCAGGGCGGCAGCCCGGGGGTGTACCTGGTCGGCGGCCTGATCGTCGCCGTGCTCATGCTGCTCGCGTTCGGCTGGGACATCGCCGCCGAGCGCAACGCGCAGCAGCGGGCCGCGGCCGAGGCCACGTCGGAGGAGGAGGACCGCGGCAACTTCCCCGTCCCCCCGATGGACCTGCCGCACTACCATGGCGTCGGCGTCGCCCAGGCGGGCCTGGAACAGGGGCCGCCGGCCGAGGCCAGCATCACGGAGGTCACCGGTGCTTGACTTCCTCAACCCCGTCAAGGGCTTCGCGGTCACCTTCCGGCAGATGTTCCGCAAGGTCGACACCGTCCAGTACCCGGAGGAGAAACGGCCAACGGCGCCGCGCTTCCACGGCAGGCACCAGCTCAACCGCTGGCCGGACGGGCTGGAGAAATGCATCGGCTGCGAGCTGTGCGCCTGGGCCTGCCCAGCCGACGCCATCTACGTCGAGGGCGGCAGCAACACCGACGACGAGCGGTACTCACCCGGCGAGCGCTACGGCGCGGTGTACCAGATCAACTACCTGCGCTGCATCCTGTGCGGGCTGTGCGTCGAGGCGTGTCCCACCAGGGCCCTGACCATGACCAACGACTACGAGCTCGCCGACGACAGCAGGGAGAACCTGATCTGGACCAAGGAGCAGCTGCTCGCGCCGCTCGCGGCGGGCATGCAGGCGCCGCCGCACCCCATGCTGCTCGGCGACAGCGAGGTGGACTACTACCGGCTCGGCCCGTCGTTCGCCGCCGCCCAGCCCGCCGACCTGCTCAGCATGCTGGCCCGCAGCAAGGCCGCCGAGGCTGACCACGGCGCTGCTGACCACGGGGCTGCTGACCACGGGGCTGCCGACCACGGGGGTGCCGACGAGGCCGCCGGCGGCGAGGCCGACGCCGGCCAGGCGGGAGGCGGGCGATGAGCCACGCGTTGCTGCTCGCGTCGAGCGCGAGCAGCAACACCGAGGTGGTGACCTTCTGGATCCTGTTCGTGGTGGCCGTCGGCTCGGCCCTCGGCATGATCCTGACCAGGCGCGCCGTGCACTGCGCGGTGCTGCTCGCGATCGTGATGCTGATCCTGGCCGCCATGTACGCGATGCAGGGCGCACCGTTCCTCGCCTTCGTGCAGGTGATCGTCTACACCGGCGCCGTGCTGATGCTGTTCCTCTTCGTCATGATGATCGTCGGCATCACCGCGGCCGACTCGATCATCGAGACGATCAGGGGGCAGCGGCTGTTCGCCGCACTGGCCGGGATCGCGATGCTCATCCTGCTGATCCTGGTCGTGGGGCACGCGGCGATCAGCACGGCCGCTCCGTCGGGGCTTCGCAACAGCTCGCAGAACGTGCCCGGCCTGGCCAGGCTGATCTTCACCACCTACGTGTTCCCGTTCGAGGTCACCAGCGCCCTGCTGATCACCGCGGCGCTCGGCGCCATGGTGCTCGCGCACCGGGAGCGGACCAGCCCGAAGCTCACCCAGCGGATCCTGTCCAGGCGGCGGGTGGCCAGCGGCCGCCCTACCCCGCTGCCCGGGCCAGGGACCTACGCCAGGCACAACGCGGTGGACATGCCCGCCCTGCTGCCGGACGGCTCGCAGTCCAGGCTCTCGGTCAGCGGCGTGCTCGCCAACGAGGCCCTCGCATCGGGCCGCCCGTCCAGCCAGCTGCCGATCGGCGGCCAGGTGACAGGCGGCGCGGCCGAGCCCGATGGCGGCGTGGACCTGGCCAAGCGAGCCGGCGATGAGGGGGAGGACCAGTGATCAGCCCCGCTGACTACGTGCTGCTTTCGGCGATCCTGTTCGTGATCGGGGGCGTCGGCGTGCTCGTGCGCAGGAACGCGCTCGTGGTGTTCATGTGCGTTGAGCTGATGCTCAACGCCGTGAACCTGGCCTTCGTCGCGTTCGCCAGGCTGCACGGAAGCCTGAACGGCCAGGTGATCGCGTTCTTCGTAATGGTGGTCGCCGCGGCCGAGGTGGTGGTTGGCCTGGCGATCCTGACCTCGATCTTCCGCACCCGCAGGTCGGCGTCGGTCGACGACGCGAACCTGCTCAAGTACTGACTCCGCGAGGACACGACATGGAGGTCTCATGACCACGCTGCCGGCCGCCGGCGTGCAGCAGTATGCGTGGCTGCTGCTCGCGCTGCCCGCGGCCGGAGCGGTGATCCTGCTGCTCGGCGGCAAGCGCGCCAACTCCTGGGGGCACTGGCTGGGGTGCCTGACAGTCGTCGCCGCGTTCTGTTACGGCTGTGTGGCCTTCGCGGCGATGCTCGGGTACCCGGCGTCGCAGCGCAGCCGGGAGGTCACCGGGTACGACTGGATCCCGGCGATCGGCCGGTTCCACGTCCCGCTCGGCCTGCTGCTCGACCCGCTGTCGATCTGCTTCGTGCTGCTGATCACCGGCGTCGGGTCGCTGATCCTGATCTTCGCGGTCGGCTACATGTCGCACGACCCCGAGCGGCGCAGGTTCTTCGGCTACATGAACCTGTTCATCACCGCGATGCTGCTGCTCGTGCTGGCCGACAACTACGTCGCCCTGTACGCGGGCTGGGAGGGCGTGGGCCTGGCGTCCTACCTGCTGATCGGGTTCTGGCAGTTCAAGCCGTCCGCCGCGGTCGCAGCCAAGAAGGCCTTCATCGCCAACCGGGTCGGCGACGTCGGGCTGTCGCTGGCGATCATGCTGATGTTCGCCCAGTTCGGCACGGTCAGCTTCACCGGCGTGTTCGGCCAGGTGCACAGCGCCAGCCAGGGCGTGGTCACCGCGCTCGGGCTGCTGCTGCTGCTCGGCGCCTGCGGCAAGTCCGCCCAGCTTCCGCTCCAGTCCTGGCTGCTCGACGCGATGGAGGGCCCGACGCCGGTCTCCGCGCTGATCCACGCGGCCACGATGGTGACCGCCGGCGTGTACCTGATCGTCAGGTCGGCGCCGATCTTCAACCTGTCCGCCAATGCCAGGCTGGTCGTGACCATCGTGGGCGCGGCCACGCTGCTGTTCGGCGCGATCATCGGATGCGCCAAGGACGACATCAAGAAGGCGCTGGCCGGATCCACCATGAGCCAGATCGGCTACATGATGCTGGCGGCCGGGCTCGGGCCGGTCGGTTATGCCCTGGCCATCGCGCACCTGCTGGCGCACGGCTTCTTCAAGGCCGGGCTGTTCCTCGGCGCCGGGTCGGTCAAGCACGGCATGAACGACGAGGTCGACATGCGCAGGTTCGGCGGCCTCGACACGGTCATGAAGATCACCTTCGTGACGTTCGCGTTCGGCTACCTGGCGATCATCGGGATCCCGCCGTTCTCCGGATTCTTCACCAAGGACCCGATCATCGAGGCCGCGTACAACAAGGGCGGCACATCGGGCGCCATCCTCGGCACCGCCGCGCTGGTCGGCGCGGTGATCACCGCGTTCTACATGACGCGGGTGATGCTGATGACCTTCACCGGCAAGCGCCGCTGGGACGACGACGTGCACCCGCACGAGTCGCCGCCGGTGATGACCACGCCGATGGTCATCCTGGCCGCCGGGTCGCTGCTCGGCGGCGGCTTCCTGATGCTGAGCAACCGGCTGATCGGGTTCCTCGCGCCGGTGGTGCACACCCCGCCCCGGGCCGACGGCGGCGGATGGGCGTCCTTCTTCACCCCGCTCAGCCTGGGCACCCTGGCGCTGGTGCTGGTCGCCGCGGCCGGCGCGTGGGCCATGTACGGGCGGCGCGAGGTGCCCGTGGTCGCGCCGCGCGGCAGTTTCGCGACCGTCGCCGCGCGCAAGGACCTGTACGGCGACGCGCTCAACGAGTCGGTGCTGATGCGTCCCGGGCAGTGGCTCACCAGGTTGTCGGTGTACTTCGACAACCGCGGCGTGGATGGCCTGGTCAACACCATCGCGGCCACGATGGGCGGAATCTCAGGCCGGACCCGGCGGGTGCAGAGCGGCTTCGTCCGCTCCTACGCCCTGTCCATGCTCGTCGGCGCCATGCTGCTGGTCGGCGCCCTCCTGCTCGTACGGCTCTAGCTGATGGGGCGCTGACTTTCATGAGCAACTTCCCCTGGGTGACCGTCACCGGCGCGATACCGCTGGTCGGGGCGCTGGCCATCGGGCTGACCCCCGGCCGGTCCGCGCCGGGCAGCGACATCGACCGGGCCAGGCGCGACCTGCTGGTGAAGCGGATCGCGCTGGTCTTCACGGCGGCGACGCTGGCCGCCTCGGTCGTGATGGCGGTCGGCTTCAAGATCGGCGGGCCGCGGTTCCAGTTCACGCAGACCTACCAGTGGATCCCGCAATTCGGCGTGCACTACGCGGTCGGCGTGGACGGCATCGCGCTCGTGCTGATCCTGATGACCACGATCCTGATGCCGGTGGTCGTGCTGGCGTCCTGGAACGACGTGGAGGGAACGGCCGGCCCGCCGGACGCCGAGGCCGCGGAGGCGGCGGCAGGATCGGACGGTGCGCCGCGGCGCAAGAGCGTGAAGACCTACTTCATCCTGCTGCTGGTGCTCGAGACCATGATGGTCGGCGTCTTCGGCGCCACCGACGTGTTCCTGTTCTACGTGTTCTTCGAGGCCATGCTGGTCCCGATGTACTTCATGATCGGCAGCTTCGGCGTCGGCCAGCGGCAGTACGCCGCCGTGAAGTTCCTGCTCTACAGCCTGCTCGGCGGGCTGCTGATGCTGGTCGCGGTGATCGCGCTTTACGTGTACTCCACCCACAGCGCCGCGCTGGGATTCCACGGCTCGTTCCTGTTCACCGACCTCGAGCACGTGGCGCTGAGCGCGACCGCGCAGAAGTGGCTGTTCCTCGGATTCTTCGTCGCGTTCGCGATCAAGGCTCCGCTGTGGCCGTTCCACACCTGGCTCCCCGACGCCGCCACCGCGGCCCAGCCCGGCGCCGCGGTGCTGCTGGTCGGCGTGCTCGACAAGGTCGGCACGTTCGGGATGATCAGGTACTGCCTGGATCTCTTCCCGTCCGCGTTCCGGTACTTCACCCCGCTGGTGATCACCCTGTCGGTGATCGGCATCCTGTACGCGGCCATCGTGGCGATCGGCCAGGCCGACCTGAAGCGGCTGATCGCCTACACCTCGGTGTCCCACTTCGGGCTGATCACCCTGGGCATCTTCGCGCTGACCAGCCAGGGCCAGGTCGGCGCCACGCTCTACATGGTCAACCACGGGTTTGCCACCGGCGCGCTGTTCCTGATCGCCGGCTTCATGATCGTCAGGCGCCGGTCCACGCTGATCGCCGACTACGGCGGGGTGCAGAAGGTCGCGCCGGTCCTGGCCGGGCTGTTCCTGGTCTCCGGCCTCGCGGGGCTCGCGCTGCCGGGCCTGTCCACCTTCGTCAGCGAGTTCCTCGTCCTGATCGGCACCTTCACCAGGTACGAGGCGGCCGCGATCCTGGCCACCGTCGGGATCATCCTGGCCGCGATCTACATCCTGTGGATGTACCAGCGCACCATGACCGGCCCGGTACGCGACGAGGTCGCCACGATGCCCGACCTGCGGGCCAGGGAGCTATGGGCGGTGGGCCCGCTGATCGCGCTGATCATCGTGCTCGGCGTCTACCCCAAGCCGGTCATCGACCTGATCAACCCGGCGGTACACCAGACGCTCACCCAGGCGCACTCGACCGATCCGGTGCCGCCGCACCCCGATCCGCAGGTGCAGTACATCGTGCGGCTACACACGAACGGGAGCAATCCGTGACCGGGTCACTCGCGGCGGTCGCGCCGGCCATCCCCGCGCCGCACATCCAGTACGGCGACCTGTCGCCGATGCTGCTCGTGTTCGCGGCCGCCGTGGTCGGCGTGCTGATAGAGGCGTTCGCGCCGCGGTCGCTGCGCCGGCCGCTGCACCTGGCCGTCACCCTGGGCAGCCTGGTCGGCGCCTTCGTGCTGACCGTCTTCGTGGGCCTGAGCAGCAATCTGTTCTCCGGCGGCAGCGCCGGACAGGTCACCGCGGTCGGTGCCGTGGCCGTGGACCGGCCCACCCTGTTCATCCAGGGCACGATCCTGGTCCTCGCGTTCATCTCGATGCTGCTGATCGCCGAGTCCTCGCATGAGGTGAGCGCGTTCACGGCGCAGGCCGCCGCGGTGCCGGGCAGCGCCGAGGAGCGGGAGGGCCTGCTGGCGGGTATCAGCCACACCGAGGTCTACCCGCTCAGCCTGTTCGCGATCGGCGGGATGCTGCTGTTCCCCGCGGCCAACGACCTGCTCACGATGTTCGTCGCGCTTGAGGTGCTGTCGCTGCCGCTGTACCTGCTCTGCGGGCTGGCCCGCAGGCGCCGCCTGCTCTCGCAGGAGGCGGCCATGAAGTACTTCCTGCTCGGCGCGTTCTCCTCGGCATTCTTCCTCTTCGGCGTGGCCATGCTGTACGGCTACTCCGGCTCGGTGAGGTTGTCCGCGATTGCCACCGCGGCCAGCGGCAACACGTCGAGCACCGTACTGCTGTACGCCGGCGTCGCGCTGCTCGGCGTCGGCCTGCTGTTCAAGATCGGCGCGGTGCCGTTCCAGGCCTGGAAGCCCGACGTCTACCAGGGTGCCCCGACCCCGGTCACGGCGCTGATGGCCTCCTGCACGCTGGTCAGCGCGTTCGGCGCGCTGCTTCGGGTGTTCTACGTCGCCTTCGGCCAGCTCACCTGGGACTGGCGGCCGGTGATGTGGGCGGTGGCGATCGTGACCATGCTGGGCGGCTCGGTAATCGCGATCACCCAGACCGACGTGAAGCGACTGCTCGCCTATTCTTCGATCGCCCAGGCCGGGTACGTGCTGACCGGGGTGATCGCCGCCACCACCGCCGGGCTCTCGAGCAGCATGTTCTACCTGGCCGCCTATGGCGTGGCGGTGATCGGCGCGTTCGCCGTGGTGACGCTGATCCGCGACTCCGGCGGCGAGGCCGCGCACCTGTCCCGCTGGGCCGGTCTCGGCAAGCGCTCGCCGCTGGTGGCCGGCGTGTTCGCATTTTTCCTGATCGCGTTCGCCGGCATCCCGCTGACCAGCGGGTTCACCGGCAAGTTCGCGGTCTTCCAGGCCGCGGTCGCCGGCGGGGCGCTGCCGCTTGTCGTCATCGGCGTGCTCAGCAGTGCGATCCTGGCGTTCCCCTACGTCCGGGTGATCGTGCTGATGTTCTTCAGCGAGCCTGCCGTCGACGGCCCCGCGGTGGTCAGGCCGAGCGCGTTCACCTCGGTGGCCGTCGGCATCGGCGTGGTGGCCACCCTGGTGCTCGGCATCGTCCCCGAGCCGCTGCTCAAGCTCGCCTCGGTCGCCGCATCGCAGCTATTCGTCCGCTGATGCGCCTTTTGGCCCGCAGGCGCCGGCCCGCGGTTGCCCTGCGCGCCTGCTGGTGTGCTTATCTTGGTGATTGCCCGGTCACCGGCCGGCTGACGGAGGGTCAGCGGCGCCGGGCACACCGATAGGGGATGCAGTGGTCACGGTCGTTCCCGTGGAGCTAGCCGACGCCGCGCTCGCGGCCGAGGTCGTCGAGGGACTCGCCCAGGTCGAGGACGGCCTGCGGGACGCTGCCAGGGCCGGGCACGACCTGCTCGACGAGACGTCGGCCTACCTGATCAACGCGGGCGGCAAGCGGTTCCGCGCCACGCTGGTGCTGCTCGCGGCGCAGTTCGGAAACCCCAGGGACCCCCGGATCGTGCCCGCCGCGGTGGCGATCGAGCTGACCCATCTCGCCACGCTGTACCACGACGACGTGATGGACGAGGCCGACGTGCGCCGCGGCTCGGAGAGCGCGAACGCGCGCTGGACCAACTCGCTGGCCATTCTCACCGGCGACTTCCTGTTCGCCCGGGCATCGAAGATCCTGGCCGACCTCGGCCCGGAGGCGGTCAGGATCCAGGCCGAGACGTTCTCCCGGCTGGTCACCGGCCAGATCGAGGAGACCGTGGGGCCGCGGCCCGGCCAGGACGCGCTCGAGCACTACATGAGCGTGATCACCGGCAAGACCGCGTCGCTGATTGCGACCGCTGGGCAGTTCGGCGCCATGTTCGCCGGCGCGCCGGACGGGGTAGCCGCGAGGATCGCCCCCGCGTGCGCGGCCATCGGCGTGGCCTGGCAACTGAGCGACGACATACTCGACGTGGCCAGCGACTCCGAGCAGTCCGGGAAGACGCCGGGCACCGACCTGCGCGAGGGGGTCAGGACGCTGCCCGTGCTGCACGCGCTGCGCTCGGCCGGGCCGCGGGACGCGCGGCTGGTCGGGCTGCTGAACGACGGCGACCTCACCGACGATGCGCAGCGCACCGAGGCGCTGGCGCTGCTGCGCGCCCACCCGGCGATGGAGATGGCCAGGCGGGACCTGCGGGACTGGGTGGACCGGGCAAGGACGGAGATCCTGGCACTGCCCGACGTGGCCGCCCGCGGCGCGTTCGAAGGACTCTGTGACTTCGTGATCGAGCGGACCGGCTAGCGCATCGTCGCCCGGCGCTTTCGCTGCACCCGGTCGGCCCTCGGCGAGACGGCGGTTGCCCGGGAGCTCTGCGTTCCCCTTTGTGTTCGGTGTTCTCGCGCACGCCAGGAACCTTCCTCCGCACCCCCGGCAAGGGAATGCCCGGGGACCCTCCGGTGCTTCCATGTCTGCGGGGCACGACGTGGAGGAGGCAGGCGTGGGAATCTTCGGCTCGCACAAGACGCATATGATCACGGCCGACGAGGCACTGCCCGGCCGTTCCGAGCCGATGAAGGTGTCGGCGACGCACGTGGTGCTCGGCACGCCGCTGCAGCCGCCCTACCCGGACGGCAGCGAGATCGCCGAGTTCGCGCTCGGCTGCTTCTGGGGCGCGGAGCGCAAGTTCTGGCAAACCAAGGGCGTGATCTCGACCTCGGTCGGCTACGAGGGCGGCTTCACCCCGAACCCCACCTACGAGGAAGTGTGCTCGGGCCGCACCGGTCACGCCGAGGCCGTCAGGGTGGTCTTCGACCCGGCCGTGGTTTCTTACCGCGATCTGCTGAAGGTCTTCTGGGAGTCGCACAACCCCACCCAGGGCATGCGCCAGGGAAACGACGTCGGCACCCAGTACCGCTCCGCGATCTTCTGGCACTCCGACGCGCAGCGTGAGGCCGCGCAGGAGTCGGCCGCCGCCTACCAGCGCAAGCTCACCGAGGCGGGCTACGGCACGATCAGCACCGAGATCACTAAGGCGCCCGAGTTCTACTTCGCCGAGGACTATCACCAGCAGTACCTGTCCGACGCCAAGAACCCACACGGCTACTGCGGCCTTGGCGGCACCGGCGTCTCATGCCCGATCGGCGTGGTCGGCGCCGACAGCTGAGGGCGAGGCGTGCGGGTCTTGAACCTCAGGCGACCTTGCGCCGATCGGGTTGCGTCTGGTGCGGCAACCCACTTCAGCGGGCGGAAGTCCGGGCGCCCCTGAGCAGTTGCGAGACTCGCTGCGCTGACACGTGCAAGATGGCAGCGATATCCCGGCCCGACAGGCCTTGCTGCTTGAGCTCGTATGCGACCTTGCGGGTCCGCGCGGCGGCGGTACGTAGGGCGTGCTCCGCCTCGGTCATCGCCTCGCGAGCTGCTTGCGCTGCCTCGTCGAGCCCACTGCCTACCTCAGGATGGATGACGACGGAATCAGCCGCGGTGTCGTGGTCGGTGAGTGTCTCGATGTAGTCCCTGACCATCTGCTCGG
>DATIZP010000028.1:0-8883 GCA_035517035.1 Streptosporangiaceae bacterium | reverse complement strand
GACGAACTCCTCCCGGCCCAGGTCGTGCCTGGACAGGCCTTCCCTGGCGAGCTCGCGCTCCACCACGTTCTGGGTGGCGATGCCGGCGTGGTCGGTGCCGGGCAGCCAGAGGGCGTTGTAGCCCTGCATCCGGCGGCGGCGAACCAGGGCGTCGATCAGCGTGTGGTCGAGCGCGTGACCGATGTGCAGCGAGCCGGTGACGTTCGGCGGCGGGATCATGATCGTGAACGCGGGCGCGTCCGATGCCGCGTCCGCAATGAAGTAGCCAGCGTCGACCCAGCCCTGATAGCGCGGGGACTCGACGTCGCCGGGCAGGTACTGCGGCGGAAGCGGGCCGGCGCCCGGGGCATCAGCGCCAGGGGCACCGGCGCCCGCGAGCGCGGCCTCGGCGTGCGCGGTCTGGTCAGCGGTCGTCACGTCAGCAGAGTCTACGTACTACCGGGCCGCCGCCGGGTCCCGCCGATCGTGTCCACGGTTCGCGGGACGGATTTGTTACCTCTGAAGCGTTCGGTCCGTGTTGCTGACCTATTCTGCTTATCACCGCTCGCTGGCCTGACTGCTGCTGCTGGCGGGCTGACTTCCGAATGCTGCCGACTTCCCGAATACTGCTGACTTCCCGAATGCTGAGGTGAGGGACCATTGGCCGGGCCGTGGACGATCAGCCGCGACCGACCTGCCGTGTCCGAGAACGGCACGCCGGAGGCGCCCGGTTCCGGCGACGTCACGGCTGGCGCCGAGCTCAGCCTGGACGATCTGCTGGCCCGCGCCGGGTACCTGACCAAGCGCTCAGCCGCCCTGATCGCAGCAGCCCGGCCCGACGCGGCACCTCATGAGGCGCCGGCTCCGCCCGACGCGGGAGCCCATCACGACGCAGAAGCCTCTGTCGCCGACGCATCGACCTCTCTCGGCACGTCGATTCCGCCCGATGCACCGGCCGCACCAGACGCGCCGGTCCTGCCTGACGCAGTGCCGGACAAGGGCCGGTCCGACCGGCGGAGGCGTAAGGCCGCCAGGCAGCAGCGCAGGGCCGCCCGGCGGGCGGCCCGGGCCACGGTCAGCAACCGCCGCGCGCTCGCGGTGTTCGTCACCACGGCACTGGTCGGAACCGCCCTGGTCTGGACCACCGAGCACATCGCCAGGATCACGCTCGCGGCCCGCGCAACCAGCGCACGGCCCGCTCCCGGCCCGCTCGTCGTCCCCGCTCCGACGCAGGCAGGGGACCTGCCGCTGCGCGCCGGGCCGATCTACCAGGCCGCCGAGAAGCAGGTGCTCAAGGTGTTCAGGCACCGGTTCGCCCTTGCGGCCGACGCCACCGACGGCGACGTCGACGCGGCCAGCCGTCCGGGCGGCATCTACGGCGAACCCGGCCACATCGACCCTGCCACCGGCTATACCGCCTGGATCCTGTACCTCGGGCTCGGCACGCACGGAACGCTCGGCGATCCGGCGACGACGATCAGCAGGCTGCTGACCGCGCTGGAGGGCACCCGCGCGTTGACGACGGCGAGACGGGTGGCGGCGGGATCGACGGTCCCGGTCCTGGCGGGCTCGCGCGGCGGCGCGGCCGCATGCACGGTCACGGCGATGGCCGGGGTCAAGGTGGCGGTCTGCGGCTGGGCGACGCAGCGTACCGCAGGGGTGCTGGTCTCGCCGCTGTCGGCGGGCAGCACCGCCGAACTCGCCGCGCTGATGCTGGCGATGCGGCCGAGCCTGCAGGACGCCTGAGGCGAGCCTGGCCGGTCGCCCGCACGGGTCAGGCCGACTTCTCCCGCGGCTTACGCAGCACGGTGCCGCGCGGCACCAGGGTCGGGTTGACGTTCTCGAGCACGGCCTCGGCGGTGATCACGACCCGCTCGACGTCCTTGCGGCTCGGCACCTCGTACATCACCGACAGCAGCACTTCCTCCAGGATCGCGCGCAGCCCGCGCGCGCCGGTGCCGCGCAGGATCGCCTGGTCAGCCACGGCTTCGAGCGCGTCGTCGGTGAACTCAAGGTCCACGCCGTCCAGCTCGAACAGCCGCCGGTACTGCCTGACCAGGGCGTTGCGCGGCTCGGTCAGGATCCTGATAAGCGCCTCGCGGTCTAGGTTGTGCACGCTGGTGATCACCGGCAGCCGCCCGACGAACTCCGGGATCATGCCGAACTTCAGCAGATCCTCCGGCATCACCTCGGCGAACTGGTCCGACGAGGTCCGGTCGGTCTTCACCCGCAGCACGGCGCCGAAGCCCATGCCGCTGCGGCCCACCCGCTGCTCGATGATCTTCTCGAGCCCGGCGAACGCGCCACCGCAGATGAACAGCACGTTCGTCGTGTCGATCTGGATGAACTCCTGGTGCGGGTGCTTGCGGCCGCCCTGCGGCGGCACGGAGGCGGTGGTGCCCTCCAGGATCTTCAGCAGCGCCTGCTGCACGCCCTCGCCCGAGACGTCCCTGGTAATCGACGGGTTCTCGCTCTTGCGGGCGATCTTGTCGATCTCGTCGATGTAGATGATCCCGGTTTCGGCCTTCTTCACGTCGTAGTCGGCGGCCTGGATGAGCTTGAGCAGGATGTTCTCGACGTCCTCGCCGACGTAGCCCGCCTCGGTCAGCGCGGTGGCGTCGGCGATCGCGAACGGCACGTTCAGCAGCCGGGCCAGGGTCTGCGCGAGCAGCGTCTTGCCCGAGCCCGTCGGGCCGAGCAGCAGGATGTTGGACTTGGCCAGCTCGACGCCGTCCTCCGCGGTCCGCTCACCGCCGGACTGGATCCTCTTGTAGTGGTTGTAGACCGCGACCGACAGGCCCTTCTTGGCCTTCTCCTGGCCGATCACGTAGGAGTCGAGGAACTCGTAGATCTCGCGTGGCTTGGGCAGGCTGTCCCATTTGATCTCGGAGGGCTCGGCCAGCTCCTCCTCGATGATCTCGTTGCACAGATCGATGCATTCGTCGCAGATGTACACCCCAGGCCCGGCGATCAGCTTCTTGACCTGCTTCTGGCTCTTGCCGCAGAACGAGCACTTCAGCAGGTCAGCGCCATCGCCAATGCGTGCCACCGCGATACTCCCTCTCCCAGCGCCACCCGATATGGGCGATTCGAACCAGCTACAGCCATTCGCCCGGCACCGCCGCCGCAGCCGCCGGGACCTCGACGCTACCTCGTCTGATTAGACCGTAGTCGCTTACTCCGGGTCGTCACCACACACGCGCCGCAGTTGCGTGACGTGCTTAGGACGACACTACAACGGGCTGGCGCTTCAGCATCGTGAGTACGTCATCTACCAGCCCGTACTCCTTGGCTTCCTGGGCGGTTAGGAACTTGTCGCGCTCGATGTCCCTGCGGATCTCTTCCTCGTCCTTGCCCGTGTGCTTGGCAAGCACGGCCTCCATCGCCTGGCGCATCCGCTGGATCTCCCTGGCCTGGATCTCCAGGTCGCTCGACTGGCCGTAGCCGCTCTCGATGGCCGGCTGGTGGATCAGGATGCGCGAGTTCGGCAGCGCCATCCGCTTGCCCTTGGTTCCGGCCGCGAGCAGCACGGCGGCGGCCGACGCGGCCTGCCCGAGGCAGAACGTCTGGATGTCCGGCTTGACGTACTGCATGGTGTCGTAGATCGCCATCATCGAGGTCATCGACCCGCCTGGCGAGTTGATGTAGATCAGGATGTCCCGGTCGGGGTCGATCGACTCCAGGGTGATCAGCTGGGCCATCACATCGTTGGCCGACGCGTCGTCGATCTGCACGCCGAGGAAGATGATCCGCTCCTCGAAGAGCTTGTTGTACGGGTTCATCTCCTTGATCCCGTACGGCGTCCGCTCGACGAAGGACGGCAGGACGTACCTGGCCCGTGGCTCGATGCACTGGGGATCGATGCTCATGACACCGCACCTTCCGATGGGACCTCGGTGGCGCTGCGCACCACGTGGTCGACGAATCCGTACTCCTTGGCCTGGTCGGCCGTGAACCAGCGATCCCGGTCCGAGTCCAGCTCGATCTGCTCCACGGTCTGCCCGGTGTGCGTGGCGGTGCGCTCGGCCAGGATCCGCTTGATGTACAGGATCTGCTCGGCCTGGATCCTGATGTCAGACGCGGTGCCGCCGATGCCGCCATGCGGCTGGTGCAGCATGATCTGGGCGTGCGGCATGGCATACCGCTTGCCTTTCGCGCCAGCGCAGAGCAGGAACTGGCCCATCGAGGCCGCCATCCCCATCGCGAAGGTCGCGACGTCGTTCGGCACGTACTGCATCACGTCGTAGATGGCCAGGCCCGCGCTGACCGACCCGCCAGGCGAGTTGATGTAGATGCTGATATCGCGCTTGGCGTCCTCGGCGGCCAGCAGGATGATCTCGGCGCAGATCCGGTTGGACAGGTCGTCGTCGACCTGCTGGCCGAGGAAGATGATCCGGTGCCGCAGCAGCCGCTGGAAGAGCTGGTCGCTCATCGGCAACATCGAGCCTTCGGCGGCTCGCGCGAGCACCCGGGCCGGAAGCGAAGCTTCACGCGGCGTGGTCACGGCGCCCTCCCTCACTCTTCGACGGGCAGGTGCGCGACCGCACCGTGCCACTCGCATCGGTTGACTTCATGGCTTACGACTGTGACCCTAACCCGCTGCCGGGGCGGCCAGATCCACGGCTGCGGCCTGTTCGCTGTGGGCGCAGGCACGCGAGCGGGACCCCAGCGCTCGCCGGAGCAGGCCCGGTGGGCTGGCCGCCGCGCTGGCCGGAGCAGGCCGCGGCGCTCGCCGTGGCTGGCGTGTCGCTAGTCAGCCTCGGCCGCGTCCTCGGCTCCCCTGGCGTCCTTGGCGTCCCTCACGGAGCGGCGGCCCCTGCCCTTCGCCTTGGGCGCCGCGACGGCATCGCCGTCGTCACCCTCGGTGGCGTCCTTGGCTTCCTTGCCTGAGCGGCGGCCCGACCTGCCCTTGGCGGCAGGCACCGGCTCGGCGGCATCCTCGCCGTCATTCTGGCCGGCCTCCTCGTCGGCCTGCCCGGCGGCGGCGCCGACGGCCACCTTGCGGCCAGACTCGTCGGTGACCTTGACCCGCTCGGCGACGTAGTCCGCGGCCTTGGACCTCAGCACGTCGGCGACCACCGCGCCGAGCTGGCCTCCGTCGGTGAGCTGGCGTGCGAACGCGTCAGGCGAGACACCCTGCTGGTAGGCCAGCTGGGTGATGTACTGGCCGATCTCCTCCTGCTCGATGCCGAGGTTCTCCTGCTCGGCGATCTGGTCGAGTATGAACCTGGCCTTGATCGAGCGCCGCACGTCGTCGGCGATCTCCTTCTCCATGTCGGCCTGGGCGAACTGCCTGCCCTCCAGGTAGGCGTCCATGGTCAGCCCGGCCCTGGCGAGGTCGCTCTCCAGCGACTCGCGCCGGTGCTCGATCTCATGCTCGACGAGCGCCTCGGGCAGCGGCATGTCGACCCTGGCCAGCAGCTCCTCGATGGCGCGGTCCCTGGCCTGTCCCGCCTGCCCGGCCTGGCGCACCAGCTCAAGCTGCTTGCGGGTGTTCGCCCGCAGCTCGCCGACGGTGTTGAACTCGCTGGCGGACTGCGCGAAGTCGTCATCGAGCTCGGGAAGGTCCTTCACCTTGACGCTGCGGACGGTGACCGTCACGTCGGCCTGCTGGCCCTCGTGCTCGCCGCCGGCCAGCACGGTGGTGAACGTCGCCGACTCATCGGCCGACATGCCCTCGAGCACCTCATCGAGCCCGTCGAGTATCGAGCCGCTGCCCACCTCGTAGGAGATGCCGGTAGCCTGGGCGTCGGCCACGGGCTCGCCGTCGACCTGGGCGGACAGGTCGATCGACACGTAGTCGCCGGACTGTGCGGGCCGCGCGGCTGCCCGCAGCGACGCGAACCGCTCCCGCAGCGAGGCGAGGTATTCCTCCACCTGGTCAGGACTGACCTCGGCGTCCTCCACCACCACCGCGATCCCGGCGAGGTCGGGGACCTCGAAGCTCGGCCGCACGTCGACCTCGGCGGTGAACACCACCTCGGTGCCGTCATCCAGCTTGGTGATCTCGACCTCCGGCTGGCCAAGCGCCGAGACCTGCGCCTCGCGCACGGCCTTGAGGTACAGGTCGTTCATCGCGTCGTTGATCGCGTGCTCAAGCACCGCGCCGCGCCCCACCCGCTGGTCGAGGATCTGGCGCGGTACATGACCGGGACGGAACCCGCGGATCCGCACCTGCTGGCCGATCTCGCGGTAGGCATGGTCCAGGCTCGGCTTGAGCTCATCGAACGGAACCTCGACCGTCAGGCGCACGCGGGTCGGGCTCAGCTCCTCAACGTCGGTCTTCACGACGCAGTCACTCCTCGGATTGCCGGGCCCTGGCGTCTGCGCGCGGGATTGCCCGGTCGGATAGGTCTTCGAGCCGCAGAGGCGGCGCGGATTTCGCCGGCGGCTACGGCCGCCAAGTCTAGGGCCTTGCGAGCACATTCACCCGCCACGGGTGGTGAACGGCCCGGCGGCACGGCCCGAGCATGAGGGGACGGCGCGCGCCGCGGGCCCCACCCACGGCCCGCCGCCGACCCGCCCGCGCCGGGCGCGGGCATCGTGCCAGTGCAAGGAGGGTCGCATGAGCACACCGCACCCGACCCGGCCAGACCAGCCGGGTCAGCCGGGCCCATCCGGCCAGCAGGCTCAGCATGGCTGGTCCGAGGTGTCGGCCACACCCGCCGACGGGGCGACGTTCGGCCCCGACTTCGCCCGCGGCGCCTGGCCGGCCTTCATGGCGGCCGGGATCGGCGGGATCGTCGTCGGGATCCTGCTGCTGGCCTGGCCGAAGGCCACGCTGACGATCGTCGCCGTGCTGATCGGCGCCTCCCTGATCGTGGCCGGCCTGCTGCGGCTGATCGACGGTTTCACCGCGCACGATGCAAGCGGCGGCAGGCGGGTGGCCCACGTGGTGATCGGGCTGCTCGCGATCATCGTCGGCCTGTACTTCATCAGGCATTACAACGTGACGATCGCGGTCCTGGCCATCGTCGTCGGGCTGTTCTGGGTGCTGCACGGCATCGCTGACGTCGCTGCTGGGCTGTTCGGCGGCCCGTTCCCCGGGCGCGGCCTGACCGTGGTCGCCGGAATCCTGAGCCTGGCCGCCGGCCTGATCGTGCTGTTCTGGCCGACGATCTCGCTCACCATCCTTGTCGCGGTGATCGGAATCTGGCTGATCGTCTACGGCCTGATCATGACGGTCACCGCGCTGAGCCTGCGCCGCGCCGACCGCGCGGCGCAGGACTCGGCCGACCCTGGGCGGCTGGCGTCGGCCTAGGCCTGGCCTAGGCCAGGCCTAGAAGGTGCGTTCTAGCACGCCAGAACGGGTAGGACGGACATCGGAACGGAGTACTCGCTGGCCGCCAGGGGGAGATGGCTACACGGCGCCTGCGGGGCCAAGGCCGCGAGCAAGCCGCTCGCGGCTAGCGAGAGAGGGGGCGGCTTGACATGGGTAATCCACAAGAACGGCAAGCCGGCGCGTCAGGCTCCACGATGGGGTACGAGCCCGGACAGGACCCGGGCGGGCAGGTCCAGGGCGGCCAGGTCCAGACCGGGCAGGTACAGCCGGGGCAGGCCGAGACTCGCTCCGGTGCGCAGGCGCAGGCCTACAGCCCGGAGTACCGCGCGGGCGGCCGGCACGCTGCCGGCGAGCACCGCGGCGCCGTCGTCACGTTCACGGCGCTGGCCGGAACGCTGATGGTGCTCGGCGGACTGTGGGGCATCATCGTCGGCATCGTGGCGCTGTCGTCCTCGCACGTCTACGTGCACTCTCCGGCCTCGGGCTACACCTACGCCTGGAGCCTGCACGGCTGGGGCTGGGCGGAGGTCATACTCGGCATCGTCGTGTTCGCCGCCGGTGTGTGCGTCTTCCTCGGCATGGCCTGGGCGCGCTACGTCGGAGCGGCGCTGGCGGTGATCAGCGCCATCGGCAACTTCATGTTCATCCCGTTCACGCCGCTGTGGTCGATCATCATGATCGTCCTCGACGCCTTCATCATCTGGGCGCTGCTCCGCCCGCGCCGAGCGGCCGGGCAGTTCTAGCGCTGGCTGGCCCACCAGCCAGCGCACGATGAGATGCCCCCGCCGCGGCCCGATGCCGTGGCGGGGGCTCAGGCGCTTCCGACGAGGAGATCACGACGGCCAGCGAGCAGGCTTCCGGCGGGGCCGACGCGCCACGCCGGGCGGGTCGACCAGACCCAGGCGGCCGGGCGGACCCAGGCGGCCGGGCGGACCCAGGCGGCCGGCCAGGCTCAGGCGGTCGGCGAGGCGGCGGCGGTCAGCCCGGCCGGCCGCGGCGGCGGCGGGTGCGGTACGGCTTCCTGCTTGTGCTGCTGCTCACCTCCTACCTGCTGTCAGCGTTCCTCAGTGCCAGGTGGATCAACGACTCGCTGGTCCTGCTGTTCACCGCCGCCGTCGCGCTGGCGGTACGCAACCTGCCGCTTCGACGCCGCACCGTCCAGGTGCTGCTGCCGGTCGGGGTGGTCGCGTCGCTGCTGGCCATCGTCCTGGGCGTGCATGAGGGCGGCAACGTGGGCCGCGGCGCCGCCGCGGTCTGGACCGGCGCCTTGCTGCTGGTCACTGTCGTCCTCATCGTCCGGCAGATCTTGTCGCTGCCGTCGGTGACCGCGCAGAGCATCTATGGCGCGATCAGCGCCTACCTGATCATCGGGCTGATGTTCGCACAGTTCTACGCGGCCATGCGGTGGCTGAGCGGCGACTTCTTCGCCCAAGGCCGCCATCTGGACTCATTGTCGGATTTCCAGTACTTCAGCTTCACCACGCTCACCACGCTCGGCTACGGCGACTTCACCGCCGCCGAGTCGGCCGGCCGGGCCGTGGCCATGATCGAGGCGATGTCCGGCCAGATCTTCCTGGCCACCCTGGTGGCCAAGCTCGTCGCCTCCTTCCGGCCGGGCGCCG
>DATIZP010000027.1:0-18193 GCA_035517035.1 Streptosporangiaceae bacterium | reverse complement strand
GCCGGGAGCAAGCACGTCAGCGGCCCGCTGCCAGCTGACCTCAGGGTCAACCCAGTGGAACGCGGACGCGGAGAACACGGCCTGGAACCGCTCGCGGGGAAGCTGCGCGTCCTCGAACCGAGCGTTCACGAACTCCACCTGTCCGGCGCCTTCCAGGTTCTTCCTGGCCAGCGAGATAAGGTTGGCGCCCGGTTCCAGTGCCGTCACCCGCAGTCCCCGGCCGGCAAGGGAACGCGTGAGCTGGCCGCTGCCGCACCCGACCTCCAGCACGGGATCACCGCGTCCGATCCCCGCGATCTGACAGGACTGATCGACCAGCTCGTCCGGATATGCCGGGCGGCGGCGGTCATATTCGGCCGCGATCTCGTCGAAGACCCTGCCGTAACGATGCGCGGCAGATTCCGGCAGCGGCGTCATCCGCTGGCCTCCGTTCGTGGTCGGTACCGTGATCGTCTGGGCGCCGGCCGGCACCCGCCGGGCGTTCCCTGCTGAACCGGTAGCACCTTAGCCGGGCGCCAGTAGACATAACGATGAGTTCTTGTTGACAGGTCTGCACACTTCATGTCAGTCTATCTGACATGAAGTCGCAGGCCCGCTATCACTCGCCACTGCGCCAGGCTCAGGCCGCGGCGACCAGGGAGCGGATCCTGCGGGCGTGCGTGTCGCTAATGCAGGAGGGTTCCGACCTCACCTATCACGCGATCGCGCAGGCGGCGGACGTGCAGGAGCGGACGGTTTACCGGCACTTCCCGACGAAGGCAGACCTGCAGGCTGGCGTCTGGGAGTGGATCACCTCCCAGCTCACGCACACGGACTTCACCGCTCAGAGCACCGACGACCTCATTGCCGACATGCGCAACGCATTCGCCGGCTTTGAGGCCAGCGCTCCGCTGATCCGGTCGATGCTGCGCTCTCCCGAGGGGATCGCGGTGCGGCGCGGGCAGCAGCCTGGACGCCGGGCCATGTTCCTGGCTTGCGTCGATATGGCCGCGCCCGATGCGCCGGCCAGCGTCCGCGAGCAGGCCGCGGCCGCGCTCCAGGTGCTGTACTCCGCGCCGTCCTGGGATCTGCTGCACACCTTCTGGGAGATGGACGCCAGCCAGGCGGCCGACACGATCGAGCTGGCGATCCGGTCGCTGCTCGCCGGACTTGTAGTTAGCCACCATCGTCAGCGTGCCGAGCCAGACGAGGCACGACCATAGGGAAGGGAAGAACCGTCATGACGCAATCCACCGAGCAGGCCAACCACGGGCACGGCCACGTTCACGGCGCCGCCGCGGATCGCCGCGCCGCCAAGACCGCACCCGGCCAGGGCGAGAAGTACTGGTTCTTCGGCGGCCGGACCGTGATCCGGAGCCCGGAGGGCGCGAGGCCGGTGATCATCGAGATGGAGCTCGGGCCGGGGGGCCACGCCCCGCTGCACGTGCACCACGACATCGACGACAGCTTCTACCTGCTGGCCGGCCGGATCGCCGTCCGCTGCGGCGATGACACGCTGGTCGCCGAGCCCGGCGACTACGTGTCGCAGCCCAAGGGCGTGCCGCACACGTTCTTCGTGCTCGACGACAAGCCGGCGATCATACTGCAGACCCACGACGGCGACTCGTTCCTGAACTTCATCAGGCAGGGCGGCATCCCTGCTACCGGGACCACGCCGCCGCAGGGAGAGCAGCCCGACATGGACTGGCTGCTCCAGGTCGCCGCGGCCACCGGCCAGCCCGTACTTGGACCGCCGATGACACCGGAGGAGGCCGCCCAGATCGACGCCAGCGCGAAGGGAGCCTGAGCGGGTGTGACGCCGCTGCGGGAAACGGCCAACTAGGGGTGTGAGCCAGATAATGCCATCGTCGCTGAACTCACCGCTGTCGCGCCTTGCGCCGCAGGAAGGTGGGCCGGCTGATGGCGCCGTTGGCGAGTTCGAGGCGCTGTACCGCGCGAACGTGGCGGCGGTGACCGCCTACTTCGCGCGGCGCAGCGCCGATCCGCAGACCGTGGCCGACCTGACCGCGGACACCTTCGTCCAGGCGATTACGTCGTTCGCCACCTTCGACCCGCGCAGAGGCACGCCACGTGCCTGGGTGTTCGGCATCGCCCGGCGGATCTACGCCGGGCATTGCCAGGCACGCAGCCAGCAGCGGAGCGGGGTGGAACGCCTGGCAGGCCGCCGGGAACTGGCGCCCGACGAAGTCGGGGACCTGATCGACCGGATCGATGCCGAGCGCCCAGGCCGGGCGCTGGTCATCGGGCTGACCGCGCTGCCGGACGCGGACCGTGCGGTGGTCGAACTGGTGGACCTGGCTGGCCTGCAGGCCAAGGAGGCGGCCCAGGTGCTCGGCGTCGCGCCGGGCACTCTGCGGATGCGGCTGATGCGGGCCCGGGCCCGGCTGCGCACAGCGGCTAGCCCGGATCTGGCGCACGGCACCGATCCCGCGAGTGAGCCAGAGGTGAGGCATGACTAGATTCGAAGACCGGCTGTTCGGGCAGCTGATGGCCGAACACGGGCACCAGCTGAGTGCCGTGGAGCGGCCGGCACCGACCCGCCGCCGGCGGCGGCCGGTATGGCTGGCGGCCGGCGCGGCCGGCGCGGTGGCCGCCATCACCGCTGCCGTGGTGACGCTGGGCAGCGCGCCCGCCTCCGCCGCCTACTCGGTGACCCCGCACGCCAACGGCACCGTGACCGTGTCGGTCAGCCGGCCGTCGGGCGTGGCCGGCGCCGATGCGGTCCTGCGCCGGATGCACGCCAGGGTCGTGGTCGTCCTGGTGCGGCCTGGCTGCCCGCCGATCGGGTCGCTGCCGCGCCCCCGGCCGGCACCGCACCCGAGCGTGATGGTCGGCACCGGGCTGAGGGACGGCCATCGCTCCGTCACGGTCAAGATTGGCAAGGGCGGCATCCCCCGCGGGGACACGATGATCCTTGCGTTCAGCGGCGGCCGGGGCAGCTCGCTGGGGGTAGGCGGCATCATCACCGGGCGCGTGGTCCGCTGCGTGAGCCTCCCGTCCGCGCCGTAGCCCGGTCCGGCCCCCAGGGCGAGGGCTAGCATCGCCGGACCAGGGCTAGCACCGCCGGACCAGGGCTAAAAGGGCCCGCGGCTCCGCGGGCTCACCGCGCGATTGCCGCCGAGGCCGATCGCGTGGGAGTCAGCGTGGGCGTGGGCGTTGGGATCGGCGTCGGCGTGGGGGCAGGCGTCGGAGTGGGGCTCGGCGTCGGCGTGTGCTTCTTCTTCGGATGCGGCGTGTAGTGGAGCGGCAGGCCGAAGAACGGGTAGGCCGGCGGGTAGGCGAACGGCGTCGCCGGAAGGTGCAGGCGCAGGAACGACATCTGCCACGTCGCACCGGGCGCGTTGTCGCCGAACATCTGGCCGGGAGCGGCCAGCGAGCCATCCACCTCGCGATAGTCGGCCCTCGGGTAGACCATCGCCCCGGCAGCGGTCGGAGCGACCGGGTTGAACACCGAGACGTAAGCGGCCAGGCGCGGCGTGTAGCCCGCGAAGTCCGCGTAGTAACCGCCGTTGGCGGTGCCGGTCTTTGCCGCGGCCGGGATGCCGATCCCGCGGTTGTATCCGGTGCCGTTCGGACCGAGCACGCCCTGCAGCACGTAGTTCGCTGCGTCGGCAACTCCCGGGCTCACCGCCTGGTGACAGCGGGACGACGGCACGCCGAACCGTTCTCCGTCGCTCGCGGTGATCGCCGTGATCGCGACTGGCTGGCAGTAGACCCCGCGCGCGGCCAGGGTGGCGTACGCATCCGCCATGCTCATCGGGGACACGTAGACCGAGCCGAGCGTGAATGACGGGTAATTGTCGGCCGACAGGTCGTCGCTTCTTGGCAGGCGTGGGTCGCGGCGCAGCAGCGATGTCCCGTCGGCTCTGGTCATCCCCAGGCTGACGGCCGTGCGGACCACGTTGCAGAGGCCGACCCGCTGCTCGAGGGTGGCGTAGAACGCGTTGATCGACTCCACGGTGCCGTCGTAGAGCGTGTAGGTCTTCGGCCCCTGGGGTCCTTCGGCGTTGATCACGTTGAAGGGCGGGACGTAGCCGCCCTTGCAGTTGTAGTACGGCCCGACCGTCGTCGGGGACGTGACCCTCAGGTGATACCCGAACGGCAGGCCCTGCTCAAGCGCGGTCACCAGGGTGAAGACCTTCGCCGATGATCCGGCCTGCACGCCGGCGCTGCCGCCGTAGGCCGTGTTCACCGCGTAGTCCACGGTAGTATCGCCTGGCCCGGTGCCGAACGTCCGGTCGACGGCGATCGCCCTGACGTAGCCGGTGCCCGGCTGGATCATCACCTCCGTGTCCACGTTTTCACCTGGGTTGTAGTAGCCGGACATGGCAGGCACGACGAAGTTGACGGCATCGTCGGCGGCGCGCTGGTCGGCGGCGCTCAGCGTGGTGTCGATCGTCATTCCGCCGGCGAAGTTGAGCGCCGCCCATGCCTTGGCGTAGGCCGGGTTCTGCCGCATGACGGCGAGCACGTAGGCGCAGAAGAAGGCGGCCCACCGGGCGACCGGGCTGGTACAGCCCGTCTGCAACGGGACGGCCGACACGTGCAGGCCGAGCGGCTCGCGGCTGGCCAGCGCCGCCTGGGTGCGGGTGACAGAGCCAAGCTGGGCCATCCGGTGCAGGACAACGTCGCGCCTGGCCAGCGCGGCCTGCGGATGCGCCAGCGGATCATAGGCCGCCGGGTCCTGCACGAGCCCGGCCAGCGTCGCGGCCTGCGCCAGGCTCAGCCTGCTCGCGGAGGTCGAGAAGTAGAGCTGGGCAGCGACCTGGACGCCGTACGCCTCGTTGCCGAAGTAGATCGCGTCGAGATAGGCGGCGAGCAACTGCGGCCTGGTCATCTCGCGCATGACGTTGGCGGCGATCCGCAGTTCTCGCACCTTCCTCGCCACGGTCTCCTCGGTGCAGGCCGCGGCCTCTTGCGCGGTCCTTGCCGTCAGGATGCACGCGTTCTTCACGAACTGCTGCGCGATGTCGGATCCGCCCTGGACCTGCGAGCCCGAGAGGGTGGAGATGATCGCGCGCACGGTGCCGCGCAGGTCAAGGGCGCCGTGATCCCAGAACCTGGCGTCCTCGATCGCGACCGTCGCGTCGCGCATCACCGGCGCGATCTGCCGGTACGTCACGGGCACCCGGTAGATGTTCCTCGGGTAGTAGTAGGCGATCAGGTGACCGGACGAGTCAACCATCTCGGACCGCGCGGGCAGCTGGCCAAGGCCGGCTACCGGCATCGTGTTGAACGTGGTGGCGGCATTGCGGATCGCGACCCCGACTACCCCGACGATCGGCATGACCCCGGCCGCACTCAGCAGGCCTGCCGCGACCGCGAGCGCGCCGATCGTGGCGATCGTCTTGTACCTGGCCGCCGGGCGGATCCTGGGCATTCGCCGGTGCCGCACGCCGACGCTCGTCCCCGCTGGCGACAGCGCATGCGCATGGGCCACGGCCGCCTCCTAGGGCTCCTGACCATCAGGATCGCGCCCTAGCTTGCTCGGCCGCGCGTGCCGAAGGTCACGCCCCGGCGCCCCCTACGTCCCCTTCTGGCGGGGACGTAGGGGGCCGTTCTGGCCGGTTCGCGGGGGCCGGCCAGAACGCCAGCATCACGCCAGGTCGAACCGGTCCAGGTTCATCATCTTGTCCCACGCGGCGACGAAGTCGCGCACGAACTTGCGCTGCGCGTCCTGGCTCGCGTAGACCTCAGCGATCGCGCGGAGCCGGGAGTTGGAGCCGAAGACCAGGTCGAACCGGCTGCCGGTCCACTTCAGCTCGCCCGTGCCGCGGTCGCGGCCCTCGAAGGTGTCCTCGGCCTGCGACGTCGCCTGCCAGGTCGTGCCCATGTCGAGCAGGTTCACGAAGAAGTCGCTGGTCAGCGCCCCAGGCCGGTGGGTGAGCACGCCGAGTCCCGACCGGTCGTAGTTCGTGCCGAGCACGCGCAGGCCGCCCACCAGGACGGTCAGCTCGGGCGCGGTCAGCGTCAGCAGGCTTGCCCGGTCGACCAGGTGATGCTCGGCCATCCGCGAGTGCAGCTTGCCGAGGTAGTTGCGGAACCCGTCGGCGACCGGCTCGAGAACGGCGAAGGACTCGACGTCGGTCTGCTCCTGCGCCGCGTCGGTGCGGCCCGGCGCGAACGGGACCTCGACGTCGTGCCCGGCGTTCTGCGCCGCCTGCTCCACGGCCGCGCATCCGCCGAGCACGATCAGGTCGGCCAGGCTGACCTGCTTCGCCCCGCCGGCCTGCGAGCCGTTGAACTCCTGCTGAATCCCCTCGAGCGTGCGCAGCACCGGCGCGAGCTCGGCGGGGTTGTTGACCTCCCAGTCGTTCTGCGGTGCGAGGCGGATCCGCGCCCCGTTGGCCCCGCCGCGCTTGTCGGTGCCGCGGAACGTCGACGCGGCGGCCCACGCGGCCGAGACGAGCTGGGAGACCGTCAGCCCCGAGGCGAGGATGGTGGCCTTGAGCGCCGCGATGTCCGCCTCATCGACAAGCTCGTGCGTGACGGCGGGGACGGGGTCCTGCCAGATCTGCGGCTCGGCGGGAACCAGCGGGCCGAGATAGCGCGAGACCGGTCCCATGTCGCGATGCGTCAGCTTGAACCACGCCCTGGCGAAGGCGTCGGCGAACTCGGTCCTGTTCTCGAAGAACCGGCGCGAGATCGGCTCGTAGACCGGGTCCATCCGCAGCGCGAGGTCGGTCGTGAGCATCACCGGGGTGTGCTGCCTCGGCCGACCTTCGGCATCGGGCACCGTGCCGACCGCGGCCGGATCGGTCGGGATCCACTGCCATGCCCCTGCCGGGCTCTTGACCAGCTCCCATTCGTAGCCGAACAGCGTCTCGAAGAAGCTGTTGTCCCACGTCGTCGGGGTGGGTGTCCAGGCGCCCTCCAGCCCGCTTGTGATGGCGTCGTCGCCCGTGCCGGTGCCGAAGCTGTTCGCCCAGCCGAGGCCCTGCTCGGCCAGCGGCGCGCCCTCCGGCTCGGGGCCGACGTGGCCCGCGGGCACCGCGGCGCCGTGGGTCTTGCCGAACGTGTGGCCGCCGGCGACGAGCGCGACCGTCTCCTCGTCGTTCATGGCCATCCGGCGGAACGTCTCCCTGATGTCCCTGGCGGCGGCGAGCGGGTCGGGGTTGCCGTTCGGCCCCTCGGGGTTCACGTAGATCAGACCCATCTGGACGGCGCCGAACGGGTTCGCGAGCTCCCGGTCGCCGCTGTAGCGCTCGTCGCCGAGCCAGGTGCCCTCCGAGCCCCAGTTGACCTCCGTGGGCTCCCAGATGTCCTCGCGCCCGCCGCCGAAGCCGAAGGTCGCAAAGCCCATCGACTCGAGCGCGCAGTTGCCCGCGAAGATCATCAGGTCGGCCCATGAGATCTTCCTGCCGTACTTCTGCTTGACCGGCCAGAGCAGCCTGCGCGCCTTGTCCAGGTTGCCGTTGTCCGGCCAGCTGTTCAGCGGTGCGAAGCGCTGCTCGCCCGACCCGGCGCCGCCGCGGCCGTCGCTGATCCGGTACGTGCCCGCGCTGTGCCAGGCCATCCGGATGAACAGCGGCCCGTAGTGGCCGTAGTCGGCCGGCCACCAGTCCTGCGACGTGGTCATCACCGTCTCGATGTCGGCGCGCAGGGCGTCGAGGTCGAGGGTCTGGAACTCCGCGGCGTAGTCGAAGTCCTCGCCCATCGGGCTGGCCATCGGCGGGTTCTGCTCGAGCACCTTCAGGTCAAGCTGGTCCGGCCACCAGTCTCGGTTCGTCCGGCCAGCGGTCGTGTGCGTGACTGGGCACTGGCTCTCGTCGGTCATGTCATCCTCCCTCGTTGCTGTGCGATATCAGCGCGTCGCCGGATCGGACGCGGGTTCACCCTGGATCTGGGCCTGGCACTGCGGACAGCGCCCCCAGTAGATGACTTCGGCTTCGTCGATCTCGTAACCCCGGTCGTCGACCGCCGCCAGGCACGGCGCCGAGCCCACCGCGCAGTCGACGTCGGCCGCGGCGCCGCAGGTCCTGCAGATCACGTGGTGGTGATTGTCGCTGACCCGCGCCTCGAAGCGGGCCGGCGACCCGGCCGGCTGGATGCGCCGGATCAGGCCCACGTCAACCAGGACGCCGAGCACGTCGTACACCGCCTGGAGCGAGATGAAGCCAAGCTCGGCACGAACGGTCGCGGCCACGGCGTCGGCCGTGACGTGCGGCTCGCCGGAGACCGCGCGCAAGACGGCCAGGCGCTGGGCCGTGACTTTGTAGCCGCGCTGACGGAGCAGGTCGGCCGGGTCGGTAAGCATGTCCTCCGACCCTATCAAGTCTGGAGCGACTCAGAGAATAGAACCAGTCAAGTTCCGGCCGAACGCTATCCCGCGTGGCGTCTCTAGGCCCGGCCGCGCAATCGCCCGGCGGGCTGGCGGACCACGGTGCGCAGCGCCCTCACGGCGGCCAGGTCGGGGCATCCGGCCAGCGCCATCGCGTGCCTGAACTCCTCAGCGAGCAGGCGCAGCACGACGGCAGCGCCGGCTGCGCCGCCGGCGGCCAGCCCCCACAGCGCCGGCCGGCCGAGCAGCGCCCCGTCGGCGCCGAGCGCGACCGCCTTGATCACGTCGAGCCCGCCGCGCACCCCGCTGTCCAGGATCACCTGGCACCGTCCGGCTACCGCCTCGACGATCGGCGGAAGCGCGGTGATGCTCGGCACCGCGCCGTCGAGCTGCCGGCCGCCGTGGTTGGACACCACGATCCCCGCGACGCCGAGGTCGGCGGCCCGCGCGGCGTCACGGGCATCAAGGATCCCCTTGAGCATCAGCGGCAGGCTGGTCTGCCCGGCCAGCCACGTAACGTCCGGCCAGGTCAGCGACGGATCGAAGATCGCGGCGGTGTGAGCGGCCACCGCCGACAGGCCAGGGGCGCCGGGGCGGACCTCCCCTGCCTTGCCGTAGCCCCGCAGGTTCGCGGGGTAGATCCCGGCGGGGAACGTGAAGCCGTTCCGCAGGTCCCTGAGCCTGCGACCGAGCTCGGGCACGTCAACGGTGAGCACCAGTGCGCGGCAGCCCGCTGCTTCCGCTCGCCTGATCAGCTCGACCATCAGTCCCCGGTCGCGTAGCCAGTACAGCTGCATCCAGGTGCAGGCGCCCGCCTCGGCGATCTCCTCGACCGTCGCGCTCGCGAGCATCGCCGCCGTGTACGGGATGCCTGCCTGGGCGCAGGCGGCGGCAAGTCCGACCTCGCCGTCCGCGTGGACCATCCGCTGGTAGGCCATCGGCGCCACGGCGACGGGCAGCGCCGCCTGCCAGCCGGCCAGCGCCGCGGCCGGGTCGCAGGCCGACACGCCGGCCATGACCCTGGGCACCAGGTAGACATCGTCCAGGGCGGCCCGGTTCGCCGACCGGGTGAGCTCGGCTCCGCTGCCGCCGGCGATGAAGTCCCTGACCTGCGCCGACAGCCTGAGCTCGGCAAGCTGCTCCGCGTCGGCGACGCTGAGCAGTGCAGGAACGCTCTCGCTCAAGGTTCCCTCCGCCCGGCCGGCTGATCCCATCCTTTCCGGGCGCGGAGGGTTTGGCAACGTCCGTAATGGCACCGTGGAATGGCTTCGGCCCTTGTCAAACGAGTTTGATCGAGTAAGGTCATTGCTAGGCAGAACGTCCGTAATCTCGACCCATTATGGGTCGGGACGCGCCGTTTTTTCGGCGTTCCGGTTCGCTTTGCCGCGCCTTAACGTTGGCCCAACGAACGCAACCTGTCTACGGATCTGGTCGACACGCTGGCCCTGACCGGGCGAAGAGGGTGAGGTCGGGTGGCGGGAGGTGCGTACCCGCGAGTGGCCAAAGGCGCATACCCACAGCTTGAGCCGCAGTGGGTTGACGAGGTGCTGCTCGCGGGCGCCCCGGATGACGCGTGCCTGTACCTGGCCGGGCCGGTTACCCGGGCCGAGCTGCGTCGGCTCGTCGCCGAGCGGCACCGCGTGCTCGCCGACGCAGGGCTGCGGCGCGGCGGCTCGGTGGCGCTGTGCCTGGCGCCGTCGCTCGCGTTCATCACCAACCTGCTCGCCTCGTGGCGGATCGGCGCGCAGGCGTCCCTGCTTGACCACCGGCTCACCCCGTACGAGATAGACGTCGCGCTCAAGCGGCTGCTGCCCCAGGTCGTCGTGAGCGCCGAGACGTCCACCGGCGGCCCGCTGCGCGGCTTCGCCGAGATCACCGAGGGCGTGCGCACCTATCCGGGGCAGCCCGCGGCGACCTCCCACGCCGTGATCCAGCTCAGCTCGGGGTCGACCGGCCCGTCGAAGATCATCGCCCGCGACGCGGGGAACCTCGTCGAGGAGGTCAACCGCTACACGATGATCGACGGGGTGCCTGTCGGCGGCGAGCGCATGGTCTGCCTCGCGTCGATGGTGCACGTGCTCGGGCTCGTCGGCGGCCTGCTGTACGGCCTGCACGCGGGCGTGAATCTGACGATCCCGTCCCGGATGACGGCGGACGGCATCCTGTCCGCCGTCGCCGCGGGCTCGCAGCCGACCACGCTGCTTGGCGTCCCCTTCCACATCGAGCTGCTCGCTTCGGTGCAGGAGCCGCCCGAGCTGCCGCAGCTCACCGGCATGACCACGGGCGGCGAACTGGTGCGCGCCGACGTCTACGACGCGTTCGTGAACCGGTACGGCGTGCGCCTCGGCAACATGTACGGGATGACCGAGGTCGGCGTCATCGCGACCGACCTCTTCGGCGAGCACCGGCCGGCGGTGCGGCCGGCCCCCGGCCTCGCCGTCCGGGAAGAGGGCGGCGAGCTGCAGGTCTCGCTGCCCGCATCGCCCTACCTCGGCGAGCAGGACCCGACCCGCTGGTCGGACGGCTGGCTGCACACCAAGGACGCGGGCACCGTCGACCCGCAGACCGGCCTGGTCCGGATACTCGGCCGCCGCGACTCTCAGGTTTCGGTCGGCGGCCTCAAGGTGGACCTGACCGAGGTCGAGCACATGCTCGCCGCGCTGCCCGAGGTCGCCGGGGCCGTGGTGGTGCACGACCACGCGATCGAGGCGTACCTCATGCTGGCCGAGGGAACCGAGGTGTCCGCGGTGGAGAGCGCGATCACCACCAGGCTCGCCCCCTTCAAGCGCCCGCGACGGCTGCACGTGGTCGACCAGCTGCCGCGCACGGCGACCGGGAAACTCGTGCGCAACCAGGCCGTTCTTCGCGACATCGAGCCCACCTTGAAAGGAAGCGCCGAATCATGATCGACGAGATCCGCCAGTTCGTGCTCGACTCGCTGACGGACATGAACTACAGCATCGACGGCGTCGACGACGACACCGTGCTCGGCCCGGCCGGCGCCGACCTCGAGTCACTCGCCCTGGCCGAGCTCGCGGTGCGGGTCGAGGACCGCTTCGGGGTGAAGTTCGACGACGACGAGGCCGAGATGCTCACCGGCATGACCGTCGGCGAGTTCTGCAACACCGTCCTGCCGCGGATACAGCCCGCGTCGGCGCACTGACAGGTGCCTGGCGTACTGGGGCGGTCGGACGTGGTGGCAATGCTCGCCACCTACGGCGACCGCCAGCCCGAGCAGGTACCTGAGGCGATCGACTCCCTCGAGCTCGCCTGGCTGATCCACCAGGTCGAGCAGCGCTACGGCGAGTTCGACATCGACGACGACATGCTGGCGCGCATGTCCACGGTCACTGGCGCGCTCGGCGTGCTGACGGACCTGGCGATGGGGTCGCCGGATGACTGATGCAGCCGCCGTGGCCACGCCTCCGGCCGCCCGCAGGGGCTCGGGCTCGGTGGTCGTGACCGGCGCCGCCGCGGCATCGGCGTACGGCAGGGGAACCCGCGCGCTGCTCGCCGGGGTGCAGTCCGGCGTGCCGGCCTTCGCGCCAGTCAGCCGGTTCGACGTCAGCGCGCGGCGAGTCGGCGTCGCCGCGGCCATGTCCGGCTCCCCCGACCTGCGCGCCGAGGTGACCAGGACGGTCGGCGAGGCCTGCGACGACGCCGGCCTGTCGTCGGCCGAGCGCGCCCGCAGCCCGCTGTTCCTCGCCATCCACGGCAACCCGGCCATCGCCAGGGCGCCCGAGGCCGACAGGCCGGCGCTCGGGCCCGAGGCGCTCGCCGCCTCGGTCGCCGACGGCTGCGGCCTGCCCGGAGAGGAGATCCGCTGCTACACCTCGGCCTGCGTGGCGGCCAGCACCGCGATCGCCGACGCGGCGGCGCTCATCGCGCGCGGCCGCGCCGACCGCGTCGTGGTGGCAGGCGGCTATCTCGTCGAGCGCGACCAGTTCGCGCTGTTCGACGCCGGCCGCGTGCTCGCCGACGACGGTCGGGTGCGCCCGTTCAGCGCCGGCCGGCGCGGGCTGCTGCTCGGCGACGGCGTCGGCGCCCTGGTGATCGAGTCCCAGGAGTCGGCGCGGGCCCGGCGGGCGCCGCCGCTGGCGCGGCTGGCAGGCTGGGGACGCAGCGGCGACGCCTACCACCCGTGCCAGCCGGATCCGGAAGGCCGCGGCATGGCGCGGGCGGTCACGGCCGCGCTGCAGCGCGCCGGCCTCGCGCCTGCGGATCTCGGCTACATCAACGCGCACGGGTCAGGCACCGGCCAGAGCGATCCGTCGGAGACCGGCGCGCTGCGGCTGGCGCTCGGCGACGCCGCGGCGACCGTGCCGGTCAGCTCCACCAAGTCCCTGCACGGCCAGTGCCTCGAGGCGTCCGGAGTGCTCGAGCTGATCGTCACGCTGCTCGCGGCGCGCACGGGCCTGCTCCCGGTGAACGCCGGGTTCCTCGGCGCCGACGAGCGGTGCCAGCTCAACCTGGTGCTCGGCGAGGGGCTGGCCGCCACGCCGCAGTTCGCGATGAGCCTGAACGCCGCGTTCGGCGGTGCCAACACCGCCCTGGTCATCGGGCTGCCATGACGTCGCCTGCCTTCCTCGCGCCCCACGGGCTCGCCGCGCTGCACGCGGCCGCGGCCGCTGCGGGCCTCTGCGTCGCCTCGTCAGCCTCTTGGCCGGAGACGGACGCCGACGGCGAGGTCACCCCGCTGGCCGGCTTCATCGAGTCCACCTTCAGCCCCTTAATCGCCGAGGTGGCGCAGCGAGCCCTGCGCCGCAGGGATCAGCACTCGACTCCCGGCACGGTCACCGCGATCGTGCTGATCACCGCGCTCGGCGATGTCACGAGCGCGGCCAGCGTCGCCGCGGCCGTCGACGCTGGCCGCCGGGTGCCACCGCTGCAGTTCTTCCAGTCCGTGCCGAATGCCGTCGCCGGCTACCTCGCCGCGCGGTGGCACCTGACCGGCCCCGTGGTGTGCGTCAGCGGCACGAGCGCCGGGCTGGTCCTGGCCGCGACGCTGATCGACGACGCGGACGCGGACGAGGCGCTGGTGGTGCGCGCGGACCTGGCGGTGACCGATGGCGAGATCGACCGCGCCGCCGCCCTTGTCGTGACTGGCCCGGACCGGGACCGGCCGGGAACCCCACGAGCCTGATCGGAAGGAAGCGATGAACATCTTCGACATCGACCACATCGAGATGTACGTGGGTGATGCGATCACGTCGGCGCAGTTCCTGTGCGCTGCCTACGGTTTCCGCGGCTACGGTCATGGCGGCCCGGACACCGGGCTGCCTGGCCAGCGCAGCGTGCTGCTCGGCCAGGGTGACATCCGGATACTGCTCACGTCCGGATTGAACAAGGACCATCCCGCCAGTCAGTTCGTCGCCAGGCACGGCGACGGCGTGGCCGTGATCGCATTCCGCACCGAGAGCGCGGCCGCCGCCTATACCGACACGGTGGCCGCCGGCGGGTCGGGCATCCGCCTGCCCCGCACCTGGGAGAGCGAGGAGGCCAGCGTCGTCACCGCCGAGGTCGCCGGCTTCGGCGACGTGGTCTACCGCCTCGTGGAGCGCCATGGCTCGGACGCGCAGTTCCAGCCTGGCGCGATCGAGATGGTGCCGGACGCGGCCCCCGGGGCCGGCGACGACCTGCTGCGGCTCATCGATCACGTGGCGGTGTGCGTGCCCGCCGGGGAACTCGACGCCACCATCGCCTTCCACGAGCACGTGTTCGGCTTCTCCGTCATCTTCACCGAATACATCGAGATCGGCGACCAGGGCGTGATGTCCAAGGTGGTGCAGAGCCCGTCAGGCGGCGTGACGTTCACGATCCTGCAGCCGGACCTCAGCCGCCGTGCTGGCCAGATCGACGACTTCCTCGACTGGCACGACGGCGCCGGCGTGCAGCACGTCGCGTTCCTGACCAAGGACATCGTGCGCGCGGTCCGCACCATCACCGGCCGGGGCGTGGAGTTCGCGCCCACCCCGTCGAGCTACTACGACATGCTCGCCGAGCGCCTGGGCGAGACCGACATCCCGATCGAGGCGCTGCGCCCGCTCGGCATCCTGGTCGACCGCGACCACTGGGGCCAGATGTACCAGATCTTCGCGAGGTCGACGCACATCAGGCGCACCCTTTTCCTCGAGCTGATCGACCGGCACGGCGCGCGCACGTTCGGCACGAGCAACATCCCCGCGCTGTACGCGGCGAAGGAACGCGAGCTCGCCGAGATCCGCGACACGGCCGGCTCGGTCCGCGTCTGACCCGACCCCGCAACGAGGCCTTCAACGAGGAAGGAAATGATCCGTGAGCATTTCGGTCACCCCGCCGTTCACCCTGACCGACGAGGAGCAGGCGCTGCTGCCGTCGGCCAGTGACGTCGAGTTCTACGCCGAGCACGGCTGGTACCTGAGCAAGAAGCTGTACACCGACGAGGAGGTCGACGAGCTCGTGGCGGCCAGCGACCGGTACTACGCGGGCGAGCGCGACCGGGCGCTCCCGGTGCGGCCGCCGAAGCTGGCGTACTGGGACCCGTCCAAGGGCGACGTGCAGCGTCACAACGACTACGTGCACTACGAGCACGACGGCATCGCGAAGCTGCTGCGCAAGCCGCTGATCGGAGCCGTCGCCGCGGCCCTGGCCCGCGCCGACGAGATCCGCGTCTTCCAGTCCACGCTGATCTACAAGCCGCCGATCGCCTCGGAGCCGACCAACATCGTGCCTTGGCACTTCGACAAGCACTACTGGTCCACCTCGACGTCGGACAACATGCTGACCGCGTTCATCCCGTTCCACGACTGCGACGAGGAGATGGGCACGATCACGATGGTCGACGGCAGCCACCGCTGGCGCGAGATCGGCAGCAACGACTCGGTGACCAGGCACTTCGCCGAGCGGGACAACAGCGACCTGGAGCGGGTGCTGGCCGAGAACGCGGCCTACAACGACGCCCAGGTGGTCAAGGTCCCCATGATCATCCCCAAGGGCCACATGAGCTTCCACCACTGCCGGATCTACCACGGCAGCGCCGCGAACCGCAGCCCGCGGCCGCGCCGCGCGATCTCGTTCCACCTGCAGGACGGCCCGAACGCCTACCGCAGGTTCGTGCTGAGCACCGGCGAGGTCCTCGCCTACAACCACGACTACGTGGTCCGCCACCATCCCGACGGCAGCCCTGACTACGCCGACCCCGACTTCTGTCCCGTCATCTGGCACAACCAAACCAGTCCGGTCAACGGACACCCGCAGGAGGTATGACATGTCCCGCTACGACTGGGGCCAGCGGCATCCAGGCATCGACCGGCTCGAGGACCAGATCAGGGAGGCAAGGCGCGCGGTCATCAAGCATCCGATGTACGCCGCGCTCGACAGCCGCGAGGCGATCCAGACGTTCGTCGAGCACCACGTCTTCGCCGTGTGGGACTTCATGTCCCTGCTGAAGTCGCTGCAGCGCAACCTCACCTGCGTGGAACTGCCGTGGGTGCCTACCGGCCCGACCGGCAGTCGCCGGCTGATCAACGACATCGTGCTCGTCGAGGAGAGCGACGAGCGCGGCGGCGGCTTCATCAGCCACTTCGAGCTCTATCTCGAGGGCATGACGCAGGCCGGCGCCGACACGTCGGTCATCGACTCCTTCATCGCCAAGCTCAGGGCCGGCCAGCCGGTGCTCAGGACGCTCGACGAGGTCAGCGTGCCCGCGCCCGCCGCCGAGTTCGTCAGGCTCACCTGGGGCCTGATCGAGAGCGCGCCCGTGCACGCGCAGGCCGCCGCGTTCGCGTTCGGCCGCGAGGACCTGATCCCCGACATGTTCCAGCAGGTCGTCGGCGTCAACGAGCGGATCGGCTCGCTAGACACGTTCGTCGACTACCTGGCTCGTCACATCCAGGTCGACAGCGAGGAGCACACGCCGATGGCGATGCAGATGCTCGCCGACCTGTGCGGCGAGGACGAGGACAAGTGGGCCGAGTGCGCCGAGACGGTCAACCTCGCGCTCGCGGCCCGCGCCCGGCTGTGGGACGGCATACTCGCGGCCATCGGCGACCGGGTGCCGGCGGCCTGAGGGCGGCGGGGACGGCCGGGAGCGGCGGCCATGGCTGACTCCGCCGACCTGTACCGGACCGTGCGGCTGATCCGCCGGTTCGAGCAGCGGGCGATCGACATGGTGCACAGCGGCGCGATCGCCGGCGGCATCCACCCCTACATCGGCGAGGAGGCCATCGCGGCCGGGGTCTGCGCGGCGCTGCGCGCCGACGATCTCATCACCAGCACCCACCGCGGCCACGGGCACGTGCTGGCTAAGGGCGCCGACCCCGGCCGCATGCTCGCCGAGCTCGCGGGCCGCCAGACCGGCCTCAACGGCGGGCGCGGCGGCTCGATGCACGCCGCGGACGTCAGCGCGGGCATCTGCGGCGCCAACGCCATCGTCGGAGCCTCGGCCGCGATCGCGGCGGGGGCGGCGTGGTCGCACCGGCAGGCCGGGCACGACCGCGTCGTCGTCACGTTCTTCGGCGACGGCGCGGTCAACCAGGGCGTGTTCCTCGAGGCGCTGAACCTCGCCTCGCTGCGCCGCCTGCCGGTCATCTTCGTCTGCGAGAACAACAGGTTCGCGACCTCGATGCGGGTGCAGGACACGACGGCCGGCACGATCACCGGCCGGGCCGAGGCGTTCGGCATCCCGGCGCAGACCATCGACGGCATGGACGCGCAGGCCGTGCTCGACGCGGCGACCCGCGCCGTCGCCCGCGCCAGGGCCGGGGACGGCCCGACGTTCCTGGAGTGCCTGACCTACCGGTTCGACGCGCACCACACCTGGGAGCACCGGGCCAGGCCGCGCTACCGCACCGACGAGGAGGTCGCCGCGGGCAGCGCGCGCGACCCGGTGCAGATTCAGGCGGCGCGCGTCCCCGAGGCGGCACGCTCGCTGATCGACGAGGAGATCGAGGATCTGCTCGACCGGGCACAGCGGTTCGTGGACGCGAGCCCCGAGCCCGACCCGTCGGGGGCGCTCGACTTCCTCTACGCGGACGGGATGCGCGGGCGGGCGGGAGCGGTCTGATGCCGATCCTGTCCTACCTGCGCGCGCTGAACCGGGCCCTGGCCGACGAGATGGAGCGCGATCCCGCCGTCTGCGTGTTCGGCGAGGACATCGGCATCGCGGTCAGCAACGTCACCACCGGGCTGCTCAAGCGGTTTGGTCCCGAGCGGGTCATCGACATGCCGATCTCGGAGCAGGCGTTCACCAGCTTCGCCACCGGCGCGGCGATCAGCGGGTCCCGGCCGGTCGTGGAGTTCCAGATCCCGTCGCTGCTGTTCCTGGTGTTCGAGCAGATCGCCAACCAGGCGCACAAGTTCTCGCTGATGACCGGCGGCCAGCTCAAGGTTCCGGTGACCTACCTGCTGCCGAGTTCCGGCTCGCGGGTGGGCTGGGCCGGGCAGCACTCCGATCACCCGTACAGCCTGTTCGCCCATGTCGGCATCAAGACTGTGGTGCCTGCCACGCCGCCCGACGCCTACGGCCTGCTGGTCAGCGCGATCCGCGACGACGACCCGGTGATCGTGTTCGGCCCGGCGGGCGCCATGGCGCGGCGCGAGGACGTCGACTTCGGCACGCTGGCCCCGGTGCCGCTCGGCGTGGCCCGGGTGCACCGGCCGGGTACCGACGTGACGGTGGTGGCGATCGGGCACCTGGTGGACGACGCGCTCGCGGTCGCCGCCGAGCTCGACGGCACGGTCTCGGTCGAGGTGTTCGATCCCCGCACGCTGTACCCGTTCGACTGGGCGGGCCTCGCGGCGTCGCTGGACCGGACCGGCCGGCTCGTCGTCGTCGACGACTCCAACCGGTCCTGCGGCATCGGCGGCGAGATCCTGGCCACCGCCGCCGAGGAGATGCGCCTGGTCGCGCCGCCGAAGCGGGTCACCCGGCCG
>DATIZP010000026.1:0-29466 GCA_035517035.1 Streptosporangiaceae bacterium | reverse complement strand
CGGTTTCGCGCACCAGACCGACCCTCGGCAGCGGCGGCCACCGGCCGGCCGCCGCTCCGCGATCCTCGCCCACCGGGACCCGGTCGGCCGCGCCGGCCACCACGAGCGGGGAGAGGTGGCTGACCGGCCCGGCCGGTCGGCTCATCGGCGCGATCAACGCCGACCTCGGCCACCTCACCGCGGCGAAGCGGGCCAGGAACCACGCCGCGGTCAGGCGGGCCGCCGCCCTGCTGGCTGCGGCGGCGCGGGCGGCGCTGCGCGGACCGATGCCGCGACGGCAGGCCCGTGCCTACGTGTCGGCGCTGCGCGACTTCGCGCGGGCCGGGGCGGAGATCGCTGCCGGCCATCTCGGACCGGCCGCAGCCCTGCTGGCCTCGGCAAACGCCGGAATCACCCAGGTGACCGCGGCAGCGGACGCACCGGCCAACGCCGGCCAGCCGGCCAGGTAGAGATCCGGCATAGACCGCCTAGGGCGGGGAAGATCAGCCACTAGGGCGCCGGCCGCGAGACGCCGACGGGGGCGGCGAGGCCGGCGAGGCCGGCGAAGGCCGGCGGCGCCGATCGCAGCGTGCGCCCCCGCCCGCGGCAGGCCTGATCGCAGTTCAGCGAGCCGTCCGATGACGCTTCTCTGCCGGGAAAGCCTGAGGGCAACCATGAAGAGACCAGCCATCATCGCTGGCGGCCTCAGCCTGATCGTGGCCGCCGGAGCCATCGCCGGCGTGCTCGCGGTCCTCGCGCCGCGCCAGGGCCACGCGGCTGCCAAGCGCCATGCAGTGTCGACCCGGTGGCAGCCCACCGACAGCGGCCCCAACAACGGGCCCGAGTTCCAGTGGGAGCTTGACCACCCGCTCAACGTCACCAGCGCGTCGGACATGGGGACCGGGGCGCTAGACGCGCAGGGCAACACAGCGCCGGGTCCGACGCTGTACGACATCGACGGCATCGAGACCCCGGCCTCCACGGTGGCTGCCCTGCACAGGGCCGGGGACAAGGTGATCTGCTACATCGAGGTCGGCTCGGCCGGCAACTACTACAGCGCGTCCGGGGAGAACGTTCCCACCACCTACTATGCGCAGCTCAAGGCGGCAGGCGACCTCGGCGACAAGATGTCTGGGTACCCGGAGTACTACCTGGACATCAACGCGCCGTCCACGGTCTCGATCATCGAGTCAATGATCAAGCAGCAGTGCGCCGCGAAGGGGTTCGATGCCGTCGAGCCTGACATCGACGACTCCTACACCGACCGGACCGGCTTCTCGATCAGCGAGGCACAGAACGAGAAGTACGACGAGGCGCTCGGCGCCTACGCGCACAGCCTGGGACTGGCCTGGGGCCAGAAGAACGGCGACAACGACCCGGCGTTCGCCAAGGCGCTCGAGCCCACCACGGACTTCCTGCTCACCGAGGAGTGCAACTACTACCACACCTGCTCGATCGTGACGCCGCCGTATGTTAAGGCGGGCAAGCTCGTGCTGAACGTGGAGTACACCAACGACTGGGGCGGCAACGCGTCAGCCGACCTGAAGAAGTTCTGCCCGGCCGACATCTCCGGCGGCATCGACGGAGGGCTGTTCACCGCGGGCCTGTCCGGCTGGCACCGGCCCTGCCAGTAACGCGAGTCAGGCCATCTTGCGCAGCAGGTAGGCGGAGAAGTAGTTCCCGTACCTGCGCTGCAGCTCGGGGCGCTGCCAGTCGCGTCCGCCGACGGTGCCTCGGCACGAGGACGTCCCGCACGAGCACTCCATCGCGCCGTCATAGTCGTCGAACAGGGCGTAGTCCGTCGACAGTTCTTCGCCGGGGCTGACGTCGCGCATCGCCACCAGCACGATGTTGCCGGCGAAGCCGACATTGGGCTCGCAGGAGTGGTTGATGAACAGCATGACCGCCTCGTACTCCGCGTCATCCAGCGCCACCAGGTGAAAGCCGTCCGCGATCTGCACGTCCGAGTTCCGCAGCCGCTCCGGCAGCGCGGCGAGGGCCGCCGTATCGATGATGTGGCCGCCCTTGATCGCGACGATCTCATCGGCGGCGATCGGCTCGACGGCTACCAGCCCGCGGCCCTCGATCACGCTGGGCAGGCCCTTGCGCGCCTTCGGCGAAATGTAGCTGGAGACGAGCACATGAGGCCCCTTCTGCCGGCTGCGACGCCATGCCTGATGATAACGATCCCGCCAGCAGGGTGCCTGCCTCCGGTCGGCCGCCCTCTCGCAGCAGGCTGGCCCTGATCAGGCCGAAGTCGGCGTTGGCCCGGTCATAGTCATCCGGCCTGCCGATGTCGAACCAGTAGCCGCCAAACGGGTAATCGCCCGGCGGCGTGCCGTTGGCCAGCATGTCGAGCACAAGCTCGTCGAAGCCGAACGGCATGCCTGGCGGATAGCAGGCCAGGGCACGCTTGCTGCACGCGTAGATCCCCATGCTCACCCGGTAGCCGATCGTCGGCTTCTCGGTGAACTGCACGACCCGGCCCTCGCAGGTGGTCAGCACGCCGTAGTCGAGCCTGACCTCGCGCTGGTAGGTCGCCACCGTCAGCAGCGCCGCCGACCTGCGGTGCTGGCGCATCAGGTCGGTGTAGTCCAGGTCGGTGAGGACGTCCCCGTTCATCACGAGGAACTGGTCGGGAAGCTGGTCGAGTATCCGCAGCACGGGTCCCATGGTGCCGAGCGGCACCTCCTCGGGCAGGGTGTAGTCGACCCGCACGCCCCAACGGCTGCCGTCGCCGATGTAGGAGCGGATCAGCTCGCCGAGGTGGCCGATCGCCAGCGTGACCCGGCCGAAGCCGCACCGCGCGAGCTGGGTGAGCGCGATCTCCAGGATCGAGTACTCATCGCCGATCGGCATCAGCGGCTTGGGCAGCCGCGTGGTGTACGGGCGCAGCCTGGTCCCCTTGCCGCCCGCAAGGATGACCGCGTGCGTGACGCCCGTGATCCCATCGGATGCGAGCTGATCCGTCATCCTCGTTCCCCCTTGCCCCACTGCATCTGGTCCAACTCGCGGCTCCCCCCTAGTACGCGTGCCGCATTGCGTGGGCGAGGACCACCGCGGCGTATCCGACGAGCACAAGCATCAGGCTGGCGCAGACGACCAGCTGCCCGATCGCGCCGAGCGGGCGCCACGCGACCTCGACCGCCAGCGTCGCCGCGCAGGCGCAGAGGGGGAAGTGGCGGATGCCGAACGCCTGCAGCAGCAGCGCGACGAACAGGCCGCCGCCGAGCGCCAGGTAGGTGCCGACCTGCAGCAGCGCACCGGGCTCCGGCCGGACCAGCCCGGCCGCGGTGGCGGCGGCGAGCACCGCGCCGGTCAGCAACGCAGCCGCGGTCAGGTACCTGAGCAGGGCGGTTCCGAGCGCCACGCGCACCCGCGCGCGGAAGGCACGTGCCTGCGTGGTGGCACGGACCAGACGCTGGGTGCGGCGCCGGAACCAGATCAGCGCCCACTCGGCCGTCCCCATGCTCAGCGCGAGCGGCAGCGAGGCGACCTGGGCGCCGCCGGTCCCGAGCCGGCCGGCCGCAGCGAAGGGAAACACCAGCAACCCGGCGGCGACCAGGCCGAAGGCCGCGCTCGGCAGCATCAGCCACAGCTCGGCCGGGCTCGGCAGCATCAGCCACAGCTCGGCCGGGCTCGGCCGCAGCTGAGCCTTCCGGCCCGCCCGGGCGGCGGCGAGCCCGACCGCAAGCACCGGTGTGGCCGCCAGCGCCGGCCACACCGCGCCGGCGAGCCTGGCCGGCTGGCCGGCGACCAGGAAGACCGCCGCGCCGAGCACCGCGGGCGCGAGCACGATGAGCAGCAGCCGCTCGGCGCCGAGCACGGTCAGCACGGTGGCCCCCGCCATGTAGGCGCCGAGGCCCACGCCGAAGGCGAACGCGGCCGAGCCCGCCCCGGCGGCGGCAGCGGCGGCGAGAACGGTCGCGCCAACGACGGCGATCGCGCAGGCCATGCCGCCGAGCAGCAGTCTGGCCGCCGGGACGGCCTCGCCGCGGCCGAGCCTGGCATAGCCGGCGAAGGCCAGCCCCTGGCTGGCCGCCCAGGACGCGAGCACGGCCACGATCAGCACCGTGAGCATGCCCGGCCCGGTCAGCCGCCCCATGGCGACCGGGAAGCACACCGTCGGCAGGCCGTAGAGCAGCCCGTGCAGCGCGGCCCTGGCCGACCCGGCCGACCAGGGATCGGGGGCCTGGTCAGGCTCGGCCGGCCGGCGCGGCACCGCGGAGAACATCACCTCGGCCAGCGCGAACACGTCGGGCAGGCCGTAGCGCTGCCTGACCGCCAGGTCGCTCAGGCCGTCGAACTCAAGCGCGCTGGTGATCTCGAGCGGATCGACGGCGGACTCGGGCACGCCGGCGATTCGAGCGCAGACCTCGCCGATGTCGCCGCGCACCGGCTTGCCGGCCAGCGCCGGCAAGCCGTCGGCGCGCTGACCCGACCCGACCACGCCTGTCTCGACCGTGTCTGGCCCGACCGAGTCCGGCCCGACCGTGCCTGCGTTGGCCGTGTCTGGCCCGACCGCGGCGGGCAGCGGCAGCCCGTTTCCCGCGCACCGGTAGATCTCGTCGAACGCGCCGGTCACCGCGTCGAGCGTGAAGTTGGCCAGGACGCGGGCCCGGGCGGCGTCGCCGAGGCGGCGCCGCAGCCCGCCGTCCCGCAGCAGGGTCAGGCACGCCTGCGCGAGCGGCACCGGGCTGCGCGCCGGCACGAGCAGGCCGGCGTCGCCGAGCGCCTCGGCGACCCCGCCCACGTCGGTGGCGACGCAGGCCCGGCCGCAGGTCATGGCCTCGATCAGGCTGAACGGGAAGCCTTCCGAGATGCTGGAGAGCACCACCACGCCGCCGGCCCGGTAGGCGTCGCAGATGTCATCGACCCGGCCCTCGAACGTCGCGGCGTCGGTGATGCCGAGATCGGCGGCCAGCTTCCTGCAGTACTCGAGGTAGGGCTCGCTGCCCGCGGTGGGGGAGCCGAACAGCCTCAGCCGTGCCGCGGGCATCTCCCTGCGTACCAGCGAGAACGCGCGCAGCAGCGTCTCCAGGTCCTTGATCGGGTCGATCCGCCCGACCCAGGACAGGGTCGGGGTCTCGGGTTCGGTCGTGATCCGCGGGAAACTGGCCGGGTCGACCCCGTTATTCACCGTCCTGATCCGCGAGGCGTCGGCGCCGAGCCGCTCCTCCCAGCGCCTGTTGTACCTGTTGCCCGGCGTGATCGTGGCTGCCTCGGCATAGCCGAGCGCGCACAGCCGCTTCATGAAGGCCAGGTGGAACGCCTTGACCGGCCACCGGTACGGGCCACGCGTGTGCCGCAGGTACTGCTCGCGCAGGTAGACCCCGTGCTCGGTGAGCACGATCGGCGTCCCGTACCGCCACCTGGCGGTGAGCGCTGGCAGCACGCCGAGCCCGTTGGTGGCCGCGTGCGCGACATCCGCCCTGACCGGAGGGTAGCAGAGCGGGCGCAGGCCGTGGCTGAGCAGCTGCGTCGCGGTGACCGCGTCATGCAGCGTCGGCGCGTACCGCTCGGCTCCGGGCGGCCAGCGGCTGCGCCAGGCCTCGCTCAGCACCCGCACCGCCTTCTCGCTCGCCAGGCTCTCGACCAGAGCGCCGTCCTGCGCGCAGTGGAACACCTCGCGCACCGCGGCGGCGAAGCGGGGCTGCCCCTGCGGCGACGGGTCGATCAGGGTGCCGACCAGGTCGCGCAGCAGGCGGTGCGGGAGCGGCACACCGCCGGCCGCCCGGGATGGTGTCCGCCGGGGAGTGGGCGGCCCCCACAGCGGCATCGTGACGACCGAGGCGACGTTGCCCGGCAGGTCCCACTGCACGGGCTCGGCGCCGGTGGCCACGATCGCCACCAGGTGAAAGTCGTAGCCGGGCAGCGCGCGGATCAGCTGGTCGCACCAGACGCTCACGCCGCCGAGGCCGTATGGATAGGTGCCCTCGGTGGTCATCGCAATCTTCATCTCGCACCGCAGGAGAGTGCATCAGGCGCGGGCGTATCTCGGCGCGGCACCATCTCTCCCCCGACTGAGCATGCGATCCGCTAGTAGGAATATGTGCTCTAAAAGACCAGCGGCGCGGGGCAACTCCCGCAAGCTATCCGCTATACATTAGACGCGCGCGGGCCCGTGCCGGATTACAAATGAGCTTCCTCGCGCAAAATTGTTTCGCAAAATATTTTCGTGCTTGTTTCTAAATACCCGGAAAGATCGCGGCAAAGGCCGCGGCAGCGGGTCGCCAGAGCGGCCGGAGGGCTTTGGCGCGCCGTGCCAGCGGGCACGACCGCAGGATGACGCGGTGGCGATCGGGCCACCGAGCGAAGGACGGCAAGTCGCGGAGGTGTGGTCATGCCAGGGGCGCTGAGAGCCGACTCTGTGGGTCCGGTAGACGTCGCGGTGGTCGCGTTCGACGGGAACACGTTCAGCGGCGACGTGGCATCGGCCATGGCCGACCTGCAGGCCAGCGGCGTGGTCAGGGTCATCGACCTGGCCTTCGTGCGCAAGGACGCCGACGGCCGCGTCAGCGCCGTCGAGCTCGCCGATCGCGAGGTCGCCGAGGTCTACGGGCAGATCGCCGATCCGCGATTCGACCTGCTGCGCGAGGAGGACATCAGCGAGCTGACCGGGGCACTGCGACCTGGTTCGTCCGCGCTCGTAGTGGTATGGGAGAACACCTGGGCCGCGCGCTTCGCCTCGGCGGTCGGCCGGTCGCGCGGTACCGTGACCGCGTTCGAGCGCATCCCGTTCGACCGCGTGCGGCAGGCGCTGGCGGCGCTTGAGTCCTAGCGGCACACTCTGAGCCCGTTCAGAACATTGTCAGACGCTCCTCAGAAGCCCGGCGGCCAGGCTGAAGTCAGCCGGCCAAGACAACGCCGGACACCGAGAAGGAGCAAGCATCATGACCTCGATCGTGTGGGCGAACCTGTCCCTGGCCGCGCTGTTCACGGCCGCCATCTCTGGCATCCCGCTGTGGATGACGTTCAGGCACCCCGAGCCGGAGCCCGACTTCACGCAGGCCCGTGCCTACCTCGCCGCCCGCGGCGGCAAGGTCAGTAGCTCACCGGCGTCCTGATGCAGTGCAGATAGGGTCCCTGCAGCAGCGCCGACACGGGCGTGGCCTGCGTTCCCACGACCTTGTATACCTGGATGGAGCGGCTGGAGTAGACCAGCTGCAGGAACGGAGTTGCGCTGAGCTGGCGCAGGTTGGGCGGCCCGATCGGCGCCTCGTACCCGAGTTCCTGGTAGCCGCTGGCGACCACCACGTACGAGATGTCGTGCTGACGCAGGAAGCCGTCGTCGGCCATCGGCTCATGGAAGAACGCCTGGGCTGCCAGCATCAGCTTGACGACATAGGGGAGCTCGTTGGTGCGCAGGAACGCCCCCATCCCCTCGAGCAGCGCGTACCGCCCGGTCAGCGCCGTGAAGGTGCCCTCGGTCCGCTGGTTGATGAGGAACCTGGCATTGCAGGGGGTGGAGCTGCGCACCCAGTCGACCAGCTGGACGCGCTGGTTCCCGACGTACCTGACCGCGCTGGTCGCGTTGGTGCTCGGCAGCACCCAGGCGCACAGGGCGACGGTCGCGACCGCCGCGATCGCGATCGCCACCTTCGGCGCCGAGCGCTCAAGCAGCCCGAGCAGCGTCTCGGCCCCGCCGACGATCAGCAGGGCGAATCCGATCGACACGTAGGGCGACAGCCTCCGGATGCCGAAGGTCTGGTCGATATAGGTGTGGTAGACGACGGCGAAGGCCACGGCCACCACGATGAGGCCGACGATCGTGCCCAGGCCCACCACGGCCACCGCGCGCAATGCCGGCCGGGAGAGCAGCAGCACGGCCAGCCCCACCGCCAGCAGCAGGAGCAGCAGCATTTTCGTCGACGAGCTGAGGATGTGCCCGGTCACCATGGCCCTGAGCACCTGGTCCGGCTGAGTGCCCCACGACGTCCTGTCCCTGGCGATGCTCGTGCCGCCGTACAGGTAGGCCGACGGGTCGTACGTGGTGCCCGCTGCGGCGTAGCCTGCCTGGTTCGACGCGCCCTCGAGGCCGAAGGCACCGCCGGCCAGCGCCCGGATGATCACGGCGTAGACCAGCGAAACGCCGCCGACCGACAGGAGCCTGACCACCGCCTGCTCCTTGTTCTCACGGCCCTCGCTGAGCGCCAGCGCGGCAAAGCCGGCCAGGCACAGCATCAGAACCACCACCACCGTGGGAATCAGGTGGCTGCCGCTTGCCGCGGCCAGGACCAGGCCCGCAGCCACGACCAGCCGCCAGTTGCGTTCCCTGATCGCGACGATCCCGAGCGCGAGGGCGCAGAACGCCACCGCCCGGCCGAAGTCCTCGGCGCGGTAGTCGGTATAGCCGGCGCTTATCGACGTGCTCAGCACCGCCGTGTTGGCCAGGCAGAGCACCGGCACGAGCACGCTCAGCCACCGCAGCCCAAGCTCCCAGGCGGCGGCCCACAGGCCGACGAAGGCGCCGAGTATCGACGCCATGAGCAGCACGCTCGGGCCGACTGCCATGTTCGAGCTGAACAGCACGAGCATGCCGGTGAAGGAGTCGAGGTAGACCTTGTCCGTGGCCGGCGGCCACGACTGGCCGTACTCCAGCGTCGAGGCTGGCACGCCGTGGCTGTTGGCGATCTCTATCCCGTTCAGGTAGTACACGTACCGCGGTGCGCCGAGCACGTACATGTACTTCAGGTGGATGAGGAACACCACGAGCAGCGCCACGACCCCGATGCCCAGCGCCAGCTTGTTCGCGCTGATCTCGCTCAGCGCGGACCGAAGGTGGCTGCTGAGCGAGGAGGTGCGCAGCGCGAATACCCACAGGGCCGCACAGATCACCAGCCAGACCGGAACGAAGACCGGCAGCCTGAAGATGTGAAACGAGGACAGGAAGAACGCGCAGCCGGCCGTCACCGTGAAGCCGAGCCCGAAGATCGCGGCCAGCCTGGTCACCACGGCCGCCTCGCCGGACCGGAAGGTGATCATGGTGGCGGGGATGCCGGGAATGGCGATCACGCCGCCCACCAGGGCTAGCAGTAGGACGCTGCTCATGAGGACCCTTTGCTCTTCTGCTAGGCCGGCCGTGCCGCCGGCCGGCCAGCGCGTGCGGACTGCCCACGCCCGCCGACGAGTCGTCCGCGTCAGGAACCAGGCGAAAGGGGAAAGTCGGGGAACATACTATATCCGAGCCGGACGTGGCTAGCTGTTCTTGCCTGAATGCGCGAACTATGAGATAGAGGGAGAAATGAGCGCCGACGCACCAGCGGTACCTGGCCCGGCGGGCTTCTCCTGCGGGTGGCTCGGGCAGCGGATCGTGTTCGCCGACGGGGCGCTAGGAAGGCTGCCCGATGAGGCGCAAAGGCTCGGCGCGTCCCGGGTGCTGCTGGTCGCCAGCCGGCACGCGGGCTTGGCCGACCGGATCGTCGGCCTGCTCGGCGACGGGCTGGCCGGTCGCTGGGACGAGGTGCGCCAGCACGTTCCCGCCGACCTGGCCGCGGGCCTCGCGGAACGGGCCGCTGATCTGCGCGCCGACCTGCTGGTCAGCGTCGGCGGCGGCAGCGCGCTCGGCCTGGCCAAGATCGCCGCCCGCGACACCGGGCTGCCGGTGCTCGCGATTCCCACCACCTATGCCGGGTCGGAGATGACGCCGGTCTGGGGGATCACCCAGGGGGCGGTCAAGCGCACCGGGCGTGACCTGAAGGCTCTTCCGGCCACCGTGATCTACGATCCGCTGCTGCTCGCGACGCTGCCCGGCGATCTGGCGGGCTGCAGTGGCATGAACGCGCTCGCGCACTGCGCGGAGGCGCTCTACGCGGCGCAGGCCGATCCGCTGACCAGCCTCGGGGCGCTTGAGGGCGCCAGGCTGATCGCCGGCTTCCTGCCGGCCGCGGTCCGCTCACCGGACCCGCTGCCTGCCGCCCACCGGGCGGTGCTCTGGGCGTCATGCCTGGCCGGGCGGTCCTTCGGCACGGCGGGCGGGTCGCTGCACCACAGCGTCTGCCACCTGCTCGGCGGGTCGGCCGGCCTGCCGCACGCCCAGACGCACGCGGTTGTGCTGCCGCAGGTGCTGGCGTTCGTCGGCCAGGCCGCCGGGCCCGAGCTGGCCAGGCTGGCCGACGCGATGGGCACCGACGAGGCCGGGCTGGCCGGCGCGGTCTGGGACCTCGGCGCGCGGGTGGGGGCGCCGCGTGGGCTGCGCGAACTCGGCCTGGCGCAGGAAGCGCTGCCCGAACTCGCCCGCGCGCTGGCCGACCGGGGCCCGGCCAGCCCGCGGCCGGTGGACCGCGAGGCCGCCCTGCACCTGCTGACCCAGGCCTGGCGCGGCGACCGGCCCGAACCGGCCGGCCGGCAGTCGGCGGCCGCGGGCCCGATGACCGCGGCCGAGCTCACCGCGACGGTGACCGACCGGCTGCGCGCCACCCCCGACCCGCGGCTGCGCGAGATCATGACCGCCCTGGTCAGGCACCTGCACGGGCTGGTCACCGAGGTCGGGCTCAGCCAGGACGAGTGGCTGGCGGCGATCAGGTTCCTGACCGCGACCGGGCAGATCTGCAGCGACACCCGCCAGGAGTTCATCCTGCTCTCCGACACCCTGGGCGTCTCGATGCTGGTCGACCTGCTCGCCGGGCCCGGCGCGGCCGGCCAGGCCGGGCCAGCCACCGAGTCCACCGTGCTCGGCCCGTTCTACGCCGCCGGCAGCCCGGAGCGGCCCTACGGCGGCTCGATCATCGAGCGGCCGGCCGGAGACCCCGCCTGGTACACCGGCCGGGTGACCGACACCGAGGGCAACCCGCTCGGCGGGGCGGTGATCGACGTCTGGCAGAACGCCGACGACATGCTGTACTCGGTGCAGAGCCCGGACGCGCCCCCCGGCCACCTGCGCGGAGTGTTCAGGACCAGGCCGGACGGGAGCTACGCGTTCCTCGGCGTGCGCCCGACCGACTACCCGATCCCCGACGACGGGCCGGTCGGCGGGCTGCTGGCGGCGACCGGCAGGCACCCGTGGCGGCCTGCCCACATCCACCTCATCGTCGGCGCCCCCGGCCACCGCAGCGTGGCCACCCACATCTTCGACGCGCAGAGCAGGTACCTGGACAGCGACGCCGTCTTCGCCGTCAAGCCGAGCCTGGTCAGGCAGTTCGAGCGGCACGAGCCCGGCGACCGGGCTCAGAACGACACCGCCCCGGCCGGGGTACCGCCGGGGGCCGCCTGGTACTCGCTGTGCTACGACTTCGTGCTCGAACCGCTCGCCGGGCCCTGACCTCCGCCGCCGGACCCAGGGCCCCGGCCGTCCAGGTCGAGGCCGGCCGTGGCCGCCTGCTGGTCGTACAGCGCGAGGAAGTCAGCGTCGCGCAGGCCGCGGTTCACCGCGGCCTGGATCAGCTGGTACACGGCCGAGCCGACCGGCATGGGCGCCTCGAGCGGCCCTGATGGCGGCCGACACCTGCGCGGAGACGGTGGAGCAGTCCACGATCACCCCGGGCCGGCGGGCGCCGGCCAGCAGGCCGCCGTCGCCGGTCACCACCTGCTCCAGGTCGGCTGGCTCGGCCACGGTGACGAACACGATCTCGCAGCCGGCCAGGTCGGCGATCTGGCCGACCGCCACGGCGCCGCGCTCGGCCAGCGGCGCGGTCTTCGAGCTGGTCCGGTTCCAGACCATGACCTGGTGCCCGGCCGCGATCAGCCGGCCGGCCATCGCCGCTCCCATCCGGCCGGTCCCCAGCCAGCCAAGGCAGACGGCATCGGCGCCTATCGGCGACCTCCTCGCTTCGCCAGGGCACGACGCTAGCCGCCGGCGCCGGGAGCGGGCAGGTCGGCCCCGGTGAAGTACCTGGTACCCGCCACGTAGAGCTGGTCGGCGGGGAACCTGGTGAGCAGCTCGCAACCGCCGGCGGTGACCACGACCTCCTCCTCGATCCGCGCCGCCGCCGACCCGTCAGGGGTCGGCCAGTAGGTCTCGATCGCGAACACCATGCCCTCGGCGAGCTCGACCGGCTGGTCGAGCGAGTGGTACCTGCTCATCAGCGGCCGCTCCCAGTTGGACAGGCCCAGGCCATGGCAGTACTGCAGGCCGAAGGCCTCCTCCTCGCTGGCGAAGCCGAACTCCTGCGCCGCCGGGAAGTGCCGCACCACGTCGGCGGAGGTGGCGCCCGGCCTGATCTCCGCGATCGCGTTGTCCATGAACTCGCGCGCGCGCCGGTAGGCCTCGCGCTGCGCCCGGCTCGCGCTGCCCACGTTCAGCGTGCGGTAGTAGCAGGTGCGGTAGCCGTTGAACGCGTGGATGATGTCGAAGTACGCGGTGTCGCCCGGCCGGATCAGCCGGTCGGAGAAGACGTGCGGGTGCGGGCTGCACCGCTCGCCCGAGATCGAGTTGACCGCCTCGACCTCCTCAGACCCGTTCTCGTACAGGTAACCGTTCACCAGCGCGACGCAGTCGTTCTCCCTGATCCCCGGCCGCAGCTGCCGGTAGAGCTCGTCGTAGGCGCCGTCCACGAGGGCGGCGGCATGGTCGAGCAGCGCCACCTCGTCGGCGGTCTTGATGCACCTGACGTCCTGCATGAAGCCGTGGCCGTCCTCGATCCGCAGCCCCTCGCGCTCCAGCGCGCGCAGCACGGGAAGCTCCACGATGTCTACCCCGACCGGGCCGTCGGCCAGCCCGGCGTCCCGCAGCAGGCCGGCCAGCCTGGCCGCGTTCCCCGCCTCCACGCCCACGTACTCGGGGATCGAGCCGCGCCAGCTGGAGATCCCGGCGCGCCAGCTGTCCGCGCCATACCAGGGCGCGTGGCGCTGGTGTGTTCTCGCTGCCGATCCGATGTCCCACAGGATCGGGTCGTGGCCGCGCATGACAAGCGCGCAGCGGAAGAACTTGTCCCTGGCCCAGTTCCCGATGTGAGTGGCCGTGGTGTAGCGGACGTTGTTCATGTCGAACAGGATCAGCGCGCCAAGCTCGGAGCTCTCGAGCGCGGCCTGGACCTTGCCGATCCGGTCGGCGCGCAGCCTGCCGAAGTCGACCCGCTGCTCCCAGTCCACGCCCATCACCGCCCCTGGCGACGCGATCGGGACTGACTGGTCGGACGCCGAGTAAAAAGCGGTCACGGTCGGGTTCTCCTTTGCGGCTAGACCGGCGCGTACTCGCCGGCCTCCGGGGCGGCGAGGGTCACGACGGGCGGCTCGCCCGGCCGGCCGAGCGCCGCCCAGGCCTGGTCGGCGACGGACTGGGCAGACAGGCCGTACTTGCCGAACAGGTAGCCCGCCGTTCCCGCGCCCTCGCCGAACGTGTCGCGCAGGCCGATCCTGCGCAGCGGCCTGCCGGTGCCCGACTCGGCGAGCACCTCCGCGACGGCGGACCCGAGCCCGCCGGTGACCAGGTGGTTCTCCGCGGTGAGCACCACCTCGGCCCGGCGGGACACGGCCACCACCGTGGCCGCGTCGAGCGGCTTGAGCACCGGCACGTTGACCACGCAGACGGCCACCCCGGCCGCGCCAAGCGCGCTGGCCGCGGCCAGCGCCGGGGCCAGCATCATCCCGCTCGCGAACAGCGCCACGTCGTCGCCCTGCGTGAGCGGCTGCGCCCTGTCCAGCGAGAGCACGTGGTCGTCGTCGAAGATCACCGGCACCTCGCCGCGCTTGAGCCGCACGTAGACCGGGCCGGGCAGGTCCACGATCGCCGCGCAGACCTGGCGCACCTGCACCGCGTCGGCGACGTCGAGCACCGTCATCCCCGGCAGTGCGCGCATCAGCGCCACGTCGTCGATGGCCTGGTGGCTCGGCCCGCCTGGGCTCGACAGGCCGGGCATGAACCCGACGATCCTGACCGGCAGCCCTGGATAGGCGATCGAGTTGACGATCTGGTCGAGCGGGCGCCTGGTGGCGAAGACGCCGAAGGTGTGCACGAACGGGATATGCCCGCACCTGGCCAGCGCCCCGGCGACGCCCATCATGTTCGCCTCGGCCATCCCGGCCTGGATGAACCGGCCGGGGAACTCCGCGGCGAACAGGTCGACCTCGCACTGGCGGGTCAGGTCGCCGCTCAGGCAGACGACCTCGTCGCGCTGCCTGGCGAGCTCCACCAGGGCCTGGCCGTACGGCTTGAGCACGGTCGGGTACGGCGGCTCACGCATCGGGGCGTTCCTCCAGCCGGCCGGCCAGCTCGGCGGCGGCGAGCGCCGCGAGCTCGGCGGGCAGCTTGATGAAGTGGCGGTCGGCGTCCGGCGGCAGGCAGTCAAGGCCGTGCGAGGCTGAGGTGCGGCAGATCAGCACGACCGGCCTGCCGTGCCGGCCCGGCCTGGCCAGCGCGGCGGTCACGGCCGCGGCGTCGTGGCCGTCGAGCTCGACGGCGTGCCAGCCGAACGACGCCCACTTGGCGGCCACGGGCTCGATCGTGGTCACCGTGTCGACCGGCCCGTCGACCTGGGAGTTGTTCGCGTCGACGAGCACGGTGAGGGCGCCGAGGCCGTGGTGGGCGGCGAACATGGCCGCCTCCCAGAGCTGGCCCTCCTCCAGCTCGCCGTCGCTGACCAGCGCGAAGGTCCGGGCGTCACGGCCGCGCAGGCGGTCGGAGAGCGCGAACCCGGCCGCCGCCGACAGTCCCTGGCCGAGCGACCCGCCTACGTAGTCGAACAGCGGCGACCGCTCGGTGCCGATCGCCTCGAGCTCCGAGCCGTCCCGCCCGTAGGACGCCAGCGCGTCGGCCGGGATCAGGCCCACCTCGGCGGCCGCCGCGTAGAACGCGATCACGTAGTGCCCCGGCGAGCAGACGATCCGGTCGGTGCCCGGGCGGGCAACGGCGAACATCGCGGCGACCTGCTCGGCGGAGGACAGCGCCTGGCCCAGGTAGCCGAACCCCTGCGCCGCGATCATCTGGACCGCGCGGAGCCTGATCCGCTGCGCCAGTGCCGCCGGATCGGCGACGGTCCAGTGCGTGCCGGCCTCGGAGACCCGGGCGGCGGAGGTCACCGCCCCGGCGGCCCGGGGGGCTTGAAAGTGGCTCACTGGCATGGCCACATTGTCACTGACGAGTCATGGCCCGACCGGCAGTGGGCGGTAACGCGTTCACCGGGTTGCCGCCGTTCCTGGCCACCGACCTGGCGGCCGCGCTCGGCCTGCTCCCCGCGCTCGGCCTGCTCCCAGCGCTGGCCGCCTTCGCCGGTCTCGGCTGAGCGACCCCGCCGCCCGACCGGCCTTCCCGCCGGGGTTGCCACGTGGGATGGCGTTGTGTAACGATGTTTCGAAACATTGTTACAGGACGAGAGGGGCCGGCCGTGGGCGAGCTGGTGTCGTATCGGCTGCGGGACGGGGTCGCTACGGTCACGATGGACGACGGCAAGGTCAACGCGCTCTCGCCGGCGATGCTCGGCCAGGTCGGCGCGGCTCTGGACCGGGCGGCGGCAGACGGCGCGATCGTGGTGCTGGCCGGCCGGCCCGGGGTGTTCTCCGGCGGCTTCGACCTCGCGATCGTGCGCGGCGGCGGGACGCGGGCGGTGGGCATGTTCCGGTCGGGGTTCGAGCTCGCCGCGCGGATCCTGTCCTTCCCGCGACCTGTGGTGATCGCGTGCACCGGGCATGCCGTCGCGATGGGCGCGTTCCTTGTGCTGTCCGGGGACTACCGGATCGGGGCCGCCGGGCCGTACCGGCTGACCGCCAACGAGGTCGCGATCGGCCTGACCCTGCCGCGGGCGGCGGCCGAGATCTGCCGGCAGCGGCTGGCGCCCGCGCATTTCAGCCGCGCCACCGTGCTGGCCGAGGTCTACTCGCCCGATGCGGCGGTGGCCGCCGGGTTCCTCGACGCAATCGCCGAACCGGCCGCGCTCGCCACCGCCGCGCACGACGCCGCGCAGCGGATGCGCGCGCTGGATCCCGCCGCGCACGCGGCGACCAAGCTCGGCGTGCGCGAGGCCACCCTGGCAGCCCTGCACGCCGCCATCGACCGGGACTTCGCCGCCGCGGTTGCCTCCCCGCCGGCCGCCGGAGCCGCCGCACCTGCCGCCCGCTGACGCCGGGCGATGCCAGTACCGTGACCTCATGCCGCCGCCGAAGCAGCGTACGCCGGAACTCGGTGACCGCATCCTGGCGGTCGCCGTCGACGCGCTGGCCGCGGACGGCGTCGCCGGGCTGACCGCGCGCCGGGTCGCCCGCGAGGCCGGGACGTCCACGCCCGCGGTGTACGAGCTGTTCGGCGACAAGGGCGGCCTGGTCCGCGCCATCTTCTTCGAGGGCTTCCGGCTGCTGCGCCGCCACCTCGACCGCACCGTCCCGGCGGAGGCCGGCCCCGAGGCCCTGCGGCAGATCGCCTTCGCGCTGCGCTCTTTCATCAGCCATAACGCAGAGCTCTCCCGTGTCATGTTCGAGCGCCCGTTCGCTGATTTCGACCCCGGTCCCGATGACCTGGCGGCGGGGGCCGCCGTTCGGGAGTTCATCGTGGACCGGGTGCGGAGCTGCGCCGCCGCCGGCGACATCGCCGGCGACCCGGCGGACATCGCGCACGTGCTGATCGGGCTGGCGCTCGGCCTTGCCGCGCAGGAGTCGGCCGGCTGGCTCGGCACGTCGGCCGCGTCGGCCGACCGGCGCTGGTCGGTCGGTGTGGACGCGCTCATCGAGGGCCTCGGCCGTCGCGAGCCCTGACCGGCCCCACGCCCAGACCGGCGGCGGATAAATGCCTGGCGCGGGCCGCGGCCGTGATGGCAGCCTGGCCTGGTGCCCGACCGGCTGTTCTCCGACGACAGGCTTGCCGAGCTGCGGTACTCGAGTGCTACGGCGACTGGGACGCCCGCCCGCTGACGGCCGCCAGCCCCGAGATCATCACGGTGGCCGGGCGGCCGCCAGCGGGCGAGGACGCGTCCTGAGTTGGCCAGCCGGGCTGGCCGGGCTCGGTGCTGGCCGGGCTCGGGCTCAGTGCTGGTTGGGCTCAGTACTGGTCGGGGGAGCGGACGGCCTCGGCGATCGTGATGTCCGGCGGGGACGCTGGGTCCGCGCCGACGGATCCGATGAAGGCCTGGAGCTCGGGGTTGGCGAAGAACTGCTGGAAGTGCTCGATGCTCTCCCACTCGTCGACGAGGACCACTTCGCCGTCTCCGATGCCGAAGCGGTGGTGGATGCCGCCCGCCCCCTGCGCATCGGCCGCGATCCTGCGGAACTCGTCGGCCCGGTCCGTCAGAGCCTGCCGGAATGTTGCGGTATTACCCTTGAATTTGCCTATTACGAGAATGCTCATACTTTCCTCCACAGAAATCGGTCTGGCCGAAGACAGGAAATTAGCGTGCCGCTACTCGTCAGGCAATATGCGCTGTGGCCGAGGGCGATCGGGCAGCGGGTCGGTCCGCTGCACGGCCAGGCCGGCCGGCTGCGCCGAACATGATTGCCGCCCGGTTCATGGGCAAGTTCCCGCCCGGGGTACAGGCCATGACGTGAGGTGAGGCGATGAGAGGGTCGGCGCGCGGCCTGCACCGGCGGCTCGCCGTGGTGGCGAGCACCGTGCTCGTGGCCGCCGTGTCGATCGCGGTGGCGCTGCTGGTAACCCCGATGCAGCAGGTGTCGCTGGCCGGCCAGACGGTCGGGGTCGGAGCCGCCGCGCCCTCGCTGAGCGTGTCGGGCCCTGGCGAGCTCGACCTGTTCGGCCAGCGGCTGCCGACCACGCTGCGGTTCGACGGGCCGGTACGCCCGAGGCTCGCGCTGACCCAGATCACGCTGGGCAGCCAGCTCGCCGCGGCGTTCGCGCCGCACCGGCCGAGCCCGGAGCGGGCCATCGGCGCGGCGCTGGCGGCCGGCTGGACCCGCTACTTCGCCTGGGAGATCGTGATCACCGCGGGCTGCGCGCTGCTGCTCGCCGGCGCCGTGGCCGGCTGGCTCAGGCTGCCGGTCCGCCAGACCCTCGTCCTGCTTGCCGTCACCGCGGTATGCACCGAGGCGATCAACGTCGGCGGCATCATGGCCACCGCCTACACCGCGCCGGCCAGGCTGCGGCACGTGTCCTCGCTGGTCGCGCTCGCCGGGGTGGCGCCGCTGCCCGCCGTGCCCGCCGCGCCGGGCCCGCCCGTGCCCGGCGTGCGGGTCGTGGTGATGGGCGACTCGACGGCCGCCGGGATCGGCAACCCCGGCTTCGTCCATCCGACCAGGCTGGAACGCGCCTGCCAGCGCAGCGCCGACAGCTACGCGGTGGACCTCGGCGTGATCAGCAACTGGCGGGTGCTGAACCTGGCGTGCAGCAGCGCCACGATCGTGGCCGGGATACTCGGCCCGCAGCCGCTCGGCACGATCACCGCGCCGCCGCAGCTCGCGGTGGCGAAGAAGGCCGTCAACGCGTCCGCGGTGGTGATCAGCGTGGGTGCCGACGACCTCGGCTGGTCGGCCCTGCTGCAGCTGTGCACGGTCACGCCCGAGTGCGACGGCCGGGCTGCCACGGCCTACTTCCAGCAGCGGCTGCACGCGTTCACGGTGAGCTACTACCAGCTGCTGCGGCGGCTCGCCGCCCTGCCGACCCGGCCGGTCGTGGTGATCAACCTCTACTACGACCCGTTCGACACGCAGATGCACTGCCTGGACAACCTGGGCCTGACCCCGGCCAAGGAGAAGTCGCTGCTCGGCCTGCTGCAGGCGCTCAACGGTGTGCTCGCCAGCGGGGCGCGGGCGTCGGGGTTCACCGCGGTGACCCCTAACTTCAGTGGCCATGCGCTGTGCGACGCCGAGCCGTACGTCCAGGGCGTGCACAGCCGGGCGCCGTTCCATCCGACCATCGCCGGCGAGCTTGCGATCGCGCTCGCCGACGGCCAGGCGATCGACCGGGCCATAGCAGCCCGCGCCCCCGCAGTGCCCCCTTCCCCCTCTTCTTCCCGTTCTCTGTCCCCGTCCCCGTCGCCCCGAGGGCGCTCCGCGCCCCGCTCCCGCGGCTCGACTTCATGATCACGGTGGGTTTCTGTCGCATAGAGTAGGTAATCCACCGTGATCATGAAGCCCGGGCCGGTCAGCCGAGCAGGAAGGAGCGGCGCCAGAGGTTCTGGCCGGGGTGGCCGATCAGACCCGCCTCGGTCAGGAATGCCACCACCTTCTCGCCGCCGTACCGCAGCGCCTCCCGGTGGTACGGGTTGGCCAGCGCGGCGCGCCTGGCCTTTCGCGGGTCGAGCCCGACGGCGCGGTAGACCTCGGGGCTGATCAGCACGCGCGAGACCACGAACGCGGTCCTGGCGAGCACCATCCGGTGGTAGCGCAGCGCCGGGCCGCGCACCGTGCTGATGCTCCGCAGCAGTTCCGCCCTGGCGAACCCGACGTGCCTGGCCTCCTCGGTGACGTGGATCTTGCTGACCATCCTGATCAGCGGCTGGATGGACTCGTCGGCCAGCTGCTCGCGCTGCAGCCGGTCCACGATCTCCTCGCCGATCAGGATCGCGCCCCACAGCGCGGGGCCGCGCGCCGTCGCCGCGAGCAGGCCGCCAAGCAGCCGGACGTAGCGCGGCGGGCGGTAGCACGGCGTCCCGATCCGCTCCAGCATCCTGGCCAGCATCGTGGTGTGCCTGGTCTCCTCGCCGAGCTCGGTCAGTGCGTACTGGATGCGGCGGCTCATCGGGTCGCCGTGGTAGCTCAGCCCGACCAGCATCCGCATCAGCACGGACTCCAGCCAGATGCCCGAGCTCACCACGCTGGCAGCCTCCTGCTTGCCGAGCTCCACCCGCTGCTCGGGGCTGAGCTGATCCCACAGCGGCGTCCCGTACAGCGAGCAGCGGTGCTCGAGCAGGAAGTGCTTGCCGTCGGCGAGCGGGGCGGACCAGTCGATGTCCACGTCGGGGTCGTAGCCGCGGGCGGCTGACGAGCGGAGCAGCCGCTCCGCGGTGCGCTCGGCGGTCCGCTCGGGGCCGCCGTGTCTTGCGTCGGTGTCGAGATCGGTGCTCGCCACGGGCTGTTCCTTTCGGCCGGGACTATCTATTACCGGAAGTAACAGTTACCGTTGGTAGCATGCCTCTGGTGCCCGGTCGTGTCAATGGCGCAAGGAGCACGGCCGCGTGAGCGGGGACGGTCGGGTGAGCCGGGACGGTCGGGTGAGCGGGGACGGCGAGGTGAGCGGAGATCGGCAGGCGCGGGACGCGCGCAAGGACCGCTGGTCAGCGCACCGCGACGAACGGCGGCGCCGCTTCGTCGACGCGGCCCTCAGGCTGCTCGAGGCGGAGGGGCCCGAACTGCCGATGGATGCGGTCGCGGTCGAGGCAGGCGTCTCCAAGCCCGTGCTCTACCGGTACTTCAGCGACAAGGCCGAGCTCATCGACGCGCTGGCCGAGCGGGGGTCTGAGTACTTCCTGGCCAGGATGCTCCCGACGATTAACGCCGGCGGCCCGGTGCTCGACCGGATCGCGGGGGCGGTCGGCGCCTACTTCGCGGTCATCGACGAGCACCCGAACCTGTACTGGCTGATCGCGCGGCGAGACGCGGCGCCGGGCGGCCGCTACCCGGGGGTCCAGCCCGACAAGGAGTCGATCGCGATGGCGCTGACCGCCGTGATCGGGGACTACATGTGGTTCTTCGGGCTGGACTCGGGCGCCGCCGAGCCGTGGGCCTTCGGGGTGACTGGGCTGGTCCAGACCACCGGCGAGTGGTGGCTGCAGCGCCGCTCGATGAGCCGGGCGCACGTGGTCGAGTACGTCACGCAGCTGATCTGGGCCGCTCTGACCGGGATCCTCGGCGAGGCGGGCATCAGGATCGAGCCGGATCAGCCGATGCCGGTCATCCGCCCGAGGCTCTCGGTACGCCGGGCGGAGCGGCAGTGACCTGCGGCCACGACGGGAACGACGGGCACGACGGCTACAAAGGACCGGCGCGGCTGCGGATCGGGGCGGACGTGTTCGACGTCCAGGTGGAGCTGCGCGGGTTCTTCCAGCCGATCGACGGCAGGTACCACTGGTACGGCCGGATCGCCGCCGACGAGCGGCTCAGCCGTGCGGTCACCAGCGCGGCCGGCGTCCTCGAGACCGGCGAGGGCGCCAGTCCGTGCTCGGTGTCCGAGCCTGACCCGTGGGACAGGTTCCGGGTGAGCGGCGAGTCGGCGCCGCCGTTCCGTCCGGCCGTACGCTCAGCGCCGCCCGAGTAGAACAGCGCCGCCCGAGTAGAACGGCCCGGCCGGCCACGCCAAGCCCTCAGCTGGGCTCGCCAAGCACCCGGAACCTGATCATCGCCGGCATCTGCTCGAGCTGCGTGACCACCGACTCGGGCAGCGCTGCGGCCTCTACCTCCATGATGCTGTAGGCGTACTCGCCCCGGCAGTCGTTGATCAGCTCGACGACGTTGATCCCCGCGCCGCTGATCACCTGGGCGAACCGGGCGATCACGCCGGGAGTGTTCAGGTGCGCCATGGTCAGGCGCAGGTGGCCCCGGCGCGGCAGCGACACGGCGGGGAAGTTCACCGAGTGCCTGACGTTGCCGTTCTCCAGGAAGTCCTGGAGCTCGTCGGCGACCATCGCAGCGCAGTTGTCCTCGGCGCTGCTGGTGCTCGCGCCCAGGTGCGGCAGCACGATCACCTTCTCGTGCGCGTAGACGGTCGGGTTGGGGAAGTCGGTCACGTAGCACCGCAGCTGCCCGGCGTCCAGCGCAGCGACCAGGGCGCGCTCGTCGACGAGTTCGTCGCGGGCGAAGTTGAGCAGCACCGCGCCGTCGGGCATCAGCGCCAGCTTGCGCTCGTCGAGCATCCCGCTTGTCGCCTCGGTCAGCGGCACGTGCAGGGTCACGAAGTCGCTCTCGGCGAGCAGTCGCTCCAGGCTGTTCACCCGGTGCACCTGCGGCGACAGCTCCGCGGCGTGCTCGGCGGTGACCTGCGGGTCGTAGCCGAGCACGCGCATGCCGAGGTCCACGGCCGTGTTCGCGACCCGGTAGCCGATCGCCCCGAGACCGATGACCCCGAGGATGCCGCCGCTGATCTCCTCCCCGGCGAACTGCTTCTTGCCCTTCTCGACGGCCTTGTTCATGTCCTGCGCCGGCAGCGACTTGGCGTAGGCCAGGGCCGCCGGCAGGTTGCGGGCGGCGAGCAGCATGCCGGCCAGCACGAGTTCCTTGACCGAGTTGGCGTTCGCGCCCGGGGCGTTGAACACCACCACGCCGCGCCTGGTCATCTCCTCGACGGGGATGTTGTTGACGCCCGCTCCGGCCCGCCCGATCGCGAGTACAGATGCGTCGACAGGTTCGTTATGCAAGTTGAAAGAGCGGAGCATGATCGCATCGGGCTGTTCCGCGCCGGCCGAGACGGAGTAGTCGGCGCCGAACCGTCGCAGCCCGACCGGCGAGATGGCGTCGTAGGTCCTGACCTGGAACTTACCCATGCTGTGCCTCGAACTCCTTCATGAAACCGACCAGGGCGTCCACCCCGGCCTCGGGCATCGCGTTGTAGATGCTCGCGCGCATGCCGCCGACGCTGCGGTGGCCCTCCAGGTTCACCAGGCCGGCGGCCCTGGCCTCCGCGAGGAACGCGGGCTCGAGCTCGGGCCGCGCGATCGTGAACGGCACGTTCATCAGGGACCTGAACGGCGGCTGCACCGGGTTGGCGTAGAAGGCCGACCCGTCGATCGCCGCGTACAGCTTGGCCGCCTTGCGCCTGTTCACCTCGGCCATCGCGCTGACCCCGCCCTGGGCCGCCACCCAGCCGAACACCAGGCCGGCGATGTACCAGGCGTAGGTCGGCGGCGTGTTGATCATCGACCCGGACTTGGCGTTCTCGAACCAGTCCCATACCTGCGGCGTGCTCGGCCTCGCGCTGCCGAGCAGGTCGTCCCGAACGATCACGACGACCAGGCCGGAGGGGCCGATGTTCTTCTGGGCGCCGGCGTAGAGCGCGCCGAACCTGGTCACGTCGATCGGCTCGGACAAGATGATCGAGCTGACGTCGGCCACCAGGGGCGTCGGCCCGGTGTCGGGCACCTCGTCGAAGCGCACCCCGTTGATGGTCTCGTTGAGCGTGATGTGCACGTACTCGGCATCGGGCGTCCGCCGCCAGCTCGACGCCTGCGGTACGTAGGTGTGCGGCTGGCTGGTCGCGGCGACGGCGACGCGGTCGAGGTACTTGGCCGCCTCGGCATAGGCGCGCTTGCCCCAGCTCCCGGTGATCACGTAGTCGGCCGCGCTGCCCTGGGCGGCCAGGTTCATCGGGACCGCGGCGAACTGCCCGGTCGCGCCGCCCTGCAGGAACAGCACCCGGTAGTCATCGGGGATCGACATCAGCGCGCGCAGGCCCGACTCGGCGGCCTCCGCGATGGCGAGGAAGTCCTTGCCGCGATGGCTCATCTCCATCACGCTCATGCCCGAGCCGTGCCAGTTCGGCATTTCCGCCTGTGCCTGCGCGAGCACGGGCTCGGGCAGGACCGCTGGCCCTGCGCTGAAGTTGTAGGTACGGGAGTCTGTTGTCATGGCAGCTTCAGGTAGTGAGTTTCTTAACGGGGACGCGCCGCGATCTCTGGCAGCGTGCGTCACGGTGGGCGCACCGGGTTAGGTCCAGCCGACGTCCGCGGCGGCTGATGTGGTGCCGCGCGAAGGGCCGTGCCCCCCGCGGACCTGCTGCTCCAGGATACCGGCTCGGCGCTCAGGCCTGGCGCAGCTCGCGGCACGTGGCGGTGGAGACCGCGATCAGGGCGGTCAGGGCCGGCACCGCGGTGAGCGCGATACGCAGCGACGTGGCCCCGGCAAGCTGGCCGATCAACACGGGGCCGAGGACGAAGCCGGCCCAGCCGAACGCCGAGACCATGGACACGGCGGTGCCCGCGTTGATGCCGGGCACCCGGCCGGCCGCGCTGAACACCGCGGGGATGACCGCAGCGACGCCGGCGCCGAGCCCGCCGAACCCGATCAGCACCAGCGGCACGGAGTTCACGGCCAGGCCGGCCGCGAACAGCACGGTCGCGGCGGCCGCGAGAAACGGCAGCAGCCGGCGTGCCGTGAATCTGGCGAGCAGCCTGTTGCCGCCGAGGCGAACACCGACCATGGCGAGGGAGTAGCACGCGTACCCGAGGCCGGCGACGGCGGGCGCCGTGCCCAGCGTGGTGCGCAGGTAGACCGCCGCCCAGTCGGCGGCGGCCCCCTCGCACAGCATGTCGGCGACGGCGATCGCGCCGAGCATGAGGATCGCCAGCCAGGCGGCGCGCTGAGCCGTGCCGGCCTGGCGCGCCGAGTGGGCGGGCGGCTTGGCCCGCGCGGCGGGCGGCACGTCGGGGATCATCTGCGTTGCCAGCCAGCCGCCCGCCAGCAGGCACGGCAGGGCCAGGATCGCGAGCTGGCCGGACAGGGACAGCCCGATCGCGACCCCGAGAGCCCCGACCGCCGCGCCGGCGAACGCGCCGATGCTCCACCACGCGTGGAAGCCGGGCATGAGCGGGCGCCCGGCCCGCCGCTCCACCGAGATGGCCTGGGTATTCATCGACACGTCGAGCGTGCCCTGGAACGCGCCCCACGCGCCGAGCGCCAGGAACAGGCCGGCCAGCGACCCGGTCAGGCCCACCACGGGCCCGGCCAGGCAGTAGCCGACCAGGGTGATCCTGACCATCCGCCGGCTGCCGATCCTCGCGATCAGCCGCGCTGTGAGCAGCATCGCGAGCACCGACCCGGCCGGGGCGCCGAGCAGCGCGATCCCGAGCGCGCCGTCGTCGAGCCCGAGGGACGCCTTGACGTGCGGGATGTGCGCGGTCCACGAGGCGAGCAGCACGCCGTTGACGAAGAAGATCACCGTCACCGCAAGGCGCGGCGAGCGGAGAACGGACAGTCGCCCGAGCGGCTCGGCGGATGCCGTCGCGAGATCGGCCAACGGTGAACCCCGGCTCCGGGTGCGGCGTCTGGAAGTCAGTCGAGCATACGCGGAGGGGCCGCGCAGCCGCGGGCAGCGGCCGCGCGGCCGTGATGCCCGGCGACGGTGGGGCGGGCGGCCCGTGACCGGGCCGCCCGCCCCACCAGCCAGCCCTAGCGGGTCCCCGCCCCGGCCAGTCCGGCCTGCCCGGCCGTCTCGCCCGTGCCGGCCAGGACCGGAACCGGAACTGGAATCGGCACCGTACCGGCGGCCTCCGGCTGGCTGGCCGTCCCGAGATCGGCCTCGGTCGGCGCCACGCGTGCCTTGGCCGGCGCCACGCGGGCCTCGGCCGCCGGCCGCAGCGCCAGGAAGCTAATCACCGATCCGGCGGCCACCAGTGCGACGGTCACCAGCAGGCCGGCGTGATAGCCGTCAAGGAACGCGCCTGCCTGGCCGGTGCCGTGCGCCAGCGCGGCTCCCTCCCTGGACCGCAGCACCGCCCCGATGATCGTGATCCCGAGCAGCCCAGCGACCTCGCGCGAGGCGTTGAGCAGGGCCGATGCGATGCCCGAGCGCTCATGCGGCTGGCCGTGCAGCACCGCGTTGGTCAGCGGCACCTGCATCAGCCCCGCGCCCGCACCGAACAGGACGAACCCCGGCATCAGGCCGCCGAACGTGGCCGCGGCGCCGAGCGTGGAGAACAGGTAAAGCCCGACGGCCATCAGCGCCATGCCCGCGGCCACCATCCGGTGCGCGCCGAGGCGCAGCGCGAGCGGCCCTGACACCGACGCCGCGGCCGCGAGGCACAGCGCCATCGGGACGAACGCCAGGCCCGCCTTGGTCGGCGAGAAGCCGAGAATCTCCTGCAGGTAGATCGAGGTGAAGAAGTAGATGCCGAAGATGCCGAAAGCCCAGACCATCATGGTCGCGGTCCCGCCGCTGAAGGTGCGGGAGCGGAACAGGCTCAGGCTGACCATCGGCTGCTCGGCGCGCGCCTCGATCAGCGCGAACACGGCACCGGCCGTGGCCGCCAGCGCGAACGCGCCGAGGATGACCGGGGAGGTCCAGCCCTTGTCATGGCCCTCGATGAGCGCGTAGGTGAGTGCGAACAGCACCACCGACGAGGCGGCCATGCCACCGACGTCGAGCCTGCGGACGGCGGCGGCGTCACGTGACTCGTCCATGGTCGCGGCGGCGATCGCGAGCGCGACGATGCCGACCGGCACGTTGATGAAGAAGATCCAGCCCCAGTGCAGGTGCTGGCTGATGAAGCCGCCGATCAGCGGGCCGAACGCCAGCGCCATGGCGCCGATCGCGGTCCACGCCCCGATCGCGGCGGTCCGCTCCCTGGTGTCGCGGAAGGTCGCCATGATGATCGCGAGCGTGGTCGGCACCAGCAGGGCCGCGCCGAGGCCCTGGATTACCCGGGCCCCGATCAGCGCGCCGCCGCTGCCCGCCAGGCCCGCGGCCAGCGAGGCGGTGGTGAACACCGCCGTCCCCACGAAGAACAGCCGCCGCCTGCCGTAGGCGTCGGCGACCCGGCCGCCGACCAGCAGGAGGCTGGCGAAGACCAGCACGTAGCTGCTCACCACCCACTCAAGGCCCGCGATCGACAGGTGCAGGCTCCGCTGGATCGTCGGGATCGCCACGTTGGTGACGTTGTTGTCGAGGTAGGTCATGAAGGTGGCGAGTCCCACCGCCACCAGGGTCCACCAGCGTCTGGCCATCGACCCGTTTCCCTTCCGCTCACCGGCCGCTCGCTACCGACCGTTGCCGTTCCTGTACGTCATCCATGTACGCCGTACCTGTACGAGACTCCTATACGTTGTACGCTTCCTTAGCATGGACTGTACGACGTATAGTTGTCAAGTGATGGCGGCGGCGAAGGCGACAGAAGCGGAGCGGGCCAGGCTGAGCAGATCGGCCGTGGTGGACCGCGCGCTTGCCCTTGCCGACAGCGAGGGCGTGGACGCCCTGACCATCCGGCGCATCACCCAGGAGCTCGGCGTGACGCCGATGGCGCTGTACTGGCACTTCCGCAGCAAGGAAGAGCTGATCGCGGCCGTCGCCGACCGGATCTGGGGTGAGATCCGCACCGATGTCGACCCGGCCAGCTCCTGGTCGCTGCAATTGCGCGGCCTGCTGGAGTCACTGGTTCGCCTGCTGCGGGCGCATCCATCCGCGTCCGAACTGCTGCCCCGCAGCGAGAAGCTCGGCCCGTCGCACTGGCAGGCCACGGAGACCACGCTGGAGATCCTGCGCGGCGCCGGGTTCGACGTCTGGCAGGCCAGCGAGATCGCCAGGATGGCGCTGTGGACCGGCCTGATGCTCACCATGAGCGAGCCCGGCGCCGGCGCTGGCCACGGCGGCCCGGGCATGGACGACCAGATGTGGCGCAAGCAGGTGGAACTCGCCTCCCTGCCGGCCGACAGGTTCCCGCGGCTGGTCGAGGCGGCGGTGCCGATGACCTCCTGCGGCGACGACCCTGAGTTCCACTACCGGCTGGGCGTGGACCTGTTCATCGCCGGCGTCGAGGCCCTGGCCAGGACCGCCCGCCCGCAGTCCTAGCTCACGGCTCGGCCGGCGGGGCGGGCGCTCGAGCAACAACTACCCCGCGCGAGCCCGGCTGACCAGGAGTAACTGACTTCGCGTTCTGTCGACTTCAGTGCCGGACGTGACGTATAAAGCCTCATGGGCGTTACACGTTTCACTTCGGCGCAACCTGCCGGAAACTCCCAGGTAACAGTACGGTCAACGGCGATGGCCAAACGGCTCGCGGTGCGGACTCGCCCGCGAACCGCGCTCGTGCTGGGGGCCGGCGGCGTCCTCGGCGCGGCCTGGATGACCGGCGCGCTGCCCGCCGTGCAAGAGCGGCTGTCTCGGCCGGTCGGCGACGTGGACCTCATGCTGGGCACCAGCGCGGGCAGCGTGCTGACCGCCGCGCTGCGCTGCGGCGTGAGTATCGAGGAGATGATCGCCTTCCAGCGCGGCGAGCCCATAGGCGCGCTCGCCGAGGTCGGCGACGTGCACGGCGGGGCGTGGCCACGGCCGCCGCGGCTGCGGTTCGGCTCGCCGCGGCTGATGGCCTCGGCGCTGATGGCGCCGCACCGGATCCACCCCTCGGTCGGCGTGAGCGCCTGGCTCCCGGTCGGCAGGGAGAACCACCACAACCTGCGGGCGATGGTGCACCTGCTGCACACCCAGGCGACGGCGCTGCACTTCGGCCCGCACCACGACCCAGACGCACGCGATCGCGAAGGCCCGCATCACGGCTCAGGCGAGCATCACGGCTGGTCGTTGCGACACGGGCCGGGGGGGCAGCAGGCTGGCCTGGCCTACGGCGCCGCGCTCACCGGGGCCGCACTGCCTGGTGGCGCAGTGCCTGGTGCCCCCGTCCCACCGCCCGCGCCTGCGCCGGAGGGCGGGCCGCACTGGATCGACCGCGGCCAGACCTGGGTCGTGGCGGTGGACTACGAGTCAGGGGAACGGGTCGTGTTCGGCAGGGAAGGCGCCCCGCGGGCCAGGCTGGCCGACGCCGTGGTCGCCTCGTGCTCGGTGCCCGGCTGGTTCGAGCCGTTCGTGATCGGCGGCCGCCGCTACGTGGACGGCGGCGTCCGGTCGGCGACCTCGCTCGGCCTTCTCGCCCGGACCGGCGTGCAGGAGGTCTGGGTGCTCGCGCCGATGGCGAGCCTGGTGGCCGACCTGCCGCGCGAGCCGCACAAGCGGCTGGAGCGGCGGGTCAGGGCGCTGCTCACCTTCGCGCTGCTGCGCGAGGTCAGGGCGCTGCGTGCCGCTGGCGTCGAGGTCACGGTGCTGACCCCCGGTCCGGAGGACTTGGCGGTCATGGGCGTCAACCTGATGGACCCGCGCCGCCGCGCCGCGGTGCTCGAAACCTCCCTGGGCACCTCGCCGAGGTCGCTGGACAGCCGGGCGGCCTGACCGCCCGGCCGGCCCAGTGCTCAGTCCCCGTGCTCAGGTGACGTCGGCACGGACCGTGATGCGGGCGGCGAGCGCGGCGAGCACCGTGGCAAGGCCGACCAGCAGGACATGATCCTGCAGGTTCCGACCTACCTGCGGGTCGGCTTCATCGCCAGCCGGGCCTCACGCGCCGACCGCGAGGAACCGCCACGTCAAGCCCGGGCCCGGCTGGGGCTGGCCGGGGCACGCACAGCCACAAGATCCTTTAGAAGTCGGGTAAACCGTTGCCCCAGACTCCGCGTCTTACATACGAAGTAGACATTCGACGAAGGGGTCCGGTATGATGCGGTGACTGCGGATGTTCCCGGCGATTTGCCAAAATATGGGACATAAGCTGATCAATATGTACTTAAGATTATTGACAGCTCTTCAGCGCCGCTAACTTATGGGGAAACGGGACACGAAGGAGAGAAACGTGACGGAGGCGCCCGTGGTGCGGTAACATGTAGGACTTTCGGGGCGTACAGTGCCTCCGAAGGAGTGGCAGAGGCCCTTCCAGGACACCTGGTGGGGAGGGTTGCCACCGAGTAACCCAGCAAACTCCCAGAAAGATGGCCAAAGCAAGTAACTAAGCTATGGCCAAGGAAAGGACTGTATTCAGAATGCGCAAATCCCTCCTTGTACTGCCGGCGGTGGCCGCGGTACTCACCTTCGGCGCTGGAGCCGCCGCGCAAGCGTCGGTGCATCCCGCCAATGTCGTTGGCGGGCTGGAAGACGGCAACGGCACGGCCGGCTACTACACGCAGGAGTTCGCTGACACCTACACCCAGGTG
>DATIZP010000025.1:0-49061 GCA_035517035.1 Streptosporangiaceae bacterium | reverse complement strand
TGCGGGTGGCTGCCTGCTGCTCGGCGGCGGTGAACTCGGGCCCGAGCACGATGTCGTCGTTCGAGTGCCCGGCAGGCACCATCGGGAACACGCCCTCGGCGTCGTGGGTGCGGAAGTCCACCACGGTCGGCACGTCGGTGACCGCGAGCGCCTTCTCGAGCACCGCGTCCACGTCACCGGCTTGCTCGCACCGCAGCCCCACGCACCCGTAGGCCTCGGCCAGCTTGACGTAGTCAGGGATCGAGGTGCCGAGGTGCACCTCGGAGTAGCGCTCCTCGTAGAACAGCTCCTGCCACTGCCTGACCATGCCGAGGAACCCGTTGTTGAAGATCAGCACCTTGATCGGCAGGCCCTCGATCGCGCAGGTGGCCAGCTCCTGCGCGGTCATCTGGAAGCAGCCGTCGCCGTCAATGGCCACCACGAGCTCGCCGGGCCGGCCGATCTGGGCGCCCATCGCGGCCGGCACGGCGAACCCCATCGTGCCGAGGCCGCCCGAGTTGATCCAGCCGCGCGGCCTGGTGAAGCTGTAGTGCTGCGACGCGTGCATCTGGTGCTGGCCGACGCCGGCCACCAGGATCGCGTCTCCGCCGGTCATCGCGGAGAGCCGCTCCACCACGTGCTGCGGCTTCAGCGGGCCGTCGGCATCCTGGGTGTAGCGCAGCGGGTAGCAGCGCTTCCAGCCCGAGGTCCTGGCGATCCACTCGGCGGTGTCGGTCGGGCCGTGCGCGGCGACAAGCTCCCTGGCGGCCCTGGCCAGCTCGGCGAGCACCACGCCAAGGTCGCCCACGATGGCCACGTCGGGCTGCCGGTTCTTGCCGATCTCGGCCGGGTCGATGTCGGCGTGCACCACCTTCGCTCCCGGCGCGAACGCGGCCAGCTTGCCGGTGACCCGGTCGTCGAACCTGGCGCCGAGCGCCACGATCAGGTCGCACTCCTGCAGCGCGGTGACCGCCGCGTACATCCCGTGCATGCCCGGCATGCCCAGGGCCAGCGGGTGCGCGTCGGGGAACGCGCCGCGCGCCATCAGCGTGGTGGTCACCGGCGCCTGGGTCACCTCGGCAAGCTCGCGCAGCGCCTCGTGCGAGTCCGACTTGACCACCCCGCCGCCGACGTAAAGGACCGGCCGGCGGGCCCGATGCAGCAGCCTCGCGGCCTCGGCGATCCTGGCCGCCTCGGGCGGCCCGGGCACCTTGTACCCCGGCAGGTCCATCACCGGCGGCCACGACCAGGGGCATCGGGCCTGCAGGATGTCCTTGGGCAGGTCGACGAGGACGGGTCCCGGCCGGCCGGATGAGGCGATGTGGAACGCCTCAGCGATCGCCGCGGGTATCCGGCCGACGTCCGTGACGAGCTCGTTGTGCTTGGTGATCGGCGCGGTGATGCCCGTTATGTCTGATTCTTGAAAGGCGTCGGTGCCGATCATCGCGGTGGCGACCTGACCGGTGATGGCCACGATCGGGACCGAGTCCATGTAGGCGTCGGCGAGCGCGGTCACCAGGTTGGTCGCACCGGGGCCGCTGGTGGCCATGCAGACGCCGACCCGGCCGGTCGCCCAGGCGTAGCCCTCGGCCGCGTGCCCGGCCCCCTGCTCGTGCCTGACCAGCACGTGCCGGAGCGAGGACGACCGCAGCGGGTCGTAGGCCGGCAGGATGGCGCCGCCGGGCAGGCCGAACACGATGTCGACCCCCTGGCACTCCAGGCTGCGGACGAGCGCCTGGGCTCCTGTCACTTCCACGGGTGTACTCCTTCTTCGATTCTTCAGTTCGGTCGCTCGCTCAACAAAAAACCTCCTGGCCGTCCGGCCGAGGAGGAGTAGCGCGAGCCCGTCGTCTGGGCTCGCGCTAGCTGATGAGGAGTACTCGGAACAAGCGGTTCGTGATCACCGGTGATCTCCGTGACATCGGTGGCATCTAACCCGGCGACCGGGCCTGCCTGATGGCTGGGGCTTGCATGTGGATGGGCCGTGGGAGGCGACGCTGCCCGCCGCCTCCCACACTAGGGCATCTCACGTCCTCGCGTGTGCTCGGGGGCCGCACGAAGGCAGCCAGGCCGGGCGTCCGGCCTCGAAGGCGGCGATCGCGCCGGCATGGCGCAGCGTGACGCCGATGTCGTCGAGGCCTTCGAGCAGCCGCCACCTGGCGTAGTCCGGCAGCGCGAACGGAGCCGACAGGCCGGCCGACGGCACCGACACGCTGCGGTCGGCGACGTCGACCACCACCGTGGCGGCTGGGTCGGCGGCCACCGCCGCGAACAGCGCGGCGACGGCTTCCTCGTCGGCCTGCGCGGTGACCAGGCCGGCCCCGATGCTGTTGCCGCGGAAGATGTCGGCGAAGCTCGGCGCCACCACGGCCTCGAAGCCGAAGTCCTGCAGCGCCCAGACCGCGTGCTCGCGTGACGACCCGCAGCCGAAGTTGGCGCCGGCCACCAGTATCTTGGCCCCGGCAGCGCCGGGCTGGTTGAGCGCGAACGCGGGGTCGCGCCGCCAGGCCTCGAAGAGCCCGGCGCCGAATCCGGTCCGCTCCACCCGCTTCAGCCAGGCGGCCGGGATGATCTGGTCGGTGTCCACGTCGCGCCGGTCGAGGGCGACCGCGCGCCCCTGGACCTTGCTCACCGCGCGCATCTACCGTGCTCCTTCCAGGTCGCCGGGCACCGCGAAGTGGCCGGCCACGGCGGTAGCCGCGGCGACTGCGGGGGAGACCAGGTGGGTGCGCCCGCCCGGTCCCTGCCGGCCTTCGAAGTTCCTGTTGCTTGTCGACGCGCTGCGCTCGCCGGGCGCCAGGATGTCGCCGTTCATGCCAAGGCACATCGAGCAGCCCGCCGACCGCCACTCGAACCCGGCCGCGGTGAACACCGCGTCAAGTCCCTCGGCCTCGGCCTCGGCCTTGACCCGCGCCGAGCCAGGGACCACGATCGCGCGGACTCCGTCGCGGACCCGGTGGCCGCGCAGCACGCCGGCCGCGGCCCGCAGGTCGGCGAGCCGCCCGTTGGTGCAGGACCCGATGAACACGGTGTCGACCGGGATGTTCCTGATCGCGGTGCCGGCCGTCAGGCCCATGTAGTCGAGCGCGCGCTGCGCGGCCTTGCGCTCCGCGGCCGTGCCGAACGACGCGGGGTCGGGCACCCGGTCGTCGATGCTCACCGACTGTGCCGGGTTGGTGCCCCAGGTCACCACCGGACGCAGCGCCGTCGCGTCGATCCGCACCTCGCGGTCGAACGCCGCGCCATCCTCGGTGACCAGCGACCGCCAGTCGTCGAGCGCGCGCTCCCAGTCCGCGCCCTTCGGGCTGTGCGCCTTGCCCTCGAGGAAGGCGAACGTGGTGTCGTCCGGCGCGATCATTCCGGCCCGCGCGCCGGCCTCGATCGACATGTTGCACACCGTCATCCGGCCGGCCATGTCAAGGCCGCGGATCGCCGCGCCGCGGTACTCGATCACCGAGCCGGTACCGCCGCCGGTGCCGAGCTCGGCGATGATGCCGAGCACCAGGTCCTTGGCGGTCACCCCGGGCGGCAGGTCGCCGTCCACGGTCACGGCCATCGCCTGCGGCTTGACCTGCCGCAGCGTCTGGGTGGCGAGCACGTGCTCCACCTCGGTCGTCCCGATGCCGAAGGCGAGCGCGCCGAACGCGCCGTGCGTGGAGGTGTGGCTGTCACCGCAGACCACGGTCATGCCCGGCTGGGTCAGGCCGAGCTGCGGGCCGATCACGTGCACGACGCCCTGCTCGGCGCTGCCGAGCGGGTAGAGCGTGATCTGGTGCGTCTCGCAGTTCTTGCGCAGTCTGGCCATCTGCTCGGCCGCGAGCGGGTCGGTGATCGGGCCGAGCGGGTTCAACGTGGGCACGTCGTGGTCCATGGTGGCCACGGTCAGATCAGGGCGGCGCACCGTCCGCCCGGCGAGCTCGAGGCCCTCGAACGCCTGCGGCGAGGTCACCTCGTGCACCAGGTGCAGGTCGATGTAGAGCAGCGGCGGCTCGCCGTCCGGGCTGGCCACCAGGTGCCGCTGCCATACCTTGTCGAATAGCCGCCCGGCCGCGGCCCTGTGTCCGCCCGGGGCCCTGTGTTCGCCCGGGGCACCGTGCCCGCCGGCGTCCTGCCCCGTTCCTGTCGTGCCGGGGTCCGGCGTGCTCATCGTCACCGGCCCGGCTACTTCTCGCCCGCTGAGCCGGCGTCGCCGCCGTTATCCCGCCGGTCGAGTGCGACCTGGACGGCCTGCTGGGCCGATGCAGTCGCATCCGCCGGCTGGGCGGGCTGGACTTCGCCGTACGCGCGTGCCCTCATCACTCTTCTCCTGTCGCTGACGCAGGTCTTGCAGTGGCTATCAGGCGTTCCAGCTTGAGGCGGCGCCGTTGCCGCAAGACGTTGCCGCAGGATCGGGTGATCGCTGGTGGCTGGCTTGCTCCTGATCAACATGGTCCTGATCAAGGAGCCCAGGTGAGCCCGGCCGGCTTCGCCGGCGGGCCGAGCGCGTCCGATGATTCGCGCGGTCCCTGGGGGCACGCGGCCAGCGCCTCATCCCCGTAGCGGGTTGCTGGCCTGCCTGATCAGGTCCCGCTACGGCAGCTAAGAATGAGTACGAAGCGCCGCATGATGGCACTACTGTACCTGACGCCGCTGGCCCGCGTGCGGCGGGGGCTTCACAGCAGGCCGAGCCGGCTGCCCCTGGAGATCGCCTGCCGCCTGGTGGTGACGCCGAGCTTGCGGTACACCGAGCGCAGGTGGGTCTTGACGGTATTGATCGAGAGGAACAGTGCCTCGGCGATCTCCTGATTGGTCATGTGCGACGGCAGTAGCCGGAGCACGGCAAGCTCGCTGCTGGTGAGCCGCGCCTCGGCGGGCTGGCCCGCCGGTGCCGCCGTGGCCGCGTCGAACCTGCGCAGCACCCGCGCCGCGAACGCCGCCACCTGGCTGGCAGGCCTGATCAGCACGGTCAGCACCGACCTGGCGGCCGGCCCGCCGTCGAGGAACGGGCGGACCATCCCGAGCGGCTCGGCCATGGCGAGCGCGCAGGTCAGGTTCTCGGTGGCCTGCTCGGCATGGCCGAGCTTGCGCCGCGCGATCGCGGCCGTGACGAGCGCGCTGACGTGATCGTGCAGCGTCACGGTGCCGCCCTGGCCGGCCAGGCACGCCTCGGCGGCTCGCAGCGCCCCGGCGTTGTCATCCTGGGCGAGCAGCAGCCTGGCCTGGCAGAGCCTCAGGCCGGGCCGTTCTGGCCGGTCATCCCCCGGGTCGGCGGCGCTGCTCGCGCGGGCGAGCACCAGCCTGGCCCGGCTCGGATCGCCGTCGCGCAGCGCGATCTCGGCGTCAAGCGGCGCCAGCACCGCGTCGAGCGCGCCGATTCCCGCCTGGGCATGTCCGCTGGCCAGGCGCTGGCCAGCGTCGGCGTTCAGGTACTGGTAGCGCAGCCTGGACAGCAGCGTCCGCGCGGTGGCCTGGTCGCCGTCGGACAGCGCCAGCCTGGCCCGCGTCACCGTGATCAGCGTGCGGAGCAGCGTGACCGCGGCCGGCCCAAGCTGCCCGGCGCATCGCGGCGCGCCGCCCGCCGGCTCGTCGGGATCGCACTGGCCGATGGCCCGCAGCGCGGCCGCCGACTCGTCCCTGGCCCAGTGCGCGTGCGCGGCCGCGAGGCTGGCCACCAGCGCCGTCGGCCGGTCGCTGCCGTCCTTGCCGTCGCCGCTGTCGTCTTCATCTGGTCCGCTGCCGGAGTCGTTCAGTGCCAGTGCCGCCGACGGGTCTCCGCCCATCGCGTCGGCTAGCGCCAGCCAGGCGCGGGCGCGGCGGCCGAACGCACGGTACGGGCAGTCCCGCAGGTGCCTGGCGGCATGGCCGAAGCAGGCTCGCGCCTGCTCGGTGTCCGCCGATGTCAGGGCGCCGACCCCGAGCGCGCACCAGAGCAGGCCGAGGCCGAGGCGGTCGGCCTCGCCGAGCGCGGTGGCCTCCGCTCGCTCGGCAACGGCACGGCCCCGCGCGGCCAGGTCGCAGCGGCCAGCCTCGCGCGGGTCGGCGTTCATCAGCCGCAGCGCGTGCAGCCACGGCTCGACGCTGCGGCGCTGGGCGGCGGGGCAGCGGTCGAGCGCGCTGATCGCGTTCGCCAGGTGCAGCGCGGCAGCGCACGAGTCGCCGGTACGCAGGCCGGCCGCCGCCAGCGCCCCGGCGACCGGCGCATCGGAGGTGAACCGGCTGGCCGGGAAGGCGGCCAGCACCGGCTCGAGACCGGCGGCCTGGTCGGGCAGCAGCATCACCGGGCCGATGTCGGCGAGTATCCGGGCCGCGAAGTCCCAGTCGCCGGCCCGTGCGGCGCTGCGGATCGCCCCGGCGCTCCGGCCGTGCCCGGCCTGCCAGCGGGCCGCCCGCCGGTGCAGCGCGGTGACCTCGTCCGGAAGCTCGCGGCGCAGCTGGGCGCGCAGCAGGTCGAGCAGCAGCGGGTGGTAGCGGTACTCCGGACCGCCGCCGGCGTCCGCCCGCCCGGTCGCGGCGGCCGGCCCGACCATCATGTTCTCCCGGCACATCCGGTCGAGCGTGGCGTCACCGTCGGCCTGCTCGGTGAGCGCATCGGCCAGCTCGCCGCAGATCGCGTCGGTCACGCTCGTGCGCAGCAGGAACAGCCTGCGCTCGGCGGGCAGCCCGGCGAGCACCTCGTCCCGCAGGTAGTCCGCGACCGGGGGCTCGTCGCCGGTAATCGGCGCGACCGCGGCGCCCGGGCTGCCCGGCTCGGTGCGCATCGCGGCCAGCCGGAGCCCGGCCATCCAGCCCTGCGTGCGCCTTTGCAGCTCGTCACGCTGGGCGGCCGGCAGGTCGAGGCCGAGCATCGCGAAGTACGCCGCCGCCTCGTCCGCCGTGCAGGCCAGGTCGCTGCCGCCGATCTCGGCCAGGTCACCGCCCACGCGCAGCCTGGCGACCTGCAGCCCGGCCGGATGGCGGCCGGTGAGCACCAGCCGCAGCGCCGGCGGCGCCTGCCTGATCAGCTGGTCAAGACCGGACAGCGCGGCTGCGCCCGCCAGGCGGCAGATGTCATCGAGCACCAGCGTGACCGGCGTGTCAAGCCGCTGCGTCACCTCGGCCAGGTGCCTGCCGAAGGCTTCATCGCCCGGGTCAGGCAGGCTCTGCGCGACGTCATCGGGGACCGCGGGCAACCCGGCAAGCGCGGACCTGACGCTGGCCCACAGCGAGGCCGGCTCGCGATCGCCGTGGTCGAGGCTCAGCCAGGCCACCCGGTCGGACGCGGGCGCGGTCGCCGCCCAGAGCGCGCAGGCCACGGTCTTGCCTGCGCCGCCCGGCCCGGTGACCAGCACTACCCGGTGCGCCGCGGCGGCCTGCCTGACCAGCTCGGTGACCCTGGGCCGCTGCAGCACCGGCACGCTCGGCTGCGGGATCCTGAGCTTGACGCTCACCACGGGCGCCTGCTGGCCGGGCTCGCCGCGGCGCAGCTCCGCCCGTCGCAGTTCGGCACGGCGCAGCTGCCGCCGGCCGTCCCTTGCGGCATGGCGGACGGCAGGCTCGCTGATGGTCGTCATTCATCCCCCGACGGGCGCGAGCCGCGCCCCATGATCCGCTCGCCAGGCCCCCACCTGCGTGCGAACGTGCGGCTTTGCCCGACAGCGACCGTACCCGCCGGCCGGCCAGGCCAACCTCCCGCGGCGCGGCCCGCCCCACCGGCCGGCCGCCCCGCCCGCTTTCGCCCGCGCCGCCCGCGCAGCTACTCCACGCTGAAGGCCTCCCGCAGCTTCGCCTCCTGGTCGCTGGACAAGCTGGTGCTGATCAGCTCGGCGTCGGCGTACCTGAACCGGTCGGCGACCTGGCCGATGACGGCATCGGAGCTGAGCAGGAACAGAGCCGACGTCCCCGGTCTCACCTTCTCGCGCACCTCCCTGATGAACGCGTCGCTGATCCCCACGTCGGCCATCGAGCCGATCAGCGCACCGGTGGCTGCCCCGATGGCCAGCCCGAGTATCGGGATGAAGAAGATCAGGCCGAACAGCAGGCCCCAGAAGCCGCCGCCGAGCGCCCCGGCCCGCATGGTGTCGCCAAGCTCGCGGGTGCGCGGCTTGCTCTTGCCCACGTCCCAGCTCACCACCGCCGCGTCGAGTACCCGGATCAGCTGGGCGCGCTGCAGGTCGGCGAGCACATCGATGGCCAGCTGGGCTCCGTCGGATGACCTGAACTTCCAGACGGTTAGCGATGACATGGCCGCTCCTGGTTAGGTGCCACTGCCACGATCGGTAACAGGGCCTGGCCGGCGCATCACCCGGCCGGAGTGAATGGCCCACATCACCCGGCCGGGATGACGCCGCCTGGTGCCCGGCCGATCATTGTGATGTCATGAACACGACCATGAAGCAGTCACGGGCGGGCCGGGTACCGCCGCAGCGGGCCGACAACGACGCGCCGCGCGGGCAGGCCACGGCGCAGCAGCTGCGCTACCGGCTGGATACCTCGGTCCGGCAGCTGACGCCGGCCGAGCGGGTGGCGCGCGGGCGCGAGCTCCGGTCCGAGGTGCCCAGGTCGAGCCACGCCGGGTTCACCCCGGCCGCCGACCGCCCCGACCCGGTCGACCTGCTCGTCAGTCAGTCAGCCAGCCGCCTGCCCGACCTGGTACCGATCAGGTACGGCAGGATGCTGGCCTCGCCGTTCTCCTACTACCGCGGCGCCGCCCTGCCGATGGCGAACGACCTATCGGGCACCCCGGTCACCGGGCTGGCCGTGCAGGCCTGCGGCGACGCGCACCTGGACAACTTCGGGCTGTACGCCTCGGCGGAGCGCCGGCTGGTCTTCGACATCAACGACTTCGACGAGACGCTGCCGGGACCGTGGGAGTGGGACCTCAAGCGGCTGGCGGCGAGCATCGAGATAGCGGCCAGGGAGAACCAGATCTCCCGCCGCCAGCGCGCCGCCATGGTGCGGGCGGCCGTGCGCAGGTACCGGCTCGCGATGAGCGAGTTCGCCGGCATGTCGAACCTGGACGTCTTCTACGCAAGCGCCGACGTCGACACCATCAAAAAGCAGCTGGATGCCCGGCTGACCTCGCGCCAGCGCACCGAGCTGGCCAAGGGCGAGGCCAAGGCCCGGACCAGGACCAGCATGCAGGCTCTGGACAAGATGTGCAGGATCGTCAACGGCCGGCCGCAGATCGTCGCCGACCCGCCGCTGGTGATCCCGCTGTCCAGCCTGCTGCCCTCGGACGTGGAGGCATCCGGCATCGAGAAGGTGCTCGTCGGAGTCATCGAGCGCTACAAGCGGACCCTGCCGTCCGACCGCAGGTACCTGCTCGACCAGTACCAGTCCGAGCTCTCCGACATCGCGCGCAAGGTCGTCGGGGTCGGCAGCGTCGGCACCCGGTGCTGGATCATGCTCATGCTCGGCAGGGACGAGTCCGACCCGCTCTTCCTGCAGATGAAGGAGGCGGGCGAGTCGGTGCTCAGCTCCTTCGTCGGCCCGAGCAGGTACTCCAATGAGGGCCAGCGCGTGGTGGCTGGCCAGCGGCTGATGCAGGCGGCCAGCGACATCTTCCTCGGCTGGCAGCGGCTGAGTCCGGCGCCTGACGGGGTCGTGCGGGACTTCTATATCCGCCAGCTCAGGGACTGGAAGTTCTCGCTGGACACCCAGGCCATGGTGCCGCGCGGCCTGTCCGACTACGGCGAGGTCTGCGGGTGGACGCTGGCGCGCGCCCACGCCAGGTCGGGCGACCGGATCGCGATCACCGCGTACCTCGGCAGCTCGGACACCTTCGACAAGGCCATCGCCGAGTTCGCCGCCAGCTACGCGGATCAGAACGAGCGGGACTTCGCCGCACTTGACGAGGCGGCAAAGTCGGGGCGGATCCTGGCCCAGCGCGGGGTCTGATCGACTCGCGCGCCTCGCGGCCCGGCAAGCTCACCCGGCGCAGGTGAGGCGCCCGGCGTCGTGGGCCGGTCTACTTGGCGGGTAATCCGAGATCGCAACAGGGAGGTTCTGATGCCTGCAGCTACGCCCGTGCTCGACACGTTGGTCGACATCAACATGGCGTCCATCGAGCACACCCACCTGATGCCGCGCGAGCTCATGATCGCCAGGCTCGCCGCGCTGGTCGCCGTGGACGCGCCGCCCGGGTCCTACCTGGCCAGTGCGGGCGCGGCCACCGACAGCGGCATCACCGAGCAGGACGTGCAGGACATCCTGATCGCGGTGGCCCCGGTCGTCGGTACCACGAAGGTCGTCTCGGCGGGCGGGAACCTGATGCGCGCGCTCGGCTTCGCGATCGCCGTAGCCGAGGACGGCTCGGGCGCCTGACGACACCGAGCATGCGAGGGGCCGGCCGGACTAGCTCCGGCCGGCCCTCTCTCGTCCGCGCCGGGCCTTCCGGCCCACAATCCCTTCCGGCCCAGAATCTCAGCCGAGCCGCTCGGCGTACATGGCGTCGACCCGGTAGCCGATCCCCACGGTCGGCGCGTTTCTGGTCTGCGGATGCTCGCGCAGGATGGCACGAACCTCGTCGAGCACCGCGCGCTGGCCGGCCGGTGGCAGCACCGCCACATGGCTGACGCTGCGCACGCGGTCGACCACTTGCTCGTGGGTGCTGTGGTGCACGTGATAGAAGGTCGCCTCGGTCCAGGCCGACCAGCGGCCGTCGCCGTCGTCAGTCAGGTGCCTTTCGCTGCGGCGCATCGACTCGTCACCGGCGCCTGTGCCGTCCCTGTGATCACGCCACGGCGCGTGCTTTTCCACCCGGTCCATCACCGACCAGATCTGGTCCACCCATCCGACGCTGCGGTCCCTGGCGTTCCAGATCAGCCCGAGCCGCCCGCCGGCCCGCACCACCCTGGCCAGCTCGGCGAGCGCACGGCGGGCGTCGAACCAGTGGAACGCCTGGGCCACCACGACGGCGTCGACCGAGGCGTCGGCGAACGGCATCGCCTCGGCGACCCCGCCGACCAGCGAGACGCCGGGCAGGCGCAGGCGGAACTGCTCGCGCATCCCGGCCACCGGCTCGACAGCGACGAGGTCGGCCCCGGCGCCGCCGATGAGCGCGGTCAGCTTGCCCGTCCCGGCCGCGAGATCGACCACGACCCGGTCCCGTCCGATGCCGAGGTTCTCGGTCAGCCAGGCCACCACATCCGGCGGGTAGGACGGCCTGGCCTGGTCGTAGGCGAGGGCCTCGGCGCCGAAGCCGCGCTGCGCTACCTCGTGAATGTCGGTCAACCCTGCTCCCGCGGTCCCGGCTTCTACGGTAGCGCGAGCACCAAAGCCCGCGGCGGCGCGCCGCGGTCCCGCGCAGCCGTGATCCAGCTTGGCCGTTCTGGTGCTCGCCGACGCGGAGGGCAACGAGGCATGCGTCACCACCTGGCAGAGCCGCGGCAGCGCCCGTGCCAGCAAGCCGTGAGGACAGCCCTCAGCTGATGCCGTCGGCGATCAGCGCGTCGAGGGCGGCAAGCACCTCGGGATCGCCCGACCTGCTCACCGGACCGAGCACCGGGCGGCGCCACAGCCAGCAGTCAAGATCCGCGCCGCTGGCGCTGATCTCGGCTGCGGCCGGTGATCCATGGTCGGCCGCGGCGACCTGCATGCCGGGCTGGTCGTAGGCCCTGCCGTCCTCCGGGTCGGTGCCGCTGAACCGCCCGAGCGTGACGAACCAGGAGTAACCGGTGTCGGCCGCGCTCATCCGCAGCGTCTGGCCGCCGTCGGCCGTCAGCGCGCCCCAGGCTGGCAGGTCGCCGCCGTACATGATGCGCAGGGCCTCGTCCGCCCCGTCGGCGCTGAGCCGCGGGTCCATCGCGGTCCCGCTGCCCGCGGTCAGCTCGGCGTCGATCCGGTGGATCAGCGCCTCGTGTGCCTGCCTGCGCCTGATGAAGCCCACGGTCTGGTCCTGCGCCCAGGTCCAGGCCGCAGTGTCCGGCGGTGCGGCGGCCAGCACCTCGCCGAGCGTTCGGCTGGCCGTTGCGAAGAACTCGGCCAGACCCTTCCTCGTGCTCGGCCGGTCAGCCCTGATCCCGTCGGCTTCCGCCGTCGTCGTGACGCCGCGTGCCACCACCGATCCCCAGAACCATTGCACCTCGCCGAGGTGCCACAGCAGGTCATCGGCGGTCCAGCCCGGGCAGGTCGGCACCGGAGCGCTCGGCTCGGCCCCCGCCAGGACCTCGGCGAACCTGGCCGACTCGGCGGCCAGGTGCCCGAGATAGTCGAGATCCCGCGCGCTCGACGATGTCATGCTCAGCTCCCCTCCGGCTTTTCCCGTGCTGCTACCGTTCTCCTCGCCATTGTTCCCCGCCCTGCTGACAGTGCATCGCCGTCTGACTCCGCCGCCCCGGTAACCTTCATCGATGCATGACATACCGTCCGGCCGGGAAGGCCTCGCCGTTGCCGCCGAGCCCGGCGCGGCCACGGTCGCGGCCACGGTCGCGGGCCTGGCGGTCGGGACCAGGCAGGTCATTCCCGGCATCCGGTAGTCAGCCGGGATGACCGCCACCAGGTCGCCGCGCAGCTTCATCTGCCGCAGCGCGTCCAGGCCGGCCGCTCCCGACTCGGCGCGGACGATCCGGTGCGGGTCCCCGTACATGCGGCGCAGGTCCCCGCGCTACGGCACGGGAAACGGCCGGATCATCGTCGACCGTGAGGATGGCCGCCCGCCGCCGATCCGGCTCCGTCACGGCTCCGCCCCTTTCCCGCAGGCAGCACCCACCAGCACTGTAACCGCGGCGCTCGGGTCCCGGTAAGGGCGGGCGGCACCCAGGTGTCCGCAACGCTCGTGACCAGCGGACCGGCTGGCGCCACCAGGGACGTCGGCGTACCTCAGGCGATCCGCGGCGGATCCGGGTTCTCGATCAGGTCCTTGAAGGCGCGCACCCTGTTCCTGGCCGCGTCGGTCATGGATCTGGCCACGGCGTGGCGGTTCGGGATGCCGGCCGGCCAGCGGAAGGTCAGTTCCAGCCGGGTTCTCTGACCGTCGGGTTCGATCCGGTGCAGGACTTCCAGCGGGGCCCCGGCCACGCTGGACAGCGTGAGGCGCCCGGCTGAGATTTCCCTGACGACGGTGACGGTCATGCGGAGCTGGCCGTCGTCGAGGCGCGTGATCAGGTACCACAACTCACCCGGCTGCCGTGCGGGCGTTCCGGGTACGGCGCCCGCGACCGCGGCGGCACTGCGGGACATCAGGGCCGCTGACTCGGGCGCGCACACCGCTTCCCATACGGCGCCGGCGGGCGCCGCGATCGCCGCCGAGGCGGTGGCCGAGGCGGGCCGTCCCGGCAGCGCAGCGGGTACGCAGGCGGCATGCAGCCTGGCCGGCATCCGGCCGTCCGGCAGCGGCGCCCGGCCCTCGGCGACGTCGCATAGACCGGCAAGCCACGCCGGCATCGCGCGCTGCCAGTAGTCCGTGACCACGGCCTGCGCGCTGCGGTCCGCGACTACAGAGCTGACTTGTATCGTCACCCGTGAGCCAGCCCGCTCGGGGATGGCCGACAGTGTGAGCGTTTCCGCGCCGTCTGACGGCTTTCCCGGCAGGGTCAGCGAAACGACTCGGCCTGCCAGGTCCTCGCGGGCCTGGTAGACCACGAAGATCGGCCGCGTCGCGGGCACGGACAGCACTACCCGGAGCTGGGCCGCGGGCGCTTCCACGTCGAAGGCGAAACTGCTCGGCCGCAGCGCCAGCGCCGCGGGTCCGGTGAGCAGCGGCCACACGTGCGCGGCCGGAGCGCCGCACGCCTGGGACTGCTCGACCAGGACAGGCCACCCGCTCATGCTGTCCTGCCGCTAGGCCCAGGGTCCGGGATCAGCCGGACCGGGCTGGACGGGCGGCCCGGCGACGAGTTCCTGGCTCATCTCGAACAGCACCGGATCGAGTTCGAGCTGGAACAGGCCGACCGGCGTCTGCAGGCTGGTGACCATGGCTTGCCGGCCGAGGGCCGGTCCGGGAACGACCGTCGCGGCCGCGAGTTCGACCGGACTGGCATGGACCCCGGCGCCTGGTTCCCACAGCAGGCTTCCGGGCGCGAGTCGCAGCGCGCCGCGCAGCCAGTCGCCGCCCTGCCCGGCCGCGTCGAGCCGGCGCAGCCGGGCAGGAACCGGCCGGGCGCCCGGCCCTCCGGGCTGCGGCATCGACTGGCCCGGCCCGATCCATCCGCCGGGCGAGCCCTGGTTCCGGTCCTTGTGAAAGAGTCCCATGGCACATCGTGGCACGGAACGGGCGCCAGGGCACGAAAAAAGAAGCTTGGTGTGGTGTGGTGGCAACGAGGAGGTTCGAGGCCTGGCCAGGCCTAGCGATCCTAATGGTCGCTAGGTGCCCGAGATAGTCGAGGTCAGGCTCGCCGGACGATGTCATGCTGAACTCCTGGCCGGCTTCCTGCGGGTGACCGGCTCGTGTCCCATTGTCGCGCGACCTGCCGACAGTGGCCCTCGGTCTGGCCACGCCGCACCGGTAACCTTCATTGATGCACGTCAACCGAGTCGGCCAGGCACGCCTGGCCGTGGCCGCCGCGCCGGTCGCGGCCACGGCCACGGGCCCGACGGCCGGGACCAGGTCGGTGCGGATCGCGCCGATGACCGGCTCGCACGCCGCGCAGGTGCTCGCGATCTACCAGGCCGGCATCGCCGAGGGAAACGCGACCTTCGAGGAGGCGGCGCCGTCCTGGGATGAGTTCAGCGCGGGCAGGCTGCCCGGCCACCGCTACGTCGCGCTCGACACCGCCGGCCCCGCCGAGGCTGCTCCCGATGACGTCACCTACGCCGCGGGCCCCGCCGATGGCCCCGCCGATTCCGCCGCGGGTCCGGCCGATTCCGCCGCGGGCCCCGCCGACTCCGCCGCCGGCGGCGGCACCGATGTGCTCGGCTGGGTGGCCATCTCGGCGACGTCGAGCAGGTCCGCCTACGCCGGAGTGGTCGAGCACTCGGTCTACGTCCGCCCCGACGCGCGCGGCCGCGGCATCGGCCGCCTCCTGCTCGGCGCGGTGATCGAGTCCACCGAGGCGGCCGGCATCTGGACCATCCAGTCCGGCATCTTCCCTGAGAACGAGGCCAGCATCGCGCTGCACGCGGCGGCCGGGTTCCGCGTCGTCGGCAGGCGCGAGCGGATCGGCCGCCATCAGGGTCGCTGGCGAGATATCTTGCTGCTCGAGCGCCGGAGTCCGATCGTATGAGCTGCGGGGATGAGCGCTTTACCGGTCGCCGTCGGCACCGCGGAGCCCGGGCCGCCCGCCGCCCGCGGTGTAGCGTCAGTGGTGATGACGACGTCGATGAATCGGTGGGCGGTGCTGGCCGGTTACGGCCTCCTCGCCGCCTGCACGCAGCTGCTCTGGCTGTCGTACGCATTCATCACCGTGCAGGCCCACCGGGTCATGGGAGCGTCGGTCGGCTCCGTGGGCGACCTCGCAGCCATCTTCCCGCTCATGTACGTGGTGCTCGCGCTTCCGTTCGGCAAGTGGCTCGACGTGAGCTTCGGGCACGCGCTCGCGGCGGGCGCGATCCTGACCGGCGCGGGCGGGATGCTCCGGCTGATCAGCCCCACGTCGTTCCTGGTGGCCCTGGTCGGGCAGTTCGTGATCGCGGTCGGCCAGCCGCTGGTGCTGAACTCGATCACCAAGGTGGCCGCGCACCACTTCCCGCAGTCCGAGCGGACCGCGGCGATCTCGATCGGGAGCGTGTCGCTCTACGTCGGCATCCTGGTCGCCGCGCTATCGGACAAGCCGCTGTTCACCGCGGGCGGGCTGCGGCTCGTGCTCCTTGTCCAAGGCGGACTCGCAGTAGTGGCGGCCCTGTGGGTGCTCCTGGCGCTGCGCACCCCGCCCGCGTTCCGCGGTGACCTCTCGGTGGCGATCACGCTCGGCTGGCTGCGGCGCGACAGGTTCATGTGGGTGCTCGGCGGCCTGCTCTTCGTCGGGATGGGCATCTTCAACGCCGTCGCGACCTGGCTGGATGCCATACTCGGCCACTTCAGGCACGGCTCGGCGGCCGGCTACCTCTTCGCGATCCTGACCGTGGCCGGGATACTCGGCGCCGCGGTGCTGCCGCAGGCCGCCGCCAACAGGGACCGGCGCCGCACGATGCTCCAGGTCACGGTCGCGGTGACCGCCGTGGTCTTCCTGGCCATCGCCGCCTGGCACGGCGTGATCTTCATCGGGATCATGCTCGCGCTGGAGGGATTCGTGCTGCTCGCCGCCCTGCCGGTGGCGCTCGACTGGTCCGAGCTGCACTCCGGGCCCGAGCGGGCCGGCTCGGCCGTCGGGTTCCTGTTGCTGGCCGGAAACCTCGGCGGCGTCGTGTTGCTGCTGATCGTGCAGGGCGTGATAGGCAGCCCATACCTGTCGCTCGGCGTGCTGTCCGTGGCCGCCCTGGCCGGCCTGGCGCTGTCGACCAGGCTCCCGGCCGGGGCGGGCGCGACGGCCGACCAGGGACGGCCAGTGAACTGAGGGAGCTAGTGAACTGAAGGAGGCTGTCATGATGGATCCGGGCGAGCTGATGACCAGCCTGGAGCATCAGCTCAAGCCGTACCGCGGCGCCGCCGACGTGCCGACGTTCGCCGAGCTTCCGGCCGACGGCCTGCCCAGGGACGAGGTGGCCGACCTGGTCGAGCGGCTGGCGGGCACCGAGGAGGCCCGCTGGCGTGACGGCTACGCCTCGGGCGCGGTCTACAACGGCGACCCCGAGCACATCGCGTTCCTGAACCGGATCTACGCGGCCCAATCGCAGACCAACCCGCTCCACCCTGACCTGTGGCCGAGCTCCACCAAGTACGAGGCCGAGCTTGTCGCGATGACCGGCCACATGCTCGGGTCGGCGCACGCCGCGCCCGACGCGCCGGTGGTAGGCACGGTCAGCTCGGGCGGCACGGAGAGCATCATGCTCGCGATGCGGACCTACCGTGACTTCGCCCGAGAGCGCCGCGGGATCGCCCGGCCGGAGATCGTCGCCCCGGTGACCGCGCACGCGGCGTTCGACAAGGCGTCGCGGTACTTCGACATGCCGCTGGTCCGGGTGCCAATGGGCGAGGACTGCACGGCCGACGTCGACGCCATGGCCGAGGCGATCACCACAAGCACCGCCGTCCTCGTCGGGTCGGCGCCCAGCTTCCCGCACGGCGCCATCGACGCGATACCGGCGATCGCCGAGCTCGCCGCTGGGCGAGGCATCGGCTGCCACGTCGATGCCTGCCTGGGCGGCTTCATCCTGCCGTGGGCGGAGCGGCTCGGCTACCCGGTGCTGCCGTTCGACTTCCGCCTGCCCGGGGTGACCTCGATGTCCGCCGACACCCACAAGTACGGCTACGCGGCGAAGGGCTCGTCGGTCGTGCTGTACCGGGGCAACGATCTGCGGCAGTTCCAGTTCTACAAGGTCGCCGACTGGCCGGGCGGGCTCTATCTCTCGCCGACCTTCGCCGGCAGCCGGCCTGGCGCGCTGTCGGCGACCGCCTGGGCCGCCATGGTCTCCATCGGCGAGCGCGGCTACCTGGCGGCGGCCAGCCGGATCCTGCAGGTCGGCGCCGAGATCAGGGACGGGGTCGCCGCCATCGACGGCCTGCGGGTGCTTGGGCACCCGCTGTGGGTTGTGGCGTTCGCCGCCGACGAGGACCACCCGGACATCGACATCTACCAGGTGATGGAGAACATGGGCAAGCGCGGCTGGAGCCTCAACGGCCTGCAGCGCCCGCCCGCCGTGCATATCGCGGTCACACTGCGGCACACCCTGCCCGGCGTGGCCGCGCGGTTCCTTGCCGACCTGCGGGAGTCCGTCGACCTGGTGCGGGCTGACCCGTCCGTGCACACCGGCATGGCGCCGGTCTACGGGCTTGCCGCCTCGCTGCCGCAGGAGGTCGTGCGGGACCTGCTCGGCGTCTACCTCGACGTGATGTTCGAGGTATGACGGTGCACGGGTCCGCCGCGAGCCCGCCGGCGCCCCCCGGCTCGCTCGTGCTGGCCATCGATCTGGGAACCTCGGCGCTGAAGGTCGCACTCGTCTCGCTGTCCGGCGAGATCGTCGCCGCCGAGCAGGAGACCTGCCAGGTCAGGCTGCTGCCTGGCGGCGGTGCCGAGCAGGACCCGAAGGACTGGTGGGCGCTGATCGCCGCGGCGTCAAGCCGCCTGGTCGCCAGGGCCGCCGTGCCCGCCGGGTCGATCGCGGCGGTCAGCTGCACCGCGCAGTGGTCGGGCACGGTCCCGACCGGCCAGGACGGCGCGCCGGTCAGGGACGCGATCATCTGGATGGACTCGCGCGGCGCGCCGTACGCGCGCGCCGTGACCGGCGGCCCGGTCCGGATCCAGGGCTACGGCGTGGACAAGCTGGCCCGGTGGATCAGGACCACCGCCGGGCTGCCGAGCCGCAGCGGCAAGGACTCCGTCGCGCACATCCTGTGGCTCAAGCACAGCGAGCCGGATGCCTACCGGCGGACCACCGTGTTCCTCGAGCCCAAGGACTGGCTGAACCTGCGGCTGACCGGCCGCGCCGCGGCGTCGTTCGACTCGATCGCGCTGCACTGGGTCACCGACAACCGCCGGCCGGACCGGATCGGCTATGACCAGGCGCTGATCAGACTGGCCGGACTGGACAGGGATAAGCTGCCGGAACTTGTTAATGCCACTGATCTTCTCGGACCGCTGCTCGCCGAACCTGCCGCGGCGCTGGGCGTCCGGCCCGGCATCCCGGTCGTGGCCGGCGCGCCCGACATCCAGTCGGCCGCGATCGGGTCGGGCGCCACCAGGGACTTCCAGCCGCACCTGTACGTGGGTACCTCGTCGTGGCTGACCTGCCACGTTCCGTTCAAGAAGACCGACCTGTTCCGCAACATCGCCTCGCTGCCCGCCGCCATCCCTGGCCGGTACTTCGTGGCCGACGAGCAGGAGACGGCGGGCGCCGCGCTGACGTTCCTGCGCGACCGGGTGCTGTTCGCAGACGGCGGCGCGCCGGCCGACGCGTACCGGCAGTTCGACGCGATGGCCGACCAGTCGCCGCCGGGCAGCCGCGGGCTGATCTTCACGCCGTGGCTGTACGGCGAGCGGACGCCGGTCGAGGATCACTTCGTGCGGGGCGGGTTCCACAACATGTCGCTGGACGTCGGCCGCGGCGACCTCGTGCGCGCGGTCTTCGAGGGCGTGGCGCTGAATGCCAGGTGGCTGCTCGGCGCGGTGGAGAAGTTCGCCGGGCGCCGGCTCGACCCGATCAGGTTCATCGGCGGCGGGGCGCGGTCGGCCGTCTGGTGCCAGATCTTCGCCGACGTGCTCGGCCGCACCATCGAGCAGGTCGCCGACCCAGTGAACGCCAACGCGCGCGGCGCGGCCATGATCGCTGCCGTGGCGCTCGGCGAGCTGAGCTTCGACGACGTGCCCGACCGGGTCAAGGTGGAGCAGGCGTTCTCGCCCGACGCCGGTCGCGCTGCGCTGTACGACGGGCTGTTCGACGAGTTCATCGGCCTCTACAAGCGCAACAAGAAGGCCTACGCGCGGCTGAACTCCGCCCACCCCGCCGACTAGACCCAGATTCGCGCTACCCCTTCGCCTCCTTACGCCGCCGCGGCCCGCCTGCGCCGGCCTTGAGGCCCGCCTGCGCCGGGGTTCGGGTCGAAAGTGCCGGCCTTGAGGCCCGCCTGCGCCGGGGTTCAGGTCGAAAGTGCCGGTCTGAGCCCACTCAGGCGGACGGGCGCGTCTCCCGGTCGCCGCGCCGCTCGTCCAGGGTCGCCGCGCCGCTCATCCAGGGTCGCCGCACCTCTCATCCAGGGTCGCCGCACCGCTCATCCAGGTCGCCGCACCGAATAACTCAAAGATGATCATGATGGATGTGATGAAAGTCCCAGAATATGCAGTGAATGTGGCATTCATTCCAGATGCTGCCCGCACTGCGGTGGCGATCACGTGCACTTTGACCGATATGCGGCTGTCAACTCCAGAAGCGAGAACGCTCATCCGGCACTCGGGCGCAAGTCGTCTTGCGCCAAGTACTTTGTTATGCAAAGCTATTGCGAGTCGGGAGTATTTGGTCGGAGCGAGCGAGGCTGGAGAGGCTGGAGGGAACGGAATGACGGAGGGGGGCGGTTCGAAGCCGAGCGGTGAGGGCGTCCGGCCGGGCGAGTCCGCGGGGATCGGGGCCAGCCGGGAGACTGGAGCGGCGGCCGGGATCGGCCCGGAGGCGGGGAACGGCCCAGAGGCGCGGAGCGCTCCGGAGGCGGGGATCGGCCCGGAGGCGGGGAACGGCCCGGAGGCGGGGAACGGCTCGGAGGGCGGGACGGGAGAGCCGGGTGCGCTGCTGAACGACGTGAGCAGGCTGCGCAGGCAGGCGAGGTTCGCGCGCCACGCCTACTGGTTTCCGCTGGTCATCTTCGGCGTGCTGATCTGCGCCAGCGTTCCGTTCTACATCCAGCCGCCGCCGAAGAGCGGCGTCTTCACCTCCGGCGGCCCCGTCCTGCCCGCGCTCGGCGGGTTCGCGAATTCGGGCTGGCGGGGCTACCTGGTCTACTACTGGCTTGCGGCGATCGTCATCGGGCTCGTGCTAACCGGCCTGTGGTACCGGTGGCACGGCAGGAAGGTGGGAGTCGTCACTCCATCGCGCGGCTACCTCATCACCGGCGCGATTCTCGTGCTGCTCGCCCTGCTGCCGTGGCTGCGGCTGCCGGGCGACCTGATCATCCGCGGCACGTTCCCGTTCGTGATCATCGGGCTCGGACTCTGGATGCTGGTGTGGGCCGAGCGGAGCTGGGCGCTGCTTGCCATCGTGGTCGTTTATACCGGCACCGCGTTGCTTGCCAGCCTGTACGACATCGAGAACGTGGTGTTCAGGCTGGGCTGGGTCCCCACCGGCTCGCAGTGGCGGCTGGCCGCACTGCCCAACGTGCTGCTGCCCGCCCTGGTGCTGCTGATCGCCGGAGGAGGCGCGTTCCTGGTGCAGCGGCGGACGCGGAGCGTGGCGTGAGCGCGGCGGGGGACCCCGGGCCGGACGCGGCCGACCAGCCGGATCGCCCAGACGGCCCGCATCCGACCAGAGGGCTCGACGAGACCGTGCACCAGCGCCACAGGCTCGGCATTCTCACGATCGCGGCCGAGGCGAAGAGCGCGGAGTTCGGCTACTTGCGCGAGGCACTCGGCCTTACGCCGGGGAACCTGTCCAGGCACCTCACCGTGCTCGAAGAGGCCGGCCTGGTGGTGGTGACCAAGGGCTATCAGGGACGCAGGCCGCGGACCTGGGTGCGGATCACCGGCCGGGGTCGGAGCGCGCTGGCGGCCGAGGTCGCCGCGCTGACCGAACTGCTGCGTCGGCATGGCACGGCTCGCGACCCGGGCCAGGCCGTGGACTCTGGCGCGGGCCTGGCCGCTGACCAGGCCTGACCGCAACGTACGCACGACGCCAAATGTGGCGTCACTATCACAGGCCATCTCGATTCGGCGCATGGAGTCCGTTGATCTGGGCAGATGTATCGCACCTGCCGGATACGAAAGGCCCTGCGATGAGTAAGGCCAACGGGCACATCCAGAAACTCGGCGCCACCCAGGAACTCGGCCCCAGCCAGGACTCCGGGGCCACTCAGGAACTCGGGGCTAGCGGGAACACAGGGGCTAGCGGGAGCGCCAAGCGCTGGCGTCCGCGCGGTGGCGTGGGCCTCGCCTGGCGCGTGGCCCGCCTGGCCGTCGCCGCGCTGGTGGCGATCGCCCTGCTCGTCGTCGCGCTCTCTGCGGTGCACCTGCTGCCGCGGTTCCGCAACCCGTTCGCCGAGACCTCGGTCGACCGCAGCCAGCCGGTGGTACTGAAGTCGATTACAGCGCTGAGCAGGTTCGAGGCCGCGAGCGGGTCCTTCCAGGTCGTGGTCGACCTGGCCATGAAGTCCTCGTTCCTGCCGTCGTTCGTCGAGGGGTCGGACACGCTGTTCGTCGGATCGGGCACCGACATCGCGTACGTGGACTTCTCGCATCTGAGCGGTTCGGCGATCAAGCTCGCTGATCACCGGACGGCAGTGACGATCATGTTGCCGGGCGCGCAGCTCGAGCCCGCCGTGCTGAACGTCAAGCGTTCGTACGTCTTCGCGCAGCAGATGGGCCTGCTGAACCGGATCGGCAACTTCTTCTCAAGCAATCCCGGCAGCGAGCACCAGGTCTACGTGCTGGCACAGCAGAAGATCCAGAACGCGGCCAGGCACAGCGCGCTGGTCGCCCAGGCCGAGACCAACACCAGGCGGATGCTGACCGGCCTCATGCGCTCGCTCGGGTTCACCAAGGTCACAGTGATCTTCAGCGGCGCGACCTGAGCCGGCAGGCTGCGCCGGCCCGCCCGCGCCGACGGCCCGCACCGGCCGGCCTGCGCTGACGGCCCGCACCGGCCGGCCTGCGCCGGCCCGCCCGCCTGCGCCGGCCACCTGCGCGCCGCCAGCGCCGTTCCGGCCATCGCTTGCAGAGCGGCAGAACGCGGGCGCGTTGGGTGACAGAATAAGGACCTCGCTCAGGAATGGCCGGCGCCCGCCGAATCGCCGCGGACTCGCCGATCGTTACGACCCCGCCATACCGAGAGGTTGCCGCAATGGCTGACGTCAAGCTCGGCAAGAAGGCCGCCCGTCACGACCCACGGACCTTCGACTACGCCAAGTACCGTACCGGAATCGCCACCGCGCCTACGCAGGCGAACTGGACCACCGGCCTGACCTTCGCCATGCTGGGGAACAACCAGTACGGCGACTGCGTCGAGGCCGGCTACGCCCACCAGGTGCAGATCTGGGGCGATAACACCGGTCAGCCGTTCGTCCCGACCGACGCTGAGGCGCTCGGTGCCTACACCGCGATCACCGGGTTCAACCCGTCGAACCCGAGCACCGACCAGGGCACCGACATGCTCACCGCGCTCGGCTACTGGCAATCCACGGGAATGGCCGGCATCAAGATCACCGCGTACGCGAAGGTGAACCCGCTCAGCCAGGAGGAGGTCTGCGAGGCCATCGCCTGGTACGGCGGTGCCTACGTGGGCGTGCAACTGCCGACCTCGGCGCAGAGCCAGGTCGGCACGGAGTGGACCGTCACCACCGGCCCGAACGCCGCCCCAGGAAGCTGGGGAGGGCACTGCATTCCACTGTGCGCCTACGACCAGGACACCGTCACGTGCGTGACCTGGGGCGCGCTGCAGCCCATGACCTGGGAGTTCCTCACCACCTACTGCGATGAGGCGTTCGTCATGCTGTCCCAGGAGTGGATCGCTGGCTCTGGTCAGTCGCCGTCGAATCTGGCGTGGGGCCAGCTGATGGCAGACCTCGCGAACCTGTAGCCGCGGGCAGCGCGGCAGGCAGCGCAGCGGGCCGGGCGGCATGCTGCGCAGTGGGCAGCGCGGCGGGCAGGGCGGGAGGCACGGCGCGCCGGATCTCGGCGCCGGGCTCTGCCGCCGCCTGGTCGGACGGCTCGGCGGACCGCTCGGCAGACGGCTCGGCGGTCGGCGGGCGTCCCGCGTCGGGCCCGGTCACCGGCTCGGCGAACGGCGCAGCGGAGGGCCCTGAAACCTGCTCTGGCGTCGGCTCGGCGGCCGGCGGGCGTGCGGCGTCGGACGCCTCGACCGCGTCGCGGTAGGCGCGCCGCAGCTTGGCGACCTCGGCCTGCGGGTCGTGGAACCAGTTCGTCGACCAGATCCGGTGGAAGCTCCAGCCGAGCCGCTGCAGGTGCTCGCCGCGCAGCCGGTCCCGGTCCCGCACGCTGCCCGACCTGCGGTACGACGCCCCGTCGGCCTCGATCGCCAGCACCATCCGGTCCGCGTCGTCCGGGTGGGCCGCGGCGAAGTCCACCCGGTAGCCGCCGACCCCGTACTGCGGCACCACGGTGATCCCGCACTCGGCCAGCCGGCCGGCGACGTCGGCCTCGAACGGGCTCAGCTCGGCGCTGCCGCCCGCGGCCGCCGTGGTGCCGCCCGATCCCGCGTACTCGAGGTAGTTGGCGAGCAGCCGCGCGCCAGCCTTGGTCAGCCGCTCGGGGTCCACATCGCGTGCCGAGAACGAGCTGACCAGCGTCAGCCGGTGCTTTGCCCGGGTCGCGGCCACGTTCAGCCTCCGCTCGCCGCCGTCGCGCAGCAGGGGTCCCCACTGGTAGCGCATCCGGCCGTCGCGATGCTTGCCGTAGCCGATCGACAAGATGATGGCGTCGCGTTCGTCGCCCTGCACTCTTTCCAGATTTTTAACGAAGAACGGCTCGGGACTCTCGTCGGCGAAGAAGTACTCGAGCTCGGGGTGGCGCGCGAGGGCGGCGCGCAGCGCGGAGTCGATCCGCTCGGCGTGCTTGATGCCGAGCGCGATCACGCCGAGTGACTCGCGCGGCATGGTCCTTGCGTGGTCGAGGATCAGCTCGACCACCTGGTCGACCTCGGCGGTGACCGATACCTCCTGGCCGGGCTCCGGCGTCTGCTGCACCACCACGTGCCGCAGGCAGTCGTCGCGGAACACGCCGGGGAACGTGGTCAGCGCGCCGCCGTAGATGTGGGTGTTGGAGAACGCGACGAGCCGCTCGTCCCTGCTGCGGTAGTGCCAGGCGAGCGGCCAGGTCGGCAGCAGCGGCCTGAGTGCGTCGAGCACCGACTCGAAGCCCGCGCCGAACGACACCAGGTTGTCCTCGTCGTCCTCGGCGAGCTCGTCGTCGTCGCCGACCTGGCGGAAGAAGTTCGTCGGCGGCAGCTGCCGGTCGTCGCCTGCCACCACGATCTGGTGACCGCGCATGATCGAGGGGATCGCGTCGGCGGGCACGATCTGGCTGGCCTCGTCGAAGATGACCACGTCGAACAGCCGGGTGGCGGGCAGGACCTGGCTCACCATCAGCGGCGACATGGCCCAGCACGGCTTGAGCGCGAACAGCACGTCCGGGGTCTGGTCGAGCAGCCGGCGCAGCGGCAGGTGCCCGCGGCGCAGCGCGGCCTGCTTGCGGATGACCCTGGCCTGGAGCGGGTGGTCGTCCTGCGCCTCGCGCAGGCGCTCGGCCCAGGAGTGCCTGACCCGGCTGCGGTTCGCCGCCAGGTACTCGATGTCCCTGTCACGGAACTCGCTCGCGATCTCGTCGAGTGCGCTGCCGCGCTCGGCGGCGTACCGCGGGTCGCGCACCCGGATCTGGTCGAGAATCGAGGAATACCACGCCTGGTCGAAGGTGGCCGCGGCGAGGTCAGGTGACGCCTGCGCGCGGCCGAGCTCGTCGAGCAGCGGCGCGAGGCCGAGCTCGTCGAATCCCCTGGCTAGCTCGTACAGCCTGGGCAGCTTCCACGCGGTGTCCTCGTCGGCGACGAGCGCGCCGAGCTGGCCGGGCAGGTCGTCGGCCGACAGGCGCACCCGGGAGCACACCGCGTCGAGCTTGCGCGCGCAGTCCGCGTGCAGCTCGCCGAGCACGGCAAGATCGGCGGGGAGCCTGGGCAGCGCGCGGGCCTGCGCGGAAGGGCCGGCCTGAGCGGGCGGGCCGGCCGCCGCCGCCGAAGCGTCGGCGTCGGCCGACCAGTCGGCGAGCTGCCTGGCTGCCTCGGCGAGCATGGCGGCCAGCGCCTCGCGGGTCGGCTTGGCCTGGCCGGCGTAGAGCCGGTAGGCCTCCTTGCGCAGCCGGTGCCGCTCGCCAAGCGAGCCGCCCGAGCCGCCGCCCAGCGCGTCGGCGAGCGCGCGCGGCCCGGCGGCGTAGACCTCGGGCCGCAGCACCTGCATGGTCTGGCCGATCGCCAGGTACAGGCTCATCCTGGCCAGGGCGTCGGAGTAGCTGGCCGGCGGGCGCAGCCCGAGCTCGGCGCTGGCCCGGCGGTGCCGGTCGATCAGCCGCGGCAGGTCGTAGCTGGCGAGCTGGCCAGCGACGTGAGTGGCCTCGCGCGCCTCGGCGGGCGTGCGCAGCGCCGCGCCGTACCACGGCGTCGAGTCAGGCCGCATCACGAAGCCGCCGAGGTGCGCGAACTCCCGCAGCTCGTCCCGCAGCTCGTCGGCCAGGTTCTGGGTGATCCGCTCGGGCGCGGGGAGCCTGACCGCGCTGCGCGCCTCGCGCGGAACGCCGAGCAGCGCCGACTGCACCTGGAACGGGGTGAGACCCCACGGCGGGTGCGCCTCGTGCAGCGCCGTGACGTGCTCGTTCAGCCGCCGCTGCCGGTCGGACAGGCGCCGGCGCAGGGTCGTGTCGTCGGTGGCCACGGTCTGCTGCGCCAGGTCGAGCGTCGCGCCGAGGTCGCGCGCGATCCGCTGCCGGTCCCTGGTGCCGTCGTGGATGTCGAGCGCCAGGTCGCCGAGATCCACGCCCTTGAGCCTGGAGAGCACGGCGTCGATGGCGGCCCGCTTCTCGGCGACGAACAGCACCTTCCTGCCACGCGCGACCAGCGCGGCGATCAGGTTCGCGATGGTCTGGCTCTTTCCGGTCCCTGGCGGGCCGTGGATCACCAGGCTGCGACCGGACAGCACGGCCGCGATCGCGCTGCGCTGCGAGGAGTCGGCGTCGAGCACCGAGTAGTCGGCGGCTGGCTGGTCGAGCAGCGGCTCGGCCTGGTCCTGCTCGGACAGCAGCTCCTGGGCGTCAGGGTCGCCGGCGATCGCCGCTACCACGTCGCTGTCGATCAGCAGCTCGGAGGCGTTCTGCAGGTCGCGCACCATCGGCAGCTTGGCGTAGGTGAAGGTGCCGATCACGTTCCGCGCGGCGATCGCGAACCCCGGGATCTCGGCGGCGTGCGCGGCCTGCTCGAGCAGCAGGTACAGCCGCTCGCTGCGCGCGTCGGCCAGCTTGTCGGTGGCGGCACCGTAGACCGTGGCCAGCTTGTGCAGCAGCACCGGGTTGACCTCGGGCTCGTCGTCGAGCGACAGGTCGAAGTCGTCGTACCTGGCCCTGGTTGGCGCGATGGTCAGCCCGCGCAGCAGCACCGGCGCCGCTGGCTGGAGGAACAGCTCGTCCCAGCGTGCCATGCCGGTGGCCAGGTAGCCGGCCCTGATCCCGCGCTCCTCGAGCAACTCGCGCGCCTTGCGGTAGATCACGTGCATCCGCCTGATCGCGTCGGCGCGCGCGTCCACGTCGCGGAACAGCCTGGTCAGCCTGATCGACCCGGTGCGGATGAACTGCTCGAGCGCGTCGGGGTCCGCCCCGGCCAGGTCGAGCGTGGAGGAGCGCCGGTCCTTGTAGTACAGCAGCGTGTTGCGCCCGCCGAGGTCGGTCAGCGCCGCCGCCCAGTGCGCCTGGGCGGCTCCGATCAGCTCGGCCCGCCGGTCGGCCGAGCACTGCTCGGTCGCATCGGTCGCATCGGACACCTCGGGCAGCCCGGCGGTCGGCACGGGCAGGTTCTGCGGCATCGGCCGCAGATACCCCGTTTTGCGCAGGGCATGCGGGCGGGAGCGGTGCGAGGGGTCAGCCCGCCGGCGTGCGCCTGGCGCGGTGGTGGAAGTACCGGTTGATCCAGATGCCGAGCACCAGGACCAGGATCCAGGAGTACTGCGCGATAGACGGGGAGGCGAGCGCGACAGGGATCGATCCGAGGAACACCACGGGCAGCCTGGCGATGCGCACCGTGAGCAGCGTCCGCACGTGGGCGACCGACGGATCGGTCAGCCCCTTGCGCGACGTGGCGTAGACCCACACCACGAGCTCGGCGGTCCCCGCCGCGGCGACGCACAGCGCATAGAACACGGTCGGTCCGACCTGGTTACCGCCGGCCAGGCTCAGCACGTTGGTGGGATACGGCAGGAACGCGATGATCCCGAGCATCAGCAGGTTCAGCCCGATCAGCGGGCGGTCGAGCGCGGTGATGTAGCGGAAGATGCCGTGATGGCCGAGCCAGAACAGGCCGATCACGGCGAAGCTGATCCAGAAGCCGAGTATGCCGTGGCTGTCGAGCATCACCACGCCGCTCGTGCCGACGCGAGCCCGCAGGTCGATGGCGAGCAGCGTGATCGCGATCGCGAACACCGCGTCGCTGAAGAAGACGACCCGGTCGTACTCGATGAATCCGGCCCTGGCCAGCGGGTAGAGCCCGAGCCCGTTGTGGCCGCCGGGGACCTTGCGCTTCCCAAGAGCCTCCTGCTCTGGCCGGTAGGGCTCGTCAGGCAGTTCGGGCGGCCCGGGCACGGCCGGCTCGGGCTCGCGCTCGGCCGCCTCGGGTGCGGGCGGCCCGGGCTCGGGTGGCCCAGGCTCGGGCGTGTCGCCGCTGTCGGTCACGGACCGAGACAGTAGTGCACCGCGCGTGGCGGCGCATCGCTGCTGGCTACAGCATCACGAAGCGGTAGTGGTTCTGCTGGAAGAATTTGATGATCGTCGGCAGCGCGCTGACCGTGGCCGGGTTGCCGATCGGCTGGTTGTGCATCAGTACGACCGGGTGGCGCTGCGCGCCGCCCTCGCTCTCGGCGAGCGAGATGATCCGGTTCACCCAGTAGGACGAGCCTGAGCCGTCCGCCATCCAGTCCTGCGTGTCCACCGACCACAGCCAGACCTTCATCCGGCGCGCCTGGCAGAGGTGGAGCAGGGTCGAGTCGTAGTCGCCGTAGGGCGGCCGGAACACGCACGGCCTCGTGTGGGTGAGCAGGTACTGCTCGTTGCTTGTCCGGTCAAGCTCGGCGGCCTGCGCCGACGCGGACAGCAGCGTCATGTCCGGGTGGTCCCAGGTGTGGTTGCCGACCGCGAAGCCATCGGCCACCTCGTCCTTGACGTCCTGCTTCCTGATCGCCTCGTTCTCGCCGATGTTGAAGAACGTGGCGGGCACCCGGTACCTGCGCAGGATCCGCAGGATCTGCCAGGTGCTGCGGCCCGGGCCGTCGTCGAACGTCAGCGCCACGGTCTTGCCACCGCCTGGCGCGTAGAAGTTCGCGCCGTACGGTGCCTTCGGGCAGGTGGACGCGGCCGGTTCCGGCCGGTGCGGCTTGGCCGCCGCGGTGAGGCAGAGCAGGGCGGCACAGGCTACCGTGAAGGTCGCCACCGCTCGAAGGGACCGGGAAACGGGCATGGAGGCCCCCCTCATACCAGCCTGTATCTACCAAGATCAGACGCTAACCACTTTCCTTGCGTTTTGCCAGGTTGGCTGGCCAGCATGCGGACGGTCATGCTCGCCGGGGTAGTGCCGGCCGGCGTGGCCGTAGCCGAGGTCTTCGGCGAGGATCTCGACGAAGGCGGGCTGCTCCCCGAGGAGGAGCCGGCCATCGCCGGGGCTGTCGAGCAGCGGCGCAGGGAATACACCGCGGTCCGCGTCTGCGCGCGGCTGGCGCTGGCCAGGGCGGGCCTGCCGCCCGCCGCCATCGTGCCCGGGCCGTCGCGCGCTCCGATCTGGCCGCCCGGAGTGGTCGGCAGCATGACGCACTGCGCGGGATACCGCGGGTGCGCGGTGGCCAGGTCGGAGGTGATCGCGGCGATCGGCATCGACGCCGAGCCGCATGAGGCGCTGCCCGCCGAGGTGCTGCCGACGGTGGCGAGCCGGGCCGAGCGCGCGGCGCTGGCGGCGCTGGCCGGCGCCGACCCGGCGATCAGCTGGGATCGGATCCTGTTCAGCGCCAAGGAGTCGGTGTTCAAGGCGTGGTTCCCGGCGGCCGGGGCATGGCTCGGCTTCGACGACGCCGAGGTGGTCATCGACCGGCCGGGGACGTTCACCGCCAGGCTCGCCGTGCCAGGCCCGGTGGTCGGCGGCCGGCCGCTGACCGGCTACCAGGGACGCTGGCTGGTCAGCCGCGGCCTGATCGCCACGGCCGTGACGGTCCCTGCCGCCGGGGTTCCGTGAGGACTCGGGTTCTCAGTCGCCCTTGACGTTCACGATCTGGCGCAGCACGTGCGTCACCTCGACCAGGTCCGCCGCGTCGGCCATGACGACGTCGACGTCCTTGTAGGCCGCGGGAATCTCGTCGAGGAAGGCGTCGGTCCTTCGCCACTCGATGCCGGCCATGGCGGCGTCAAGCTGCGCCCTCGTGAACGTCCTGCGCGCCGCCGACCTGCTGAACGCGCGGCCTGCGCCGTGCGGCGACGAGTTCAGCGCCAGCTTGCTGCCCTTGCCGGTGACGACGTAGGAGCGGGTCCCCATCGAGCCTGGGATGAGGCCGGGCACGCCGGCCGAGGCGTCGATCGCCCCCTTGCGGGACAGCCAGACTTCCTTGCCGAAATGAGTCTCCCGCTCGGTGTAGTTATGGTGCGTATTCACAGTCTGCGCGGCCACGACCTGGCGGCCGATCCAGCCGGAGGCAGCCTGCACCACGCGGTGCATCATCTCCTCGCGGTTGAGCAGCGCGAAGTGCTGCGCCCAGCGCAGGTCCCTGATGTAGGCGCAGAACTCGTCCGTGTCCTCCGCCAGGTAGGCAAGGTCGGGGTCGGGCAGCGTGATCCACCACCGCGCCGCAAGCTCGCGGGCGACCTGGATGTGACGCTGCGCCAGCTTGTTGCCGACACCGCGGGAGCCCGAGTGCAGGAACAGCCACACCCGGTCGGTCTCGTCCAGGCTGACCTCGATGAAATGGTTGCCCGAGCCCAGGCTGCCGAGCTGCAGCCGCCAGTTCGGCGCGATCCGCTCGGCGCTGTCGGCGCCGTCGCGCCGTTCAAGCTCGGCGATCCTGGCGCTGGTCGCGCTGTCGTGGACGGCGGCGTTGTAGCGGCCGGCCGACAGCGGGATGGCGCGCTCGATCGACTCGCGCAGCGCGGCCAGGTCGCCGCGCTGGCGAACCTCGTCGGCCATGAGCTGGGTACGCACCGCGATCATGCCGCAGCCGATGTCCACGCCGACGGCCGCGGGAATGATCGCGCCGAGCGTGGGGATCACCGAGCCGACCGTCGCGCCCTTGCCCAGGTGCGCGTCCGGCATCAGCGCGACATGCGGGAAGATGAACGGCATCGACGCGGTGCGCTCCGCCTGCGCCCGGGTGGCGTCGTCCAGGATGGACGCCCAGCTCATCAGCCGCTTGCTGATCTGCTCCATGGCTGCCGTCACCTCCGTCGCGGGCCAAGGGTAACCATGGCGCCGCGCCGGCGGACAACTGGATTACAGGCGGTTCCTGCCCACGTAGGTGCTGCCTGTGGCCGGGCCAGCGTCGCTCCAGCCGGGCGCCGTGCCGGCCTAGGTCGGCTTCCCGGCTGGCTAGCGTCCGTTGGAGGAGAAGTGCTGGTAGTCGGGCGAGCCTGACCAGTTCCCGCCCCAGCCCCAGCCGATCGCCGTGAACGCCTTCACCAGCACGCCGCCCGGGTAGGCCATGCCGGGGCGGATGTCGGACCGCTTCAGGTAGGCGGCGCCGGCCCGCGGCTGGACGCCGACACCGGCCTCGACGTAGGGGTTCTGGACGGTGTTGACGTCGATGGCCAGCCCGTAGGCATGCATCGACCACTGTGGCGGCCCCGGCGCGACGGCGCGGCGGCAGTTGAAGCCCGAGGTGTTGTCCGCCGCCATGGACCTGGGGTCGCTGCCGTGGTAGGCGTCGACCGGCTTCATCTGCTTAATCGGGAACCTGGCGCGGTAGAGCCGGGCGAAGACCTTGATCACCTTCCTGACGACGCTGGCGTTGACGATCAGCTCGCCCTGGTGGGCCGCGTGGTCGAAGCCGACGTAGAGCATGCGGATCGCGCGCAGTCGGCGTGGCGGCACCGGGCAGCCCGGGCGCCAGCTGTACGGCACGTCGCCCGGGGTGAGCGGCCCGGACACCGTGGCCAGGAACCGGGGGATAGGCACCTTGCTCGGGGAGGGGGCCGGGGAGGTGCTCGGGGCGTGGCTGCTGGTCGCCGGCCGGGCGGCTGGCGCCATGGCGGCCGTCGTGGTCACCGGCGGGCCGGGGCTCGCGCTGGCGCAGCCGGCCGCGAACAGCACCGCCATCCCGGTGCCGGAGGCGATCATGAGCAGCCGGCTCACCACGACCACAGCGTACGGCGCGCCGGAGCGGCCGCTGCCGGATTCGTATTGTCGCCGAGCATCGCATCAAGTACGGTGCCAGGCCATTGGGGCCAGGCGATGGGCTGGCAGTGCTTGCACCCGCGGAGGCGGCAATGCGCGACTCGGTCCCGCCGCGGCGCCGGGCCGACGCCGGACGTGGCGCAGGCTGGCGAGGGCGCGGGGTGCTCGCGCTCGTCCCGATCACCCTGCGCCGGGCTGGCGGTGGCGCTGGCTGGCGCGGGGTGCTCGCGCTCGTCCCGATCACCATCCTGGCCGGAACCTGGTCGGCCGGGCCTTCCGGCGGCGCCTTGCCGACCGCCGGCGCCGGGGCGGTACGGCAGCTTGTCACGGTGGCCGCGCGATCGCATAACGCGACCTACGCGACCTTGCGTGCGTACTGGGTGCTGGGCGGAAGGCGGGTCCCGGTATTCGGGCCGTGGACCGTCCGCGTGGGTTACAACGGCGTGGCCCTGCCCGGCGCCAAGCGGGAAGGCGACGACAAGACCCCGTCGGGCACCTTCGGGATCAGCTTCTTCTTCGGGGTGCAGCGCAAGCTAGACTTCTCGTTCCCGTTCCGGCACGCCTACAGCTTCGACTACTGGGACGACGACCCGGCCAGCCCCCGCTACAACGAGTGGGTCAACGCCAACAGGCACGATCCGGGCGTCGATCCCGAGCCGATGCATGACGTGCCCGCCTACGATTACGCGGCCGTGATCGCCTACAACACCGCCCGCACTCCCGGGCTGGGCAGCGCGATCTTCCTGCACGTCGGATTCAGCTCGCCGACCGTCGGCTGCGTCTCCCTGCCACGGCCCAGGCTCATCACGATCCTGCTCTGGCTCAATCCGCAGGACCATCCGAAGATCACTATTTCCGGCTGACTTGCCACCGAGGACATATAGGACAATATATACGCGATCGAGCTCCAGGCGCCGGCAGCGGTTGGAATGTATGTCACATTCACTGCGTATTCTGGGACTTTCATCACATCCATCATGATCATCTTCGGCCTGGCAGTGCGGGGATCCGCCGGGCAGTGGGGGGATCCGCCGGGCGGTGCCGGGATCCGCCAGGCAGTGGGGGGATCCGCGGGGCAGTGGGGGGATCCGCGGGCCGTGCGGAATATCCGCGGCGTGGTGGGGGGATCCGCGGGTGGTGGGGAGATCCGCCGGGTGGTGGAGGGGATCCGCCCAGAGCCCAGGCGTTTGCGGGCTCTGCCAAAATCCTTGGCGAGACGACTAAGGATTTTCATGGCATCCTTGACCCGATAAAAATTGATCTCTTATTCTTATTTTCATGGATCACTTCCGGGAAGAGCGGGAGAAGATCGCACGGGGGCTGGCAGAGGCTAGGGGGCAGGAGGCGCGGCTGGCCGCCGAGGTAGCCAGGCTGACCGTCGGCCTGACCCACGTCAGGGCCAAGATCGCCAGCCTCGAGGCCCAGGATCGCGTCTACTCCCAGCCGGGAATCGGCCAGCCGCCTAGGCCCGCCGCGGGCGATCTGTCGCGGATGACGATCAGGGAGGCCATCCTCGCCGTCCTGAGTGAGGCCAGGCCCGAGTTCGTGCGCACCCGGGACCTGGAACAACGGATGGCTGACCGAGGCAAGAAGGTCGCCGGCGGTGTCTCGGTCGACCTGACCAGCCTCAAGCAGAGCGGCGAGGCCGTCAATCCGGCCTGGGGCTACTGGACAGTGCCATGAGTCATCGGATCGCGTCCCGCGCGGCCAGTCCGGCCGAGGATGCGACGTGGCAGGCTGCGGCAGCGCGGACTCCGACAGCACGGGAGGCGGCCGCGCGGGAAGCGGCGCTCCCGGCCGCACGGCCGCGGGTCTCGGCGATCCGCCCAGCCCGCGGCAGCCAGCCGGGCTACCCGCCGCGCACGATCCATCTGCTCGATCCCGAGAACCTGATCGGGACCGCGAGCCCGCACGTGAGCGAGGTCCAGGACCTGATGGCACGCTACGCACGCAGGGTCGGCTTCGGGCCGATGGACCAGATTGTCATCGCGTGCAGCCACCGGGCATTCAAGACGATCGGATTCTGCTGGTGCGGGCCGCAGTACCTGGTGCGATCCGGCCCTGACGGAGCCGACCGCGAACTGCTCCGGGTCATCCGCTACGAACGCCTCGTGAGCAGGTTCCCCGATGTCGTCATCGGATCCGGCGACGGCGTGTTCACCGAGGCGGCGTCCGGCCTCGCGGCCGACGGCAGCCGCGTAACCATCGTCAGCCGTCGCGGACACCTGGCCCGAGCGCTGGCACTGGTCGCAGGCCGGCGGGTGATCTACATCGACCTGCCGAGCGACAATGCCGCCGGGCCCCGTAACCACTGCATAGACGCGGCGTGAACGGAACCTCGTGCCACCCGGCGCTTAGGGGACCAGGCTCTTGAATGTCTGGTTGTAGGACTTGGCCGGAGCGGTCACCGTCATGGTCGCGTAGGCCTGCTTGCCGTTGCCGTACGGCGTGAGGCCGGTCACGGTGATCGACGCGGCGTAGTGAGACAGAGCGCCCTGCGCGCAGTTCGGCGTGCAGCCATCCACATTGAGCGTTCCGCTGCCCTGCGCCGTCGCCGCGCCCCAGCTGGTCCAGGTGACCGCGCTCACGAACAGGGAGCCGTCGCCGGACAGCAAGATGGTGGTCGGCGCGACCTTGGACGCGCTGCCCTGGCAGCTGACCACGGGGAAGGCGCACAGCGTGACGTGGGCGGGCGCCGCCCCGCCGCTCGGCTGGGCGACCGGCGCCGAGCTCGACGCCGGCGGGCTGCTGGCCGGCTGGGTGGCCGGGACCGAGCCGCTCGCTGGTGCACTGGTCGCCGGCGAGGTGGCCGCGCCGCCCGAGGACGATGCCGCGCTGCAGCCGGCCGTCGCGGCGAGGGCGACGGCCAGGCCCGCCAGGACGGCCCAGGGACCTTTGCGCATGATTCCTCCCGGGACATTAGCAGCACCGCCCGCGCTGGGCCGGAGCGGAATTCGGCGCGGCGCGGGCCGGCTTGGCGTAAGCCTCGGGACTCTGCAGGGCCTCGGGAGTCGCCGGGAATCGGCGGGCAGCTAGCCGGGAACGACGGGAAGCGTGCCTGGCCGCCAAAGGTCGGTGATAGCCAATCCCAGATCGGCGAGCAGCCGCCGCAGCAGCGGCAGCGACAGGCCGAGTACGTTGCTCGGGTCGCCCTCGATGCCTTGGATGAACGGCGCCCCGAGTCCCTCGATGCTGAACGCGCCGGCCAGCGCCAGCGGTTCCCCGCTCGCCGCGTACGCAGCCAACTCGTCGTCGTTGGGCACGCCGAATCGCACGATGGTGCCTGCCGTGCCCCTGGCATGCCGGCCGGCGGTGCCGTCGATCAGGCAGTGCCCGGTCCACAGCGTCGCGACCTCCCCGGACAGCCGCCGCCACATCGCCGCGACCTCGGCCGGCGACCCTGGCTTGCCGAACGCTGTCCCGTCTAGATCGAGCAGCGAGTCACAGCCGAGCACCAGCGCATCAGGGCGCAGCGCGGCGACCGCGCGCGCCTTGCGATCGGCGAGTTCCTGCGCCACCGACGCGGTGTCCGAGGTTTCGTCGGCGGTCTCGTCGACCCCGCTGACCACGACCTCGGGGTCGATCCCCGCGTCACGCAGCACCCGCAGGCGAGTCGGCGAACCCGACGCAAGCACGAGTGCAGGCGGGGTAGGTGACGTCACGCGGGTCAGCGTAACAACGCTGGCGGCCTCGGCGAGGCCCGGCGGGTCAGCGCACCCGGTAGTAGGCCGTGGGCTTCCAGCCCCAGCCGTAGTGGATGAGGCCGACCGGCGAGCCGTAGTCGTGGGCGCCGAACGTCCAGCCCCACCTACTGAACAACTCCACGTGGCCGGTGCCGTAGAAGGCGAGGTCGCCCATCTGGGGGTGTTTCACCCAGACAAGCAGCGGGCTGGCCAGCATCTCCGCGGTGGTCCTCGGCAGGTGGATGCCGACGTGCCGGTACGCCATCATAACCAGGCCAGAGCAGTCATAGCCCGGGCCGATGCCGCCCCAGACGTACGGGTGGCCGGCCTGAGATCGGGCCCAGCGGTAGGCACGCAGCCGGGCGGACAGGTGGCGCCTGCGGTAGCCGGCGGCGCGGGCCGCGGAATGCGGCCGGCGCGAGAACGAGGCGGCCACGACGCTGGCCGTGGCGGCCCCGCGGGCGGCGGCGCCCTGAGCGGCGCTCGCCGCCGGGGCCTGAAATGCGAATGCCGCGGCAATCCCGACAGGGATGGCTGCGGCCGTCAATCTGATGCGAGCGGTCTGTCTCAGTGGGGGCATTCGGCTCCGATCACGCGCAGTTCGCGCCGACCCGCGGGGAAAGGCCGTCAACGGACGGCCTCACGCGGCGGGCCCGCGCCTGACATCGGTAAACACTAGCGGCGCGCGTGCCCGCTGTCCCATAAGACGCGAATAAATTACCCAGGCTAGGGGATTCCTGTGCGCGTCAGGAATCAGCTGGGCGTGATCGCCAGCACGACGGATTCGGCGCGTTTCCGGCTGAAATGCGGTGCCGATAGCACGTAACTCAGGGCCGATTGCGCAAATCGGAGTGGGCCGATAATGACCATCTCGGCCCGGTACTTGCGCATGATCAGCCGCTGCGCGTCCATGGCGGCGGACTCCCGCAGCACCTCGGCGACGGCGGACACCTGCTCGCCGCGCAGTCGGCCGCTGGCCGTGCACATAGCGATCCCGATGGCCGGATTATGGCGGATACGCTTTACTTTGCCGGAATGAGCGCCGGTTTGCACGAGCAGCCTGCCGTCCTGCTCGACGAACCAGACCGGAGTGGCGACCGCGGTGCCATCCCGCTTGTAGCTGGCGACGCTGAGATACTTGCCACGGAAGGACCGAGCCGCCGTCCGGCCCTGCGAGGGGTCGTCGAATTCCGCTTGCATCGTCTGTCCCTTCGCGATCGCTGTCAGCACCATTCTCGCGGCTAGGTCACGACCGGCGCGGCGCCGAAGGTCACCCGGCCCGTCGCGGCGCGGCTAGCCGGCGGGCCGGCCTGTCGCGTGCCTGCGCAGCCAGGTCTACGGCTGCCCGGACTCCGCGGCGATGGCGTTCCAGGTCCAGCCGCCTGCCCGCTGTTCGGCGACGTAGGCGGCCACGGTGGCGAAGCCGAGGTCCGCGGCGACCTCGGCCGCGCGCAGGGCGGCAGCGTGCCGCTTGGCGGCGTGCGCCGTGCGGTCAAGCCCGTGCCAGCGCATTGCGGACTCCACCGCGTGCGCCGACATGCCGACCTCGGCGGCGATCGAGGCGACCGTCAGATGCTGGTCGATGTGCCTGGCCCGCAGATAGCCACGTCGTCGACCCCGAGCCGAGGCAGGACGGCAAGCCAGCCAGCATCGGCGCGGTCGAACTGGGAACGCCGCGCCGCCTGAGCCGCCTTGGGATCGACCCGGTGCAGGTGCCTGGACAGCCAGTCCTTGTGCAGCCCGGCCTCCCTGCTGATCGCGGCGAGGCTGGCACCCTGCGCCAGCCTGGCCAGCACCAGGGCGCCGATATCGGGGTAACCGCGCGCCTGCGCCACCTGCCCGGCGACGTCGGCCAGGAAGGCGTCGGCACGCTCTGGTCGGCCCGCCGGTCCGGTCTGCCCGCCGAGTCTGCCGGCCTGGGCGGCGGCCTGTCGTGCCAGCATGACGGCCATGGACCTGCGCATTTGACACCCCGACCAGCCTGACCAGCTTGACCAGGCTGAGCCCGATCGGGTTGATCCGGCGCGGCCCGCGGGTGGCCAGGATGCCGACCTGGCGCCGCTGCGCGCGGAGTAGGAACGGCACCTGCCGCAACGGCCTCGAGCCGACGTCATCGACGGAACGCCGGTGATCGACATCAAGCCGTACGTCACCAGATTCGATCGCCCGCCCGGCGAGCCGCGCTGCGGCTGGTTCGACCAGGTCGCGCTCGATGACGGCCTGACCCCCGCCGCCCTCGGCCCGCCCAACCCCGCCCCGCCCGAGCGGCCCGCTTCGTCCTAGCTCGCCCCGCCCTAGCTCGCCCCGCCCGGGCCCGCTCCGCCCGGGCCCGCTCCGTCCGGGCCCGCTCCGTCCGGGCCCGCGCTGCATACGCGCTCGCCATTGTGGCCCGTTGATGCGGCTATTAACGACATCGACGAGGCACGATGTCTGAGTGGCGGCCGCCCGTCAACGCGGGCGGATGGGAGCGGCCTCCACGGAGAACCTTTACGTGCGCTGGCGCAGGATGAGCAGGAACTCGGCGATGCCATGATTCGAGAGCGAGCCGAGCGGGCCGAAGCCGGCCGGCTCGGTAATGCCCCAGCGGGACATGACCACCGGAATCGAGCCCGCGATCTGCAGAGCTGTGTCGCTCCTGCGACCCGACACCGTAATCGTCACCGGGCGGGTGACCCCGTTCACGGTAAGGCTGGCAGCCGCGTGCGCCGTGACCACTGCGCCGTCGGCGAAGGCCGGTCCCAGAGTGACCGGCCGGACCAGGGTGACCGTCGCGACCGGGTACTGGGCAGTGCGCAGGCTCCTGGCGAGCTGCGGCTGCGGCTTGCCGTTCACCCTGAGCCCGGCCAGGTCCACCCTGAACGTGGCGCTGGTGACCCGGTCGCCGAGGATCGCCAGGGTGCCGGTGACCGCGCTGGTGCGGCCCACCACGTCGTTGCTCAGGCCCAGGGCGGTCTCGGCGACCCGGAAGCCCGCGGCCGAGCCTGCTGTGACGACCCAGGAGCCGCTGGCCGGGCCGGCCGGCGCGCTCGCGCGAGCGGTGGGCAGCGCCAGCGGAGCGGGGCCGGGCGTGAGCTTGATGAAGGCGGCGACGGCGCCCACGGTGAGCAGCACGACCGCTGCCACGCCGGCCAGGAGCCATCGCCACCAGCGGTGCCGCCGCGGCCTAGTCCGCGCCGCCGGGTCTGATCTGTCGCCAGCAGTGTGATTGGGTGCGCTCTGCTCGATCATTGCTCTGTCTCCTTAGCTGCGCTCTCTTCATCTGCGCTCTGCACCGCGGCTTCGCTGGTCGCTGGGACGCCGCTGCGGGCGCCCGGCTTGAACGGCACGACGAGGAACGCCGGGTATCTCGGCGCAATCGCGGCGAAGTCGGCCGCCGGAGCATGCCGGTCGACCGGGATGTGCGGGCGGGCGCCTGGCACCTGCTCGACGAAGTGCTTGATGATCGGCGGGCGCTCGGCCACCGGGATCTCGCGCAGTTCGCACGGCAGGGCATGGCGGCGCCGCAGCGCGACCTGCCCGCCCGCAGCGCGGACGTTCCTGACCCAGTTGCAGTCCTCGCCGAGCATCGGAACCAGGTACCACTCGCCGTTCACTCGCGCCATGCCGAGCGGGAATCTGGTGAGCCGCCCTGACCTGCGCCCGGTGACCTCGAGGGTCACCCAGCGCCGCGGGAGCAGCCCGTAGCCGAACATTGCCGCCCAGAAACGCGCCATCCGGCGCGCGGCAGGGTTCGCCCGGCCGCCGGAGTACATCGCCCGCAACGCGTCGTCGGAGAAGATCAGTCCCATCTCGTCCCTCCATCCGCCGGACCGGATCCGCCCGCCGGCGCTCGCGCACCCTCTTCCCGCTCGACGCCCGCGTCGATCGGGGAGCAGGTCGCTCCGGACCCTGGACGTGCGCGGGGCACGCCACGGTCGCTGGGCGGTAGTTCCGTTCCGTTCTCGGCCACGCTGCTAAAATGTCAGATGTAGAACTTGAAACATAGAGTCTAAAGTCCTAACGAGGGGAGTGGGCGGCGATGGCACGCGAGAGGGTGACGCGGGAAACGGCCATGCGCGAGCCAGGAGCGCGCGGTACGGAGGCAGGCGAGCGGGCCGCGCGCGAGCTGGGGGTACATGAGCAGGGCGTGCGCGGTGTGGGGGCTGGCGAGCCAGGAGTGCGCGGAGCTGAGGCAGGTGAGCGGGTCGTGCGTGAGTCGGGAGCGCGCGGGACGGAGGTACGCGGGCGCGGGGCGCGCGAGCCGGGGGCGCATGAGCAGGGCGCGCTCCGGGCAGGGGCGAGCGAGCTGGAGAGGCGCGGTACGGGGGGGCGCGGGGCGGCGGCGCCTACTGGGCTCGGCAGGCGGGGACGTCGGCTCAGTGACACGGAGACCGAGCGCCGGATGCTCGCCGCGGCCGCGGCGATGGTGCACCGGACTGGCCTTACCGTCAGCCTGGACCACATCAGCTTCGAGGACGTCATCCGCGACGCCGACGTCTCGCGCAGCGCGGTCTACCGGCGGTGGCCGTACAAGGACCTCTTCTTCAGCGATCTGGTGCGCGAGCTCGCGCAGAACGCGGTCCCCGAGATCATCGCCGACGAGGTAGCGATGATCAGGCGGGTGGTAGCCGAGCACCGAGACTGGCTGGAGACCGCCGAGCTGCGCCGGGCGCTCGTTGTCGAGCTGTTCCGCCAGCTCGCGCTGCTGGACTTCCAGACCCTGTACGCCTCGGCGCGCTGGCGTACGTACCTGGCTCTGCACGCGACGTTCCTGAGCATTGCCGACGGCACGCTGCGGGATCAGGTGCAGGAGGCGCTGGCCAGGTCCGAGCGGGACCACCTGGCCATGATCGCCGCGTCATGGGAGCGCCTGGCCGGCTTGTTCGGCTTCCGGCTGCGGCCCGAGCTCGGTGCCTCGTACCCGATGCTGGCGGCCCTGCTCAGCGCGACCATGCGGGGGCTGGTCCTGATGGCGCTGTCGATGCCCGGGTTCGCCGAGCAGCGTGTGCTGGCCAGCCCGTTCGGCGCGGCCGGCGACAGCGAGTGGTCGCTGCCCTCCCTGGGCCTCGCGGGCCTGGCGTCAGCTTTCCTCGAGCCCGAGCCTGGCTTCGAGTGGAGCCACGCGCGTACTGCCGCCATCGGCGAGGCGCTGGACCAACTCGCGCCCTAGGCCCGCGCATGTCCCGTGCACGCTGCAGCCGCGCACGGGCGCCGTTAGTCCTGTAGCGGCCGATCTTGCCGCGGTGCGAGACTTGCGACGATGAGACAGGCGCTAGTCGGCGAGATCCCGCTGGTGTCGCGCGAAGCCGAGATGGACTGCATAGTCGCGGCCCTGCGGGCGCCTGAACCCGCCGCGTTCGTGCTGGCCGGGCCGGCCGGCGTGGGCAAGACCCGGCTGGCGGCGGAGGCGGCCAGGTCCGCCGGGGACCTGGGCTTCGCCACCGCCACGGCAGTCGGCTCTCGTGCCGCTGCCACGATCCCGTTCGGCCCGTTTGCCTCGTTCCTGCCGGCCAGCGGGCACACCCCTGGTGACCTGCTCGGACTGCTGACGGTCGCGAGTGACGCGATCGCCGAGCGCGGCGGGCCCGATCACCGGCTGCTGCTCGTGGTCGACGACGCCCAGTGGCTGGATGACGGTTCGGCGGCCCTGGTGAACCGGCTGGTCCGCGAGCGGATCTGCGGGGTCGTCGCGTGTGTCCGGGTCCCCGGGCCCGTCCCTGACCCGGTGACGGCCCTGTGGAAAGACAGCCTCGCCGAGCGGATCGACCTCGGCTCCTGGACCGAGGAGCAGACCGAGACGGCGCTGACCGCCGTGCTCGGCGGCCCGGTTGCCAGGGCCACCGTCCGCCAGCTGTGGGAGATGAGCCGCGGTAACGCTCTCTACCTGCGCGAGTTGCTCATCGGCGCGGCAGATTCCGGGGTGCTGCGCACCGTCGGCGGCATCTGGTCGCTGAACGCGCCGCTCACCGCGCCCGCGCGGCTGGTCGAGCTGGTCGCCGCCAGGCTCGCGAGTCTTGCGCCTGAGTCGGTAGCCGTTGTCGAGGTGCTCGCGATCGGAGAGCCGCTCGGCCTGCCCGTGCTCGAGGGCCTCGTCAGCCCGGCCGGCCTGGAGGACGCGGAAGCACGCGGGTTCGTGCACGTCGCTCAGGACGGCCGGCGGACCGAGGCGCGGCTGAGCCACCCGGTCTACGGCGAGGCGCTGCGGCTGAGCCTGCCGAGGTCCCGCCAGCGGAGGATCTCGGCCACGCTGGCCGGTGCCGTGCGGGCCACCGGCACCCGGCGGGGCGATGACCTGCTCCGGCTGGGCCGCTGGCAGCTTGACTCCGGCGTTCCCGGCGAGCCTGACGTTCTCGGCCGCGCCGCCGCGCGGGCCGCGGAGATGTTCGACCTTGACCTGGCCGCGCGGCTGGCCAGGTCGGCCTTGGACCTGGGCGGCGGGGTGGACCCAGGGATGGTGCTCGGCGAGTCCCTGTTCCGGTCGGGCAAGCACGCGGAAGCGGAGGAGGTGCTCGCCGGCCTGGTGCCGCTGTGCGGGACCGACGCCGATGCAGCCAGGGTTGCCAGTGCGCGGGCGCACAACCTGCACAACCTCATGAGCAAGCCCGCCGAGGCCGCCGCCGTGCTCGGCCAGGCCCTGACCGTGGTGACCGAGACGGCGCCGCGCCTTGAGCTGCTCGGCCGCCTGGCCACGATCAGGCTGCTCGAGTCCGACCCCGGCGGCGCGCTCGCCGCTGCCGAGGGACTGCTGGCCAGCGGCCATGACGCCGCGGTGAGCCGCGGCGCCTACGTGTCGTCGATCGCGCTCGCGCAGCTCGGCCGCTGCGAGGAAGCCCTGCGGGTGGCCGAGGTCGGCCAGCGCAGCCACCGCCGCGCCAGCGGCCTGCGCCAGCAGCCTACAGCCCAGCTCATCGGTGGCATCCTGGCTAACCTCGGGGCCGGGCGGCTCGGCCAGGCGGAGGCAGACGCCGCGGCCGCCTACCTCGTCTGCCTGGAGGCCGGCGACAAGGAGGGGCAGGCGACCTTCCTGTTCCTGTCCGGCTGCGTGCTCGTCCAGAGCGGGCAGCTGGGCCGGGCGGCCAAGGTGTTCCTCGACGGGGCGTCCGTTAACCGCGAGATCGTCGACCCGGCGGCGCTGCGCTGGTGCGTCGCCGGACTGGCCCTCGCCGAGGGCATGGCCGGCCACGCCGCCGCGGCGCAGGCCGCGGCGGCCGAGCTCGACGAGCTGCGGCCGGGGGCGATGACGATCTACGAGCCCGAGGTGATCGAGCGCGGCCGGGCCTGGGCCCGCGCGGCAGCCGGGGAGCACTCACTGGCCTGCGAGATCCTTGCGGCCGCCGCTGCCCGGGCGCGGGCCTGCGAGCTGCGCGTGCCCGAGGCCCAGCTGCTGCACGACCTGGCGAGGCTCGGACGTCCCGAGCAGGTCGTGCTCAGGCTGGCCGAGTTGGCGGAGACTGTCGACGGCGAGCTTGTTCCCGCCCTCGCTTGTCACGCCAGCGCGCTCGCTGCTGCCGATGCAACCGGCGTTCGGGAGGCAGCAGATGCGCTTGTCGCAGCCGGCTCGGCGCTGCTCGCCGCCGAGGCGTACCAGGCGGCTGCCGTGCTGCTGCGGTCCGACGGGTATGCCAGGCAGGCCAGCACCGCGGCGCGGCGGGCAGAGGAACTGATCGGCGAGTGCGGCGGGGTTCGGACCCCCGCGCTGGCCGCCGTTACCAGCGCCGGCGGGCTCACCAGGCGGGAGCGCGAGATCGCGGTGATGGCCGCGGCGGGGGCGTCAAGCCGCGAGATCGCCGACCGGCTCGTGCTCTCGGTGCGCACGGTCGACAACCACCTGCAGAACGCTTACAGCAAGCTCGGCGTGACCAGCCGCTCCGAACTTGCCAGGGTTCTGGGCAGCTAGGCGGGCGTGCGGTCCTGCTGCGCTTCCTGGCGATCGCGCAGTCGTGGCGCAAGGGCTGGCCGGGCTCCGCCCGCGTTCGCGCTGCGCCGGGATCGGTGCTAGGTAACGGCCGGGCGAGGAATTGAGCATCCGCTACTCAAGCGCGCAGGGGTGCGGGACCGAAGACTGGGGTCATCAGCGGGCCGACTCGCGGTCCCGCCAGCCAGAAAGTAGGAGTCATGTTCGCTCAGCCGCAGTTCAAGGACCACCGCCCGGTGGCCGGCCGCGCTCCGATGCGGCTCGTTGCCGCCCGGTCACGGTCGGCTGCGGCCGTCGGGTCGGCCGTGGTGCCCGCGCTCGCCGGCCGGGTCGGAATCGCCGCACATGCTGGAACCTTTGCGCCCGTCCGGCCTGATGCACCGGCTGGGGACGCCGAGTTCGGCGCGCTGGCCGGGACGGCCGTGCCTGCGGCACCGGCCGGGACCGCCGTCCCTGCCGGGGCTGCTGCGCCGGCCAGGCCGGACCGGACCTATGAGCGCGACGACGCGATCGTCGGACATCGTCTGGCCAACGGGTACATGTCCATCCACGCGGTGCGTCAGCCGTGCGGCCTCTGCGACGGCGCGGCGCCGCTGCCGCCGCGGGCGGCCCGGCCCGAGCCGCGGGCTCTCATTGGCTGGTCGGCCAGCGAGGACAGCGCGATTCTCTGAGACGCCGATCTCAGCCTGCTCCGAGAACCCCGGTGACAGCCCGAATCGGGTAAGTCCCCGCTCAGGTCCGTCGCCGCCGTTCGCGCGGTCATTTCCGCCGAACGGCGGTTTGGCCGAGCACACCGGGGGGAGCAAGACCCTCGCTGAACGGATGAGCACGACGCTCTGAGACCAGCGAGGAGGCCCCCATGTCGGGCGTAACCATTGCCGTGGCCATCGTGGTCGTCGTCGCCGTCATAGTCGTGGCAGCTGTGAGCGCCTCGGCCACACGCCGGAAGCGGCTGAGAGAGCGGTTCGGCCCGGAATACGACCGGGCGGTCGAGGACTACAAGAGCCAGCGCAAGGCGGACACCGCACTGGCCGGCCGGGAGCGGCGGGTCAGGAGCATGCGTATCCGGCCGCTGACGGCGGCAGAACGAGCCGGTTACCGGGTGCGATGGTCGGCGACTCAGGAACGGTTCGTCGACCAGCCGGGCGTCGCCATCGCCGACGCGCGGGCGCTGGTGACGGCCGTGCTGCGGGACCGCGGTTACCCGGCCGATGACTACGGCCAGATTCTTGCCGACCTGTCCGTCGATTATGCGCGCAACCTCGGTCACTACCGCTCGGCGCATGCGCTGAGCTCGGCGGCCAATGGCGCGGCGTCGACTGAGGACCTGCGGCAGGCCATGATCCACTACCGCGCGATGTTCGATGACGTGCTCGGCGAATTGACGGCGGCCGGGGGCGCAGCGAACGGGGTGGTCGGTGACGGGACGCTCGACGATCGTGCCATCGATGACCGCACGAGCGGCAATGGCGCCGTCAACGACGGCGCGATCAAGGGGCGCGAGGTCCAGGGCACGCCGGTCGACGGCCAGGTAGGCGCACTCGCCGCCGCCGACCAGACCGCCGCCGACGAATCCGCCGCTGAGACCGCCACCGAAGAGGCCGCCGCCGACGAGACCGCCGCCGACGAGACCGCCGCCGACGAGACCGGCGACATGGACGGCGGGTACGCCGGCGATGACGGCGACCTTTCCGAGGAAGACGATCACTCAGGGCAGATAAGGAACGGGTAGCCCGATGGAATCTCAGCGCAGCGCTCCGGCCGACGACGTTCAACCGGCTCAGATCTCACCGATGTCCACCGACGCCGCCACGCCACCGAGATTCTGGGAGCCCGGGCTGTCCTTCCGCGTCGCCACCGGCGGAGCGGGGATCGGCCGGACCGGGACCGATAGCGCCGGGGACGGAGCTGACAAGAACGGCGCCGCCGGGGACGGTGCTGGCGGGGACGGTGCCGGCGGGGACGGTGTTGGCGGGGACGCTGCTCGCGGGGACGGCGCTGCCTGGGACGACGCTGCCGAGGCCGAGGAGGGCGGCTTCGACGATGACGCGGACGAGACTGCTGAATCCGACGCTGACGTGGTCGACGGCATCGTCGTTGCGGCTCCGCCGGTTCCGCTGGCTGCCGCCCCGCTTGCTACGCCGGCTGCCGCTCTGCTTGTTACACCGGCTGCCGCCCGGCGGGCTGCCGCCCCGCCGGCACCACCGGCCGCTTTCGCCCCGCGCCGCGCCGAGTGGAGCGAGATCAAGGCGATGTTCGTCGACGACCCGCGCGGCTCGGTGGAGCTGGCCTCGGGGCTCGTCGGTGCGGCCATCGACGACCTGACCCAGGCGGTCAGGCGGCATCAGGCCGAGCTGGCTTCGTTCGGAACGGAAGGCGATGACGGCCAGCAGACCGAGCAGCTGCGGAAGGCGCTGCTCGCCTACCGGCGCTTCGCCGATGAACTGGAGTGCCTGGCAGCGAACCTGCCGGTGGCGCCGGCGACCGGGAGCTGACCAGCCAGGCGGCGCTCGGGTCCTGCCGCGGAGCTCAGGCGCCGCTGCCGTACGGCCGGGTCAGGATCTCCATCAGGTGGTCGTCCGGATCGGAGAAGTAGACGCCGCGTCCGCCGTCGTTGCGGTTGATCTCGCCGGGCCTGTTCCGGCCGGGATCGGCCCAGTAGGGGACTCCGCGGTCGCGGATACGGCCGAAGATCGCGTCGAAGTCGTCCTCGCCGATCAGGAAGGCGTAGTGCTGCGGGGTGATCGCGCCCTGGGACTGGGCGTAGTCGAGCGACACGCCGTTGTCGGTGCCGACGACCAGGAACCGGCCGAAGGGCGACGGCGCAGGCAGGCCGAGGATCCCGGCCAGGAACTCCGCCGACCGGCGCTGGTCGCGGCACGCCACGATGGTGTGGTTCAGCTGCACGCTCACTGGAACCTCCTGCCAGGTCGCCACCAAGTCCTGCGGACATTCTGAGCACGGCCCGGGCGTTCGTTCAACGCGCCCGGCTAGCCTTCGGCACGGGCGGCCCAGCACGGGCCGGTACTAGCAGCCTGGGCGAGTCTCGGATTAGATCGTGCACGTGCGGTCGGAGGTGAACCGGTGAGCGACATAACGGTCAAGGACGTCATGACCACGCGTGTGGTGGCAGTAAGGAGGGACGCTTCGTTCAAGGAGATGGCCTCGATGCTGCGCAGCTCCAAGATCAGCGCGTTCCCGGTGCTCGACGACGCCGGGCGGGTGGTCGGCGTGGTGTCCGAAGCCGACATGCTGGTCAAGGAGGCGGTGCAGGCCGAGGGCACCAGCCTGATCGCCGCCCTGCGGCACGTGCACGAGGACGAGAAGTCGGCGGGCATCACGGCGGGCGAGCTGATGACCGCGCCAGCGATCACGATCGGGCCCGACGCGCCCGTGGCCGAGGCCGCCCGGCTGATGTACGACAAGCGGGTCAAGCGGCTGCCGGTGGTGAACAGGGCCGGGCACCTGGTCGGGATCATCAGCCGTGTCGACGTGCTCGCGGTCTTCGACCGGCCGGATGCCGAGATCCGTAAGGAAGTGATCAGCCAGGTGGTGCCCGCCGCCCTGGCCCAGGTACCGCGCGACCTGGGGGTGACCGTCCGCGACGGCATCGTCACCCTCTCCGGTGAGCTGCACAGCGATCACGACGGCAAGGTCATCGTCGAGCGGGTCAGGCACGTCAGCGGCGTGGTGGCGGTGCGGGACAGGTTCGGCTACCCGGCGGTACGAGCGCAGGGGTGAGGCAGCGCATGCGGCTGCTCGTCACCGGAGGCGCGGGCTACATCGGCAGCGTGGTCGCCGCGCTGCTGATCGCCGACGGTCACGAGGTCGTCGTGCTCGATGACCTGTCCACCGGGCACGCCGACGCGGTGCCGGCCGACGCCAGGTTCGTCCGCGGCGACCTCAGGCAGGACGCCGCCCAGGTGCTGGCCGAGGGGTTCGACGCCGTGCTGCACTTCGCGGCCAGGTCGCTGGTCGGCGAGTCGATGGCGCAGCCGCAGATGTACTGGAACCACAATCTCGGCGGCACGCTGGCGCTGCTCGACGCGATGCGCGCCGCGCAGACGCCGGCGATCGTGTTCTCATCGACGGCGGCGGTCTACGGCGAGCCAGACCGGGTGCCGGTCGATGAGACCGCGCCGCCCAGGCCGACCAGCCCGTACGGAGCCTCCAAGCTCGCAGTGGACACCGCGCTCGCCGAGCACGCGAGGCTGCATCGCATCGGCGCGGTCAGCCTGCGCTACTTCAACGTGGCCGGGGCCTACCGCAGCCCGGGCGGCTGGCTGGGGGAGCGGCACGCCACGGAGACACACCTGATACCGAACATCCTCGCCGCGGCCTGCGACCCCCACGGCGAGATCGCCATCTTCGGCTCCGACTACCCGACCGGCGACGGAAGCTGCGTGCGCGACTACATCCACGTCACCGATCTCGCGGCCGCCCACCTGCTCGCGCTGAGAGCGTGTGCCCCCGGCAGGCACGTGGTCTACAACCTGGGCGGCGGCACCGGTTACTCCAACCTCGACGTGCTCGCCGCGTGCCGGGAGATCACCGGACGGCCGATCCCGGCACGGACGGCCGGTCGCCGGTCCGGCGATCCCGCGGTACTCGTCGCCTCGTCGGAGCTGATCGCCGCCGACCTCGGCTGGCGGCCCGAACGCGACCTGCGCGCGATGGTGCGCGACGCGTGGGAGTTCACCAGGTCAAGGGCTGGCGCGCCGTGACGGTGAGGTCCGGGGCCGGGCCCGAGGCCGGCGCCGCACGCCGGTTCGCCGAGCGGTTCGGCACCCCGCCGGAGGGCGTGTGGCAGGCGCCTGGCCGGGTGAACCTGATCGGCGAGCACACCGACTACAACGACGGCTTCGCGCTGCCGTTCGCGATCGGCGCCAGGGTCTGCGTTGCCGCTGGTCGAAGGCTCGACGGGGTACTGGCCCTGACCTCATGCCAGCAGAGCGGCCAGGACGTCACCGTCAGGCTGGCTGACCTCGCCCCCGCCCGAGCCGGGCCGGCGGCCCAGCCGCCCCGGCTGGGCGGCTGGGCGACCTACCCGGCCGGCGTGGCCTGGGCGCTGAACGCCGCCGGCCACCAGATCGGCGGCGCCAGCATCGCGGTCGACGCCTCCCTCGCCCCGAGCGCCGGACTGGCATCGTCGGCCGCGCTTGAGTGCGCCGTCGCCCTCGCGCTCGCCGACCTGAGCGGGCTGAGTCTCGAGCGGGCCGAGCTTGCGGTGCTGGCCAGGCGCGCCGAGAACGACTTCGTGGGCGCTCCGACCGGGATCATGGACCAGATCGCCGTGCTGACCTGCCAGGAAGGGCACGCTCTGCTGCTTGACTGTCGCAGCCATGGCGGCACGCCGGTGCCGCTCGACCCGGCCGCCGCCGGCCTGGCCATGATCATCGTCGACACCCGCGCCCGGCACGAACTGACCGACGGCGGGTACGGCAGCCGCCGCCGCGCGTGCGAGGACGCCGCCCGCGCGCTCGGCGTTCCCGCGCTGCGCGACGTCGACGACATCGGCGCGCTCGAGGGGATCGGCGACCCGATGCTCAGGCGCCGGGCCAGGCACGTGATCACCGAGAACCGGCGCGTCCTCGATGCCGCGCGCATGCTGCGGGAGGGCCGGGTCGGGGACGTCGGACCGCTGCTCACCGCGTCGCATGCCTCGCTGCGCGACGACTTCGGGGTGTCCTGGCCCGAGGCGGACGCGGCGGTGCAGGCGGCTCTGGACGCCGGCGCGCTCGGGGCCA
>DATIZP010000024.1:0-49937 GCA_035517035.1 Streptosporangiaceae bacterium | reverse complement strand
GGACTCGATGCCGGAGTTGGTGTTGAGCAGGGTGTCAGTGGTGCTGCAGTCCTCCTGCACGTCCTCCGACGGAGCCTGGCCGGACACCATTGACAGGTAGTTGTCCATGCTGGAGTGGCCCGTGCCGTAGTAGTTCTTGAGCAGGACACCCTGCGCCGGGAGCGTCTTCCACAGGTAAGTGTTCTGGTTAAGGCCCGTGAAGGTGGCGTCGTAGGATTTGTTCTCCAGGATGATCAGCCACACGTGCTTGATCGCGCCTGGCCTCAGTCCTGTGCTGGTGATCGTCACCGCCTTGGGCGTGGCCGCCGCCGAGGCGACCGTAACCGGGATGCCGACACCCACGAGGGCGAGCGCTCCCACGCCGCAAGCCGTTGCTGCGCGCAGCCAACGCTGAGCGGAACCTGAAAGAGTCATGGTCCATGGGTAACGGTCGGGCCGAACAGGGTCGGTGCGAGTAAGCGTCGCCGGCCCGATCTGTTCATCTAGCCGGAGCTGTTACCAGTCGCGCGGACCGCCGCCGGTGCCGGTGCCGTATCCGGCTCCGCCGCCACGCCTGCGGCCCCACTGGGCAGTCCCGCGAGCCTGCCGCCAGACCAGAAGGCCGACGACGACAAGTACCAGCCCGATCACGATGAACGGCCCGAATGTCGGGATCCTCCACAGATAGCGGAACAACCGCCAGATCTCATGCCAGATGATCAGCCGGACGATCCAGTGCGCCAGCCCGCCGCCGCCCAGGGCCAGGTGATGACCAGGCAGCCAGCCCGTGAGGGCACGTACGCCCACATGCATAACGCCTCTAGCCTGCCACTACCGGCCGAGTGCTTTATCCGCCGCGAGCTGGCACTGCCCGCACGCCGGGCGAGGCACTTAAGGGCATGGTCTGTCCATGCCAGGCAGGTCAGCTGATGCAGAGGCAGAAGGGGTGTCCCGCGGGGTCGAGGAACACCCGGAACGTCGTGCCCGGCTGGTGCTCGTGCTTGGTCGCGCCGAGATCGAGCACCGCCTTCTCCGCGGCGTCGAGGTCGTCGACGATGACGTCGAGGTGCATCTGCTGCGGGACCTCCTGGGCCGGCCACCGCGGCGGGGTATAGTCCGCCACCTGCTGGAAGTCGATGCACTGACCGTAGTCCGCGCGGACCTCGGCCCAGTCGTCGGAGACTTCGGCCTTCCAGTCCAGCATGGTTCCGTAGAAGGCTGCCAGGGCAGCAGGGTCGGGACAGTCGATGACGATGCTCGGGAAGCGTGCGATAGCCATGGCAGTACCGTACGCGCGATTGCGGACGATCCGCGTCCGGATTGCGGTCACGCCGGGATGCATCTACACCGCCATCGCCTACCAGCTTGGCGGCTCTGTGTTCAATCTCTGGAAGATCGCGGTCCGTGAGTCAGCCCGCAGCGGGCCGGGCCCGGCACGACCGGCGGTGAGCCGGAGGTGCCGGGCCCTTGCCTGGCGGCTGCCGTCGTGGCGGTGACCGCCTGACTGTCTTACCGGGCCGTGGGAACAGCGGCGCGGCTGAAGCGGACCGCGGTGCTGATGACCAGCAGGGCGAGCACGTCGAACACCGCGGCTGCGGCGAAGGAGGTGGCCATGGCATGCGCCAGGATGTGCTGTACCTGGGCGAACTGGCTGCTCAGCGCGTTCGTGTGCGCGGCCGCCGCGCGGCTGGCGTTCCCGTAGACGGTGATCAGGATCGCCAGCCCGAGCGCACCGCCGGCCTGCTGGGTGACGTTGACCATGCTGGACGCGGCGCCGGAGTCCTCGGGCGCGACGCCGGCCAGCGAGGCCATGGTCAGCGGCACGAACGCCAGGCCCATTCCGGTGCCGACGAGCAGCATCGGGCCGAGCACGCCGGGCCAGTAAGTGGTGGCCGGCGTGATCTGCGCCAGCCAGGCCATCCCGCCGATGACGGGCAGCATCCCGGCCAGCATGAGCCGCTTCGCGCCGAGCCGCGGGATCAGCCTGGGCGCCAGGCGGGACACCGCGAACAGGGCCGCGGTCATCGGCAGGAAGGACACGCCCGCCTGCAGCGGGCTGAAACCGAGCACGTTCTGCACGAACTGGGTGAGGAAGAAGAACATGCCGAACATGCCGCCGACGAGCAGCAGCCGGGCGAGGTACGAGCCGACTCGGTTCCGGTCGGCGAACAGCCGCAGCGGGGTTACCGGCTGGGCGGTCCTGGCCTCGGTGACCACGAACGCGGTGAGCAGCGCGATGGCGGCGGCGAACGCGGCCAACGTCAGCCGGTCGGTCCAGCCGGCCGATGCCGCCCGGATGAAGCCGTAGACGAGCGCGGCCATCCCGGTGGTCGAGGTCAGCGCGCCCATGGCGTCGAACCGGCCGCTCCGGCGGGCGGATCGGGCCAGCACGCGCGGCGCGACCAGGATCACCGCCACGCCGACCGGCACGTTGACGAAGAACACCCAGCGCCAGGTCGCCCACTGCGTGATCATGCCGCCGAGGACGAGGCCGAGCGATGCGCCGCCGGTGATCACCCCGGTGAACAGGGCGAGCGCCCGCGTGCGCGGTCGGCCTTCCGGGAAGCTGGTGACGATCGTCGCTAGGGTGGCGGGCGTCGCGAAGGCGGCGCCGACGCCCTGGACGGCCCGCGCGGCCAGCAGCATCGGCGCCGAGGTTGCCAGGCCGCCGGCCAGCGAGGCCAGGGTGAACAGCGCGATCCCGGCCATGAAGACCCTGCGGCGGCCCAGCAGGTCACCGGCGCGGCCGCCGAGCAGCAGCAGGCCGCCGAAGGTCAGGGCGTAAGCGTTCATCACCCAGGACAGCCCGGCAGCCTGCAGGTGTAGGCCGTCGGCGATGCGCGGCAGCGCGATGTTCACCACCGTCATGTCGAGGATGATCATGAGCTGGGCCACGAGGACGACGGCGAGCGTGACGCCGAGGCCGCGCCCGCCCTTCGGCGCGGCGGCCTTCGGGCCAGCAGTCGTCGGGCCAGCGGCTTTCGGGCCAGCGGCCTTCGGGCTGGCGGTCTTCGAATCGGCGGCGTCTCCGGCCGTGGCTGCCAGGACCGCCGGCTGGCTGGCGGATTCGTTCGGGTGCAGTGGTGCGTGTGTCGTGACTGAGGACGACATGGCTTCCTTCCATGAAGGCAAGAGGGGAGTGCGCTCCCCCCGGGCCGACCGGTGGCCAACCGGGCCCGGGTGAGCTAATCTTGATTCGGAGGATCCCTCCGATAACTATACGGAGGATCCCTCCGCTTTGCAAGTCTGAGTCTTGCGGGCGTGGATCATGCGAGTACGGACGGAGCGAACGCGATGAGTGCGACTGAGCCGACCCCGGCTAGCGCGAGCCCCGGGCCCGGCGACGCTGTGCCTGGCGGTGCGGCGGCCGAGGCTGCGGCGGCCGGGCTGGAACGGCTGCAGTCTGACCGCCCCGAGCGGGAGATGCGGGCCGACGCGCGCCGGAACTACGACAAGCTGCTCGCCGCCGCGTGGGCTGCGTTCGCCGAGCGCGGCTCGGACGAGGTGTCGCTTGAGGAGATCGCCCGGCGGGCCGGGGTCGGGATCGGCACGCTGTACCGGCACTTCCCGAACCGGCAGTGCCTGCTCGAGGCCGTCTACCGTGACCAGGTCGTGGCGCTCGGCGGTCGCGCCGCCAAGCTGCTCGCGGCCGAGTCGCCCGCCGACGCGCTCGCCGAGTGGCTGCGCGAGCTGGTCGTCTTCAGCAGCACCAAGCGCAGCCTGACCAGGGAGCTGCTGGCCACTCTCGAGACCGAGTCCTCGTTCCTGCCGGTGTGCAAGACCGTGATCGGGCAGTCCACGAGCGCCCTGCTCCAGCGCGCGCAGCAGACCGGCGACGCGCGCGCCGACATCACCGGCTCCGACCTGATCCGGCTGGCCCAGGGCATGATCATGGCCACCGACCAGGCGCCAGGGAGCTCGGGAGAGCTCGACCGGATGCTCTCGGTCATCGTCGCTGGCCTTCGCGCCAGCTAGGCGCCTCATTCCATTTCTTAACGGCCGTCACGCCGCCGGTCCCGGCATCTCGGCCTGACTTGTGCGCCCAACTACAGACAGGGTGGCCTTCGCGGCCCTGCTGGCTTGACTAGCGCCTGTCCCGCAGATCTCCGCGGGCACCGACGGCTCTACCGCGCGGATCACCGGCCATGAACAACCCGGAGCAGCGCGGCTGGCCTCCGCGCCGCGCGGCCGCGGTCGCCTGAGCGAGAACGCTCGCCTGAATCCCCACAAACCAGCCGAAACCATCTGTGATCATCTGGGTGTCAGTGGAATGGATGCCACATCCACTGCGTATTCTGAGACATTTCCCACATCCATCAAGATCATCTCCGGCGGTTGCCGGCACGCGTTCGTGCCCGAAGAGCACTCGGCGGATGTCGCCGTGTTCGACCTCGGCGGTCTGCTCTCCGGGCGCGCGGCGCGACGGCGGGACCTCGGCCGGGTAACCGGGTTGATTCCGGTCGCAGATGCCCCGTCCGGCATTGCGCTGTCGCCGGGTGGGTCGCGGGTACACGTGGTCTCCCAGGGCGACAGCACGGCCCCGGCCACCCCACAGACGATCGCAGTCATCGACACCGGCCGCGCGCGGCCCGACAGCCTAGGCTCTGGCGGCAGCTCAGCGCCGCGGCCGGACAAGCAGGACCCTTGGCCCAATTGGGACCTTAGGCCCTATTGACGTAGTCGGAGGTCCCTGTCTGAGCGGCACGGCCGCAGTTAGCCTTCGCCGAGGGCAGAGCAACGAGCGTTCCGGTGGAGGCCGTGGTGATCAGTGCTGGAGATACCGCCTTCGTTCTGATCAGCGCAGCGCTGGTGATGGTGATGACGCCCGGCCTGGCGTTCTTCTATGGCGGGCTGGTCCGCCGGAAGAACGTGCTGGCCATCATGCTGCAGAGCTTCATCTCGATGGGCGTGGTGACCGTCATCTGGGTCGCGGTCGGGTACTCGCTCGCCTTCTCAGGCAACGAGGGTGGCATCATCGGGAACTTCTCCTGGGCATTCCTGCGCAATGTAGGCGTCCATCCGGGGCCGTGGGCGCCGCACATCCCGGCGCTGGCGCACTTCTCGTTCCAGGAGATGTTCGCGATCATCACCCCGGCTCTCATCACCGGTGCGTTCGCCGACCGGGTGCACTTCAAGAGCTACCTGAAGTTCCTGGTCGTGTGGAGCCTGCTGGTCTATGTGCCGCTTGTGCACTGGATCTGGGGCGGCGGGTTCCTCGCCAGCTGGGGGGTGCACGACTTCGCCGGCGGAATGGTTGTGCACACCAGCGCCGGGTTCGCCGCGCTGGCGTCGGTGTGGGTAGTCGGTAAGCGCAATTTCGCGCCGGGTGAGAAGACGGTGCCGCACAACGTCGCGTTCGTCGGCCTGGGGACTGGCCTGCTGTGGTTTGGCTGGTTCGGGTTCAACGCAGGCTCCGCGCTGGCGGCTAACGGAATCGCCGCGCAGGCCTTCGTCAACACCGACATCGCCGCATCCGTCGCCATGTGCACCTGGTTGGGCGTCAGCTGGTGGAAGACCGGCAAGCCCAGCTTGGTCGGCGCCTTCACCGGCGCTGTGGCCGGGCTGGCCTGCATCACCCCCTGCGCCGGCTACGTGCCGACCTGGGCGTCCTTCGTCATCGGGTTCCTGGCCGGCGGCGTCGTCTACGGCGCGGTATGGTTCCGGAACCGCATGAAGTGGGACGACGCGCTTGACGTCTGGGGAGCGCACGGGATCGGCGGCCTCCTCGGTACCATCCTGCTCGGGGTCTTCGCCTACTTGTCGGTCAACGCAGCAGGCCAGAACGGGCTGGTAGCCGGTAACGCCGCCTTCTTCGGCAAGCAGGTCGCGGCCGCGCTGTTCGTGGCAGCCTACGCGTTCGGCGTAACCTGGCTCATCCTCAAGGTCCTGAACCGGTTCGAGCCGATCCGGGTTCCCGACGCAGTCGAGCAGGCGGGTCTGGACACTGAGTTCGAAGAAGAAGAGGCGTACGTACTCTAGTGGCCTGAGCTTTTGCCGTTTCAGCACTCGGGGGGCGGCAGGATCCCGCGGGCGATGGCCGCGGTCACCGCGGCGGTCCGGTCCCTGACGCCCAGCTTCCCGAAGATCCGCATGACGTGGCTCTTCACGGTCGCCTCGCTGATGTAGAGTTCGCGGCCGATCTCCGGGTTGGACAGGCCGCGGGCGATCCGCCCGAGCACGTCACTCTCGCGGGCGCTCAGGCTGCTCCCGCCGCGGACCTGGCTCACCAGCTTCGCGGCGACCGGCGCGGCCAGGACCGTCTCGCCCCTGGCGGTGGCCCGCACGGCGGCTGCGAGGTCGTGCCGTGGCGCGTCCTTGAGCAGGTAGCCGACCGCGCCGGCGGCGATGGCCCGTGCGATGTCGCCGTCGGTGTCGTAGGTGGTCAGCACCAGCACCGCGGTCCGGCCGGTGGCGGTGATCTGCCGGGTGGCGGCGACGCCGTCCAGGCCGGGCAGGCGCAGGTCCATCAGCACGACATCGGGTGCGAGTTCGGTGGCGGCGGCGACCGCATCCTCCCCGCGGCCGCACTCGCCGAGGACCGTGATGTCAGGCTCGGCCGACAGCACCGCCCGCAGCCCTTCGCGGACCACCGGGTGATCGTCCACGATGAGAACGCGGACGGTCACCTGTCCTGGCCGCTCGTCGCCATGGCGGGCGCCGACGTGCCCGCCTCTCCCCGGCCGCGGCTCGCGGCCGATGCCTGGTCCGCCGCGCTGCCGGGCCGCGACTCGGGCAGGGCCAGGCTCACCATGATCGTCGTCCCGGTGCCGGGTGCGGCCCGCGCCGCAGCAGCTAGCACGCCGTGGACGCGGCCGGGCACTCGCCCTGACGACGAGCCACACCGCCGATGAAGGTAGCGGTGCGCGGCGCGAGGTCAGGCACGGGCCCGTCACCGTGCCAGCCGCGCACCGGGACGACGCCCGGTGGCATGAGCTCAAGGTCGCCGAAGAAGCCGCGTACCTCGTCGGGTGAGTGGATGTAGATCTGCGCGGCGCTGTACGCGGAGGTGAAGTTCGCTCCCTCTGACCTGCTGCCGCTGCCGACCGAAATGATCAGGTAGCTGGCCGGGGCGAGCGCCCGGGCGAAGGCGGTCGCGATGTTGCGCGCGTCTGCGGCCCCGGCGAAGTGCAGGACGGCGGAGAGGATCACGCACGCGGGCTCGCTCAGGTCGATCAGGTCCGCCAGTCCGGCGTCGGCGAACACCGCCTCGGGATCGCGCATATCGCCGGGGACAGCGATCACTCCGGGACTGCGGGCAAGCAGCGTGCGGGCATGCGAGATCACCACCGGGTCGTTATCCACATAGGCCACGCGTGCGTGCGGATTGACCTGCCTAGCGATGTCGTGCGTGTTCAGCGCGGTCGGCAGGCCCGCTCCAACGTCGATGAACTGCCGTACTCCGCGGGCCGCCACGTAGCTGACCGCACGCCCGAGGAACTCCCTGTTCTCCCTCGCCATCTGCGCGGAGGGCGGGTGGACGGCCAGCATCTTCTCGGCAAGCTCGCGGTCTGCCGCGAAGTTGTCCTTCCCGCCTAGCCAGTAGTCCCACACCCTGGCGATGTTCGGCCTGCTCGGATCGAACGGCTCCACAGGCACCGCCTCCGTCTTCCGCGCCGCCGTCCATCATGCCGCGCCGCAGATGACCGGCTGAGGTGAATTATGTGTTTCGATAGCCTGCATTGCGGACGTTCTGGTTCCGGTTACGAGCGGGATGGCGAGATGGCCGAAGCAAGCCCGACCGCGCGGGCGCTGCTGGCGCTTGAGCTGATCCAGGGCAGCCCGGGCATCACCGCGGACCGGATCGCCGTCAAACTCGGCGTCTCCGACCGGGCCGCGCGCCGGTACGTCGGCATCCTCCGCGAGGCCGGCATCCCGATCGAGTCGCTGCGCGGACCGTACGGCGGGTACCGGGTCGGCCGCGGACTGCGGCTCGCGCCGCTGATGTTCACCGCCGCAGAGGCCCTCGGCCTGGTCATGGCCGTGCTCGACGGCCACCACGCCGCCGACGATCCGGCCACCCCGGTCGGCAGCGCGCTCGGGAAGATCATGCGGGCGCTGCCCGATCCGGTGGCTGCGCAGGCGGAGGCCGTACGCCGCACCACGGCGCCGGCCCCCGATCGGGCCGCCGCGCGGCCCGACCCGCAGACCACCGCGGCGCTGGTGCAGGCCTGCTCACAGCACCGCCGGATCCGGCTGGCCTACCGAACCGAGGCAGGGACGGAGTGGCTCGCCGAGGCCGACCCGTGGGCGGTGGTGGTACGGCATGGCCGCTGGTACCTGCTCTGCCGTTCGCACGCCGCCGGCGCCCAGCGGGCCTACCGGATCGACCGGATCGGGCGCGTCGAGATGCTCGACGCCACCTTCACGCCCCCCGCTGGCCTCGACCCGGTCACCACGCTCGAGCAGCACCTTGCCATCGGCTGGGACCACGAGATCGAGGTCATCATCCATGCGCCAGCCGAGGCGGCGGCGCGCTGCCTGCCTGCTGCCATTGGTCGGCTCGAACCGCTCGACGCGGCGACCTGCCGCCTGGTCGGAAGCACGAGCAACCCGGTCTGGTACGCGCAGCAGCTCGCACTGATCCCGGAGTCGTACCGCATCGTGAGCTGTCCAGACCTCAAGGACGCCGCGCGCGTGCTCGGGCAGCGGCTGACGGCGGCCGCCGGCACGATCAGCCGAGGTCGGAAAGGAACTGGTCGAGCAGGCCGGTGAACGCGCCGGTGGCCTCCAGGTGCGCGGCGTGCCCGACGCCGGGTATCAACTGCACGCCGCCGCGCCACAGGGTCGGGATGTGCAGCCGCTCGAGGTAGCCGAGATTCACCAGCTGCTCGCCCTCGCCGTGCAGGATCGCCAGCGGCCGTCCGAGGTCCGCAGCGATGGCCAGCTCGTCGGCGAACCTGCCCTCGCCCACGCTGGCGAACAGGCCGGCCCGGGCCGTGCCGTCGGTGCGCAGGATGTCGGCGATGACGTCGTCGAGCGGCAGGTCGGACCCGGGGGCAGTGAAGCTCTCGGCGTAGGCGTGCGCCTGCTCCGCAGAGACGTCGGCGGTGAAGCCGACGTTCATCACCGGGTTGGGCAGGAACGCCTCAGCCATCTGGGCGGCTGACGCGACCGGCGGCGTGCCGAAGATGACGAACCCCGCCGCATCCGGCATGGCCGGCGCCGCCTCGAGCGCGATGTGCCCGCCCAGGCTCCAGCCCACGATCACCGCGTCGGCCGCCCGGGTGGCCTCGGCGAATCGGGCCAGCACACCGGCATAGCCGGGGAGCGAGTAGGCCGACTGGTCCGCGGCCTGGTCCGACCTGCCGTGCCCCGGCAGGTCGATGGCCAGGCACCTGTACCGGTGCCCGAACGGTCCGGCCAGCACGGGCCGCCAGGTGCGGGCCGATGACGAGTTGCCGTGCACGAACACCACGGCCCGGCCGCCGCCCTCGCTCTGGAGGAACGCGATCCGCTGACCATCGATGCTGACTGCCTGCTCGTCCACCTGCCGACCTCCCGGCTCGCCAACCCGCTATGGCCGGAACTGTACTGGCGTCTCTGGAGGCGGATGCCGGCGCGGTGGAGAATAGGCAGTCTGGGGAGGTATGAGCGGGTGCCGCGTGGCAGGGACGGAGGGCGGATGGCTCCGATCGACCGCCGGGTCCGGCTATGGGCGTGGATGGTGCAGCGGCAGGGCTCGTTCGGTGCCAAGAGCGACGCAGAGGTCATTGCCATGCAGTCCAGGACCATGCCGAGCAAGGGCCTGGCCAACCGCATCTTCGGCACGGTAATTCCAGGCACGCAGGTGCGCGACAGGAAGATCGCGGGTCCGGGCGGCGATCTCGCGGTGCGCGTGTATCGCCCGGCGGGGGCCGCCTCGGTTCCCCGGCCGCTGATCATGAACTTCCATGGCGGCGGGTTCGTCGTCGGCGACCTGCGGATGTCGGACTGGATCTGCAGCTCGGTGGCCGTGACCGTCGATGCCGTGGTGGTGTCGGTCGCGTACCGGCTGGCGCCGGTGCACCGGTTCCCAGCCGCAGTGGACGACTGCTACGCGGCCCTGGAGTGGGCCGCGCATAATGCCACGGACCTGGGTGCGGGCTCCGGGGACTGCGCGCCGCGGATCGCGGTGATGGGGGAGAGCGCGGGCGGGAACCTGTCGGCCGTGCTGTGCCTGCTGGCCCGTGACCGCGGCGGGCCGCTGATCAGCCACCAGGCGCTGCTGTACCCGCCGACCGACATGACCGTCATGTCGCCGGACGCGGCGAACACCCTGATCATCTCCGCGCCTGAGATGCTCGCGTTCCGCCGGCTGTACCTCGGTGATGCCGACCCGGCCGACCCGCGGGTGTCCCCGCTGCTCGCGAAGGACCACGCCGGCCTGCCCCCGGCGCTGATCCAGGTCGCCGAGCACGATCCGCTGCGCGAGGACGGCGTGCGCTACGCCGACGCCCTCCGCGCGACCGGCGTGCCGGTCAGGCTTACCGAGTACGTCGGCATGCCGCACGGCTACCTGAACTTCCCCGGCGTCTGCCGCGGCGCGGTGCAGGCCATGGCCGAGATCTGCGCCGAGCAGGCGGCCGCGCTCACCGAGCACAGCCGATGAAGCTGACCAGCCGGTTCATGCAGCGGGCACTGCGGCTCGACCCGCCGCTGACCAGGGACGTGGTGGCCGAGCGTGACCTCCGGGTACCGATGCCGGACGGGGTCGTGCTGCTGGCCGACCGGTACGCGCCGCGGACGAAAGGGGAGCGGGAGCCGGGTGAGGCAACCGCGCCGCCGCTCGCGCTGATGCGCTGCCCGTACGGGCGCCGGGGGCTGGTCGCCACGGTGATGGCCATCCCGCTGGCCGAGCGCGGCTTCCAGGTGCTGCTGCAGAGCACCCGCGGCACGTTCGGCTCGGGCGGCGAGTTCGACCCGATGCGGCGCGAGCGCGACGACGGCCTGGCCACCCTCGACTGGGTCGTCAAGCAGCCCTGGTGCGGCGACAGCATCGTGCTGGTCGGAGGCAGCTACCTGGGATACGTCCAGTGGGCAGTGGCCGACGAGCTGCCCCCGCAGGTCAAGGCGATGATCCCGCAGGTGACCGACTCGGCGCTCACCATGGAGTTCCTGCGGCCCGACGGGTTCTCGCTGGAGACCCCGTTCTCCTGGGGCGTGATGGTGGCCGGCCAGGAGCGTCGGCTCGGCACGCTGCGCGGCATGGTCGAGGCCGGCAAGGTCCGCAGGGCGATGTCCACGCTCCCGCTCGGCCGGGCCGACATCGCAGCGATCGGGCACCGGTCGTCCTACATCCAGGACATCCTCGCGTGCGACGCCGCCGATCCGCGGTGGGCCGAGATCGACCACAGGCACCGGGTGGCCCAGGTACGCGTGCCGGTCTGCTCGATTGGCGGCTGGTATGACATCTTCCTGCCCGGCCAGCTCCGCGACTACCAGGCCCTTCGGCGGGCCGGGACGCAGGCGCGGCTGGTGGTCGGCCCCTGGACGCATCTGTCGGCGGACGGCACGGCGGTGCGGGAGGCGGTCGACTTCGGCCTGGGCTGCGCACGGGACGGCCGGCCGCCGGACCGCGCCCCGGTGCGCCTGTTCGTCATGGGCGAGGAGGCCTGGCGCGACTTCGACGCCTGGCCGCCGCCCGGCTACGCTCCGCGGCGGCTCCACCTCCAGCCCGACGGCGCGCTCGCCGCCGGAGCGGCCGGCAAGTCTGAGCCCGACCGGTACCGCTACGACCCGGCCGATCCCACCCCGGCGGCCGGCGGCGTCCGGATGACCCGCAACGCCGGCCGGGTCGATAACGCCAGGTTGGAGGCGAGGCCGGACGTGCTCACCTTCACCACCGAGCCGCTGGACGCCGATATCGAAGTGATCGGCGAGGTCAGCGCGGAGATCTGGTTCGGCTCCAGCCTGCGCCACGCTGACGTGTTCGTCCGGCTGTGCGACGTGGACCAGTCCGGCCGCTCGCACAACGTCTGCGACGGCCTGATCAGCCTCACCGACGCCGACGCGGTCACCCGTGCCGACGTGCGGCTCTGGCCGACCGCGCACCGGTTCGCGGCCGGCCACCGGATCAGGGTCCAGGTCTCCAGCGGCGCGTTCCCCCGCTACGCGCGCAACCCGGGCACCGGCGAGCCGCTGGCCACCGCCACCCGCCTGGTCGCCGCCGACCAGGCGGTTTACCACGACCCCGGGCACCCGTCGGCGATCATCCTGCCGGTGCGTCAGGTGTCGGACCAGCCGCCGGCCGAGGGTGCCTGACCCCTACAGGACGGAGCGCACGAGGTGTACCGCACGATCCTGATCGCACTCGGCGCGACCGCGCTGGCGCTGAGTGCCGGCGCCTGCGGCGGCACTCAGCCGGTGCCCAGCGGCCGGCCGCCCGCGGCCCGTTCTTCATCGCCGGATCCGCGGCCCCGGCCGCAGGACGCCACCGCCACCGCGCCCGCCGTGTCCCGCAGCCGGTCGGGTCGTGCCGGGTTGTTGCAGGTGCTGACCGAGCCGGCGGCCGGGGTCGGCCCGGTCTACCGCCTGATCAACGGGGCACGCTCGTCGGTGGATCTGAGCATGTACGAGCTGGTCGACACCGTGGCTGAGCATGACCTTGCTGCGGCCGCCAGGCGCGGGGTGGACGTCCGGGTGATCCTTGACCGATACCTGGAGAAGTCACGCAACACTCCAGCATTCCGTTACCTCGCCGCTCACGGTGTCCAGGTCCGGTGGGGCCCGGCGAGCGTGATCTACCACCAGAAGACCCTCACCGTGGACGACGCCACCTCGCTGATCATGACCGGGAACCTGGTCACCGAGTACTACGCCGACACCAGGGACTTCACCGTCATCGACACCGACCGCGCCGACGTGCACGCCATCGTCGCCACCTTCGACGCCGACTTCGCGGGCCGCTCCATCGACCCGCCGGACGGCACTGACCTGGTCTGGTCGCCGATCAACGCCGAGAGCTCAGTGCTCGCGGTCATCAACGGGTCGACCCGCACGCTCGCGGTGGAGAACGAGGAGATGGATGACCCTGCGGTCACCGCTGCCCTGGCCGCCGCCGCGCGGCGTGGGGTGGACGTGACCATCACCATGACCGAGGATTCCGAGTGGGACCAGGCGTTCGACGAGCTCGCCAGGGCCGGCGTCCACATCAGGCTCTATCCCGACGACGCATCCTCCCTGTACATCCACGCCAAGGCGCTGGCCGCCGATGCCAAACTGGCCGGTCGCCGAGTCCTGGTCGGGTCGCAGAACTTCTCCGTCGCCAGCCTGGACTACAACCGCGAGCTCGGCGTCCTCACCCGAGATCGCACCGTCGTCGCCCGGATCGCTGCGACCATCGCCAGCGACTATGCCCACGCCAGGCCGTACCGCGCCGCCGAGTCTGGCCCGGGCAGCTCAGCCAGATCGGCCGCCTGGTGCTCAGCCACCGCGACCATCTACGACGCCGCCGACGACGAGAACAACGTCTACGTGGACTCCAACCAACCCGACCAGGATGCGACCGCCACCGCAGGCGGGTACTCGCACAGTTACTGGACGAACAGCTCCGGCTACGCGCTCATCTACCTCAACGGCCCGGCGCCCGGCGCCAGCATCACCGTCACGGTCGGGGCGGCGACCTGCACCACGAGGGACTGACGCGCAGGCTCCCCTGGCCCGAGGGCGGAGCCGTCGAGGCGTTGGCTCGGGCTCCCGCCCCCGGACCGCGACCCCCCCGGAGCCGTTTCTCCCGGAACCATTGACGTTAAGACATAGGTAACCGGCCTACCATGAAGGAGGTGAAGAATTACTCCAAGAACGGCTCCCAGTTTCCGTGCAGCCCCTGCCGCCGGGTGCACCTGTACGCTGCTCTTCCGCTGGTCAGCCCGCCTTACCGTCGGCTGTGACCTCCTTCGGGGCACTCCTACGGCAACTGCGGATGGCGGCATCTCGAACGCAGGAAGAGCTGGCAGCGGCCACCGGGCTTAGTCCGCACACGATTAGTGACTTGGAGCGCCAGGTCAGCCGGGCGCCGCATGCGAGCACTGTGCAGCTGCTGGCAGACGCGCTAAGCCTCACCGGTGCCCAGCGGGCACATTTCGAAGCCGAGGCACGTCGGCATGGCGACGAGGCCATGGCGGCCGCCGCTCACCTTGGTGAGGGACCCGCACTTGCCGCCGCCCGGGGCCGCGGTGATCCGCGGGCCTGGCTGGCCTTCATCGTGACCAGGCTGGATGAGCTCGGCCCGGCCGAAGCGCGCTCGGCGGTGAGGCAGTGGCGCGCGAGCGGGCCGGCTGACGAGACGTGGCCTGACTGGGCCGAGCGGCTGGTGGAACTAGCTGCCGCCGGCAAGCTGCCGCCGCTCGCCCGCCGCCCGCTCCCCGCGACCGCCACGGGCCTGCTGCTGGGCCGAGAACGCCAGACCGCCGAACTCACCGCCTTCCTCGACCGTGTCCGGGAGGGCAGGGGTGGCCTGGCCCTGGTCCTAGGTCCGGCTGGCATCGGCAAGTCACAGCTGCTTGTCCACCTCCTGGCCGGGCAGCGCGGTGGCATCGATGTGGAGTGGATGACGTTCGAACGCGGTGAAGGCGGCTATCAGGGCTGGCGTCGGCTGCTGGCGCCACTGTGGACGACGGTCCGCCGTGCCGACCTCGCCCCGGCCAGCCTGCTGGCGCACGCGGCGACACTCGACGAAGTGCTGCTGCTCGGCAACGACGCCGATCTGGCCGGCCGCCAGCTCCCCGGTGAGGTCGCCACCGCGATCGCGGCGCTGCTCGCGCACGCCTCAGCGCGCGGCCCCCTCGTACTGGTCGTGGACGACGCCCATCGGGGCGGGCCGAGCTCGGACCACCTGCTCATCGACCTGGCGCGGCTGGTGAACGCCCGGGGCGTGGGACTCGTCGCGGCGATCCGCCCCGACGAACTGGACGCCGACTCGCCGTTGCGCGGCTATGACGCCAAGGATGGAGGGCGTGCCGCCGCCGATGTTGTGACATCCGTGGACGTGCCGCCGTTCGGGCCGGAAGCGACGGCGTTGCTGCTCAAGGAGGTCACCGGCTCCAGCCCGCCGGACAGCATCGTCGAGCAGGTGCTCCGGCAGACCGGAGGGCTCCCGCAGCTGATCATCAACACCGACGTCAGGGCACCGCAGAGCCATCCGGCGGGCTCGTGGACTGTCGGCGAGCTCGGCACGGCGGGCCTGAAGCTGCTCGACTCGGTGATCTCGAACCGCCCGCAGGCAGCGCGCGACGTCCTTCAGGCGGCCGCGATCTATGCGGGCAGCCTCAGCATCGAGCCCGACGTGATCGGCCGCCTCACTGACCTGTCCGCCGAAGAGGTTGAGGGGATACTCGACGACGAGCGCAGGCGCGGAGTGATCCTGGCGCCGGCCGGCCACGGCTACCGCTTCAGCCACGACAACTGGATCGACGCGCTGGTGGGCAGCTGCCAGGCTGTCCGGCGGCGTGAGATCCACGCGCGAAGCCTGGCCCTTCTGCACGCCGGCCGGTCAGCCGATCCCAGGCAGCTCGCCAGGCATGCCCTGGGTGCCGGCGCCGCGATGGTCGGCGACAAGGAGATCGTGGCATGCGCACGGGACGCCGCTGACCTGGCCATCGCTGACTACGCTTTCGGCACGGCCGCTGACCTCTACCAGCAGGCCGCCAGGCATGCCGCCGACGCTGAGCGCATCGATCTGCTGATCATGCAGGCCGACGCGTGCCGGTTCGGCGGGCAGTGGGACAAGGCGCGAGCCGCGCTGAAGGACGCGGCGGCGCTGGCCAGGACGCTCGGACTCTCCGGCCTCGAGGCCATTGCCCTTGTTCACCTGGAGCGGCTGACCTGGAGCTACGGCCTGCGGGAGATTGACCTTACGCAGCAGATCAGGGACATGCTGGGGCGCTTGCCGCGCGCCGAGACGACGCTGCGCGCGCAGGCCCAGGCGGCACTTGGCGCGCGGCTCAGCATCACCACGCGGCATTACGAGAGCGAGCCGGCCGATCTGGCCGAGACCGTCCTGCGGGACCTGCCCTTGGCTGCCGACGCCTCGTCTTCGCTGGCGCGTGCCGACATCATGCTCGGGGTCCGCTCCGCGCTGCAGGACTTCCGGCCGCCGGACGTGCTGCTCGGCTACGACCAGGAAGTCCTGGACCTCGGGCTCGAGCTGCGCTCCGCTCACCACATCTCCGAGGCGCTGAGCAATCGCATCATCGACCTGATCAGGGCCGGACGGGTCCGCGAGCTCCCGGCAGCGGTCCGGGCGTTCCGTAAGTTCGCCGATCAGAGTGCCGCTCGCGTGATCTTGTACGGACAGGCACTGGTCGATGCCATGCTGGCGCTCGCCCGGGGTGACTTCGGCGCGGCGCGCGAGCTCACGGACACGGCGGCCGGGCTCTGCGCCGAGTTCGGCGACTCGATGGCCGGCGAGGCGCTGATGGCGCAGGCGGGCTGGCTGCTGTACGAGACCGGCCAGGTGGACGGCCTGACCGAACTGCTCGCCGCCCTGCCGACGCGAGATGTCAGCAGCCTGAACGAGCTGGTGTGGGAGCTCGGCGCTGGCCTGATCCATGCGGAGCGGCATGAGGCCGAGCCGGCGATCCGCATCCTGACCGACGTCTTCGCGGCGACCGGCGATCTCGCGCAGGTGCCCCGCGGGCCGTCGAGGATCGGCATCCTCGCCACCGGGGCGATGCTGCTCGGCCATCCCTTCCTGATCGATCTGCTGGCGCGCGAGGACGCCGGCCGGTGGGGGCGCGGCGTGGCCGGGCTGCTGGCCAACCATCCTGACTCGTTCGTTCTGGCAGGCTGGCCGGCCGTGCTGCTGGGCAGCAAGCACCGTTACATCGGGCTTTGCCTGCTGGCGGCCGGCCGACCCGAGGAAGCGGCTGCGCATCTGTCGCGCGCGGCGGTCGAGAACGTCGAGTTTCCTGCGCTCCAGGTGAGGACGCTCTTCGACCAGGCCCGGGCGATGCTACGCCAGACGGTCGGCCGCGACGGTGCCCTTGAGCTGCTTGACCGTGCCGCGCGGCGAGCGGCGGAACTCGGGATGGCTGGCCTGGCGGCGCAGGCCGCTGCCGAGCGCTCACGGACCTAGGCGGGCCCTGGGCAAGGAGCGCTCGCCGGACGGCCCTCTCACCCACTCGGGCAGGGCTGGAACACCCTGCCGTCCAGGTCCACGTCGAACTTGACCGCGGCAAAGCCGAAGCTCGGCGCGTAGACCACCCGGCAGAACGTCGAGAACCTGTGCTTGTAGCCGCACGGCTGCCCGGGGCTGCAGACGTAGTGGTCGGAGCCGTACTCGGCCTCGCCCACCCACTTGCCGGTGGGCTGGCTGGCGGTCACGTCCGTGCTGAAGTCGTCCCACCCGCACGGCGTCGCCCCGTGCAGGCCGGTGCACGTGATCCCGTACTGGCGGCTGCCGCGCAGCCAGGACGCGAAGCACGCGTGGTAGGTGTAGCACTCCTCCACGATCGCGCCGTCCGCGTACCGGCGGCCCCACCAGCTCAGGTACGGCGAGTTCTTCCACAGCCCGGTCATCCCGTACCGGTGGATCAGGTTGAACGCGTAGGCCAGGAAGTTCTGCGCGTCCCCCGGAGTGAGGTGGAACCCGGTGGTGGACGGCGGGTCGAAGCTGTCGATGTCGTCGAGTTCGACGGCGTCGAAGCCCTTCTCGGCGCACATCGCGATCCGCTCGGTCAGCATCGGCTTCAGTGCGTCGAGCTGGCGGAAGTCCACCCAGCGCTCCTGCGGATAGCCGTAGTAGACGTTGCCGAGCGCCGCGGCGGGGAACATGCCGAGCGGAGACGGGCTGGCATCGGGCCGGTAGTCCTCCCAGGCCATGTCCAGGTAGCAGATCGCGCGCGGATGCGGCAGCGTGGCCGCCTGCCAGGTGGTGTGGATCGCGTGCACCTGAGCGCCGGTGGTCAGGAACCCGTCCAGATCGTAGATGTCCACGGCCTGGCTGCCCGTCCGCTGCAGCGGCGTGACCCGGCCGATCTGCCAGTCCCAGCGCATCGGCCGGCGCTCGGACGCCAGGTGCGGCAGGTACCAGCAGGCGTGGTGCACCGGCTGGCATGCCAGCGGCGCGGGCATCGGCGTCACCCGCCAGCCGAAGCTGAGCGTGCTGGCGCCTGCGTGGTTGGCGGTAAGGACCTGCACCCGGTGCGGGCCGATCCCCAGGTGCCCGGTGTAGAGCAGGTGGCTGGCCGGCAGCGGCCGCCAGGCGCCCCCATCGATCCGGTACCGCTGGGTCGGCCGGCCGTCGGCCTGGTTGTAGTGCGGCGCGTCGACCTGGAAGTACTCCTCGCGGGACGCCGTGGCCGACTCCGGCGTCCCGTTGACGAACTCGGTGCGCGGCGCGACATGTGCGGGGTAGGCCGCCGCCGCCCCGGCCAGGGTGCTGACCGACCTGCTGACCTCGGTGAACGAGAACGTCGCCGGGCTGGTTTCGACGACCTCGGTGGCGGTCTCGGTGAGCCGCAGGCGCATGCCGGTGTCGGCGTGCCCGACCAGGTACCTGGCCGCGGCGAACGGGGTCGCCGTCGAATCCGCCGCGGTCACGCAATGCCCGCCGGACGGCAGGCAGCGCCGCCAGGTGTAGCCGACCTCGAAGCTGAGCAGCCGCTGCCCGCGCGGGAGCGGCGGCAGCCGCCAGGTCAGTCCGGCCGCGGTCACCCAGGAGCCGTCACGCGGCGACCCGCCGATCCGCAGCCGGCCGCGGTGCACAGGGGCCGGAACGCTCGCGGCGGCACGGCCGCCCGACTGCGCACCGGCCGGCGGCCGCGTGCTTCCCGACGCCGCCGACCAGCCCGGTGCCGCCGACCAGCCCGCCGTCGCCGCCACCGCGACCACGCAGGCAGCCACCTGGACCGAGCGGCTTGCCAGGCCCTGAACCCGCATGGTCGTCTCCCTTCCGGGCACGCGTCCCGTCACCGGGCGAACGCCGCAGGCAGCAGATCGCGGTGAGCGTCGAACAGGTCGTCGCACATCGCGACGACCTGCGTGGTGGTCAGTGTCGCGGCCGTGTTCGGGTCGAGCAGGGCCGCCTGGTAGACGTGGTCGCGGGACTGGTCGAGCGCGGCCCGCACGGTCAGCTCGACAACGTTGAGGAAGGTACGGTTCAGCGCGGCCAGCTGCGGCGGCAGCACGCCCACCGGCACCGGCCGTGGCCCGGCGGCTCCGAGCTGGCAGGGTACCTCCACGCAGCACTCCGCGGGCAGGTTCGTGATCAGGCCGCCGTTGCGGACGTTCACGTGCATCTCGCGCTCGGTGCCGGTCTCCAGCGCGTGAACGAACAGCGAGGCGAGTTCGCCCTCACCGGTCAGGTCAAGCGGCTCGTCCGCGGCCAGCGCCCGCTCCTGCTCGGCAAGCTCGCGCAGGTTCTCCTCCGAGCGGGCCAGGTAGTCCCCGACGAAGATCCGGTACCGCTCGATCTGCTCGTCGTGCCGCATGAACCACGGCACGTACTCGGCGGAGTGCTCGCTTGACTCGGTCGGGAAGTAGCCGAACCTGCGGAAGATCTCGACCCGCACCCGGCGCTGCAGCTCGGGCGACGCGTCGATCACCTCGGCCAGCCTCGGGTACAGGGACTCGCCGTCCTGCTCGAAGGTGAGCACGAACGCCTGGTGGTTGAAGCCGGCCGTGACGAACCTGACTCGCTGCGGGTCGGCGCCCACCAGATCGGTGAGGAAGGCCTGGGTATCCCTGACCGAATGGCAGAGCCCGAACACACGGGAGAACGCCGTCCCCGCGTAGACCCCCCACGGCAGCATGGCCATCGGGTTGGCGTAGCTCAGCAGGTAGGCGTCCGGGCACTGGTCGAGCATGTCGCCGGCCAGGGCGACCGCCACCGGGATCGTGCGCAGGCCCCGGAAGATGCCGCCGATGCCGATCGTGTCGCCGATGGTCTGGCGCACGCCGTACCTGGCCGGGATGTCGAAGTCCGCCCTGGTGGCTCGGTACCCGCCGACCTGGACTTCGTTGATCACGTAGCCCGATCCGGCAAGCGCCTCCCGTCGGTCGGTCGTCGCGGTCACGATCGCGCCCGCACCCGACTGCTCGCCGATGCGGCTGACCAGCCGCGCGGCGTACGCCAGCCGGCCCTCGTCGATGTCATGCAGCGCCAGGTGCAGGCCGCCTCGGAACTCGGGGTACCCGCACAGATCGGTCGCCACCGTGCGGGTGAACTCGATGCTGCCCGCGCCGACGAAGGTGACCTTGATCACAGATCGATAGTGTTCCATTCGACCGTGTTACGCACAAGAGTGAGCGTCCCTCGGACCTCGCCGAGCCTCATTCGCCTCAGGAAAGTCCGATCAAGTCCGGTCAAGTCGGGGCTTGACACCCTCATGCGCCTTGATCAGTATTGTGAGAAACCTGCGCTCATCTCGCACGTTCGAGCAGATGTCGAGCCCGAGCAGGACGCGCCTCACCCCCGGAGGCCCTTTATGACCAGGCACCGTCCGTGGCTCGCCGCCGCAGCCTCGCTCGCAGCGCTCGCCCTGGCTCTGACCGGCTGCGGCTCCGGCGGCGCAGGGAATGCCACCGGCGCGATCCAGATCTGGGAGGGCTACACGGGTGTCGAGGCGCGGACGTTCGCGCACCTGATCGCCGAGTACGAGCGGGAGCACCCGGGCCAGAAGATCGCCAGCCTGTTCGTGAATAACGACGACTCGCTGCAGAAGGTGCTCACCGCGGTCCGCGGCGGCAGTCCGCCCGACATCGCCTACCTGTACGGGTCGTGGGCGCCGAACGTGGCCGAGATCCCGCAGGTGGTGACGCTCACCAGCGTGGTCCGCCGCCCCGGGGTGAACTGGGACGACTTCTGGGTCGGCGAGCGCGACGTGGCCACCGTCAACGGCCGCGTGATCGGCATCCCCGCCCTAGTCGACAACCTCGCCGTGGTCTACAACAAGGCGCTGTTCGCCAAGGCGGGGCTGGCCGCGCCGAGCCCGGACTGGACCTGGCCCCAGTTCGTCGCCGACGCCAAGAAGCTCACCATCCCCGCGAGCAAGCAGTTCGGCACCGCGTACGTTACGCCCGGCACCGAGGACACCGTCTGGCACTGGGAGGCGCTGCTCTGGGAGGCGGGCGGCCACCTGCTCACCCCGGACAACAAGAAGGCCGCCTTCGACTCAGGCGCCGGGCTTGCCTCACTGGACACGCTGCGGACCATGGCGGTCACCGACCACTCGGCCTACCTTGACCCGACAGACTCCGCGTACGCGAACCTGTTCAACTCCGGCAAGATCGGGATGCTGGTCACCGGGCCGTGGGACTTGTCCGCGTTCCCGAACGTGCACTACGGGGTACAGGTCATGCCCTCTTACCCCGGCACCGACGGCGGGCACCAGACCATCTCGGGTCCCGACAACTGGGTGATCTTTAACAACGGAGCCAGCCGCGTGGCCGCCGCCGAGAAATTCCTGCTCTGGCTCACGGCGCCCGCCCAGGTCAGGTACTTCTCGCTGAAAACCGGCGACCTGCCGACCCGCCGCTCGGTCGCCGACGCGCCCGACTTCGACGGCCAGATGAACGCCGCCCTGCCGGGGGTCAGCACGTTCATCGACAACCTGGCCAACGTCAGCCAGGCGCGGCCGCAGATACCGCAGTACCCGAAGATCTCCCAGATCCTCGGCACCATGGTGGTGTCGGTGCTGCTCGGCAAGTCCCAGCCGGCCGCCGCGCTATCGGCCGCGGCGCAGCAGGTCAACCAGGTCCTGGCGACGGGCTGAGGGGCGACGGGCTGAGATGGCGGCCTCACCTGCCGTGGCCGGCCGGCGCCGCGGCCAGGCGCGGGCGGCGCCCCGCCGGCTGATGGCGTCCGAGCAGTTCGCCGGGTGGGCGTTCGTTACCCCGGGGGTCGCGATCATCCTGCTGTTCGGCGCGGTGCCGATCGTGTGGTCCGCGGTGATGTCGTTTCAGCGGTCCAACCTGCTCACCCCGAGCACGCCGTTCGTCGGGCTGAGCAACTACCGGCAGATGGTGCACGACCCGGTGGTCCAGCAGGCCATCATGCACACGCTGGTCTACACGGCACTGTTCGTGCCGGGCACGATGGTCGTCGGCCTGTTCCTCGCCGTGGCGATGAACCGGCAGATCCGGCTGCTCTGGCTGTACCGGACGGCGGCCTACGCCACCATGGCGATCTCCACGATCAGCGAGGCGCTGGTCTTCATCTGGCTGTTCGACCCGTCCTACGGGATCGTCAACTACCTCTTCAGCCTGCTCGGCATCTCACAGCAGCAGTTCCTGAACTCGCCGTCGCAGGCGCTATACGTGATCGTGGTGATGACGATCTGGGGCTGGACGGGCTTCGCCGTGGTGATCTACCTGGCCGCCCTGCAGGGCGTGCCGCAGACCCTGGTCGAGGCGGCCGCCATCGACGGCGCTGGCCCGTGGAGCACGTTCCGCAAGGTGACGCTGCCGCTGCTCAGCCCGGCGTCGCTGTTCCTCGCGGTCTGGCTGACGATCAACGCCCTCCAGCTGTTCGACGAGGTGTACCTGTCCACCCAGGGCGGCCCGCTGGACGCGACCACCGTGCTCGTCTACTACCTGTACGAGCAGGCATTCCAGAACTTCAACTTCGGCTACGCCTCGGCGATCGCCTACTTCCTGTTCATCGTCATCCTGGTGGTCACCGCGATCCAGTTCCGGGTCGGCCGGCGTTACACCTACTACCGGTCATGACCGTCGCCACCATGGTCCGGCCGCGGCGCCGGGCCAGGCTCCCGTTCAGCCCGTGGCACCTGGTGCTGATCCCGGCCACCATCGTGCTGATCTTCCCGTTCGTGTGGCTGGCGGTGACCTCGATCGAGACCCCGGCCGAGGCGCTGCACTTCCCGCCGATACTCGACCCGCACACGCTGCGGCTCGCCAACTACCCGAACGCCTGGCACAGCGCGCCGTTCGGCCGGTTCTTCCTGAACTCGGCCGTGGTCGCGGTGGTCACCGTGCTCTGCAACCTGGTGCTGTGCTCGCTGGCCGGGTACGCATTCGCCAGGTTCCGCTTCCTCGGCCGGGGCGTGCTGTTCGTAACCATCATGGCGACCCTGATGGTGCCGTTCCAGGTCACGATGATCCCGCAGTTCATCATCACCAAGTGGCTCGGCGTCAACGTGCTCGCCGGGGTCGGCATCAACCACATCGGCGCGCTGATCCTGCCGAATGCCGCGACCGCGTTCGGCGTGTTCTTCCTGCGCCAGTTCTTCCGCACCCTGCCGCTCGAATACGAGGAATCCGCCCGGGTGGACGGCGCGAGCAGGTTGACCGTGCTGTGGCGGATCGTGCTGCCGCTGTCGCTGCCGGCGCTGGCCACGCTCGCCGCGCTGACCTTCCTCGACTCCTGGAACTCGTTCCTGTGGCCGCTGATCGTGATCACTTCGACCGGCCAGATGACGCTGCCGCTCGGCCTGGCCACCTTCCAGGGCGCGCACTCCACCCAGTGGACGCTGCTGATGGCCGGCAACGTGATGAGCCTGCTCCCGATGATGCTGATCTTCTTCGTGGCGCAGCGGTACTTCGTCAGGTCGGTGGCCGCCACCGGGCTGGCCGGGACCTGACGGCAGCGGGCGGGCCGGGTCATGAGCCAGAACTTCCAACATTCCGAACGCACTTCGCACGAGGAGGCCGCCTTGGCAGCCCAGGCCGGGAACATCGAGTCCGAGATCGCCTCGCAGCCGGACTGCTGGCGCCTGGCGGCCGCGCTGGCCGCCGATGTCGCCGGGAGCCTCCCGGCGCCCGGCGAGCGGGTGGCGGTGGCCGGCTGCGGCACCTCGTGGTTCATCGCCCAGTCCTACGCCGCCGCGCGGGAGGAATCCGGGCAGGGCGAGACGGACGCCTTTGCCGCGTCGGAGATGCCCACCGGGCGACGCTATGACCGGGTGCTCGTGCTGTCCAGGTCAGGCACCACCACCGAGATCCTGCGGCTGCTCGACCGCCTCGCTGGCCAGGTGCCCACGGTCGCGATCACCGCGGTCCCCGGCACGCCGGTGGCCGACGCGGCCGGCGCGGTGATCGCGCTGGACTTCGCCGATGAGGAAGCGGTGGTGCAGACCAGGTTCGCCACCACCGAGCTCGCGCTGCTGCGCACCCACCTCGGGCAGGACATCGCCGGCGCCGCGGACGACGCCGAGCGGGTGCTTGCCGAGCCGCTGCCGCCGGCGCTGACCGATGCGCGGCGGTTCACTTTCCTCGGCACCGGCTGGACCTGCGGCCTGGCCAGCGAGGGCGCACTCAAGCTGCGCGAGGCGGCCAGGATGTGGACCGAGGCATACCCGGCGATGGAGTACCGGCACGGCCCGGCCGCCGTGACCGGCGAGGGCACCGTGGTCTGGCTGCTCGGCGCCGCGCCCGACGGGCTGGCCGACGAGGTGACCGTTGCCGGGGGGGTGCCCTGGCAGAGCCAGGCCGACCCGATGGCCGAGCTGGTGCGGGTGCACATGCTCGCGGCGGCGGCCGCTCGGGCCAGGGGGCTCGACCCGGACCGGCCCGGCAACCTGACCAGGTCGGTCATCTTGACAGGGCGCTGACTAAGGCGGTCAACCGTGATCCTGGTCGTCGCGCTCAACCCCGCGCTCGACGTCACCCACCATGTGGACGGCGTCGACTGGTCCGGGGTGAACCGGCCCGCCGAGGTGCTCAGCCGCCCCGGCGGCAAGGGCCTCAACGTGGCAAGGATCCTGGCAGCGGTCGGGGCCGGCGTGCACGTGCTCGGCCTGGCCGGGGGGAGCACCGGGGACGCGGTGGCCTCGGCACTCGCCGCGATCGGCGTGCCAGCCACGTTCGTGCGGATCGGCGGCGAGACCAGGCGGACGTTCGCGGTCGTGGACGCGCGGACCGGCGACGCCGGGCTGTTCAACGAGCCGGGGCCGGCCGTGGCGCCCGAGGAGTACGAGCGGCTCTGCGTTATCTATAAGAAGAGACTGGCCGACTGGTCGGCCGTCGTGCTGTCCGGCAGCCTGCCGCTCGGCCTGCCGCCAGGCAGCTACGCCGAGCTTGCCGCGCTCGCCGCCGCTGCCGGCGTGCCTGTGCTGCTCGACGCGCACGGCGAGGCGCTGCTGCGCGGGGCGGCGGCCCGTCCCGCCATCGTCAAGCCGAACCTGGCCGAGCTTGAGGCCCTGACCGGGCGGCGGCTCGCGGCGGCGGGCGGCCCCGACCGGCCCGCAGTGGCGGCGGCCGCGCGGGAGCTTCGGGCCGCGGGGGCCGACGCGGTGGTGGTCTCGCTCGGCGCGGACGGGCTGTGGGCGGTCACCTCGGACGGCTGCTGGCGGGCCGCGCCGCCGCTGGTGGTGACCGGGAACCCCACCGGGGCCGGCGACGCGGTGGCGGCCGGCCTGGTACGCGGGCTCGTGCTCGGCCATCCGTGGGAGCAAAGGCTGCGGCACGCGGTCGCGCTCGGCACCGCGTCGGCCGCGGCGTCGGCCGCCGGGGAGTTCAGCTACGACCATTACCGAGAGCTGCTCGGAGCGGTCAGCGTGCGCCGGGAGGAGGCCCGCTGATGCCGGCCGTTGCGATGCGGGAGATCGTCAGGCCGGCCTGGGCAGCCGGGCGCGGCGTGGCCGCGTTCAATGCGATCGGCATCGAGCATGCCGAGGCGATCGTCGCGGGCGCCGAGGCCGCCGGGGCGCCCGTGGTGCTCGCGGTCAGCCAGAACTGCGTGGCCTACCACGGCGGGCTTGGCCCGATCGGCCGGGCCTGCGCGAGCCTGGCCGAGGCCGCCAGCGTGCCGGTGGGGCTGCACCTGGACCACGCCACCGGCGCGGACCTGGTCGCCGAGGCGGCCAGGCTCGGGTTCGGCTCGGTGATGTACGACGCGTCGGCGCTGCCGTATGAGCGCAACGTCGCGGCCACCGCCGAGGTGGCCAGGTGGTGCCACGCGCGCGGGCTGTGGGTCGAGGCCGAGCTTGGCGAGATCGGCGGCAAGGACGGCGTGCACTCGGCCACGGCCCGCACCGACCCCGGCGAGGCCGCCGGCTACGTGGCGGCCACCGGCGTGGACGCGCTGGCGGTCGCGGTGGGCAGCTCGCACGCGATGCTGACCCGCGACGCGGTGCTCGACCTCGGGCTGATCACCGCGATCCGGCGGGCGCTGCCGGTTCCGCTAGTGCTGCACGGCTCGTCCGGCGTGCCCGACGAGGGGCTTCGCGCCGCCGTCCTGGCCGGGATGACCAAGATCAACATCGCCACGCAGCTGAACAAGGTCTACACCGCGGCCGTCCGCCGCTGCCTGGCCGCCGACGCGGTGCTCGTCGACCCGCGCCGGTACGGGGCGGCCGGGCGCGACGCGGTGGCCGCCGAGGTGGCACGCTTGCTGGCAGTCATCGGATCGGCGCGATGAGGCGCGTGGCGGTGCCGGCCGGCGGCGATGACGGCAGCGCAGACCTGGGGAGGCGCTGGTGAGCAGGTACCGGCGGTGGAACGAGCTGCTCGAGCTGCTGGCCGTGAGCGGGCAGCTGCAGGTCGACCAGGCCGCCCGCGAGCTCGGCGTGTCCGAGGCGACCGTGCGCCGCGACCTCGACGAGCTGTCCCGCCAGCAGATGCTGACCAGGATCCGCGGCGGCGCGGTGGCCCAGGGTGTCACCTACGACCTGCCGCTGCGGTACAAGTCCGAGCGGCACCCGAGCGAGAAGCAGCGCATCGCCGCGCTCGCGGCCGGCCTGGTCAAGCCGGGCCAGATCGTCGGTCTGAACGGCGGCACCACCACGACCGAGGTGGCGCGGGCACTCGCGATCCGCTCCGACCTCAACGCGGGACTGCCGTCGCCCGTGCTGACCGTGGTCACGAACGCGCTCAACATCGCCACCGAGCTCGCGGTGCGCCAGCACATCAAGATCGTGACCACGGGCGGGGTGGCCAGGCCGCAGTCCTACGAGCTGACCGGGCCGTTGGCCACCGGCGTGCTCGAGCAGGTCGCCCTGGACCTCGCGGTGCTCGGCGTCGACGGGATCGACGCCGTCACCGGTGCCACCGCGCACCACGAGGGAGAGGCGAGCATCAACCGGCTGATGGCGCAGCGGGCCAGCAAGGTCGTGGTGGTCGCGGACAGCTCCAAGGTGGGCCGCCGGGCGTTCGCCAGGATCTGCGCCGCTCGCGAGATCGACGTGCTGGTCACCGACGCCGGCATCAGGACAGACGACGCGGCTCTGCTTGAGGAGGCCGGCGTTGACATCGCGATCGCTTGACCTGGTGGTGATCGGCGACGCCAACCCGGACGTGCTGGTCAGCGGTGGCGACGTGACCCCGGCCTTCGGCCAGCAGGAGCGGCTGGTGGACGAGATCTCCCTTGTCGTCGGCGGGTCGGCGGCCATCACCGCGGTGGCTGCCGCGCGGCTCGGCCTGGCCGTCGAGCTGGTCGCCGCGGTGGGGGCCGACCCGGCCGGTGAGTTCATGCTGGCCCAGCTCGCGGCCGAGGGAGTGGGCACCGGCGCGGTGGCGGTCAGGCCCGGCGAGCGCACCGGCATGACGGTGGCGCTGACCCGCGGCGATGACCGCGCGATCCTGACCGCGCTGGGCACCATGACCTCGCTGACCGCGGCCGACGTGCCTCTGCCGCTGCTGGCCTCGGCCCGGCACGTGCACGTCAGCTCCTACTTCCTCATGCGGCGCTCGCTCGGCCCCGGCCTCGCCGGCCTGCTGGCCGCGGCCCGCGCGGCGGGCGCCGTCACCTCGGTGGACACGAACTGGGACCCGGCGGGGCTCTGGCGCGACGAGCAGCTCGACGCGGTGCTGGCGCAGGCCAGCCTGCTGCTGCCGAACGAGGCCGAGGCTGCGCACCTGAGCGGTGAGACCGACCCGGTCGCGGCGGCGCGGGCTCTGGCGGCCGGGGGCCCGGCCATGGTGGTCAAGCTCGGCGCCAGGGGCGCGCTGTGCGCGGACGGCGCGCGGTGGCACCGGGTGCGGCTCAGGCCGCTGACCTCGGTCGACACGACCGGCGCCGGCGACTGCTTCAACGCGGGCCTCATCGCCGGGCTGCTGGCCGGCCTCGCGCTGCCGGAGGCCGCGGCGCTGGGATGCGCAGCGGGAGCGCTGTCCACCCGCGGTGTCGGCGGGACGGCCAGCGCTCCCGGCCCGGCCGAGGCCCGCGCGATGGCGGGCACGGTAACGATCAGCGCCTGCCAGGGCGGCCCGTGACCGGGCCGCCCTGGCCGCCCGGCCTGGCGGGCTGGCGTCAGTAGCGGATCAGGCCGCGGATGTTGACGCCGTTGCGCATGTCCTCGTAGCCCTGGTTCACCTCTTCGAGCGCGTACTCCCTGGTGATCAGCTCGTCCAGCTTGAGCAGGCCCTTGTTGTACAGCTCGAGCATCCGCGGGATGTCGTGCTGCGCGTTCGACGACCCGTAGAGCGCGCCGCGGATCTGCTTCTCCATCATCGTGAGCATCCACAGCGACCCGGAGAAGTGGGTGTCCGCAGGGTGGCCCACCGCGGTGACGACGACCTTGCCGCGCTTGGCGACCATGTCGAGCGCCGGGCTGATGTAGTCGCCCTCGACGACGTCGGTGGTGATGAGGAACGCGTCGGCCATCTGGCCCCGGGTCAGCAGGCCGACGATCGGGCCCGCCTCCTCCAGGCTGGAGGCGACGTGGGTCGCGCCGAGTTCGAGCGCCTTGGTCCGCTTGAACTCGACCGGGTCAATGGCGATGATGTTGCGCGCCCCGGCGATCCTGGCGCCCTGGACCGCGTTGATCCCGACGCCGCCGATGCCCATGACGACCACGGTGTCGCCGGCCTTGACCTCGCCGCTGCGCACCGCGGTGCCGTAGCCGGTCGTCACGCCGCAGCCCACCAGCGCGGCCTTGTCGAGCGCGGTGCCGGTGTCTACCTTCACCACCGACTGAACGGGGACGACGGTGTACTCGGAGAAGGTGCCGAGCAGGCACATCTGCCCGAGGCCCTGGCCGCGGGCGTGGAACCGGTAGGTGCCGTCAAGCTGCGGCCCGTTGATCAGGTACATGCCGAGGTCGCAGAGGTTCTGCATGCCGCGGGCGCAGTAGGAGCAGTGCCCGCAGGCCGGCAGGAAGCTCAGCACCACGGAGTCGCCCTCGGCGATGTCCTTTACCTCGGCGCCGACCTCCACCACGATGCCTGCGCCCTCGTGGCCGCCAACCACCGGGAAGGGTATCGGGATGTCGCCGGTCACCAGATGCTCGTCGGAGTGGCACAGGCCGCTCGCGGTCAGCTTGACCAGGACCTCGCTCTCCTTCGGCGGGTCGAGCTCGACCTCCTCGACCTGCCACTTCTCGTGCAGGCCCCACAGCACCGCGGCCTTGGTCTTCATGCGCTCTGTCCTCCCTCGTTCGGGCTCCGGCCCGGGCCGGGCGGATCCCGGTATCACCATTTGTACCGGTAACCGCCGCAGGAGTGAAGATGACTACGGCGCCCAGATCGAGTCGAGTATCGGGATCCGGACCGACCGCAGGGCCGGGGCGAGCGCGGCGAGAGCGGCCACGACGACCAGGAAGACCAGGTCCCTGATCATCTCGCCCGAGGTGGCGGCGAGTGCCACGGGGCCGTCAGGGAACTGGAACGGGTGGCTGCTCACGAACGGCACCACCGCGAACCTGAAGATCACGAAGCCGGCGGCGATGCCCGCGATCGCGTAGGCCCACGCCTTCAGCACGTAGCTGGTCACGATCGGGACCGATCTGATGCCGATGGCCCGCTCGACGCCGATCTGCCTGCGCCGGTGCACGACGTCGATGTAGGTGATGGTGAAGATCGTGATGGCCGCCATCAGCAGCGAGATGACCTTGAGTATGTCGCTGATCAGCCGGTAGGTAGCGACCTGATCTTGGACGGCGGCGCCCAGGTCGGTGGAGGTCAGCGCGTTCACCCCGCCGTGCGGGGCGGGTGTCGTGCCGGAGGCGCGCGGGGCAAGAGCGGTCAGCCTGCGGGCGACCTGGTTGACGTCGGCGCCGGGGCGGGTGCGGACGTAGATCGCGGTCGCGTGGTTCGCGATGGCCGGGTCCAGCCTCTGCGCCTCGTACAGGGTGATGAACGCGTTGTTGTCGGACTGCGGGAACTGGTTGTCGTAGATGCCGACCACGGTGAACGGCGCGCTCCTGCCGCCGATGAAGGTGAGGCTGACCCGGTCGCCGGCGAAGACGTCCTGCAGGGACGCCCGGTACCCGCGCACGCTGGTCTCGCCGGAGCCGGCGATGCCGATGCCGAGCAGGACCTGGCCGGTGGCGTGCTCGGTGAGGGGCCCGCCGTCGATGACGTTGCGCGGCGTGGTGAAGACATTCGCGTAGCTGGCGGGGTCGATGGCGATCACGCTCCATGACCCTGTGCTGGCGCCATAGGAGACCTCGATGCCCACGTGGTAGACGGCGGTCGCGTCCGCGACCCCCGTCGTGCGCCTGATCGCCGCGAGGTAGTCATTGACATCGCCGATGCTGGTGCTCTTGCTGCCTGGCGTGATCACGATGTTGCTGGTCAGGGTATCGACGAGCTGTTCGTTGACCCTGTTGATGGCGCCCTGGATCAGTGACGGCAGGAACAGCAGGCTCACGTAGATCAGCAGCATCATCAGGGCGGTCGCCCAGGCGATGCCGTAGTTGCTGCGCGCGACCGACCGTGCGGCCAGGAACAGGGACACGCGCAGGCCGGTCATGACTGCCCGCCGTCGAGCTGGGTGCCGGCGCCGATCTGGGTGTGGGTGACCCGCTCTGCGGGCTGCTGTTCTGCGGTGATCTTGCCGTCGGCCAGGTGGACCAGCGCCGTGGCATACCGGGCGTCGTCGGGCTCATGAGAGACGAACACTACGGTCACGCCGAGCGCCTGGTTCAGCTTCGCCAGCGACTCCATGACGGTCCGTGCCGACGTGGTGTCGAGGTTCGCGGTGGGCTCGTCGGCGAAGATGATCGTCGGCTCATTGACCAGGGCCCGCGCGATGGCCACGCGCTGCTGCTCGCCCCCGGACATCTCCCTGGGCCGGTGCCTGGCGCGCTGGCCCAGCTCGACGAGGTCGAGCAGCTCGGCCGCCCGGTCACGGCAGCGCCTGCCTGCCTGGCCGGCCATCATGGCCGGGAGGTAGACGTTCTCTGCCGCGGTGAGCTCGGGAAGCAGGGCGTACTCCTGGAAGACATAGCCGAGGCCGCGCAGGCGCAGTCTCGCCCGCCGGGACTCGGGCAGCCTGGTGACCTCCTCGCCGTTCAGCCAGATCCGTCCCCGGCTGGGCAGGTCGAGCAGCCCGAGCTGGCGCAGCAGCGTGGACTTGCCCGAGCCGCTCCGGCCCAGGATGCAAACCATCGCCCCCGTTTGGATCTCCAGCGAGACGTCGTCAAGCGCCCGCACGGTCACGTTGCCCATCTGGTACGTCTTCGACAGGTGTCGCACCGCGACGGCAACGGCACCCGCCTGGGTCGCGGGCAGCTCGGCTGCCGGTGCCTCGGCCGCTGGTGCCTCGGCCGGTGGCGCCTCGGCCCGTGGCGCCTCGGCCCCTGGCGCCTCGTCCGCTCCGGCCGCGAGAGCCTGCCTGGCCCGGCTGCGGCGGCCGCGCCGGATAAGTCCCCTGATGGTGACGACCGCGATGACCGCGACGGCCGCTGCGATGAGCGCCAGCCCGGCAAGCCGGATGAGGTGGTGGTGCCTGCCCGCCGCGGCCGTCACCACGGTGAGTCGGCCCATGTGGTGCCTGCCCGCCGCGGTCATCGCCCTGGCACGCCGCGACGTGCGGCGGATGGCGGCGATGACGGACCAGGTGGCAGATTCTGGCATGACTGCCACTTTAGCCGGAAAGTGGCAGGGCTGCCAGTTCTGGCATCATGGAACCGTGAACCAGGTTCCGAACCCAGCCCCAGGCCGTCGCGAGATGAACAAGCGTGCGACCAAGTCGGCGATCCGGCAGGCCGCGGCGCGGCTGCTGGCAGAGCAGGGGTACGAGGCGACCACGGTGCGGCAGATCGCTGAGGCCGCGCAGGTCGGCGAACGCACCTTCTACCGTTACTTCGACGGCAAGGATGACCTGCTCGCGCAGGAGGCGCTGGCATGGATCGACGAGCTTCGCCAGGCCATCGCCGACCGGCCGGCCGACGAAGCGCCGTATCAGGCCGTGGAGCGCGCGATGGTAGCGGCCGCCGGCCAGATCACGGCCGAGACCGGGCACGCTGGGGCCTGGATACTGACCGACTCGGCCCGGCCGTTCGCCCTGCTGCGGCGGGCCACGCCGCGGCCGTTGCGCCGGCTTGAGCAGGCCATCGCCGAGGCCGTCGGGCCCAGGGTCGCCGCGAGAGCCGGCGGGGAAGGCTGCGGGCACGGCAGTTCCTTCCCTGCGGGGGTGGCGGAATTCCGCGCGCAGCTTGTCGCCAGGGTCGCGACGGCGGCGCTGCGCACGGCCGCGGGACGGCACCGCGAGTTGGCAGGCAGCGAAGCAGGATCGCCGGGTTTGGAGGCCCTGCTAGGTGACGCATTCGCCCAGATCGCCACGCTGACAAGCGCGCAGGAGCTCTAAGCCGCCTGGAGTCGGATCGGTCGTCCGATGCCTGCGGGTCGGGAACGGCACTCCGGCCAGCACGTCCTCGGCCCGGTGGCAGGCCGCCCGGTGGCCGGGTCCGATGTCGCGCAGCGCAGGCGGCTCGGTGGCGCAGCGATCCACCGCCAGCGGGCAGCGGGGATGGAACACGCAGCCCGGCGGCGGGCTGGCCGCGTCCGGAGGGTCGCCGGGCAGCACGATCCTGGACCGCCGCCCGGCCACGCTCACCTCGGGCACGGCGGAGCGCAGCGCGTGGGTGTACGGGTGGGCCGGAGCGGTCAGCAGGACCTCGGTGGGGCCGAGCTCGGCGATCCTGCCGAGGTAGAGCACCGCGGTCTGCTCGCACAGCTCGCTGACCACGCCGAAGTTGTGCGTGATCAGCAGGTAGGAGAGCTCGCGCTGATCGCGCAGCCGCGCGATCAGCGCGAGCACGTGCGCCTGGGTCCTGACGTCGAGCGCGCTGGTCGGCTCGTCGAGTACGAGCAGCCGCGGCTGGACGCTAAGCGCGCGGGCGATCGCCACCCGCTGGCGCTGGCCGCCGGAGAGCTGGTGCGGGTACCGGCCGGCGAACTCCGGGTCGAGCCCGGCCTCGGCAAGCAGCTCGGCCACGCGCTCGGCGGCAGCGCGGCGCGGCACCATGCGATGGGCGTGCAGCGCCTCGCCGATCGTGGCGGCGATCCTCATCCGGGGGTCGAGGCTGTTGTCCGGGTCCTGGAACACGATCTGGGCGTCCTTGCGGTACGCCTTGAGGGCGGCGCCGTGCAGCGAGCTGACATCGGTTCCGTCGAAGACGATGCTGCCGCTGGAGCGGACCAGGCGGAGGATGGCGCGGCCGATCGTCGACTTGCCCGAGCCGCTCTCGCCTACCAGGCCGAGGCCGAACGGGCCGGCCGCGATGTCCAGCGACACCCCGTCCACGGCCCGCACCGGCCCGAACCTCACGATGAGATCGGACAGCCGCAGCAGCGCGGGCGCCTGCGTCATGGCCGCCCGGCCAGCTTGGGCACCGCGTCGAGCAGCTCGGCGGTGTACGGGCTGGCCGGCGCGGACAGCACCTGGCCGGCCGGGCCCTGCTCCACGATGAGGCCGTGGCGCATCACAGCGACCCGGTCGCACAGCTCGGCGACCACCGCCAGGTCGTGGCTGATGAACAGGATCGACATGCCGCTCGTCTCGCGCAGCTCGCGCAGCAGGTCGAGCACCTCGGCCTGGACGGTGACGTCCAGCGCGCTGGTGGGTTCGTCGGCCAGCAGCACCTCGGCGCGCAGCGCCACGGCCAGCGCGATCGCCACTCGCTGCAGCTGGCCGCCGGAGAGCTGGGACGGGTACCGGCGCATCAGGTCCGGGGAGAGCAACACCTGGCGCATCGCCTGCGCCGCCCGGTCGGCCGCCTCCGACCTGGCGGCGCCGTGCAGCCGCAGCGCCTTGGTCATCACGGCGCCGACCCGGTACACCGGGCTGAACGCCGTGGAGGGGCTCTGGAAGATCGCCGCGATCCGGCGGCCCCTGATCCGGCGCAGATCCTCCGCGCTGAGCACGGTCAGCTCCTGCCCGTCGAGCGTGATGCTCCCGGCGACCGTCGCTCCCACGGTGTGCGCGAGGCCGAGGATCGCCAGGGTGGTCATCGACTTGCCCGATCCGCTCTCCCCGGCCAGGCCGAGTATCTCCGCGTGCCCGAGCCCGAGCTCGGCGATCGACACGACGCGGCCGCTGCCGAAGCTGACCGTGAGATCAGCGATCGCCAGCCGCCCGGTGCGCTCGGCCGCCTGCACCGCGGGTTCTGGCCCGGTCACGGCAGGAAGCTCCGCTTGGGGTCGAACAGGTCCCGCAGGCCGTCGCCGAGCAAGTTGAACGCGAACGCGGTCAGCAAGATGGCCAGGCCAGGGTACGTCACCAGCCACCAGTCCGGGGTGAAGTAGCTCTGGCCCTCGGCCACCATGAGCCCCCAGTCAGGGACCGGGTCCTGGGCACCGAGCCCGAGGAAGGACAGCGCGGAGGCGGTGAGGATCACCCCGCCCACGTCGAGCGAGATCTGGACGAGCAGCGGCGTGGCCGAGTTCGGCAGGATGTGCCGGAAGATGATGCGCAGCCGGGACACGCCGAGTGCCCGGCAGGCCTCCACGTACGGCCGGCCGGCTACCGACGCGGCCTGGCCGCGGACCAGCCTGGCGTACCACGGCCACCACACTGCGGCGATCGCGATCGTGACGCTGGTCAGGCTGGCCGGGAGGACCGCGGCCAGCGCCAGCGCCAGCAGCAACGGCGGGAAGGCGAGGAAGATGTCGGTCACCCGCATGATCAGCTCGTCCACCCAGCCGCCCAGGAAGCCGGCGGCCATGCCGAGCGGTATGCCGATCGCGCAGGCGATCGCCAGCACGATCACCGCGATGACCGGCGAGACCCGGGCTCCGTACAGCACCCGGGAGAAGATGTCCCTGCCGACCTGATCGGTGCCGAACAGGTGCTGCGCCGACGGCGGCTTCAGCACCTGGAACGGATGCGTGGCCGTCCCCGCGTCGCCGGGGAACGGCGCGATCAACGGGGCGAAGATCGCCACGAGCACGATCAGCAGCACCAGGGCGCCGCCGACGGTCAGCAGCGGGTTGGCGAGCAGCCCCTGGCGCAGCGCGCGCCCCCGCGGGACTGCCGCCTGCGGCGGCGTGATCGTCGGCGACTCGATCATCGCAGCCTGATCCTCGGGTCGATCGCCGCCTGCACGAGGTCCACCACCAGGTTCGCGGTCACGTAGGCGGCCGCGACGAACAGCGTCACCCCGAGTATCGCCGGGGTGTCCAGGGTCGCGATGGAGACGGCCGCGTAGCTGCCGAGCCCGGGCCAGTCGAAGATGGACTCCACGAGGAACGTGTTCACCAGCGAGTAGCCGAACACCAGCGCAAGGGCGGCCGACACCGGCGTCCAGGCCAGCTTCATCGCGAAGCCGGCGAAGATCTGCCGTTCGCCGAATCCGAGCGCCCTGGCGTTGAGTATGTGCGTGTCGCCGATGGTGTCGAGCACCTGGGCCCGCACCATCCTGGCGATCAGCCCAGCCGGGTAGGCGGCTACCACCACGGCGGGCAGGATCAGGTGGTCCAGCGTGCTGCCGAGCATCGCCCAGTTGCCGCCGAGCACCGAGTCGAGCACGGGGAAGCCGGTCCGCTTGACCAGGGGGTGGCTGAACAGCAGGCCGGGGGAGTACTCCCCGGCCGCCGGGAGCAGCTTCAGCCGCTGGCTGAAGATCAGCTGCAGGATCAGGGCCATCCAGAAGATCGGCATCGAGACGCCAAGGATCGAGCCCGCCCTGATCAGCTGGTCGGCCGGGCGGCCCGGCCGCCTGGCCGAGATCAGCCCGAGCGGGATCCCGGTCACGACGGCCAGCAGCAGCGCGCTGATCACCAGCTCGAGTGACGCCGGCGCGGCCGTCAGCAGGTCAGACAGCACCGGCCGGTGCGTGTGGATGGAGACACCCCAGTTGCCCCTGGAGATACCCGCCAGGTAGGAGAAGAGCTGGACAACCAGCGGCCGGTCCAGCCCCAGGAATCTGCGCGCCCGCGCGATCTGCGCCGCCGAGGCGTGCGGCCCGGCCCACGTCGCGGCCGGATCGCCCGGCACCAGGTGCGCGACCGCGAACGTCACCACGATGACGCCCACGACCACCACCACGGCCAGCGCGATCCGGCGCGCGACGAAGACCAGCACCGGCTTACGGCTTGAGGTTGTAGACGAAGATGACGTTCGGGTACGCCGGGTCCACCTGGAAGCCGGAGAAGTTGTTCGTCATCGCGTACTGGTAGTTGGAGTTGTACAGGAACACGATCGGCGCCTGCTGCAAGATCTCCACCTGCATGGTCCGGTACAGCTTGCTGCCCGCCGCCGGGTTGGTGGCGACCAGCGACTCCACGCTGGCGATCTGCTTGTTCAGCACGGGGTTGGAGTAGTAGGACAAGTTGAAGAACGGCTGCTTCTCGCCCTGCAGCAGGTTGACGAACCACGAGTACGGGTCGGCGTAGTCCGGCCACCAGTACTCGATGAAGATGTCCTGCCTGGCCGCCGCGGAGGTGGACTTTCCCTTGGACCACTGCGTCGCCCACGCCAGCGGCTGCACCGTCAGGCCGACGTTCAGCTTGGCCAGGCTGGACTTCAGCAGCGTGGCCACCACCTGCTCGTTGGTATCGCCGGCGGTGTAGGTGAGGGTGAGGTTCAGCCGCTTCTTGCCTGGCCCATAGCCTGCCGAGTTCAGCAGCTTGGCCGCCTCGGTCGGGATATAGGCGTAGCTCGGCAGGTTGCTGAAGTGGCCGAACAGCCCGGCCGGCACGATGCCGCTGGACGGCACCGCCGCTCCGCTCAGCGCCGCGACGATGCCCGAGTAGTCGGTGGCGTAAGAGATGGCCTGCCGGACCGGCAGGCTCAGCGCCTGGGTGTTGAGCTGGGCCAGTAGGTTCTGCCACGACGGCGAGCTGACCAGCTTGATCCCGTGCACGCCCTGCAGCGACTGCCACAGCGTCGGGCTCATCTGCTCGACGAAGCTGACCTGCCCGGCCCGTAGCAGCTGGACCGCGGTGGTGTCCTGTGGCGTCACCCGGAACACGACCTTGGTGTAGTGCCGGCCCTTCCAGCCGCCCCAGTATCTGGGGAAGGCCTTCAGGATGACCTCGAACTCCTGGCCGTTGTTCCAGGTCTGCAGCGTGTAGGGGCCGGTGCCCGCGTCGTGCGGCGTGTTCAGCCACTTGGTCAGGTTGCCGCCGGGGCCGGCCGCCTGGGTGTCGTAGATGTAGGCGGAGTAGTCCGCCGAGGCCTCCAGGGCCAGCGGCGACGGGTACGACAGGTGGAACACCATCGTGTACGTGCCCGTGGCGTCGATGCTCTTGACCGCGCCCCAGATATAAGACGCGCCGCCGCCGAGCGCCTTGGTCCGCAAGATGGCCGCCTTCGCGGCCTGAGCGGTCATCAGCCGGCCGGTGTGGAAGTAGATCCCGTGCCGAAGCTGGAACGTCCAGGTCAGGCCGTTGGATGAGTGCGACCAGCTGGTGGCGAGCAGCGGGTCGACCTGATGGGTGACCGGGTTGTAGCGGGTGAGCGTCTCGTACATGTTGCTCATCGCGATGATGCCGTTGGAGTACTCGGTCGCCGGGTCCCAGCCGTCGACCATCACCTGGGTGTAGGTGTCGTAGGTGAACACCCTCGACCCGGCCGACTTGGGGCCGGCCGCGCTGTAGCTGCTCCCTCCGCTGCAGGCCGCCGCGACCAGCGCGAGCGCGGCCGCGCACCCTGCCACCGACAGTGCCTTCTGCCTCATCCTCTCCCTCCTTCACTGCCGTCTTCATTGCCGTCTGAACTGCCGTGCCTGAACTCCAGCCCGCCGAGCGCGCCTGCGGCCTTGGCCCTGATCCGGACCGCGGGCGAGGTGAGATAGGCCAGCGGCACCTCGTCGAGCTCGACGATCTGGACCGTGTCCGGGTCGGCGCCGGCCGCGATCGCGCGATCCGCGGCCTCGGCGCGCGCCTCGTCCAGTGCCGCCCGGCGGCCGCCAGGCCCGTAGTGGAAGATCCGGTCTACCTGGCCGCTGACCGAGGCGATCGCGGCCCCGATCGCGTTGGCGGCGTCGAAGTGGTCCGGCCTGATGACCTCGCTGACTCCGGGCAGCCGGTCGGGGATCAGGATGCTGCCGCCGCCCACCGCGATCAGCGTCAGGTCGCCCCTGCTGGTCTTCACCCGGTCGATCGCGTCCGCGAGCTTCCCGTCGGCCGCCCTCGCGGCCGCGGCGAGCAGCCCGGCGCGCGCGCCGGCGGCCAGCGACGGGTCGCCGAGCGTGGCCCGCCCGGCGGCGACCGCGCTGTCGGTGAGCGTGGCGGTCGGCCCGCCGAAGACAAGCGCCTCCTGCGGCAGCCGGTAGCCGACGCTGTGCGGGCCGAGCCGCACCCCGTTCTCGTCGCCGGCGATCACGGTGCCGCCGCCCAGCGCGATCGTCACCAGGTCGGGCATCCGGAAGTTGGTCCTGATCCCGCCGATCTCCACTCCCTGCGACGACTCACGCGGGAAGCCGTTCACCAGAACGCCCACGTCGGTGGAGGTGCCGCCGACGTCGGCGACCAGCGCGTCGGCGCGCCCGGTGAGGAACGCGGCGCCGCGGATGCTGTTGGCCGGGCCGCTGCCGATGGTCAGCACCGGGTACCGCAGCGCCTGCTCGATCGCCATCAGCGTGCCGTCGTTCTGGGCGAAGAACGTCACCGGCGACAGCGCGTGCGCCGCGAGCGCCGCGCCGAGCGCGCTGGCCACCTCGCCGGCCACCCCGGCCAGCGCCGCGTTGAGCACGGTGGCGTTCTCCCGCTCGAGCAGGCCGACCGACCCGATCTCGTGACTCAGCGAGACCGGCATCTCGCCGAGCTCGCGCTTCACCACCTCCGCGGCGAGCAGCTCGTGGCGACCGGACACGGGCGCGAACACGCTGGTGACCGCCACACCGTCGCAGCGCCCGGCGACCGAGTGCAGGAAGGCCGCGACCGCCTCCTCGTCGAACGGCGACAGGTCGCGGCCGTCGAACTCGATCCCTCCTGGCACGATCACCGCGCCCGCGCAGACCGTGGCGGCCAGGTCGGCGGGCCACCCGAACAGCGGCCGGATGCCGAGCGTCGCGGGTGCGCCGATCCTGATCACCGCGACCCGGTGCAGCCTGCGCCGCTCGAGCACGGCATTGGTCGCGTGGGTGGTGCCGAGCATGGCGTGGGTGATCCTGGCCGCGTCCGCGCCGGACGCCGCGATCACCGTGTCGAGCGCGGCGACGATGCCGCCGGTGACGTCCGGGGTGGTGGGCACCTTGGCCTTGGCGATCACCCGGTCGGCCCGGTCGAGTATGACCGCGTCGGTGTTGGTACCGCCGACGTCGATGCCCAGCCGGTAGTCAAGCGCCGGCACCGGCGAGCTCCTCTATCGCCACGTAGTCGAAGTCATAGCCGAACGCGCGCGGGCCCGCCATCCGCAGGCCGTACGGTGACCGCCAGATGGGCGCGCACGCCATCGCGATCACGGTGACCCGCTGGCCGTAGCGGACCCGTTCGGTCGGGATCGCGTCGGCGGTCTCGCTGTCCAGGACGGTGATCAGATCGGGCACCGAGGCGAGTACCGTGCCGTGCTCGAGTGCGACGAGGTTCTCGTTCTGAATCTCAAGCCGGAGCAGCCTGCCCGCGTCCTCGCGCAGGCCCTCGATCTCCACCGAGCCGCGGACGAAGCCCTTGGTGGTCCGCCGCTCCACGTCGGTGACCTTGCCAGCCATCAGCCGGTGGCCGCCGGTGACCGCGAGCACGGCGCCGATCGGGTCGCCCTCCGCGTCGCTCAGCGCGTCCCCGATCGCGATCGCCAGCGTGAACGTGCCGGAGATCGCCGCGCCGTCGCGCGCCTGGGCGACGGTCATGATGTACTCGGTCGCCGCGCCCGCGCCGCCGAACTCCACCGCGGCGGCGCGCTCGAGCCGCTCCATCCAGGCACCGGAGACCGCGCGGAACACCAGCACGTTGCCGCGCTCGTCGGTCATCACCCCCGGGTTCGGGTCCACCCCGGCCAGGTGCATGGTGACCTGCGGTATCTCGGGGAACGCCCGGCCCATCCCGTCGGCGTCCACGACCGGCAGGCCCATCCGGCCCGCCCAGCAGGCCGGGAGCAGGCCGTTGGATCCGCCGATCTCGGCGGGCATCAGGGCGGCCACTGTGCGGCCGGTCAGCCGCTCGATGTGGTCGCGGAGCACGGCGCCCTCGCCGCCGTTCTCGATCTTCTCGATGTGCACGGTGGGTGCCCCCACCATCCCGCACGGCATGATCAGCGCCTCGCCGGGCAGGTAGGCCAGGTCGACGAGCTCGGTCGGCCCGACCTCCTCGAGCGCCTGCAGCGCGAGCAGCAGCCCGATGTGGGGGTCGCCGCCGCCGCCGGTGCCGAGCACGGCGCAGCCGCGGGCGAGCGAGCGCAGCGCAGGCTCGTCGAGCTGCCGTTTCATGATCGAACGCTACCGAGGGCACCGTGTCCGCGTATATATGTACAGCGCACAAAATCCGCTCTGCTGTTATTTTTGCTCAACAAATCCCGCGGGCGGCTCGTGTGCGTAGTGCTGGGCGGCCTCGGCCGGAGTGACCAGCCCGTCGCGCAGGTCAGCGAGCACCAGCGAGGGCTCCCGCTCACGCGGTTCGCCGTAGCCGCCGCCGCTGCCGGTCACCAGCCGCACCACGTCGCCGCGGCGCAGCGGCAGCCGGGACGCCTTCCCGAACCGCGGGCCGAGCGGGCGGCCGTCGCGCAGCACCTCGACGTAGTTCACCGACCCTGGCTTGCCGCCCGCGGCTCCCCACGGCGGGTACAGGTGCCGCCCCCACGCCACGGTGAGCAGCGCCTCGTCGCAGCAGATCAGGTACTCGCGCACCAGGCCGCGCCCGCCGCGGCGCCGGCCAGCCCCGGCTCCTGGCACGATGTCGAAGCCGAAGCGCTGCACAAGGACGCCGTAGCGCTGCTCGGCGATCTCGGCCGGGATCACATAGGTCTCGCCATCGCCGACCGAGACCAGGCCGTGCTGGCCGTCGGCGTCACTGCGGGCGCCCCAGCCGCCCGGCTGCGGCTCGACCAGCAGCGCGGGCTCTCCGGTGTCGGGATGGGTCAGCGCCAGCGACGTGGAGCAGACCGACACGAACGTGCCGGCCGGCAGCTGGTCGCCGAAGGCCGGGGCGAGCGCGTGCCATACCAGGTCGGAGGCCATCTCGGTGGCCTCGAAATAGGCCGCTACCGGGGCGGGCCGCAGGGCGTTGAAGATGCTGCCTGGCGGGCAGATGATCTCCAGCGGGCGGAACCACCCGTCGGTGGCGGGCTCGGCCGGGTCGGTGATGGCCTTGAACACGGTGCGGACGCCGGAGACCAGGCCGCTCCAGGTGCAGTTGATCGGGCCGGGTACCTGGCCGTGGCTGCCGGTGAAGTCGCAGCGCACCCGGTCGGCGCCGATCTCCACGCTGACCCGGACCGGGAACGGGCCATTGCCCAGGCCGTCGGTGTCGGTGAAGTCCTCGGCGGTGAACACCCCGTGCGGGATCCTGGCCAGCGCGTCCCGGCACAGCCGCTCGCTGCGGTCGCCCGCGGCGCGCATCGCCTCCCGCACCGTGACCGCGCCGTGCCTGGCGCACATCTCCAGCAGCCGGCGCTCGGCCACCTCCAGGCAGGCGGCCTGGGCGGTGAGGTCCCCGACCACCATCTCGGGCAGCCGGCTGTTGGCGGCGAGTATCGCCCGGAAGTCGGGCAGCGGTCGGCCGGCGCGGTAGGCATACACGAAAGGAAGCTGCAGCCCCTCGGCGTACACGTCCCGCGAGTCCGCGGTCCACGATCCCGGATCCTTGCCGCCCACCTCGGTCCAGTGCCCCTTGGCGACGGCGAACCCGACCAGATGCTGGCCCTCCGCGAAGACCGGGCGGATCAGGGCCACGTCGGACAGGTGCGTCCCGCCGCCCGCATAGGGGTCGTTGGCGGCGATCACGTCACCGGGGCGCAGGTCCATGCCGCGCGCGAGGACCTCCCGCACCGCGTCGCCGAGCGGGCCGAGGAACCCGGCCACGCCGTTGCCCTGCGCGACAAGCTCGCCGGAGGCGTCGGTGATCCCGACCCCGAAGTCGAGCACCTCGTAGATGATCGGGCTCTGCGAGGTCCGCTGCAGCGAGACGAACATCTCGTCGCTGATCGCGGCGAACCCCTCCCTGAGCACGTCCATGGTGAACCGGTCGGTGCTGGCCTGGCCGGCGAAGGGGCGGCGGGGGCCGCTCACGACCGCTCCGCCAGGATCAGGTTCCCCGCCGCGTCCTGCCGCGCCACCTGCCCGGGCAGCACCAGCGTGGTGGCGGCGGGCTCCTCGATCACGCACGGCCCGGTCACCTCGTCCCGGCCCGACAGCTCGGCCCTGATCAGCACGGGGACGCGCCGCGTGCCCCCGTAAGGGTCGAGGTCAACCAGGCGGGTCCTGGCCGGGGGCGGAGGGCCCGCCGGGGTCCGGTCTGCCCAGCTGATCTCCTGCGTCGGCCCGGTCGCGCTGACCCGGAGCGAGACCACCTCGAGCGGTACGTCCAGCCGGAACGAGTAGGCCTCCAGGCAGCGCCGCTCGAACGCGGCGGCGATGTCGGCGGCCGCGGCGGGGTCGGGTACCGGCACCTCGAGCGTGTGCTCCTGGCCGGCATACCTTAGCTCGGCGTACCTGGCCAGGTGCTGGCTCCCTCGGTCCTCGCCGAGCTCGGCGCGCGCGGCCCGCTCCACGTCGGCGAACGCGGCCGCCAGGTCGGTTCCGGTCAGCGGGCCGGGCATCGTGCGGACCGCCTCGCCGCGCAGCGGGCTGGCCAGCATGCCGAACGCGGAGAAGTGGCCGGGACCCGGCGGGATGATCGTCGTGGCGATGCCGAGCTCGCGGGCGAGGAGCGCCGCGTGCAGCGGGCCGGCCCCGCCGTAGGCCACGAAGGCGAAGTCGCGCGGGTCGTGGCCCCGTCGCAGCGTCACCAGCCGCAGCGCGTGGCTCATCTGCGCGACCGCGTACCGCAGCACCCCGCGGGCGACGGCGCGCGCGTCGGTACCGACCTGCCGGCCGAGCGCGGCAAGCGCGGTCTCCGCCGCCGCCGGGTCGAGCGGCATCGTGCCGCCCAGGAAGTAGCCGGGGTCGAGCCGCCCGGCCAGCAGGTTCGCGTCGGTGAGCGTCGCCTCGACCCCGCCCCTGGCGTAGCAGGCCGGGCCGGGGTCGGCGCCCGCACTGCGCGGCCCCACGTGCAGTCCGCCGGCCGCGTCGGCCCACACGACCGAGCCGCCCCCGGCCCCGATCTCGACGATCTCCACGGTCGGCACCTGCACCGGGTAGCCGGGGAAGACGGGCGTTCTGCCGATGTGGTGCAGCGTGTCGATCCTGACGTGACCGTCGCGTACCGCCGAGGTCTTGGCCGTAGTGCCGCCGATGTCCAGGGTGAGCACGCTGGGGTTGCCGAGCCGGCGACCGAGTTCGGCGGCGGCGGTCACCCCGGCCACCGGGCCGGATTCCAGCAGCGCGATCGGGGTGCGCGCCGCCCGGTCGAACGAGCAGACGCCCCCGTTGGACCGCATCGCGTGCAGCGGCGCGGCGAGGCCGTCGCGGCGCAGTGCCGACGCCAGCGCGTCGAGGTAGCCGGCCACCGCGGGCTGGACGTAGGCCGACAGCACGGCTGTGCTGGTCCGCTCGTACTCCCGCCACTGGCCGCTGACCTCGTGCGAGGCCACGACCGTGACGCCGGGGAGCCTGCCGCGCAGCGCGGCGGCGAGCCGCTGCTCGTGGCCGGGGTTGGCCCAGGCGTGCAGCAGGCAGACCGCCACCGCAGCCACGCCCGACGCGGCGACCTGCCCGGCCACGTCGGCTATGTCGGCGTCGCTGAGCGACTCGGCGACGGTGCCGTGGTGTGTCATCCGCTCGGTTACCTCGAACCGCCGATAGCGGGGCACGAACGGGACCGGCTTGGCGTAGGCCAGGTTGTACAGGTCGGGCCGGTTGGCCCGGCCGATCTCCAGCACGTCGCGGAAGCCCCGGGTGGTCACCAGCGCGGTGGCAGCGCCGCGCCGCTCGGTGATCGCGTTGATGACCACGGTGGTGCCGTGGACGAACGCGGTGATCGCCGTCGCGCTCACGCCGGACCTGGCCAGCGCGGTCAGCACGCCCTCGTCGAGGCTGCCCGGCGTGGTGTCGGCCTTGGCCCGCAGGACGTCCCCGGTGTCCGAGTCGACGGCGACCAGGTCGGTGAACGTACCGCCGATGTCTACAGCGGTTTTCCACCCCATGGGGGTCGATCATACGGTTTGGGCGGGCGCCGGTCAGGCGTCGCGGCGGCTGACCAGAACGGCGGCGACGACGAGGGCGAGCGCCGGCCAGGCAAGCAGGACGAGCAGCGACACCAGCGGGGAGAACAGGCCCGCCTGCGGGTGCAGGGTCACCAGCTGGTAGGCGGCGAAGGCGAGCGTGAACCGGCCGATGTCGGCCTTCCACGGCGACGGCAGCGACAGGCACAGGGCCGCCAGCAGGTAGATCACCGCGACCGTGGCCGCGATGGCGCCCGCGGTGTGCCTGATGATCGCGCCGAGTCCGAGGCCGGTCACCGCGCAGACCGCCATCAGCAGCCCCGCGCTGAGCACCCCGCGCAGCACGCCGGGGTGGGCGAGCGAGACGCCGCGGTGGTGCGCGGCCAGGATCGCCTGGGTCAGCCAGAACGAGGCGAACGCGAGGATCTCCCCGGCCAGCAGCGTCACCGCGCCCACCACGGCCGCCTTGGCGGCGACCACCGCCCAGCGCCGTGGCACGGCGGTGAACGTGGTGCTGATCAGGCCGGTCCCGAACTCGCTGGTGAACGCGAGCGCGCCGAGGATGCTGACCGGCAGCACCCCGTACTCGGCGTAGGCCAGGAAGCTGATCACCGGCGAGCTGAGCGGCCCGCCGCCCGGCGAGTGCGGGGCCGCCGAGACGGTGTGGGCGAGGAACGCGGTGAGCCCGATCGTCACCACGGCGGCGATAGCCAGGGTCCAGGCGTAGGAGCGGACCGAGCGGAGCTTGATCCACTCGAACGCGAGCGTGTCGCGGGCACGTGCGGCTGCCGATCCCGCGGCCGGCCGGCCGGCCCCGGCCCGCTGGGCGGTCACTGCGCCACCGCCTGCGACGCCGGCTCGGCCTGTCCGGCGCGGTAGTCGGTGCTGGCGCTGGTGAGGTCCAGGTACGCATCCTCAAGCGAGGCATGCCGCGGAACGAGCTCGTGCACCGCGATGCCGTGCTCGGCGGCTAGGTCGCCGATGGCCGCCGACTCCATGCCGCTCACCGCCAGCCGGCCGCCGTCCTCCGGCGTCACCGTGGCGCCGCGGGCGACGAGCACTCCCGCCAGGTCGCTGCTCCCGGGCGAGAGCACGAGCACGTCGCGCCGCGCGTTCGAGGCCACGAATTGCTCGGTGGTCGTGTCGGCGAGCAGCCGGCCGCGGCCGATAATGACCAGCCGGTCGGCGGCCTGCGCGATCTCACTCATCAGGTGGCTGGACACGAGTACGGTCCGCCCCTCGCCTGCCAGAGCCCGCAGCAGCTGGCGGATCCAGCGGACGCCCTCGGGGTCGAGGCCATTGACCGGCTCGTCGAAGATAAGAACTCCGGGGTCGCCGAGCAGCGCTGCGGCGATGCCCAGCCGCTGCTTCATGCCGAGCGAGAACGCGCCGATGCGCCGGCCGGCCACCGCCTCCAGCCCGGTCAGCTCGAGTACCTCGGTGACCCGCCGCTGGCCGATCCCGTTGCTGCGCGCGATCGCGCGAAGATGGACCTGGGCGGTGCGTGCGCCGTGCACGGCGTTGGCATCGAGCAGCGAGCCGACCTCGCGCAGCGGGCGGGTGATCTCGGCGTACCTGCGGCCGCCGATCAGCGCCGTGCCCGCGGTCGGCGCGGCTAGGCCGAGGATCACCCGCATGGTGGTCGTCTTGCCCGCCCCGTTCGGGCCGAGAAAGCCGGTGACGTGCCCGGGCTTGACCACGAAACTCAGCCCGTCCACCGCGATGACCTCGCCATAGTGCTTGGTCAGCCCGCGCACCTCGATCTCGGCGGCGCTCGTGCCCGGCCGGCGCGAACTCTGCGTGGCCGGCGGCCGGGCCGCCGGCTCTGGCGGTTTCGGGTACTCGGCGGTCACGGCAGGCATCCCGCGTACCGGGCCGAGGATGAGGAACACGATGCCGCCCCAGGGGATGGACAGGCAGATGATCAGGGCCCAGCCCCACTTGGGCAGGTACCGCACCGTGGCCGACTGGGCCAGGATGACCAGGCACAGCACCGCGAACCCGATCGCCACCGCTGCGACCACGCCCACGATCGCGATCGCCGCGCCGGGTGCCGGTGGCGCGCTCACGGCGCCTGCAGGCCGCGCATCCGCAAGGCCATAGCTCCCATGAATGTGAACGTTAGCAGTTATGCGATCGGTCGGCTACGCTATCTCGTTATGGCGAGCGCCGACCTGCTGCTGCACCCGGTGCGGCTGCGCATCGTCAAGGCGTTCCTCGGCGACCGGGCGCTCACCACCAGTCAGATCGCCGCCGAGCTGCACGACGTGCCGCCCGGCAGCCTGTACCGCCACGTCGCGCTGCTGGCCAAGGCCGGCGTGCTCCAGGTGGTGTCCGAGCGCCGGATCAGGGGCGCGGTGGAGCGCACCTACACGCTTCGGATGCTCGCCGCGCAGATCCAGCCGGGCGAGGTGGCCGCGATGAGCGTGGACGAGCACGCCAGCGCCTTCATGGCCTACATCGCCGGGCTGCTCGCCGACTTCGACCGCTACATCAGCTCCGACCCGGCCGACCCGGCGAAAGACGGCGCGAACTACCGGGTGGCCGCGATGTGGCTCACCGACGCCGAGTTCGCCGAGTTCCTCAGGGATCTCGCCGCGACCGCCCTGCCCAGGCTGGCCAACGCGCCGGGCGGTGGCCGACGCCGGCGGATGCTCTACACCGTCCTGCTGCCCGAGCCCGCGGCGGCGGCCGACGTCAGCGGATCCGCAGCGGCAGCGCCCTCGGGCCGCGGATCTGGCCGGCCGACCAGGTCACCCCGGCCGGGTCGGCGAGGCTGAACGCTCCGATCCGCTCCAGCCAGACCTCGAGCGCGACCCTGAGCTCCATCCTGGCCAGGTGCGAGCCGACACAGCGATGGATGCCGAGACCGAACGCGGCGTGCCTGTTCACCTCCCGGTCGATGAGGACCTCGCCCGCATGATCGAACTGAGCACCGTCACGGTTCGCGGCGGGGAAGGACAGCAGGATCCAGTCGTCGGCCTTCATGTCCACGCCGTGCCAGTGCATGTCCTCCTTGACCAGCCGCGCCATCGTGACCGGCGCGTAGGCGCGCAGGAACTCCTCCATCGCGGTCGGCAGCAGCCCGGGCTCGGCGACGAGCCGCTCCCGGTCCTGCGGGCTGCGAGCCAGGTGCCACAGCGACGAGCCGATCGCGCTCCAGGTCGTGTCGATGCCGGCGATCAGCAGCAGCGCCATCGAGCCGGCCACGTGGTCGGCCGCCAGCTTGTGCCCGTACAGCTCGGCGTTGATCAGGTAGCTGGTCAGGTCGTCGCGCGGGTTGTCCAGGTGATCGTGGATCTGGTCGAGCAGGTAGTCGAACAGCTTCGACATCCGCGCGATCCGCTCATCGGGCGGCAGGTTGATCCCCTCGAGCGTGGTCTCCACGAACTCGCGGAACCGCGGGCCGTCCTCCTGGGGGAACCCGAGCATGTCGGCGATCACCCGCATCGGGATGTGCTGCGCGTACTCGGCGGCGGCGTCCACGACGTCCCGGTCGCCGAACGCGTCGATCAGCGCATGGCAGAACGCCCTCGTGGCAGGCTCCAGCCTGCCGACGGCGGTCTTGGTGAACGCCGGCAGCAGGAGCTTGCGCGCGTCGTGGTGGAACGGCGGGTCGGACGAGATCGGCGGCGAGCCGCCGATCGGCGCGATCCCCCGCGGCGGCCGGAAGTTGCTCATGATGATCGAGCGCGAGGAGAACCGGTCGGTGTCGTAGGCGATCGCCGCCACGTCCTCGTACCGGGTGGGCAGCCAGCCGCCGCCGAACCGGTCCGTATGCGCGATCGGGCAGCGCTGGCGCAGGTCGTCCTGGATCGGGTAGGGATCGGCCGACCACTCGGGCTCCAGGTGCGAGAAGTCGGTCGCCCAGTCAGATACCGGACCTGTGACGATCTCGCTGCGAGTCCCGTAGTTCTCCTCGTCGTCGGGCTGCTCGCGCAGGTCCCTGGTGAAGCGTTCGTCGACGGCCACGTTCAGCCCTCCTCGAGCAGGTCGATCGCGCGTTCCGGGCAGTTGGCCGCCGCGAGGCGCGCCTCGCGCTCCCGGTCAGGTGAGACGACGCCGTCGCCGAGCACCTGCCCGAAGCCCTCGTCGTCCTCGCCGAACAGGTCGGGGGCCAGGTCGTAGCAGCGGCCGTGCCCCTGGCAGCGCTCGGAGTTGATCTGCAGCTTCACTGCGCGGTCCTTGTCTGTGCGGTGATCGGCTCGGCGATGACCGGGACGGGCGCCAGCGCGGACACCACCCGGCCGAGCAGCGCGGCCCACTCGGACTCGTCAACCGCATGCAAGTCCGGTGTGACCAGCGCGCTGCCCATCGCGAGCAGCAGGCACAGGTGGGCCAGCGCGTCCGGGGACAGTGCCTGGTCAATCTCGCCGCCCGCCTGGGCGGCTCGCATCAGGTCGGCAAGCCATTCGGCGCGCTCGCCGACGTAGTCGCGCATCGGCCTGGCGACGTCCTGGTCGCGGCGTGCAGCGACCAGCGCCTCGACGATGAGGTAGCCGCGGGCGTCCCGCCTGCGCGGCAGCCAACGGCCGACAACCAGCAGCAGGTCCGTGATCGACCGGTCGGGCTCGGCCGCGAACACCTCAGCGAGCAGCCTGCGGCCGTGCGTGCGCAGCGCGCCGGTGAGCAGGTCGGCCTTGGAGGCGAAGTGCGCGTACAGCGCGCCGTTGCTCACCCCGGCGGCAGCGGCGATGTCGGCCACCCTGGTGCCGTCGTACCCGCGCTCGGCGAAGACGTCGGCGGCCGCGCGCAGCAGCCGCTCGCGCGTCTGCGCCGCGGCGACGCCCGCGATCCGGCCCATGCTCGAATTAAACGAACGTTCATCTGATTCGTCAAGGGGAGAAGGGAGCTGCTACTCGGTGGTCCGCCGCTGGAAGAATCGTGAGGCGAGCGGCGCTGCCACGGTGAGGATCAGCGCGGACCAGGCCAGCGCCGCCTCGATGGGTGCTGCATCGGCCAGGCGCTGATGGACGCGGACGGGTTCGGGTTGTCCCAGAGCTGGCGGGCTCCGGCGGTCACGGCGCTGACCGGGTTCCAGTCAGCGATGGCCTGCAGCCAGCCGGGCATGTGCTGGGTCGGCACCATCGCGTTGGACACGAACGCGAGCGGGAACAGCACGATGAATCCGAACGACGCGGCCGACTCCGGGCTCTTGCTGTTGAGCCCGACGCAGGCCGCGACCCAGGAAAGCGAGTAGGCGAAGAACAGCACGAGGGCGAATCCCGCGATGATCGGCATCAGGCCCGCGCTGGTTCTCCAACCGACCGCTAGCCCGGTGGCGGCGACGACGAGCGCGCACAGGCAGGCGGTCAGCAGGTCTGCCAGGGACCGGCCGACCAGCACCGCGGGCCGCCACATCGGCAGCACCCGGAACCGGTCGATCATGCCCTCGTGCAGGTCGGTGGCCAGGCCGACCGCCGTGCCCATGGTGGAGGTGGTCAGATTCAGCGTGAGCAGCCCGGCCAGGATGAAGGCGGTGTAGCTGCCGCCGGGGATCGGGATCGCGCCGCCGAACAGGTAGATGAAGAGCACGGTGAACAGGACCGGCTGGATCGTGACGTCGGACAGCTGCATCGGCTCCCGAGAGATGTGCACCAGATTACGGCGTGTCATCGACAGCACGTTCCTGATCCGCTCGGTCACTCCGGTGGTGCTCGCCCGGGTTCCCGCCGTCTCACGCGGCCGCTGCGTCACTACCGGTGTCATGGCTGCGCCC
>DATIZP010000023.1:0-30192 GCA_035517035.1 Streptosporangiaceae bacterium | reverse complement strand
ACCCACGGGTTGCCGCGATGCTTTCTCACGATGACCGGCCTCTCCTGATCGCCGACACGCGGGGACGAATTCGGTACTCCCGGGCGGTGCGCCCGGCTTCGGGGCACTAGCTTCGATGGTAGGCGCAAGGTCCGACAAGGCGGCGACCGCCGGGGGGCCTGGGGTGTGCGACACGAGCGTAGGGATCCAGGGTACGGGCAGGTTGCGGGCCTAGTCTGGAAGTGTTTACACTTCCAGACAGGAGATGCTATGAGCGAGCCGTCCCCGGCGGAGCCGTCCGTACCCCAGCTGGAGGAGCGGCGGGCGCACCTGTATGCCCGGCTGGCCGCGACCGGGGACTTGCGGCCGGGCAGCATCAACGCCACCTGGCGCGGGTGCGGCAAGCCGAACTGCGCGTGCGCGCAGCCAGGTCATCCCGGCCACGGGCCGCGGTGGCTGTGGACCCGGTCGGCGGGCGGCAGGACCCGCACCCGCCAGCTGGCGCCGGGCGAGCTGGCCAAGGTCCGCGCGGAGCTGGCGAACTATAAGGAGTTCGCCGCGCTCGCCGAGCAGATCGTGGCGGTGAACGAGGCGATCTGCGAGGCCCGGCCGGTCCCGGCCGCCGGCCAGGCCCCTGAGCGGGAGGGGCAAAAAAAGGGCTCCGCGATCAGCTCGCCGCCCGGCTCGCGGCGGAGGCGGCCGCCGAGGTAGAGGCACTGGCCGCCGAGGCGGCCCGCACGCTGGAGGCCGGGAGCGGGCTGGAGGCAGTGGAGCTGGCGATCCGCACCGCGATGCTGGGGCTGGGCGGCCGGCTGCTGGAGGGCCTGCTGGGCATCGACGCCGGCCACCGCGGCGCTCGTGCCGGATGCGGTGCCGGGCACCAGGCAGAATTCGTGTCCTACCGGCACAAGACCATCGACACCGTGGTCGGGCCTGCCAGGCTGCACCGGGCCTGGTACCACTGCGCCGCATGCAGGCATGGCCTGGCCCCCAGGGACGCCGAGCTCGGGGTTGCCGGGGCCTCGATGTCGCCCGGGCTGGCCAAGATGAATGCCCGCGCCGCCGCCGCAGTGCCGTTCGCGCCAGCGCGCCGGCTGCTGGCCGAGCTGGCTGGCATCCAGCTGACCGTCAAGCGGGTCGAGCGGTCCGCCGAGGCCGACGGCACTGCGGCCGCCGCGGTCCTGGCCGCCCGGGCCAGCGCGGTCCGCTCAGCGCGCATGGCGGTGCTTCCTCCGGCCGAAGGCCCGGACATGCTCTACGTTGCCGTCGACGGCACGGGCGTCCCGGTCGTGGCCCGCGAAGCCGAGGGCCGGCGCGGCAAGGCCGGTGACGGCAAGGCCCGCACCCGCGAGATCAAGCTCGGCTGCCTGTTCACCCAGACCAGGCTCAACGAGGACGGCCGCCCGGTCCGCGACCCGGACTCATCCACCTACCTGGCCACCTTCGAGCCAGCCGGGCAGTTCGCCGCCCTGCTGAATGCCGAGGCCCGCCGCCGCGGCTGCGAGCGCATCCGCCAGCTGGTGTTCCTCGGCGACGGCGCCGCCTGGATCTGGAACCTCGCCGGCCAGCTCTTCCCCGCCGCCACCCAGATCGTGGACCTCTACCACGCCCGCGAGCACCTGCACGACCTGGCCAGCCTCGCCGGCCGGCTGCTCACCGGCCACCGCGACGAGTGGCTCGCTGCCCGCCGCGACGAACTCGACGCCGGCGACGTCCAGGCCATCCTGGCCGCCGGCCGCGTCCTGGACTTCACCGGCTCGCTGGCCGGCGAGCGGGACAAAGCCCTGGCCTACTTCGAGCACAACGCCCACCGCATGCGCTATCAGCACTTCCGCGAACTCGGCATGTTCGTCGGCTCAGGAGTCGTAGAGGCCGGGTGCAAATCGCTGGTCGGCCAGCGACTGAAACTATCCGGCATGCGGTGGACCATCCCCGGCGCCACCAGCATCATCACCCTGCGCTGCCACGACGCAGGCGGCCGGTGGGACGAGATCTGGCAGCGACCCCGCAGCCAGACAGTTCACCCTGACCCCGCCAGTCAGGCAAGCTGATCTTGCTTACCTACAAAATTGGCGCACACCCGACTGAGACCGCAAGGCCACCTTCGTCCGGCACCGCAATGCCGCGCTCGGGCGTCTTACCAGCGGCGTGCCATCAGGGAGCGGGGCTGAACCTTTGGCGGCAGCCAGGTAGTCGAGATAGGCGACGTGACGCTCCGACCGGAGGTGCTGTGGACCGGGAGGCAGAAGGATTCGCGCAGTTCGTGGAGACGCGCGAGCGGGCGCTGCAGCGCACCGCGTGGCTGCTCACCGGCGACTGGGCGCTGGCCGAGGACCTGGTCCAGACCGCGCTGGCGCGGACCTGGCCGCACTGGGGGCGGATCAAGCGGCGCGACGACCCCGAGATCTACGTCCGCCGCGTGCTGGTCAACACGTGGGCGACCTGGTGCAGGCGCCGGTGGCGGGGTGAGCTCGCCGCTGCGACGGTGCCGGACAGCGTTGACCCGGCCGACTTCGCCACCGAGGTCGCCGTGCGGATGGCGGTAAGGGGAGCACTGGGATCGCTGACCGACCGCCAGCGCGCGGTCCTGGTGCTGCGCGTGTTCGACGACCTGTCCGAGGCCCAGGTGGCGCAGGTACTCGGCTGCGCTCTCGGAACGGTCAAGAGCACGATGGCGCAGGCGCTGGCCAGGCTGCGGCAAGACCGGAGGCTGACCGAGTTGATGGAGCTTGAGACCCGATGAACGAGATATCGGCAAGTGAAATGGAGAGGCAGTTGCGGATACTCATGAACATCGCAGCCGACCAGCCGCCGCGGCGGGTGAGCGTCGAGGCGGTGCGCGCGAGGGTGACGCGCCGCCGGACGGCACAGTTCCTGGCCGCCGCGGCGGCCGTGGCGCTGGTCGGCGGCGTCGGTGTCGCTCTCGCCGCGCAGGTGACCGGCCGGGGTCCGGCCACCGGGCCGGTGCAGGCCGGGCCGCCGCCTTTCTACCTGCAGCAGAGCATCGCCGCGGCTGCTGCCTCGTCCGGCGTCGTGCGGTCAAGCGCCACCGGCGAGGTCACGGCTACCTTCGGATGCCCATGGCGGGGAGCGCGCGTCGCCATCTCCGCGATCGCCCCGGCCGACAACCGCACGTTCTTCCTCGTGTGCCAGAAGGCGGCGGCGCAGGGCGCGACTACGGTGATCACTGGATCGCGGATCTACCGGCTCAACCTCACCAGGTCTGGGCGGGCGGCCAGCTACGCCCTGGTCAACGGCGGCGACCTACCCGGGTTCAGCGTCAGCGGAATCGCCGCCACCCCAGACGGGTCCGAGCTCGCGGTCAGCGGCTCGACTGCCGTGGCCGCGACCTCTCCCGTCGAGGTCATTGTCATCAACACCAAAACCGGAGCACATGCACTCTGGACCGGCCTCGCCAAGGTTCCAGGCAAGGTGTGGTACAGCGTGCGCGGCGATATCTCGCTCACCGCCAACGGCCGCGAACTCGCGTTCCTCGTCGAACCGCGCTGCGTCAAGGCGACGGCGGCCCCGCAATGCCACGTGTCAGGCGGCGAGGAGGTGCGGGCGGTAAGCCCGGCCGACCGCGGCGGCCAGCTGAGCTCCAGCCGACTGCTGATGAAGCAGGCGTGGATCATGCAGCTCTCGGTCGGTTACATCAATCACGCGGTCATCAGCCCGGACGGCTCGAAGCTGACGCTGGCAGTGGTGAGCGGCCCGGCCAGGTCGCAGGCGCAGAGCTCGGTCTCGGTGCAGCAGGTGCCGACGGCCACCGGCAGGCATCCGAGGATCCTGTACCGGATGTTCACCGGCAACGGGTTCACCTACCAGTTCTTCAGCTCCGACCCGTCCGGCCGCTACCTGATCCTGGATGCCGGCCCCGCGCGAGGTGCGTTGGCCAACGGCTGGATCGACCAAGGCCGACTAGTGCCGCTCGCACCGGCAAATGGCGCCAGTGTCCTCTACGAGACCTGGTAGCAGCCCTCAGCCGGCCAGCTGGCCGATCACCTTCCTGGCGAACAGGTCGATGCCAGACCGGTCATAAGCGGCCTCGGGGAAGTAACAGATCGCATAGCCCATGCCAAGCTCGCCGATCGCAGCAAGGCGCTCGGCGATCTGCTCGGCCGTACCCACGAGCGGGCCGGAGGACAGGCCGGTCACGGACCGCTCGAGCACGTCGGCCGGTACCAGCGGCTCGTAGTGCGCCCGTGCCCAGGCCAGCTTGTCGGCCACGTCGCCCTGCGTCTCGCCGATCACCACGTTGAAGTTGGCCGACCTGACGATGGCGTCGAAGTCCGTTCCAGCGTCCTTGCAGTGCCCGGCCAGGATCTCCGACTTGCGCCGGAATGTGCTGGGGTCGCTCGCGTCGAAGTTCGTGTAACTGGCGCACCTGGCCGCGATCCGCAGCGTCTTGCGCTCCCCGCCGCCGGCGATCCACAGCGGGATGCCGCCGTCCTGAACCGGCAGCGGCCGGCAGATCGCGCCGTCGACCTGGTAGTGCCTGCCCGCCAGGGATGCCATGCCGGTCGTCCAGAGCTGCCGCATGATCTGCACGCCCTCGTCAAGCATCCCGAGCCGGTCACCCGCACCGGGGAAGCCATAGCCGTAGGCGCGCCATTCATGCTCGTACCAGCCGGCGCCGATGCCCATCTCCATCCGGCCACCCGAGATCACGTCGATCGTGGCTGCCACCTTCGCGAGATAGGCCGGGTTCCGGTAGCCCATGCAGGTACACATCTGGCCGAGCCTGACCCTGCTGGTCGCGGCGGCGAACGCCGACATCAGCGACCACGCCTCGTGCGTGGCCTCCTGCGTGGGCACGGGGACGGTGTGGAAGTGGTCGTAGACCCAGATGGACTCAAAGGGCCCGGCATCGGCCGCCTGGACCAGATCCCGCATCGCCGTCCACTGACCGGCGGCCGGAATGCCCGCCAGATCGAGCCGCCATCCCTGAGGTACGAAGAGCCCGAATCGCATCCGGACATCCTATTAAGCGCGCGCCCGGCGTCTGGCGTGCGACCACCCGGCTGTGGGATGTCTAACCTGACTTCCATGGCCCGCGAGTCCGCAGCCGACATCACTGAGCTGCCCGCTCGGCAGCTTGCCCACCGCGGGCCGGAGCGGGTTACTAGCCAGAACTCCACGTTCCAGCAGTGGCAGGCACTCCTTTCGAACCGCAGGAAGCGGCTGCGCTCGGGCGAGTTCTTCGTCCAGAGCGTCCGATCGATCACCCAGGCCGTCGAGCATGGCTGGACGATCCGGGCCCTGCTCCGTGACGATCGGGCGACACCGTCTCCCTGGGCAGCGGACCTGTGGAGCCGGGTCAGCGCTGCCCGCTTCCTCGTCTCGCCTGAACTCATGGGGCAGCTCGGCGAGAAGTCGGAAGGTACCCCCGAACTGCTGGCGATCGCCGAGATGCCGCCCGACGACATGGCCAGGATCGAGGTGACCCCCAGCCTGCTGGTGACGGTCTTTGACCGGCCATCGAGTCCTGGCAACATCGGCACCCTGATTCGATCCGCTGACGCCTTTGGCGGCTCGGCGCTGGTCGTGACAGGCCACGGCGCGGATCCTTACGATCCGAAATGCGTCCGCTCAAGCACGGGCTCATTGTTCGCCCTGCCTGTGCTGAGAACCCAATCGCACCGCGAGGTACTGGAATGGGCGGGCCGACACCGAACCGCTGGCCTGCCGATCCTGGTCGCCGGCCTGGATGAGCACGGCGGCGTCGACGTCCGCGAGGTGGACTTCGGGCGGCCGTTGCTGCTCGTGGTGGGCAATGAGACGGTCGGCCTGACGGCCGCGTGGCGCGAGAGCTGTGACTTGCTGGTACGGATCCCGATGGCGGGTTCCGCGACATCGCTCAATGCGGCTACGGCGGGATCGGTAGCGCTCTATGAAGCGATGCGCAGCCGCAGGGCGACATGAAGCAGGTGGCGGCACGGACCAGCCCGCTTGTCCGGATCTTCTCGTGGCTGGAACGATGGGTGCGTGAAGCTGGGAATCCTGTGCGGCGGTGGTCCCGCCCCGGGGATGAACTCGGTCATCTCCGCGGCCACGATCGAGGCCCTGAAATCCGGGTGGGACGTCGTCGGGATCATGGACGGCTTCCAGCACCTCATCGAGGGCCGGACCGAGCACGTGCGGCGGCTCTCCATCACTGATGTCTCAAGGATCCACCTCCTGGGCGGGTCGATCATCCGGACGTCGCGGGCCAACCCGACGCTGCGCGACGAGGACGCCAGCGACCCGGACTGGAGGCTGCACGCCTGTCTGGAGTCGCTGGGGAGGCTGGGCATCGACGCGCTCGTGACGATCGGCGGGGACGACACCGCGTTCTCGGCGTCGCGGCTGGCCGAGGCGGCCGGAGGACGGCTGCGCGTGGCGCACGTGCCGAAGACCATCGACAATGACCTGCCGCTGCCGGGCGGTGCGCCCACCTTCGGCTTCGAGACCGCGAGGAGCGTCGGAGTCGAGATCGTCAACAACCTGATGACCGACGCCATGACCACCGAGCGGTGGTACGTGGTCGTGGCGATGGGGCGATCGGCCGGCCATTTGGCTCTGGGCATCGGGAAGGCAGCCGGGGCCACCCTCACGGTGATCGCTGAGGAATTCCCCCACGGGGAGCCCATCCGGCTCTCGCACCTGGTGGACGTCCTGGAGACCTCGATGCTCAAGCGGATCGCGCACGGCCGTCCCTTTGGCGTCGCGGTACTTGCCGAGAACATCGGCCTGCGCCTGCACCAGGACGATCTCCGCAAGGCCATGCCGGAGGTCGACCGGGATGAGCATGGCAATGTCCGGCTGGCCGAGCTCGAGCTTGACCGCCTGCTTGCGCGAGAGGTCAGAGACCGTTTCAGGCAGCGGGGGGCGAAGGTCACGGTCGAGGGCAAGAACATCGGCTACGAGCTCCGCTGCGCGCCTCCCATCCCGTTCGACATCGAGTACACCCGCGACCTCGGCTACGGCGCCGTCGACTACCTGAGGCGGGTGCTTGAGGGCGACGAGCCCGGCGGCATGACCACCATCCAGGACGGGCACATGGTGCCGCTGCCTTTCGGCTCGTTCAGCGACCCCCAGACGGGACGGGTGCGGATCCGGCTAGTGAACGTGGAGTCAAGCTCGTACCGGGTCGCACGCGAGTACATGATCCGGCTGGACCGCGAGGACCTCGACGACCCCGAGAGGCTCCGTTCGATCGCAGCGGCCTCTGGGCTTACGGCCAGCGCCTTCCGGGACCGATACGGTCATCTGACCGCGCGCTGAACCCGCCGATGACAGGTTCCGCGAGTACCCGGGAACTCGCGATGCAGCATCACCGGCTCAGGTACCCGGGTTGGCCGCGCCCTCACCCGCTCCGGTGCGCGGGTGGCGGTGCACGACGAGAAAGGCGGCCACGACGGCCACCGCCACGATCGCCAGCGCGATGAAAGGGAAGGTGCTGTAGGGCGCGGGCTGCCCGGGCTGGCACAGCTCGACGAACGGGACGATCAGGGTCAGGGAGCCCAGAACTGGGATCGCCACGTGGCGCACGGGCGAGAAGGAGTCCCGGTGGCGACGCCACATGAAGACGGGAAGAGAGAGCGTCGTCAGGAAGTAGACGAACAAGATCACGATCGTCCCCATGGTGGAGCACTCGGCGTACAGGCCCACGGGGTTCATCGAGGCGGTGTCCCCGCTGATAAGGCGGGCCACCCACCAGATCACGATGATCCCCAGTCCTACGCCAGCCATGACCAGCAGTGCATTCACCGGCGTGCCGGACCGCCGGCGGACGCGGCCGAGCCTGGCTGGCAGGAGCCCGGTCCGGCCGCCGTCGAAGAGCATGCGCGACTGCGAGTCTGCCGCCGCGACCAGGGTGGCGAGAACCGAGACAATTCCGGCGATCCAGGCCAGGACGGCTGCCCCGCCGAGATAGTGATCCGCCACGGTGAGGAACGGGACCGATGAGCGGCCGATGGAGGAAACGTCGTAGTGAAAGCCGGTGACTGTCGCGTAGGCGAACAAGACGAACAGCACGGCCCCGATAGTCACCGAGATGTAAAGGGCTCTCGGTATGGTGCGCCGCGGATTACGGCTCTCCTCGGCAAGCGCTGGCCCGTTCTCCCAGCCGATGAACATGTACAGGGCCAGGGGGAAGCCAGCGGACAGGCCAGTCAGGCCACCGGTTAGGTGCGCCCAGGAGAACGGCGTGACCGACAGTTGGGCACGCTGACTGACCAGGACAGTGACGCAGACCACGACCATGATCGCCACCTGCACGAGCACGGCAGCGCCCACCGCGACGGTCGACAGCTTGACCCCCCGTATGGTCAGCCAGATCGCGCCCAGGGTCAGCACCATCGTCAGCGGCCCCCACGCAGGGTGCCACGACGTGTAATGCGCCAGGGTCAACGCCACCATCCCGCCGGACATGGTGAACACCCCCGCGATAGCGACGGTGTACCCGGCCGCGACCAGCAGTGCCGTCGCGACTCCGGCCCTGGCTCCCAGCGAGGTCTCTACATACGTGATGAAGCTCCCCGCCGACGGCTCCGCCTTGGTGAATTCGGCCACCGTGAAAGCCAGCAGCACGACGGCCACACCAGCCGCGATGATCGTCAGCGGCGCGGCGACCCCGGCGGTCACCGCGATCACTCCGAATGCGAAGTAAAAGTCAATCCCCGGCCCGATGTTCGCGACCGTGGAGGCGGTGACGTCGGCCGTGCCGAGCTGACCGGACCGCAGCCGCGCTCCGCTTTGGCTCACCGCATCTCCCGGCCGGTCACTTCCTGCTCGTTGTTACAGAAGTAGCCTGCCCCAGACCGTCGGATTGCGCTGGACCGGCCTCGTAATGTGGAGCATAGGCGGTGTCGCGCGAGCGGCCCCGCCACTTTCGCCGGCGGGTACGGGCGGGTCACTTCGATGGATATCACCAGGCGCCGCGAGCTTGCCGGCCGGCTGCTCGATGGCTATGTGCACGGCCCCGCGGCGGCCACCGAGGCTACGGCCCGTGCGCTGGAGAAGGCAGCGGCCGCGGATACCGTGGTACTGGTCGAGGGCATCAGCGACCAGATCGCGGTTGAGACGCTTGCTGCGCGCCGCGGACGCGACCTCGGCGCGGAGGGCGTGGTGGTCGTGCCGGTCGGTGGCGCTCACGCGGTGACGCGTTACCTGATGCGATTTGGCCCGGCCGGAGCCGGGCTGCGGCTGGCGGGCCTGTGCGATCTCGCCGAGGAGGTCGTGTTCCGGCGCGGCCTGGCCCGGGCAGGCGTCGGGTCGCCGCGTACGCGGGACGACATGGAACGGCTGGGCTTTTACGTCTGCATCGAGGATCTGGAGGACGAACTGATCCGCGCAATCGGCCCCGCCGCGACCGAGGTAGTCATTGACTCGCAGGGCGACCTCGGCTCGTTCCGCAGCCTGCAGCGACAGCCTCAGTGGCGCGGCCAGCCCGTCGAGGCGCAGCTGCGGCGGTTCCTGGGCAGCGGCGCCCGGCGTAAGCTCCGGTACGCGCGCCTGCTCGCAGGGGCAGTGGACCTGGACCGGCTGCCGCATCCGCTCGACGGACTGCTCCCGGGCAGCCAGCCGTAACAGCGCACTCAAGCGCCGCACACCCTCACGGCTGCAGCGTCATGGCGAAGATGCGCGTCGTGGTGGTGCCCGGGGGCTCGGCGAAGCCGACATGCCGGTAGAACCCGGCGGCCCGCTGATTGGCACGCCCGGCATGCAGGTGCACTCCGGTCGAGCCCTGGCTGCGAAGGCCGGAGATCAGCGCGGCGATCATCTGACCGCCGAACCCGCGGCCCTGCAGGCGGGGCAGCAGGTTGATATGCAGATGTGATGGGTAGCGCCTGGCCAGCAACGGATCGGTGGCCCACGGGTGATGGATGAAGTCAAGCGCGAACCGCTCCTGTGCCGACAACCCAAGCGCCGCTTCCGGCGGCGGCTCCGGGTAGCGGGCGCGCAACCCCGGCCACCAATCGCGCTCCAGGCGCCGGTCAAAGTCCTGGCTGTCCAAGGCTCCCACGATGTAGCCGCCGACCCCGGCCGAGTCCTCGGCCACCAGCGCCAGTGACGGCTCGAGCAGGGCTTAGGGCACCGCGTACACGTCCCCTGGCAGCCGACGGTCCCGGAACGCCGAGGTGCCGTCCTGACCGTTGTCCGGCCCATCCCGAAACCTGCGCGGCGAACCCGGCGGCGTGGGTCGGCGGCGTGGAGCCGGTCGGGCCGGCAGGGTTTGGGTGGTGGGGCCGGTGGGATTCGAACCCACACTGGCAGGATCCTAAATCCTGTGCCTCTGCCATTGGGCTACGGCCCCGGATGGACCAGTCTCGCCGACTGGCCTGGCGCAGCAAACTGGATTTCGCCGCCGCGTCAGTCTGCCAGCCCCAGGTCCTTGCGCAGCCTAGCGACGTGGCCGGTGGCCTTGACGCCGTAGTAGGCCCGCTCGATGGTGCCCTCCGGGCTGATCACGAACGTCGACCTGATCACCCCGACGGTCTCCTTGCCGTACAGCATCTTCGTGCCGTAGGCGCCGTAGGCCTCAAGGACCGCGTGGTCAGGGTCGGACAGCAGCGGGAACGTCAGTCCGTCCCGGTCGCGGAACCTGGCCAGCTTCGCCGGGCTGTCGGGGGAGATGCCGAGCACCGCGAATCCGGCGTCGGACAGGTCCTTCTTGCTGTCGCGGAAGTCGCACGCCTGCTTGGTGCAGCCCGGCGTCATCGCGGCCGGGTAGAAGTAGATGATCACCCGCTGGCCCTTCAGGCCAGACAGGCTCACCTGCGCTCCGTCGGAGTCGGGCAGGGTGAAGTCCGGCGCGGTGTCGCCAGGTGCCAGGCGGGTCTGCGTCACGTCCAGGTCCTTCCGCTCGGCTCCTACCGTACCGGGTCGCGGCGCGACTCGGGGCGGCCAAGCCCGCAGACCCGCATTGAGCGGACTTCCCGTCGGACTCGGTGCGAAAGTAGGCAATTCTATAACTGCGTCAGTTACGCATTTGCTTAGTTCAGCCCAGAGGGTTACTGCTAACATTCCCTCATGATTCCGTTGACTGATTACCCGGTCATTGCGCCCCATCACGCATTCCGCCGCCCACCGCGGTGGGTCGTCCTCGCCGGCGCCGTCGGCGCCGCGTCGGCCGTGGCGATCACCGGCTGCTCCGGCGGCACGAGCAACTCGTCAGCCAACTCGACCAGCCCTGCTCAGAAGGCGATCAAGCTGGCCGCGAGCAGGTCGCAGGAGGTGAACACGCTCACCGCGAAGCTGACCGAGCACTCGACGGGCCGCGCCATGAGCGGGCTGACAGGCACCATCCAGATCCAGCTCAAGCCGACCACCGTCATCGCGGCTAAATTCATTGTTCCGGCGAAGAAGTCAAGCAGTATCAAGCTGGAGGAGATTCTCACCAGTAAGGCCATTTACTTCAAGGATCCAGCATTTACCAAGGATGCCGGGAAAGCCTGGGTCACGGTGAAGATCTCCCAGCTCTCCTCCAAGACCGGGGTCAGTGTCGCGTCGCTGCTGCAAAACCTCGAGGGCAGCAACCCGCTTGACCAGACCAGGCTCTTCACCGCGTCCAAGGACGTCAAGGTCGTCGGGTCGCAGGCCGTGAACGGCGTGGCGACCACCGAGTACGCGGGCACCTACTCCCCCGCCGCCGCCTTCGCTCAGCTTCCGGCGAACATGCGCAAGCTGCTCGGGCCGACGCTGCGGGACATGGGCACCAAGCCGGTGCGGTTCACGGTCTGGATCGACGCCCAGCATCTGATCAGGAAGGCGCAGGACACCGAGGTCGTGAACGGTCAGACCTTCAGCACTACGTTCGACGTGACCTCGATCAACAGGCCGCTGCATATCAAGCTGCCCGCGCCCAGCCAGATCGCGCCGATGCCGAAGCTCTAGCCCGATGCCGAAGATCTAGCCGAGGTTTCGGCCAGGGCGGACGCGATCGCCGGCGCGAGGGCGCGGAACGCCCGGCCGCGGTGGCTGATCGCGTCCTTGTCCTGCCCGCTCATCTCCGCGGTGGTGCGATCCTCCCCGTCGGGCACGAAGATCGGGTCGTAGCCGAAGCCGTTGGTTCCCCTCGGCTCGCGGATCAGGTGACCATGCAAGATGCCCTCGGCCACGTGTTCCTCCCCGGATGGCAGCGCGAGCGCCGCAGCGCAGGTGAAGTGCGCTCCCCGGCGCTCGTCGGGAACGTCGGCGAGCTGGGCTAGCACCAGGCGCAGATTCGCCGCGTCGTCGCCGTGCCGGCCTGACCAGCGCGCCGACAGAACGCCGGGCATCCCGCCGAGAGCGTCGCAGCACAGGCCTGAGTCGTCGGCGACCGAGGGCAGCCCGGTGAAGGCCGCGATCGCATGCGCCTTGAGCAGGGCGTTCCCGGCGAACGTGGCCTCGGTCTCGGCGACATCGGGGGCGCCGGGAAACCCCCCGAGGCCGACAAGCTCGACCGCCACGTGATCGGCGGCGAGAATCCGGTTCAGCTCGGCGAGCTTGCCCTGGTTGGCGGTGGCAAGCACCAGCCTGGGGCCCGTGCTGCCGCACAAAGGGCCGCCGGACACCGGGACGCCGACCACCGGGGCGCGCGGGCTCAGGCCGGCGACAGGGCGGCGTGCTGCAGCCCGGACAGCTCGGCACAGCCAGCCACGGCGAGGTCGAGCAGCTGGTCAAGAAGCTTCCGGTCAAACGGCTCGCGCTCGGCGGTCCCCTGCACCTCCACGAACTCGCCGCCACCGGTGCACACCACGTTCATGTCGGTCTCGGCGGCGACGTCCTCGCTGTAGCACAGGTCGAGCCGCGGCTCGCCGTCGATGATCCCCACGCTGACGGCGGCCACCGACGTGGCGAGCGGGTTGCCCTTGACGCGCTTCCTCGCGGTCAGCCAGCCGACCGCGTCGGCGAGCGCCACGTAGCCGCCAGTGACCGCGGCGGTCCTGGTGCCGCCGTCGGCCTGCAGCACGTCGCAGTCGATCACGATCGAGTTCTCGCCGAGCGCCTTCATGTCCACGCATGCCCGCAGGGACCGGCCGACCAGCCGGGAGATCTCCTGCGTCCGGCCGCCCAGCTTGCCCTTGACCGACTCGCGATCGCTGCGGGTGTTGGTGGATCTCGGCAGCATCGCATACTCGGCAGTGACCCAGCCGAGACCGCTGCCTCGCCGCCAGCGCGGCACGTCGTCGAGCACGCTCGCCGCGCAGAGCACGCGCGTCGCGCCGAACTCCACGAGGACGGAGCCCTCGGCGTGATCGAGCCAGCCGCGGGTGATCTTGACCTCGCGCAGCTGATCGGGACGGCGGCCATCGGGTCGGGAGTTCATGCCGCTAGCGTAGCGGCTTGCCACTCCCCGGCTCAGAATGCGGCCCGGTCCGGCGTCCCCGACTCGATCCACTCGCAGACCGAGCGCACGCCGTCGGGCAGCGCCGTCCGGGCCTGCCAGCCGAGGTCCATCGCGGCCCGGCTGACCGCCAGCGCGCTGCGCTGCAGCTCGCCGGGCCGTGGCGGCGCGAAGCCCGTCCGCACCTTCTTTCCGGTAACCTCTCCGATCACCCTGGCCAGGTCGAGCACGCTGACCTCGGCCCCGGTCCCGATGTTCCAGGTTCCCGGCCTGCGCTGGTCGGCGGCGGCGAGGAACGCCGTCACCGCGTCGCCGACGTAGACATAATCGCGAGTCTGGGTGCCGTCGCCGAACACGGTCGGCTGGATCCCGGCGAGCACCTGGGCGCAGAAGATCGGGACCACGCCGGCCTCCCCGGCCGGGTCCTGCCGCGGACCGTAGACGTTGGCGAGCCGCAGGACCGAGTGCGCGGTCTCGTGCAGCCGGTTGTACAGGCCGACGTACTGCTCGGCGCAGTGCTTGGCGATGCCATACGGCGACTCGGGCAGCGGCAGCACGTCCTCCATCGAGGGTATCGGCGCGTCCCTGCCGTACAGCGCGCCGCCGGTTGAGCAGAACACCACCCGCGCGTCGGCCGCCCGGGCCGCCTCGAGCACGTTGATGGTGCCGATCACGTTGCACTCGGCGTCGGCGGCCGGGCGCACCACCGAGGCCCGGACGTCGATCTGGGCGGCGAGATGGCAGATCAGCCCGGGCTTGACCGACGCCACCAGATCGCCGAGGTGGCCAGCGTCGGTCACGCTCAGCTTGTGCAGCACCGCCCGCTCGTCCAGCCTGGCCGGCCGGCCCGTGGACAGGTCATCGATGACGTCGACCTCATCGCCCCTGGCCAGGAAGGCGTCGGTCAGGTGCGATCCGATGAAGCCCGCCCCGCCGGTCACGATTACGCGCATGTCACGGCAGTCTATTGGGCACAAGGCGCAGCCGGCCGGAACGCGGACTCTAGATGACCATTCCCGGTGTGGCGAGCGAAATGTCACCGGAAAAGCTCGTCGCCGCCTCGGCCAGCGAGCGCTCCCTCGAGTACCACGGCACCAGGTGGGTGAGCGCCAGCCGCCCGACCCCCGCCCGCGCCGCGTACTCGCCGGCCTGGCGAGCGGTGAGGTGCAGGTCGGCGGGCAGGTCGGGCCCGTCGAGGAAGGACGCCTCGCAGAGCAGCACGTCCGCAGCGTCGGCCAGGCCGACCAGCTGCTCGGTAGGCCCGGTGTCGGCGGAATAGGCGATCACCTTGCCGCCGTGCTCCAGCCGGAAGCCGAACGTCTCGACCGGATGGTTCATGCGCCTGACCATGACGGAGACCGGGCCGATCTGCACCGTCCCAGGAACGAGCGGCACGAAGTCGAACACCTCGGCCATCGGGTGCGCGTCCGAGCCGAGCGCGCGGTCCAGCCGGTCAGCGGCCCCTGCCGGGGCATACACCGGAATCGGCGGCAGCGACCCGGCCGGGTGGTAGGTGCGGAAGACGTGGTAGCCGCACATGTCCAGGCAGTGATCGGCATGCAGGTGGCTGAGGCACACCGCGTCGATCCCGGCCAGGTCGGCATGGTTCTGCAGCGAGCCGAGCGCGCCGTTGCCGAGGTCGAGCAGCAACCGGAACCCGTCGGCATCCACCAGGTAGCAGGAGGCCGCGCTCTCCGGCCCCGGGTAACTGCCTGAGCAGCCAACGATCGTCAGATCCATAACTGCCAAGGCTAACGGCGCCCGGCCGCAAGCAGATGCACCGAACATCTACCCAGAATCCCCAAAAGACGGCATGATCCCTGCATGTGCATGACGACGCCGCGGCAGCCCGTCAGGCCGGCCTGAGAGAGGGAGGTCTCATGGGCGAGCAGGCGATCGAGGCGCCGCACGTCGTCCCCCGCGCCCTTGCCGAACCCACCGACCCGGTGCCCAAGCGCTGGATCGGCGGCCTGGGACTCGCGAGCCTCGCCATGTGGATGGCGTCGATCACGCCGCTGCAGGTGCTGATCCCCGAGCAGCTCCAGACCTACGACCACAGGCACAAGATCGTCGCGCTCGGCCTCATCTCGGCCTTCGGCGCCGTCGCCTCGCTGCTGGCGACGCCGGTCGCCGGCGCGCTGTCGGACCGGACCTCGCGCTCCTTCGGCATACTCCACCTGCGCGGCAGGCGGCACCGGTGGACGCTGGGCATGGTCCTGCTCAGCGCGATCTGCCTGGCGCTGATCGCCGGCCAGCGCGCGGCCATCGGCATCGGCATCCTCTGGGTGCTGTTCAGCGCGTTCCAGAACGGCGAGTACGCCAGCCTCAGCGCGGCGATCCCGGACCACGTCCCGGTGACCCAGCGGGCCACGGTGGCCGGCTGGGTGGGAATGCCGCAGGCGCTCGGCCTGGTCGTCGGCACCGCGCTGGTGGTGTATGTGGTCGCGCCGGTCACCAGCCTCCCGCACGCCACCTACGTGGCGCCCTACCTGGTGCTCGCGATCCCGCTGGTGGCGCTCACGCTGCCGTTCGTGCTCGCCTCACCTGACCATCCGCTGGACCCCGAGCACCGCAGCCCGCTTTCGGTCCGGACGCTGCTCCGCTCCTACTACATCAGCCCCCGGCGCTATCCCGACTTCGCCTGGGCGTGGGTGACCAGATTCCTCGCCTCGCTCGCGATCGGGATGGGCACGCTGTACCTGCTGTACTTCCTGCGCGACCAGGTGCATTACAAGGACGCCCCCGCCGGGCTGTTCATCCTGATCGCGATCTACACAGCACTCGTGGTCATCACCGCGATCGTCGGCGGGATCATCTCCGATCGCATCGGCAAGCGCAAGATGATCGTCACGGTCTCCGGTGCCCTGATGGGGGTCGCTGCGTTGCTGCTCACCTTCGTGGAGACCTGGTCGGCCGCCATGATGGCGGCGGTCCTGTTCGGCGCCGGCTTCGGCGCCTACCTCGCGGTGGACCAGGCGCTGATCACCCAGGTGCTGCCCGCGGCCAAGGACCGCGCCAAGGATCTCGGGATCATCAACATCGCCATCGTGGGCCCCGCGGCGATCGCCGGCGCGCTCGCCGCACTGCTCGTCACCGTCGGCGGCTATCCCACGCTCTTCGCTGGCACAGCCATCGTCGCGGCGGCGGGCTCGATCTTCGTCTGGAAGATCAAGTCGGTGCCGTAAGGAAGGAATCAGCCCGTGAGCAAGGCGTGGGGGGATCGGGCGGCGGGCGGCGCCGAGCAGGCGGCTGACGCGGCTCCGCTGACGCCGCGGGCACTGGCCGAGCCGACCGAGCCGGTGCCCAAGCGCTGGGTTACCCAGCTGGGCTTTGGCTGCATGGGGCTGTGGATGGCCTCACTCACGCCGCTCCAGATCCTGCTGCCCAAGCAGGTCCAGCACATCGCGCCGCACGACAAGTTCCTGGTCATCGGGCTGGTCCACGCGTTCGGCGCGATCGCGGCCATCGTCGCGACCCCGCTGATCGGCGCGATGTCCGACCGGACGACCGACGCCAGGTCGCTGCTGCGGATGAACGGCAGGCGGCACCGCTGGACGCTCGGGATGGCGCTGCTCGCCGCGATCAGCCTGGCGCTCATCTCGGTCCAGACCACCGTCGTCGGGATCATCGGCCTGTGGTTCCTGTTCAGCATCTTCAACAACGGCCAGTACGCCACCCTGAGCGCTTCGATCCCCGACCACGTGCCGGTCAGGCAGCGCGCCACGGTGGCTGGCTGGGTCGGCATGCCGCAGGCGCTTGGCCTCGTGATCGGCGTGGAACTGGTCGCACGGGTGTTCCTTGGCCCGGTGGCCGGCTACACGATGCTGGCGGTATGCCTGGTGCTCTTCGTGCTCCCGTTCGTGCTCACCACCGCGGACTACCCGCTGAGCCGCGAGCACAGGGAGCCGTTCTCCGCCAGCCAGCTGGTCGAGGCGTTCAGGGTGGACCTGCGCGCCTACCCAGACTTCGGCTGGGCCTGGGTCACCAGGTTCCTCGCCTCGCTGTCGATCTCGATGGGCACGCTGTACCTGTACTACTTCCTGCGCGACGCGGTGCACTACAAGCACCCCACGATCGGCCTGACCACGCTGATCCTGATCTACACCGTCTGCGTCGTGATCACCGCGACGGTCGGCGGCCGGATCTCTGACCGGGTGGGCAAGCGGAAGATGATCGTGACGATCTCCGGCGCCCTGATGGGAATCGCGGCGCTGGTGCTGACCTTCGAGGAGACGTGGCCGGCCGCCATGGTCGCCGCCCTCCTGTTCGGCACCGGGTTCGGCGCCTACCTGGCCGTCGACCAGGCGCTGATCACGCAGGTGCTGCCGAGCGCGGAGAACCGGGGCAAGGACCTCGGCTTGATCAACATCGCGATCGCGGGCCCGGCCGCCGTGGGCGGCCTGCTCGCCGCCCTGCTGGTCACCGTTGGCGGCTATCCGACGTTGTTCGCCAGCACCGCGGTCGCCGCCGCCATCGGCGCCACGCTGGTGTGGCGGATCAAGAGCGTGCCCTAGACGGCGAGCTGCCCGGCGCGGAGCGGGCCGCGGCCGACGCGGGCGATCTGGCGGCTCTGCGCGACCAGGTTCCCCGCCGAGTCCCAGACCTCGGCATCCTCGTCGAACCAGCCGCCGCTGACATTCCGGCACCTGGCCGCGACCCGCAGCAGCCCAGGCGCGGGCACCGCCCGCATGTGCATGGTCAGCTCGACCGTGGGCGCCCAGCCGGTCGCGCCGAGGCCGAACACCACAGGCGGCAGCCCGTCCACCGCGACGGCCAGCGTCAGCGCATCGGGATCCCGGTCCTCGCGGAGGCCGAAGTAACCCCGCATCTCCGGCAGGCCGCTCGGCTCGCCGTGCCGCCAGCCGACCACGGCGGGATCGAACAGCATCGTGATCTGGGCGGCGTAGCCGACCGTGCCATCGGGCGCCACCGTGCCGGGCCACGGGCCGAGCTCCACGCACTCCTGCGGCGGCGGCAGCACCGGCGGCGCGTCGGTCCAGGTCAGCTCGGCGTGCCCGTCCTGCCCGTTGGCCGCCGGGCTGCTGACCGGCACCGTGCCCGCGGTGACCGTAGTCTCGAGCACCGGCTCGCCGTCCTGCATCAGGGTGGCCCTGGCCGTGGCGGCGGTGCGGCCCTTCTTGAGCCAGGTCACGCCGATCTCCGCGGGGGCGAGCTTGGCGACCCGCAGGAAGTGCGCGCTGGTGGCGACGGGGTGCGGCAGCGGCGAGCAGTCGAGAACGGCGCGCAACACGGTCGCGATGAGTACTCCGCCATTGACCGCCGGCGGGGTGACGCCGCCGGGCGCGACCAACGCGAACCGCTGGTCGGGGTGCGTCAGGTAGCGCCCGCGGCCGAGCCTAGTGACGGCCGTCGCCTCGTCGAATGTGGTCATGCCCGGGTGCTCCCCTGCCGCGCGTCACGCAAGGTTCTCATGCCCAGAGCTCGCCCTCGAGCCTGGCCTCGGCCTCGGCCAGCGTGCCGCTGTACGCGTCGGTGGACAGGTACTTCCAACCTCCGTCGGCGATCAGCACCGCGATGTCGGCCCGCCGCCCCGCGGCCTTCGCCTTGGCGGCCAGGGCCAGGCCGACGTGCACCACGCAGCCCGCCGAGATCCCTGCGAAAATCCCCTCGCAGGCCACCAGCTCGCGGGTACGCCGCAGCGCGTCCGCCGCCGAGACCGAATACCGCGAGGTCAGCACCGTGTCGTCGTACAGCTCGGGCACGAAGCCCTCGTCCATGTTCCGCAGCCCGTAGACCAGCTCGCCGTACCTGGGCTCGGCCGCCACGACCTGCACGCCCGGCACGTGCTCGCGCAGGAACCTGCCCGTGCCCATCAGCGTGCCCGTGGTGCCGAGCCCTGCCACGAAGTGGGTGATCTCGGGCAGGTCGGCCAGGATCTCCGGGCCGGTGCTCTCGTAGTGCGCGCGGGCGTTGGCCTCGTTGCCGTACTGGTAGAGCATCACCCAGCGGGGGTTCTCAGCGGCGAGCCGCTTGGCCACCCTGACGGCCTCGTTCGACCCGCCGGCCGCCGGCGAGTAGACGATCCTCGCCCCGTACATCTGCAGCAGCTGGGTGCGCTCGGCCGAGGTGTTCTCCGGCATCACGCAGATCAGCTGGTAGCCGCGGAGTCGGCAGATCATCGCCAGCGAGATGCCGGTGTTGCCCGAGGTCGGCTCGAGCACCGTGCGGCCCGGGCTGAGCAGGCCATCCCGCTCGGCCGCGCGCACCATCCACAGCGCCGCGCGGTCCTTGACCGAGCCGGTCGGGTTCCGGTCCTCCAGCTTGGCCCACAGCCGCTGCTCGGACCCCGGCGACAGGTGCGGCAGGCCGACCAGCGGCGTCCCGCCTACCGCGTCAAGCAGCGAGTCGTAGCGCATCATCTCCGCCTGCCGCCGGACCGCTCGCGGCCGGTGGGTGCGCTCAGCGCGCCCCGCCGGCCACCGCCGGCAGCACGGTGACCGTGTCGCCGTCCTTGACCGTGGCGGAAAGGCCGCCGAGGAACCTGACGTCCTCGTCGTTGAGGTAGACGTTGACGAACCTGCGCAAGCCAGAGTCGTCGACCAGCCGGTCGCGCAGGCCGGAGTGCCGGCTGTCCAGGTCGGAAATCAGCTCGTCCAGCGTGTCGCCGGAGCCCTCAACCGACTTCGCGCCGCCGGTGAAGGTGCGCAGGATCGTCGGGATGCGGACTTCGATGGCCATCAGTAACTCTCCAGGGTCTCGCGGTTAGCTGGCGCTCGCGCTGTCGCCGAAGGCGACAACTCGCGTCAGCTCTCGATCATTCCACTCTCGCCGCCGGTCACCGTGACCTCCTCCTCGCTGACCGCCCCGGCCACGATCCGGAACGAGCGGACCTCGGCCCGGTCCGGCTCCCTGGTGGAGACCAGCAGGTAGTGCGCGGACGGCTCGCTGGCGTACGACACGTCGGTGCGGGACGGGTAGGCTTCCGTCGCGGTGTGCGAGTGGTAGATCACGACGGGCTCCTCGTCCCGGTCGTCCATCTCCCGCCAGACCTGTAGCTGCTCCATCGAGTCGAACCGGTAGAAGGTCGGCGACCGCTCGGCGTTGGTCATGGCGACGAACCGCTCGGGGCGGTCGGTGCCTGCCGGGCCGGCGATCACCCCGCAGGCCTCGTCCGGGTGGTCGGCCCTGGCGTGCGCGATCACCTGGTCGATCAGGGTGCGGGAGATGGTCAGCATGCGCGCGATCGTAACTGCTCGTCACGACAGCGCGGCGACCAGACTCTCCTGGATATACGCAAGCCACTGGTAGACCTGGATATAGGCATAACGGGGGTCATCGGCCTGGACATCCTCGCCGAGCCCGTCGTAGTCGTCGGTGACTCCGAGGCGCACCCCAAGCGCGAGCCGGACGTCGTTGAGCGAGCGCAGCCACGCCTCGGCCTGGTCGGAGCTGAGCCGCACCTTGCCGCCGCCGGCCGGAAGGGTGTCGAGCAGCGTCCTGGCCGATTCCACCTTCGCCGAGCGGAGTCCCGACTCGGTGAACCGCCGGAACTCGTGCGCGGCGTCAGGGTCGTCGCGGTAGCCGTCGGGCAGCAGCCTGGCGAGCACCGGGTCCTCGGGCAGCCCTGCGTCGTCGGCCAGCCCTGGGTCCTCGGTGAGGCCGACGAGCGCGGCCAGGTCATCACTCGCCGGCGGTGGCATGTCGGCGGCCACCAACTCCACCACCTGGCCCACCAGGTCCCTGATGATGACGGCCTCCGGCTTGGCGAAACGCGCGGTCACGCCGTCAGAGGTGGCACGGAATCCCGCCATCAGCTCCTCCTGGTGCGCCGGGTCCCACTGCCCGGCTCACGCCTCATCCGGCTCACGCGTCGTGGCTGACCGTGGCCCACAGGCCATAGCCGTGCAGGGTCTCGGCGTTACGCTCCATCGCCTCCCTGGCACCGGCGGCGACCACGGCCCTGCCCTTGTGGTGCACGTCGAGCATCAGCTTCTCCGCCTTGGCCTTGGAATACCCGAACACCCGCTGGAACACGTATGTGACATAGTCCATCAGGTTCACCGGGTCGTTCCAGACGATCGTGAGCCACGGCTGGTCAAGCTCGGCCCGCTGGTCGGTCTCCGGCCGGGAGACTTCCACAGGTGCGACGCTCACAGGCACACCTCCTCCCCTCTTAGTGTTCCACTGCCCGGCAGCGGCCAGGAACCACACGTCAGGCCGACCGACTTCGGGCGACTCCGTAGGCTTCCCCCGTGACCGAATATTCCACCGTGCGGCGGCCGGCGCCTGCGAGCCGTTATGCCTGGGAAACGGCCGACGGTGACGGCACCGGATTGCTGACCGACCACTACGAGCTGACGATGGTCAGGGCCGCGCTCGGCAGCGGCGCGGCGGGCAGGCACGCGGTGTTTGAGATGTTCGCCCGCCAGCTCCCGGCCGGCCGCCGGTACGGCGTGGTCGCCGGGACTGGGCGGTTCCTCGAGGCGCTTGAGCGGTTCAGGTTCTCCGCGCAGGACCTGGACTTCATGCGCGGTACCGGGGTGGTGGACGAGAGCACCGCCGACTACCTGGCCGCCTACCGGTTCGGCGGCAGCATCTGGGGCTATGGGGAGGGAGACTGCTACTTCCCCGGCTCCCCGATCCTGGTGGTGAAGGCCAGCTTCGCCGAGGCGGTGGTGCTGGAGACCCTGGCCCTGTCGATCTTCAATCACGACTGCGCGGTGGCGTCGGCGGCCTCGCGGATGGTCACCGCGGCCGGTGCCAGGCCGATCATCGAGATGGGATCGCGGCGCACCCACGAGGTTGCCGCCGTGGCCGCCGCCCGCGCCGCCTACCTGGCGGGCTTCACCGCCACCTCGAACCTGCGGGCCGGGATGGCGTACGGCATCCCCACGGCGGGCACGAGCGCGCACGCGTTCACCCTGGTCCATGACGACGAACGGCAGGCGTTCGCGGCCCAGGTCGCCTCGCTCGGCGCGGGCACCACGCTGCTCGTGGACACCTACGACGTGGCCGAGGCGGTCCGCACCGCGGTGGAGCTGGCCGGGCCTGACCTCGGCGCGGTGCGGATCGACAGCGGCGACGTCGCGGCGCTGGCCCGGGCGGTCAGAGCCCAGCTCGACGCGCTCGGCGCGGCCGGCACCAGGATCGTGGTCACCGGCGACCTGGACGAGCACTCGATCGCCGAGCTCGCCGCCGCCCCGGCGGACAGTTACGGCGTGGGCACCGCCCTGGTCACCGGGTCGGGCGCGCCGACCGCCGCGCTGGTCTACAAGCTGGCGGCGAGGTCGGCAGGCCAGGGACTCGAGCCCGTGGCCAAGCGCTCGGCGGGCAAGCCGACCCTGGGCGGGCGCAAATGGGCCGCTCGGGCACTCGATGACCTCGGGACCGCCGTGGCCGAGCTGGTCAGCACCAGCCCGGTCGGCGATTCCCGCCAGCGGCCGCTGCTGCGCGAGCTGGTGCGCGACGGCCAGATCGTGGGCGCCGAGCCGATCGAGGCGGCCAGGCAGCGGCACCGCGACGCCCGCGCCGAGCTGCCCGCCGCCGGCCGGTGGCTCGACCCGGGCAGGCCTGCCATTCCCACGATCATGAAGCCTGCGGCCGACGGCGCCGGCCAGGCCGTGCCGCCCGCGCGGTAACCTTCGGCCATGCATCCGAGCGCGCGTCACGTGGCCGACGTCCTCGCCTCGCTGGGCGCGGCCGGGCAGGTGCGTGAGCTGCCCGAGCCCGCGCCCACGGCGGCGTCGGCGGCCGCCCAGCTCGGCTGCGAGGTCGGGGCGATCACCAACAGCCTGATCTTCAGCGCCGACGGCGCGCCGCTGCTTATCCTGACCAGCGGCGCGCACCGGGTGGACACCGCCTGGCTGGCCGGACAGCAGGGCATCGCCGAGATCCGGCGGGCCGACCCCGACTTCGTCCGCGCGGCCACCGGCCAGGCCATCGGCGGGGTGGCCCCGGTCGGGCACCCCGCGCCAATCCGCACCCTGGTGGACACCTGGCTGGACACGTACGACGTGATCTGGGCGGCCGGCGGTCACAAGAACGCGGTGTTCCCCACGTCGTATGCCGAGCTGCTGCGGCTGACCGGCGGCAGACCCGCCGAGGTGACGGGCAGCTGACAGCCTGCCCCGGCGCCGCTACTCGCCGTCGGGCAGTGACTCGAAGATCTCCTTGCACTCCGGGCAGACCGGGAAGCGCTGGGGATCGCGGCTCGGCACCCAGACCTTGCCGCAGAGGGCGACCACGGGCGTGCCGTTCACCGCACTGTCCATGATCTTGTCCTTCAGGACATAGTGCGCGAACCGCTCGTGATCACCGTCGCCGGTCGACAGGTCCGGCCTGGTGTCGGAGTCCAGCCTGGTGCCGCCGCCTGGGATTACCTCAGTCACGCCGACCAGCTTACGCCTTGGCCGCCCCGTCAGTTCAGGCCCGGATCGTCCGGATAGGTGGACAGCAGGGCCATCTCGCCGCCCTGACGGCGGAGCACGGCCGGGTAGAGCCGGTCAGGGTCGGCGGCGAACGCGTCCTCGGGAAGCCCGTCGAGCACCAGCCAGGCACCGGCCTCAATCTCCGCCTCGAGCTGCCCGGCCCCCCAGCCCGCGTACCCGGCGAACACCCGCAGCGAGGTGATTCCGTCGGCGAGCAGCTGGGGCGGTGCACCGAGGTCGACCAGCCCGATCCTGGACATCAGCCGCGACCCGGACAGCGAGCGCCATCCGATCGGCTCGTCCCTGCCGCGGGGCAGGGCCAGGGCCAGCGCGCTGTCCGGCGACACCGGGCCGCCCTGGAACAGCACCGAGGGCCCGGTCACCAGCTCGCTCCACGGCTCGAGCACCTGCTGGACCGGGATGTCGCTGGGCCGGTTGAGAACGACGCCGAGCGTCCCCTCGTCGGGATCGTCCTCCACGATCAGAACGATCGTCCGCCTGAAGTTGGCATCGCCGAGCATCGGCGTGGCGGCGAGCAGCTGGCCCGTCCGGGATTCCTCCGGCATGGAACTATGATGCCCCATCCCGGCGGGCGCGACCGCGCGGGCGTGACCGGCCGGCCGGGAATCAGAACAGCAGGCTGGACAGTCTGCCCCTGGCCTTGATGACCATGGGGTCCCGCGGCGGCAGCAGCTCGAACAGGCCGAGCAGGTGCACCCGCGCCTTGTCCCTATCCTGGCCCGATGTCCGCTGCACCACGCCGAGCATGCGGTTGAAGCTTGCCTCGACCTGGCCGTCGGCCAGCTCAAGGTCCGCCGCCCTCGACTGAGCCTCAGGATCGTCGGGCTGCTCCTGCGCGGCCCGGCGGACCTTGGCCTTGTCGTAGGAGCCCACCCGGCGGATCAGCTCGACCTGGGCCAGCCACGCCTTGGCGACCGGGTGGTCGGGCATGTCGGCGAGCACCTGGGACAGCGCGTTCGCGGCCCCGTTGAGGTCGCCGACGTCCATCGCGTCCTGCGCGGCACGCATCCGCGGGTCGCTGAGCACCTCCGCCGCGGCCGCCTGCGCCGCGGTCATCCCGGCCGCGCGCGCGGCCGCCTGCCCGCCCGGCCCGTCAGGTCGTCCGGCCGGGCCGCCCGGCCGTCCGGCCGGGCCGCCACCCCGGGCCCCGGGACCCGCGGGCGCCGCGGCGCGGGCCACCCCGCCCGCTGCGCCTGCCTCGGCGTCCTGGCCAACCTGGCCGGACTGGCCAGCCTGGCCGGACTGGCCGACCGCCGTCGCCGTCCCGCTCACCGTGGCCTCGGCCCGCACCCTGGCAGGCATGCCGAGCTGGTCGGCGATCTGGAGCACCTGCCCGATCCACTGCCGTACCTGCGCCTCGGGCAGCGCGCCGAGGAACCCGTCCACGAGCTGGCCGCCGATCACCGCGATCACCATCGGGATCGACTGAACCTGGAGCGCCTGGCTCAGTTGCGGGTTGGCGTCCACGTCAACCTTGGCGAGGAACCAGTCCCCGGCCGCCTCCTCGGCGAGTCGCTCGAGCACCGGGCCGAGCTGCTTGCACGGCTCACACCACTCGGCCCACAGGTCCACGATCACCGGCGCGGCCTGCGACCTGGCCACCACGTCGGTGTTAAACGTCTCGTCGGTGACCTCGATGACGAAGCCGGACCCGCTGGCCGGCCCTGGCGACTGCGCCACCTGCTGCCTGCGCTTCGCTGCGGCCTGCCTGGCGCCAAGGTCGACGGCGCCGGCCATGGAGAAGTTACGCGGCTGTGTCATGGCTCCATCCTGCCGTATCGCGGGCAGCGATCAGGCATCCCTGCACGGGGCTGCCAGGCCCGGCCGGGTCAGAACGCGGGCGCCTCGGCGTAGCTGCCCCATTCCTCCCGCAGCGCGCCGCAGATCTCGCCGAGCGTCGCCTCCGCCATCGCGGCGTCGATCATCGGCGGGATCATGTTGGCGCCCGACCCGGCCGCGCCGATCATGGCGGCCAGCGCCGCGTCCACGGCCTGCTGGTCACGCTCGCCGCGGCGGCGCGCCAGGTCACGCACCTGAGCCCGCTCGACCTCGTGGCTCACCCGCAGGATCTCGACCGGCTTCTCGACGGTGTCGGTGTGGCAGTTCACGCCGACCACCTTCTTCTCGCCCTTCTCCAGCTTCTGGGTGTAGGCGAACGAGGCCTCCGCGATCTCGGCCATGAACCAGCCCTCTTCGATACCGCGCAGGATCCCTGCCGTCATCGACCCGTCCGTACTCATCGAGCGGATCCTGGCGAAGATCTCCTCGGCCTGCTCTTCGAGCTTGTCGGTGAGCGCCTCGACGTACCACGAGCCGCCGAGCGGGTCGGCGACGTTGACCACACCGGTCTCGTCCATGATCACCTGCTGGGTGCGCAGCGCGATCTCCGCGGCCTTCTCGCTCGGCAGGGCGAGCACCTCGTCGAGCGCGTTGGTGTGCAGCGAGTTCGTGCCGCCGAGCACCGCGGCGAGCGCCTCGATCGCGGTGCGCACCACGTTGTTGTCCGGCTGCTGCGCGGTCAGCGAGACGCCGGCGGTCTGGGTGTGGAACCGCAGCCACTGGGCCCGCTCGGTCTTCGCGCCGTATACGTCGCGCATCCAGCGAGCCCAGATCCTGCGGGCGGCGCGGAACTTGGCGATCTCCTCGAAGAAGTCGATGTGCGCGTCGAAGAAGAACGACAGTCCGGGCGCGAACACGTCGACGTCCAGCCCGCGGGAGATTCCTAGCTCGGCGTACCCGAATCCGTCCGCGAGCGTGAACGCAAGCTCCTGCGCGGCGGTCGAGCCGGCCTCCCTGATGTGGTACCCGGAAACCGACAGCGGCTTGTAGTCGGGTATCTCGGCCGCGCAGTACTCCATCAGGTCGCCGATCAGCCTGAGGTGCGGCTGCGGCGGGAACAGCCACTCCTTCTGCGCGATGTATTCCTTGAAGATGTCGGTCTGCAGCGTGCCGTTGAGCGCGCCGACCTCCGCGCCCTGGCGCCTGGCAGCCGCGATGTACATGCAGAACACCGGCACCGCCGGACCGCTGATCGTCATCGACGTGGTGATGTCGGCCAGCGGGATGCCGGAGAACAGCACGTCCATGTCCGCCGCCGAGTCGATCGCGACCCCGCAGTGCCCGACCTCGCCGGCCGAGCGCGGGTCGTCGGAGTCCCTGCCCATCAGCGTCGGCATGTCGAAGGCCACCGAGAGCCCCCCGCCGCCGGCCTGGAGCAGCATCTTGTACCGCTGGTTGGTCTGGACCGCGTTGCCGAAGCCGGAGAACTGCCTGATCGTCCAGGCCCTGCCGCGGTAGCCGGCCGGGTAGAGCCCGCGGGTGAACGGGAACTCCCCTGGCCAGCCGATCCGGTCGAAGCCGGGTACCACGCTGCCGTCCGGCGGTCCGTAGACCGGGTCGACGGGCAGGCCGGACAGCGTGGTGAAGTCCGCGTCCCGCAGTTGCGAGCGCTCGAACCTGCGCTGCCAGCGCTCCCGTCCGTCGCCGGGCTGACCGGCCGCGGGCTGCGTGCTCATCGTGATCCTCCGCGCTGTCGGGCTCCCGGTGTTAGTAGGACGTCCTACTAACCGCCCGAGGTCAGTCTATGCCGCGAGGTCCCAACCATCGTGGCTGCTCCGGCGTCTAGATAGCTGGGGGCGGCCTGGTCCGCGCAGGCCGCTCGCATCGACCGGGCCCGCGGAGAATGTGTGGTAAAACGAATGCGAACTCTCGCGTGCGACGTCGGCTGCCTGGCGGTGGCCGGCGACGTCGTGACCATGCAGGCACCATGGGCCACGCCGCCAGCGCCAACGGCCAGCAGGAGGAGCTCAGTGGCCAGGCTCCGATCCTCCGACCGGGAGGCCGTGGAGGAGCTGTTCAACGCCTGCTATCCGAGGCTGGCCGGCTGGGTCAGGCGCCTGGTCGATGACGACGAGACCGCGCACGAGATCGCCGCCGAGGCGTTCACCAGGCTGCTGTCGCGCTGGACCAGCCTGGACAACCCGCAGAGCTACCTGTACATGATCGCCACGAACCTGGTGAGGGATCACTGGCGCAAGACGAGCAGGGAGCGCCGCGCGATCCGGACCATCACGGCGACGGTACCGGCCGAACCTGCCTGGCAGCCGGCCCAGGACGTTGACGTGCGGGCCCTGATCGAGGGCCTGCCGCCGAAGCTGCGCAGCGCGTTCCTGCTGCACTACTACGCGGGATTCGGGGTGAAGGAGGTCGCCGCCATGCTCGGCCGCCCGGAAGGCACCGTGAAGGCGGACCTGTACCATGCACGCGCCAGGCTCAAGGCCGCGGTGGGTGAGGCCTCATGACCGACCCACGAGACCCGATCGAGCGCTGGCTCAGCACGGACGTCGAGCTGCTGCCGCCCCCGCCAGGTGCCTACGAGCGGGTGCACCGCAGAGCCCGCAGGCGCCGGAGCATGCGGGCCCTCGGCGCCGCCTCTGGCGTGGCCGTCGTCATCGCAGCCGCCGTCGTGCTGCCGCAGGTAGCCGGCAACCTGCTGCCGAATGGCGGCGGGCCGGCCAGCGTCTCGGGCACCAAGTCCACCTCGGCGACACCCTCGACCCGGCCGAGCGCCAGCCGTGGCACGCACCACGCTGGCGGGCACCCGGCGGCGCTGCCGAAGGGGCCGGCCCTGGCCGCCGGCGGCCCTACCGAGGCACCGGCGGCCGGCCTGCGCCCGACGTCGGTCACGCTCGTGGGAACCGAGGTGGGTGCCGTGATCGGGCAGGCACCGTGCGCCGAAGGCACCTGCACGGCGGCCGCGCAGACCAGTGACTACGGTACGGTCTGGACCAGGCTCGGTGCCCCCGACGCCGGGCCAGCGAACGGGTCGTCGGGCGTCAGCCAGATCAGGTTCAACGTGGACCGGACCGACGGCTGGGCCTACGGGCCTGGGCTCTACGCCACCCACAACGGCGGCAGGACGTGGCGGCAGCTGTCCATGCCCGGCCGGGTGATCGACCTGTCCACGGTCGGCGGCATGGCATTCGCCGTGGTCGGCACGTGCACCGGCGGCGGCGCGACGTTCGCGGCGCACTGCACAAGCTTCGCGCTGTACCGCACGGCCATCGGCTCGAACGCCTGGAGCGCGGTGCCAGGCGCCGCGGCGGCCGGCGCCGCCGTGCCGGGCGGCCTGCAGCTCACCAGCCAGGGCGGCTACCTGCTTGCGGGCGGGCGGCTGTTCAGCGGGCCGGTCACGGCGGGCGCGTGGCACCAGGTCCGCCCCGAAGCGGCAAGCGCGCCCGGCTGCCTGAGCGGCGCGGCGCAGCCGGCGTCAGGGCCGGCCCTGCTCGCCCCGGAAGGCAGCGTCCTTTACCTGGCCTGTGGCTCAGGCTCGGGCCTGACCCTGTACCAGTCGGCCGACGGCGGAGGCAGCTGGCAGCGGACCGGGCCGATCGCCGCCCAGGGCACCGCGACCTCGCTGGCCGCGATCTCCGGAGGCAACATCGTGCTCGCGACCACGACGGGGATCTTCTACTCCGCCGACGGCACGACCTGGCACCGGGCCGCGCTGTCCGGCACGGTGCCGCCAGGCGGGTTCGCGTTCGTCGGCCTGACCACCGCGCAGCAGGGCGTGGCGATCACCTCGGGGACCGGCGGCGGCCGGCTCTTCGTGACCATGAACGGCGGGCGCAGCTGGCGGTACCGGCCGGTCACATGAAGCGAGTGCTGCTGACCGGCATGTCGGGCACGGGAAAGTCCAGTGTGATCGAGGCCCTCGCCGCCCGCGGGTACAAGGCTGTGGACACCGACGACGGCTGGTGCGAGCCGACGGCGGACGGACGGCAGCGATGGCGGGAAGACGCGATCGGCGAGCTCCTGGCCGCCGAGGATGCCGACGTGCTGTTCGTCGCCGGGTGCGAGGAGAACCAGGTCGCCTTCCTTCCGCGGTTCGACGTGATCATCTTGCTGAGCGCGCCGGAACAGACCCTGACCGAGCGGCTGGCATCCCGCACTGCCAACCCCTACGGCAAGTCGCCCGGCGAACTCCGCCAGGTCCTTGACGACCTGAACGCTGTCGAGCCGCGGCTGCGGGCCGCCGCCGACCACGAGATCCGGACGACAATGCCGCTCAGCGAGGTCGTCGCCGAAGTGCTCCGCCTGGCCGGCGCCTGACCGCGGCTGGGTGCGGGGTATGCGTCGGGCCTGGCAAGATCCTGGACACCGCCCGCGCTCGGCGCGAGATCGGACCCGGGCCGCTCCCCTGCCGCGTCGTCCTCCTTCCCCTTGTCATGCTGCGCCACGACGCGCTGCTCCGCCACCCGGGACCAGCACGCCTGGCAAGGCGCCCTCACCGCCGCCCTGGAAACCATCGGCCTCTGACCCGAGCCTCGCCCCCCGCCCCGCGGCCCTCGTTCCCCGGGACACCGTGCCTCGTTGATGTCGCGAATCACAGCATCAACGGTCCACAATGTCGCGAGGGTCAACCCGGGGGATGCTAGCCGGGTCGGTGATCTCGGTCAGGCGGGACAAAACGGGCGGCAGGTCGCCGGCGTA
>DATIZP010000022.1:0-83767 GCA_035517035.1 Streptosporangiaceae bacterium | reverse complement strand
GGAAGCCGAGCTGCTCGAGGTTTAGCGTCACTCAAGGTATAGCTTTACCTCTCAAAGGGTAACATTCGCGACCAGCGTGCATCGGATCCGAGGTGACACGGTTCCGGCGTGGATGTGGCCAGCTGCCGAACGAGCCTGCGGGACCGCCGCCGGGCCGGCCGGCGGAGGGGAGGTCGGGCCTAGTGAGCGAGCCGGTCGGGCCACCCGGAGGCGAGCGGGCTGACACCGGCAGCGAGCCGGTCGGGCCACCCGGAGGCGAGCGGGCTGACACCGGCAGCGAGCGCAAGACGATCAGCACGGGCCGCAACCTCCCGGCCGCGATCGCGGTCGGTGTCGCGCTCGGCGCCCTGGTGATCGTCACGCTGCTGACCGTCAAGGTGACGTTCCTCGTGCTCGTGGCCGCGATCGTCGCGGTCGCCCTGTGGGAGTTCCGGCGCGCCCTGGCCGCGAGGCAGATCAGCATCCTGGTGATCCCGATCGCTGCGGGCGGCGCGCTGGCATTCGGCCTTGCCTACTGGCAGGGCCCGCGGGACGCACTCGCGGCGCTGGCGCTGGCGTTCGTCGCGGTGCTCGCCTGGCGGCTGCCCGGCGGGGCCGGCGGCTACCTTCGCGACGTCGCCGCGGGCACGCTCGTGCTGGCCTACCTGCCCGGCTTGGCGTCGTTCGTGGCGCTCATGCTGGCCCAGCACGACGGAGCGCACCGGTGCCTGCTGTTCGCGATCCTGGCCGTCTGCAGCGACTCGGGCGGTTACTTCGCCGGGATACTGTTCGGCAAGCACCCGATGGCCCCCTCGATATCGCCGAAGAAGACGTGGGAAGGCCTGGCGGGCTCGGCGGTCTTCGGCCTCGCCGCCGGGGCTCTCGGGATGACCCTGCTGCTGCCCGGCGCGCTCTGGCAGGGCCTGGTGCTCGGCGCTGCCGCCGTGGCCGCCGCGACGCTGGGCGACCTGGTCGAGTCGATGATCAAGCGAGACCTGGACACGAAGGACATGGGGTCGATCCTGCCCGGGCACGGCGGCGTCCTGGACCGCATCGACGCCATGCTGGTCGTCGCGCCGGTCGCCTGGCTGCTGATGACGGTCTTCCTGCCTGCCGGCCACTGATCCGACGGCGCGGCCCCACCCCGTTGCCGGGCGAGCCGCGGCGGAGCGGGAGTGGCGGGAGTGGTTGGTTAATGCCCCTGGGTCTTTCCGCCCTAATCGACGACCCAGCTGCGGCTCTGCGACGCCATCTGGTTCACCAGGCTGGACGCGCCGCGGCCGTCCGCGAGCAGCCGCTCGCGATTGGAGATCGGTATCAGCCACAGCCACGTGACCGGCTCGCCGGCGACGGTGAAGCCGGACAGGTCGGGGACCTCGGGGCCGAGCAGGCGGGCCGGGCTCTCCAGGAACAGCACCGCCTCGTTCTCGCTGCCGAGCGGGAACGAGGACGGCTCGTGATACCAGCGGATGGTCTGCCCCGTCTCAAGCCAGGCGGCCTCGCGCCACGGGTACTGGGCCAGCCACAGGAAGATCCTGGCGGCCTGGTTGGACGGCAGCGTCGTGGCGACCGCCAGCTCGATCCGCGACCGGCCGGCCGCGCCAGCCGCGGTCTGCTCGATTCCGGGCATCCGCTGGCAGCTCATCCCGATCGTGGTGAGCACCGTGTAGGACCGGCGCGAGGTGGGCGGACGCTCGGACACGCCGACCAGCGGCTGCCTGCCGCCGGAGACGTCCCAGTACCTGGCACCAGGGCCGAGCCGGGCCAGCAGGTGGCCGAGCATGCCCTGCTGGAACTGCGCCCACGCCTGCGGGTCGAGCCGCCAGCGCCAGAAGTCAGAGGCCTCAGATACCCGCGGGCCTAGGCCCTCCATCGCCTCGTCCAGCGACCAGGCGAACGGCGTCTGCCCGATCACGTCCCTGCTGTAGCCGGGCATGCCCTTGGACATGTCCGACCACCCAGGGATAACGCAGATCAGCTCGTTGCCCTCGAACAGGGCGACCCCGTCGCCCTCCTCGAACCAGACGGCCCGAAGCGACTGCGGGTCGAGCGGTGGTCGGCCCTCTGGGTGCTTGGTGTACCCCTCGGGCATCTCCGGCGCCTGGCCGGAGTCGAGCGCGGACAGGTCGATGTCGCCGGGGGCCTTGCGATGGTTCGCCAGCCAGGTCGCGGCGATCGGCTCGGACCGGTCATGCAGGTACGCCGCGGTCGTCCAGCCGTCGTACTCCACCACCACACGCCTGCTGCCGTACGGGCTTTCGCTGTCAAGCAGCGTGGCCGGGCGTCTGGGTTCGGCGGATATCCTGAGCTGACTGGTTCGCCCGCGCATGCTCTGCATGGTGGGAAATCTATCCACAATCCGCGGATCACGTGGCAACAGCGCAGATACCTGGGGGGGCTCGCGTGGAACTCGTCGAGATCGGGACACGCCGTCCCGCTCGCGGGCGCCCTCCTGCGCATCTGGCCGACCTCGGCGTGGCCGAGCGGCGGGTCGCGGTGGCCGAGCTCGGCGAGCCCGCCTACCGCGCCGATCAGCTGTCCAGGCACTACTTCGGCCGCTTCACCGACTCGCCGCAGGACATGACCGACGTGCCTGCCGCCGTCCGCGAGCGGCTCGCGCAGGCGCTGCTGCCGAGACTGCTCACGGCCGCCAAGGAGCTCAGCTGCGACGGCGGGATGACGCGCAAGACGCTCTGGCGCGCGGCCGACGGCGCCTACGTCGAGTCGGTGCTGATGCGCTACCCCGGCCGGGTCACCATGTGCGTGTCCTCTCAGGCCGGATGCGGCATGGCCTGCCCGTTCTGCGCGACCGGCCAGGCGGGCCTGACCCGCAACCTGTCCACCGCCGAGATCGTCACGCAGGTCGTGAGCGGCGCGGCGGCGCTGGCCAGGGGCGAGGTGGCCGGAGGCCGCGGCCGGGTGTCGAACGTCGTGTTCATGGGGATGGGCGAGCCGCTGGCCAACTACGCCAGCGTGCTGGCCGCGATCCGGCGGCTCACCGACCCGGTCCCTGCCGGGCTCGGCATCTCCCGGCGGTCGGTCACGGTGTCGACCGTCGGGCTGGTCCCGGCGATCGAGCGGCTGGCCGGGGAGGGCCTGTCGGTGCGGCTTGCCGTGTCGCTGCACGCGCCCGACGACGGGCTGCGCGACGAACTCGTGCCGGTCAACCGGCGCTGGAAGGTCGCCGAGGTGCTCGACGCCGCCTGGGCGTACGCCGCGGCGACAGGCCGGCGGGTCTCGATCGAGTACGCGATGATCCGCGACGTGAACGACCAGCCGTGGCGGGCCGACCTGCTCGCCGGGCTGCTGGCCGGGCGGCTCGCGCACGTGAACCTGATCCCGCTGAACCCGACGCCAGGATCGAGGTGGACCGCATCCGATCCGGTCGTGGCGGCCGAGTTCGAGGCGCGCCTGGCCGGCCGTGGCATCCCGGTCACGGTGCGCGACACCCGGGGCCGCGAGATCGACGGCGCGTGCGGCCAGCTGGCCGCCGCTGGCCGGGAGCTTGACCCGCCAGGCTGACCTCGAGCGGGGAGAGTGCGCGCGCGGGGAGCGGGGGGTACTGTGACGGGTAATGTCTGGTATGGCGTCATTTCGGCGGTGGCGGCGGCTGGCTGCCCACCGGGTCGCTCACCGCGCCTGGCACTGGCTGCAGCTGTCGGGAACGATCACGGCCGATACTGCCGCCGGGCGCCGTTTCGCGGCGTTCGGGCCTGGCTCCCTCATCGCGTTCCCGACCGGGGCCATCTACGGGGAGCAGTGGATCGTTGTCGGCGACGGGACCATGATCGGGGAGCAGGCGTCCGTGTGCGCCGGGATGGCGCCGGGGCATGACCTAGGGCCCGAGCCCGTGCTGCGGATCGGCGATCGATGCGTGATCGGGCGGGGAAGCCACATCGTGGCGCACAAGAGCATCGAGATCGGCGACGACGTCTACACCGGTCCGTACGTCTACATCACGGACCAGAACCACAGCTACGCCGACCCTGACGTTCCGATCGGACGGCAGTGGCCAGTCAATTCCCCGGTCCGGATCGGACCGGGCACCTGGCTCGGGACTGGTGTGATCATCTTGCCGGGCTCGGAGATCGGCAGGAACGTCGTCGTCGCGGCCGGCTCTGTGGTGCGCGGCCGGATCGGCGACCACTGTGTCGTGGCCGGGGCGCCCGCCCGGGTGGTGCGGAGCTTCCGGCCCGAGACGGGGTGGGCCCGCTCGGACGTGGCGTCGGCGATGGCCGGGAGTTCGCCGCCGCGGCCCGATCCCGTCGGCTCGCCGCTCGATCTGACGGTGGCGCGGAGCGGGTCAGCCGATCCGCTGCCGGGTGATCCCGGGCTCACCGCTGCCGTGGCAGCCGTCCCGCCGGTGGCTGATCACGCGGCTGCCGATCGCGCGGTGGCTGCTTACGCGGCGGTTGATCACGCGGCGGCCGATCGCGCGGTTGCTGGTAGCGCGGCGGATCGCGCGGCGGCTGATCACGCGGCGGCTGTTCATCCGGCGGCTGAGCCCGCCCGGGTGGATCCCGCTCCGTAGCGGTCCGCCGGGCCCGCGGATCTTCGCCCTGGTCGCCTTGGTTCCCCTGGTCGCCCTGGCCGCGCGCGTTGCGGGTCGCGCGGCCTCCGCTCATCTGCCTGACGAACGTCTCGCCCCGCAGCGCCCGCTCGACCAGATCGGCCGCGCGCGCGGCCTCGGCCAGCCGTAGGCCCTCGCTGCGGTACGCGGTCAGCACGGCCTCCACCGCGCCGGGAGGCAGGTGCGGGCCGAGCTCTGACCGGGCCGAGCGGTAGCCCTTCCTCGCCCCGTCCACACACGCGCTCAGGTGATGCCTTGCCAGCGTGGCGAGAGCGATCGGATGGCGCTTGAGCACGCCGTGCAGCATGTAGTCGGGCGGCACCGCGCCGAGCAGCCAGGCGGTCGCCGAACGTTCGAACTCGGGATCTCCCGGCGGGTGCACCCCGGCCGGCCAGCCGGGAGGAACATAAGACGTCACAAGGACATCGTAACGCTTATTCGAACATGTATTCTATAGGCAGTGGCGCGGTGTGACGCGGCGTGACGCGGTGGTGGCGCGGCGTGGCGCGGTGGTGGCGCGGCGTGGCTCGGGGTGGCGCGGCGTGGCTCGGAGTGGCGCGGCGTGGCTCGGGGTGGCGCGGCGTGGCTCGGGGGTGGCGCGGCGTGGCTCGGGGGTGGCGCGGCGTGGCTCGGCGGCGCTCGCTCCGCTGCGACTGGCTCGCCGTCTCGCCGGCCGGGCCGGGCGAGCCGCCCGCGTCGTTTTCGTTATGAAACGAGCTGGCAGTAGACTGAACGGGCCGTCACTCTGGCGCTTCCCACGTAACTACGGAGCCTTCACGCATGCCTGCCAGCCCCGCTGAGCTCGCCACCAGTGCCACCGTCGCCACCCGCGACGACCTTCGCAACGTCGCGATCGTCGCGCACGTCGACCACGGCAAGACCACGCTGGTCGACGCGATGCTCTGGCAGTCGGGGGCGTTCCGCGCGAACGCCCAGGTCGCCGAGCGGGTGCTTGACTCCGGCGACCTGGAGCGGGAGAAGGGCATCACGATCCTGGCCAAGAACACCGCGGTCACCCACGGCGGACTGACCATCAACATCATCGACACGCCCGGGCATGCCGACTTCGGCGGTGAGGTCGAGCGCGGCCTGTCCATGGTCGACGGCGTGCTGCTGCTGGTGGACGCCAGCGAGGGCCCGCTCCCGCAGACCAGGTTCGTGCTGCGCAAGGCGCTCGAGGCCCGGCTGCCGGTGATCCTCGTGATCAACAAGGTGGACCGGCCGGACGCCCGGATCGCCGAGGTGGTCGATGCCTGCTACGAGCTCTTCCTGGACCTGGACGCGACCGAGGAGCAGATCGAGTTCCCGATCGTGTACGCGTCGGCCAGGGCCGGGCGCGCCTCGCTGAACCGCCCGCAGGACGGCACGCTGCCGGACTCGGCTGACTTGGAGCCGCTGTTCGGCGTGATCTCCGAGCACGTACCCGCGCCGTCGTACGACCCGCACGCGCCGCTGCGCGCCCACGTCACCAACCTGGACGCCTCCGCCTACCTGGGCCGGATCGCGCTGTGCCGAGTGATCTCCGGTGAGATCAGCAAGGGCCAGCAGGCGGCATGGTGCCGCCGCGACGGTTCCATCGTGCGAGTGAAGATCTCCGAGCTTTTCCGAACGCAAGCCCTCGAGCGAGTCCCGGCGGCCACCGCATCCGCCGGGGACATCATCGCGGTCGCCGGCATCGACGAGATCATGATCGGCGAGACGCTCGCCGACCCTGAGGATCCGCTGCCGCTGCCGCTGATCACCGTGGACGAGCCAGCGATCTCGATGACGATCGGCGTGAACACCTCGCCGCTGGTCGGCCGCGGAGGGGGGCCGACCGGTGCCTCGGGCGCGGCCGGCGCGTCGGCCAAGCCCGGCGGGCGCGGCGCCACCAAGGTCACCGCCAGGATGGTGCGGGACCGGCTGGACTCCGAGCTGGTCGGCAACGTGTCGATCAGGGTGCTGCCGACCGAGCGGCCGGACACCTGGGAGGTACAGGGTCGCGGCGAGCTGGCGCTGGCCATCCTGGTCGAGACGATGCGGCGGGAGGGTTACGAGCTGACCGTGGGCCGGCCCACCGTGGTGACCCGCGAGATCGACGGCAGGCTGCACGAGCCGGTCGAGCGGCTGACGATCGACGCGCCCGAGGAGTACCTCGGGACCGTCACGGCGCTGCTCGCGGCGCGCAAGGGCAGGCTCGAGCACATGACGAACCACGGGACCGGCTGGATCAGGCTCGACTTCATGGTGCCCGCGCGGGGGCTGATCGGGTTCCGTACTCAGTTCCTGACCGACACCCGTGGCACGGGGATCGCGCACCATGTGTTCGAGCGGTACGAGCCGTGGGCCGGGCCGATGCGGGTGCGGGCCACCGGGTCGCTGGTGGCCGACCGCTCCGGGGTCGCCACCGCCTACGCGATGTTCTCGCTGCAGGAGCGCGGCACGCTGTTCGTCGAACCGGGGACCGAGGTCTACGAGGGCATGATCGTGGGCCAGAACTCCCGGTCCGACGACATGGACGTGAACATCGCGCGGGAAAAGAGGCTCACCAACATGCGCCAGTCCACCGGAGAGGAGCTTGAGCGGCTGATGCCACCGAGGGCGCTGAGCCTGGAGCAGGCGCTTGAGTTCTGCGCGGACGACGAGTGCGCCGAGGTGACGCCGACGACGATCCGGTTGCGCAAGACCGTGCTCGACGCCAAGGAGCGCGCCAGGATCAGGGCTCGCGCGAGCCGGGAGAGCTAACCAGGTCGCCCGGGGCGGGACTTCGGCCAGGCTGGCCGCCGGCGATTGTGCCTACGTGGCGCGAGCGGAGGTGGGCTGGGGTGGGGCCTGTTCGGCTGGCGGGGGCATATCTGCCGGACCGCGCGGGCATGAACGGGGCGCAGTGATCAAATTGCGCCCTGCGGTCATTGCCTACGGGGTGTGCAGGGACAGGGGGGTTCCATGCCGCATGCCTTGGCGGTCTCCGTCAACTTCGGCCAGAGTCTTCAGAACCTGATCAACACGATCGCGCACGCGATCCCGAAGATCGCCGTGTTCCTGCTGATCCTGATCGTCGGTGGCTTCATCGCGTGGGTGATCGGGCGCCTGATCACCAAGGGCTTGCAGCGGATCGGGTTCAACCGGTTCGCCGAGCGCGGTGCCGTCGGCCAGGCGCTCTCCCGCGGCCGCTGGGACGCCAGCACGCTCGTCGGCAAGATCATCTACTACATGATCTTGCTGTTCGTGCTGCAGATGGCCTTCGGGGTGTTCGGGCCGAACCCGATCTCCGTGCTGCTCACGGCCGTGGTGGGGTGGCTGCCCAAGGCCATCGTGGCGATCGCGATCATCATCATCGCCTCGGCGATCGCCAAGGTCGTCAAGGACCTGATCAATGGCGCGATCGGCGGGCTCTCGTACGGCCCGTTCCTAGCCGGCGCCGCGTCGGTGGTGGTGATCATCCTCGGCGTCATCGCCGCGCTGAACCAGGCCGACATCGCCACGACCGTGACCGAGCCCGTGCTGATCGCCGGCCTCGCGACGGTCGCCGCGATCGTCGCCATCGGCGTGGGCGGCGGCCTGGTCAGGCCGATGCAGTCCCGGTGGGAGCGGATACTCGACTCCGCGGAGCGGGAGACGACCCACCAGGTGGCCGCCTACCAGCGCGGCAGGCAGGACGCTGCGGGCCGGGTCGGCGCTGGCCACGGCGGTGGTCAGGGCGGTGGCGCTGGTGGGCCGGCGACGCCGGGTGCGGCCGGGACGGAGGATAGCGGGCGAACCGAGCACGCCGCGGTGGGCCGTGGCGATCGCGGGACGCGTGCCACCGGGCCGACCGGCTCGGGGGCGCCGAATCCCGATCAGCCGTCGCCTGGCTCCCGGCGACCTAAGTCCGGCCGGTCAGATCCCGAACCCGGCAGCGGTCCGACCAGGCCGAACCCCGACAGGTCCTGAGCCCGCCCGGGCCGATGTCAGGCGCGGCGCTGGTGTCAGGGCGAGGCGTGAGTGTCGGGGCGGGACGCTGGTGTCAGGGGCGGGGCGCCGGGTATCAGGGCGGGGCGCGAGTGTCGGAGCGGGGCGCTGGTGTCAGGGGCGGGGCGCCGGTGTCAGGCGAGGCGCCCGTGTCAGATAGGGGCGCGCGGTGTCAGGTGGGGGCGCGGGTGTCGGGCGGGGCGGTCGCGGTGTGCTCGGCGACGAGTCGGCAGACGGCGGCCAGGCGCATCGATTCCCAGTCGGGCAGCTGGGCGCTGCCTGACGGTCCGGCTGCGCAGGGCGAGGGCGCGTCGGCGGCAGGCCGCCAGCCGCCCGCGGTCGCTGCGGAGAGGAAGCCGGTGGCGTACCTGACCAGGAAGCCGAGCAGGTGGGCTGGGTCCGTGTGGCGTCGGCCGAGCACGTCCTTCGCCGCCTCGGTGACGGCGGCCATGTGCTGGTCGAGGTCGGGGTGCGCGCCGTCGGCTAGCCGGTCGAGTGCGGCCTGGCCGACGAGCCCGGCCAGGTAAGGAACGAACTCGTCGATCTCGGCCCGTGCGCCGACCGCCATGCTACCTGAATGGCCCCGCATGGGATAATAGTAGCAATTCAGACATCGGTTAACTTGCAGTTGCCACGGCGGCAGAAGGCCCCGGCCGCGGCCGCGTCCGCGCCCGCGCCCGCGGCGACACCGTGCCTCGTTGATGCTGCTGAGAGCGACATCAACGAGGCACGATGTCGATCCGCACCGTCGCCCGCGGGACCCGCCGGCGCCGGGTCGACGTGACCACGCCTGCATCGGGGGCACTTCACAGTCGCGAGGGCAGCAGCAAGGCGCCCCGCTTGATCGGCCAGGCCCAGGCCCAGGCGCGGCGCGGCGCGAGCGCGGCCGGCCGCGGCCGGCTGCGGCTTGGGCCTGGGCCTGGGCCGCGGCTTGGGCCTGGGCTTGGGCCTGGGCTTGGGCCTGGGCCGCTACTTCACGGTCAGGTAGATGTAGCTGCCTAGGCCGAAGATTAGGCAGTAGATCGCGAACGGGTACAGGGTTCTGGTGCGGAAGTACTTCATAAGGAACCTGACCGACACGTAGGCTCCGATGCCGGAGACCACGCTGCCGGCCAGGATCTGCGGGCGGATCCCGTTGCCCAGGTGCCCGAGCAGGTCGGGAACCTTCAGCATGCCGGCCGCGAGGATGACCGGCGTCGCGAGCAGAAACGCGAACCTCGCCGCGTCCTCGCGGGACAGGCCGCGGAACATGCCGGCGACCATCGTGACGCCGTCCCGGCTGATCCCGGCCAGCAGCGCCAGGATCTGGGCGGCGCCGATGAGCACGGCCGAGGCGTAGCCGAACGCGGTGATCCTGCGGTCAGAGGCGATCGCGGTCGTGATCTCCTGTTGCCGCACGGCCCGCTGGCCGGAGGAGTGGGCTCCAGGCACCCGGGCGGCCCCGACCAGCTCGCGCTCGGGCTCGGGTTCGGGCTCGGGCTGCGGCTGCGGCTGCTCCCGCTCGGCCACCACCTGCTGGTCGGCGGCCAGCGACTTGCGGGTGCGGAAGCGCTCCCCGGCGTAGAGGATCACGCCGTTGATCGCCAGGAAGATCGCCGCCCGGCTTGGCACGCCGAAGATGACGCGGAACTTGTGTTCGAACGCCAGGCCGACCAGGCCGACCGGGATCGTGGCGAGCACGATCATCCAGGCCAGCTTCTGGTCCGAGGTCCTGGTCTTGATCGGGTGCCGCAGGTCGGCTTGGAACGAGGTGAAGAAGCCGCCGATGATCCGCACCCAGTCACGCCAGAAGTACACCGTGATCCCGATCGCGGTCGCCACATGCAGGCCCACGATGAACGCCAGGTACGGCGACTCCGGTGTAGCAACGTTCAGGTCCCTGGCCCAGCTGCCGCCGACCAGGGCCGGGATCAGCACGTTGTGACCGAGGCTGGACACCGGGAACAGCTCCGTCACGCCCTGGATGAACCCGACGACGATGGCCTCGGTGAAGGTCATGTGATGCATGACGACGTGGTGCATGACGGCCTCTCGGTTGGCGGGCGTCTCCCCGCGGCAGCAAGAATATTCATGCCAAACGGGCCGTGCCCCCAACTCGGGGCACAGCGCGCCGATCTTGGCACGCGGGTCGCCTCTGAGAGCCAGTAACGACGCGGATTACGGGGTGGTTCCTGCGCCGTGCTTGCCCGGCACCGTCGGGGTGTCGTGGTGCACCTTGCGCGTGATCTTGCTGCCTAGCCACACCAGCGGGTCGTACTTGCGGCCGACCACCCGCTCCTTCAGCGGGATCAGCGCGTTGTCGGTGATGTGGATGTTCTCCGGGCAGACCTCTGTGCAGCACTTGGTGATGTTGCAGAGCCCGAGGCCGAAGTCGTCCTGCGCGATCTCGCGACGGTCGGCCGTGTCGGCGGGGTGCATCTCGAGCTCGGCGATCCGCATGAGGAAGCGCGGCCCGGCGTAGGCGGGCATGTTCTCCTCGTGGTCGCGGATCACGTGGCAGACGTTCTGGCACAGGAAGCACTCGATGCACTTGCGGAACTCCTGCGACCGCTGGACATCGACCTGCTGCATCCGGAACTCGCCGAGCCCGATCGCCGGGTCCGGGGTGAACGACGGGATCTGCCTGGCCTTCTCGAAGTTGAATGAGACGTCTGTGACCAGGTCCCTGATCACCGGGAACGTCCGCATCGGGGTGACCGTGATGGTCTCCTCTGGCTGGAACAGCGACATCCTGGTCATGCAGGCAAGCCGCGGCTTGCCGTTGATCTCCATCGAGCAGGATCCGCACTTGCCTGCCTTGCAGTTCCACCGGACCGCCAGGTCGCTGGCCTGGGTGGCCTGCAGCCGGTGCAGGATGTCGAGCACGACCTCGCCCTCGTTGGCCTCGACCTCGTAGTCGACGAGCTCGCCCTGGCCCGCGTCGCCGCGCCAGACCTTCAGCTTCACCTTGGTGCCCATCGCCCTGCCCTCCTGGCGCGACTCCGTCACGACCCCTCCTCACTGGCGCCAGTGCCGCCTGCCGGTTCGGGTGCCGCGGGCAGCTCCTCCTCGGTCAGGTACTTCTTCAGCTCAGAGCGGTCGAACAGCGCGAGCAGATCCGCGCGCATCGGCGGCATCGGCTGCCTGGCCAGCACGATCCGCTGCTCGTCGTCGAGCGAGCAGATCAGGTTCACCTTCCGCCACTCCGGCGACATGCCGGGATAGTCATCCCTGGTGTGCCCGCCGCGGCTCTCCTGGCGCTCAAGCGCGGCGTGCGCCACGCACTCGGCGATCAGCATGATGTTGCGCAGGTCGAGCGCGAGGTGCCAGCCCGGGTTGTAGGCAGGCCCGCCCTCGGCCCGGACGACGGCGGCCCGCTCGCGCAGCTTCTCCAGCTCGGCCAGGGCAGTCCTGATCTCATGCTCGGTGCGGATGATGCCGACCAGGCCGCTCATCGTGTCCTGGACCTCGCCGTGCACGGTGTACGGGTTCTCGCCCGCGGTCCGCTCGAACGGCGCGAGCGCCTCGGCCTGGGCGGCCGCGATGGCGCCGTCGCCGGGCATCGGCCGCTTGTCGCCGAGCGCGGCCACGTACTCGGCAGCGCCGAGGCCGGCCCGCCTGCCGAACACCAGCAGGTCGGACAGGGAGTTGCCGCCGAGCCGGTTGGACCCGTGCATACCGCCGCTGACCTCGCCGGCCGCGAACAGGCCGGGGACGCCGGACTCGCCGGTGTCCGGGTCCACCTCGACGCCGCCCATCACGTAGTGCTGCGCGGGCCCGACCTCCATCGGCTCCTTGGTGATGTCGACGTCGGCAAGCTCCTTGAACTGGTGGTACATCGACGGCAGCCGCCGCAGGATCTCCTCGGCGGGCAGCCGGGAGGCGATGTCGAGGAAGACGCCGCCGTGCGGCGAGCCGCGTCCCGCCTTGACCTCGGCGTTGTTCGCCCTGGCCACCTCGTCGCGCGGCAGCAGCTCGGGCGGGCGCCTGTTGTGCTCATGGTCGGCGTACCAGCGGTCGGCCTCCTCCTCGGTCTCCGCGTACTGGCCGCGGAACACGTCGGGCACGTAGTTGAACATGAACCGCTTGCCCTCGGAGTTGCGCAGGACGCCGCCGTCGCCGCGCACCGACTCGGTCACCAGCAGCCCGCGCACCGACAGCGGCCACACCATGTGGGTAGGGTGGAACTGCACGAACTCCATGTTCAGCAGCTTGGCGCCGGCCAGCAGCGCCAGCGCGTGACCGTCGCCGGTGTACTCCCAGGAGTTCGACGTCACCTTGAAGGTCTTGCCGATGCCGCCGGTCGCCAGCACCACCGCCGGGGCCTCGAACACGACGAACCGGCCGCTCTCCCTGATGTAGCCGAACGCGCCGGCGATCGCGTCGCCGTCCTTGAGCAGCCTGGTGATCGTGGTCTCGGCGTAGACCTTGATCATGGCCTCCGGGTCGCCGTGGGCGACGGCATCCTCCTGCTGCAGCGCCACGAGCTTCTGCTGCAGGGTGCGGATCATCTCCAGGCCGGTGCGGTCGCCGACGTGGGCGAGGCGCGGGTACTCGTGGCCGCCGAAGTCGCGCTGGCTGATCTTGCCGTCCTTGGTGCGGTCAAAGACCGCGCCCCAGGCCTCGAGCTCCCAGACCCGCTCCGGTGCCTCCTTGGCGTGCAGTTCGGCCATCCGCCAGTTGTTCAGGAACTTGCCGCCGCGCATGGTGTCGCGGAAGTGCACCATCCAGTTGTCGTTCGGGTTCACGTTGCCCATCGCGGCCGCGCAGCCGCCCTCGGCCATCACGGTGTGCGCCTTGCCGAACAGGGACTTGGAGATGACCGCCGTCCGCTGGCCGGCCAGCCGGGCCTCGATCGCCGCCCGCAGGCCCGAGCCGCCTGCGCCGATCACTACGACGTCATAGGGAAGTCGTTCGATGTCAGTCATGACAGGTTAGGCACCTTCTGCCTCGATCTAGAAGAACCGCGGGTCGCTGATGACGCCGCTGGCCACAAGCCGGATGTACAGGTCGGTGAAGAGCACGAACCCGAGCGATACCCAGGCGAACTGCATGTGCCGCGCGTTCAGCTTGGAGACCAGGGTCCAGGCCTTGTACCTGACCGGGTGCTTGGAGAAGTGCTTGAGCCGGCCGCCGGTGATGTGCCGGCAGGCGTGGCAGGACAGCGAGTACACCCACAGCAGCGCCGCGTTGATGACCAGCACGAGCGTTCCGAGGCCCACGTGCCCCCACTGGCCCGAGTGGTTCCTGAACGCGAGCACGGCGTCGACGGTCAGGATCACGTTGAAGATCAGCGCGACGTAGAAGAAGTAGCGGTGCAGGTTCTGCAGGATCAGCGGAACCCTGGTCTCGCCGGTGTACCTCGCGTGCGGCTCGCGCACCGCGCACGCGGTCGGCGCCTGCCAGAACGCGCGGTAGTAGGCCTTGCGGTAGTAGTAGCAGGTCAGCCGGAAGCCCATCGGCCCCCAGATGATGATGATCGCGGGGGTCAGTCCTGCCACCCACGGGATCCAGCTGAACCCGGCCCCCGGCGTGCAGGTCGTCACGATGCACGGCGAGTAAAGCGGCGAGATGTACGGCTTCCAGAAGTAGTCCTCGTTGACGAGCGACGCCCAGGTCAGGTAGATCACCACGATCGCCAGGAAGGTGCCGTTGACGGCCGGCTGGCGCCACCAGTCGTCCTTCCGCAGGGTCTTGCTGGCGATCTGCGCCCGTGTTTTGGCCGGCGCCTCCGATACCTGCGTCATGGACGTCTCCGGGTAGAAGCTGAATTGGCTGGGATCGCTGCCCGCGTTGCCCACAGAACCTTATTCCAACGGTAATCACTGGACGGCTCAGGGTGGAGCTTCCGCCAGTGTGACACTGGCTACACCCGGCCCGGCGGCGCCGCGCTGGCCTGCGGGTGCGGGCCGGCCCGGCCGCGGCTCAGGACGGGCCGCCAGGGACCGGGTCCGGCTCGGCGGCGCCGAGGGCGCTGCGCAGGAACGCGACCTGCAGCAGCAGCAGGTTCTCGGCCACCTCCTCCTGCGACGCCAGGTGCGTCACCCCGGACAGCGGCAGCACGCAGTGCGGGCGGCCGGCTGCCAGCAGCGCCGATGACAGCCGCAGCGTGTGCGCGACGACGACATTGTCGTCGGCCAGGCCGTGGATGATCATCAGTGGCCGGCTGAGCAGGTGCGCGTCGGCGATCAGGCCAGAGCGCTCGTAGGCCTCCGGGTCGCGGTCGGGGTGACCGAGGTAACGCTCGGTGTAATGGGTGTCGTACAGCCGCCAGTCCGTGACCGGCGCGCCGGCGATCGCGGCGTGGAACACATCGGGCCGGCGCAGCACGGCCAGAGCCGACAGGTACCCGCCGAACGACCAGCCCCTGATGGCCACCCTGGTCAGGTCGAGGTCGGCACCGCCCGCATCGGCACCGCCCGCGTCGGCGGCGCAGCGCTCGGCCACGGCGGCGAGCGCCTCGACCTGGTCGGCCAGGATCGGCGCGGCCAGGTCCCCTGCCACGGCGCGCTCCCACGCTGGTCCGCGGCCCGGCGTGCCGGCGCCGTCGGTGACGATCACCGCGAAGCCCTGGTCGGCGAACCACTGCGAGGCCAGGTAGGCGTCGGCGCAGGCGAGCACCCGCTGCGAGGTCGGCCCGCCGTAGGGGTCGAGCAGCACCGGCAGGCTCGCCGAGCCCCGCTGGTACCAGGACGGCAGCAGCAGGGCCGTGCGGAGCTCGCGCGGCCCGCAGCGCAGCAGTTCCACCCGCAGCGCGGGCAGCATCGGCCGCTCGGCCAGCGAGCCGATCGTCGCCACCGCTACGGACCGGCCGCTCTGCCCGCCGCTCTGCTCGTCGCGCGGCCCGTCGCGCAGCACCGTGACGGTCAGTCCAGGGTCAGCCATCGACTGACTGGTGAGCACCGTCGTGCCGCCCGCCCGAACGCCGCCGTGGACTCCTGGCTGCCCGTCGCCGGAGATCCTGGTCAGTCCCGCCGGCCCGTAGGCCCAGACTCCGATCTCGGCCGGCTCGCCGTCTGATCCGGTGAACAGCACGGTATCGCCGTCCACCGACAACACCGTCCGCACCTCGAGCTCCGGCGGGGTCACCGGGACGGCGCCGCCGGTCAGGTCATTTCCGGCGCACACCAGCAGCCGCCGCGCGCCGTCCGCGGTGGCCGTCCACACGATCCTGCCGTCGCGCAGCCTGGCGGGCACCCCGGGCACGATGTCCAGCCAGCACTCGTCGACATCCTCGCGCAGCACCCGCGTCGCGCCGGTCTGGCCATCCACCGCGAGCAGCCGCATCCGCTTCTGGTCCCTGGACTGCACCACGACGAGCGGCCCGGTGGCGTCCCAGTCGGCCGTGGCGACATACTCGAACGCTTCGGCGTCCCACCGCACCGGGACCGACCGTCCGTGAGTGCTCACGATCAGAAGTTCAACGAAAGCGTTCGGGGTACCCGCGGCCGGATAGCTCACCTCCGCTGGCTCTCGGTCGGGATGAGCGGGATCGGCGATGTGCCAGCGCCGGACGACGGTGTTGTCCACCCGCGCGACCAGCAGCGCCGAGCCGTCCGGAGCCCACCAGTACCCGCGCATCCTGCGCATCTCCTCGGCCGCGACGAACTCGGCCAGACCGTAGGTGATTCCAGCGGTACCTGGCGGCGGGCCGATCAGCTCACGGTCCTCGCCGGTCCGCAGGTCGGTGATCCGCAGTGCCCCGTCGCAGACGTAGGCCACCTGGCGACCGTCCGGGTCGGGCCTGGGGTCGATCGCGGGCGAGCGCGCGCCGGCCGGGCGCGCAGCGTCCCCGCCAGGGGCGAGCCCGACCGTGTAGACCTGGCCGGCAAGGGCGAACGAGGCCAGCGTGAAGCCGGCGTCGGTGGCGAACCCCACCACTCCGCCGGCCCGCTCTCGTGACCGCTCCCTGCGAGCTTGTTCCTCTGGAGGCTCTTGGTTGTCGGCGCCGATCGCCGCCGGGTCGGCGACCAGCCGCTCCGACCCGCCCGCGGCGAGGTCGCCGTCGCCGTCCACGTCGAGCACCCACAGGCAGGTGGCCGGATCGGCGCCGCCCCTGCTGCGCAGGAACGCGACCTGGCGTCCGTCCGGCGACACCGCGAACGAGCGCGGGGCGCCGAGGCTGAAGTTCTGGGTGCGGGCACGCTGACGCGGGAAGGTGTCGGTCATGACATCAGATCTTGCCAGCCCGCTCCGGCCGGGACCGGGCGCCGTCGGCTCGTTATCCTCGCGGCATGGACCAGCAAGGGACGGATCAGGGCCGCGCCGGTCGTCACGGCGACGGCAGGCGGCTCATGTTCGTGCACGCCCATCCGGACGACGAGTCGATCGAGACCGGCGCCACGATGGCCAGGTACGCCGCGCAGGGGGCACGGGTCACCCTGGTCACCTGCACGCTCGGCGAGCTCGGCGAGATCATCCCGCCCGACATCGCCCACCTCGCCTGGGACAGGGAGAACAAGCTCGGCCAGCACCGGATCGGCGAGCTGGCCGCGGCCTGCGCCGCGCTCGGGGTGACCGACCATCGGTTCCTCGGCGGCGCGGGCCGCTGGCACGACTCGGGCATGATGGGCACCCCGTCCAACGACTGGGACGGCGCGTTCTGGCAGGCCGACGTGGACGAGGCGGCGGATGCCCTGCTCGAGATCATCGTCGAGGTGCGGCCGCAGGTGCTGGTCACCTACGACGCCCACGGGTTCTACGGGCATCCCGACCACGTCCAGGCGCACCGGGTGGCATGGCGGGCCTTCGAGCTCGCCGACGGCCTGGTGGCCAAGTTCTACGCCACCGCCGTCCCTCGGTCGGTGCTTGCCGAGGCCATCAAGGTGATGGGCGCCGGCCGCGACGGGCCGGGCGATCCGGGCGATCCGGGCGGTACTGGCCGGTCGGGGTCCGGGTTCCTGGCCGTCGAGTCGGTTGACGACCTGCCGTTCGGCGTGCCCGACGAGCAGGTCAGCACCGAGATCGACGCGCGTGACTACCTGCAGGCCAAGCTCGCGGCGATGCGGGCGCACGCGAGCCAGATCGCGGTGGACAGCCCGTTCTTCGCGCTGTCTGACCGGGTGGGCCAGCGGGCGCTCGGCATCGAGTACTACACGCTGCTGGCCGGCCCGCGCGGGCCCGACGGCGGGTCAGGCGGGCGCGAGGCGGATCTGTTCGCCGGGATCGACCCGCCGATTGACTAGCCTGTGACCGTGACCAGCCAGCAGCAGGCGGCCGCAGGCCCGGCGGCCGGGCGCGGCGGGGGCCGCGGGACGGGGAGCGCCGTGCTCGCGGCCGCCACGTACCTGGCGCTGCTCTGCTTCGGAGTCGGGCAGGCCCTGGTCGGCACGTTCTTCTACGCGGTCGGGCCGGCGCCCCTGGCCGCGCTCTGCTTCGACGCCGCCATCTTCGGCACCGGCGTGCTCGGCGCCTGGGGCACCCGCTCGCCGCTCGGCGCGCTCGCGCCGGCCGCCGGCTGGCTGGTGGCTACCTTCGCGCTCGCCTCGGTGTCGACCCACCAGGGCAGCGTGCTGATCGAGGCGTCGGCGGCCGGGGAGTGGTTCTTGTTCGGCGGTGCGGTGGCCGCCATGGCCGGCCTGATCGTCGGGGTGTTCGGCTGGTCAAGGCCGCGCCGGAATCTGATCGGGCCAGGCAGGCTCGGCTAGCTGGCCGGTCGGTGAGCACCGGCCGCGGGCGCGGCAGCGAGGTGCTCGGCCAGCCGCTCCACCGCGGTACGCAGCCGCCTGAAGTACGCGGCGCGACTCAGGCAGAGCCTGGCGGCGGCCGCCTCGTGGCTGGTCGTGGCCTCCAGGTAACCGGCCACAAGGACCCGCTGTAGCAGCTTCTCGCTCTCGCTGTCGCCGAAGGCTTCCCGCGCGGCCTCGCGCAGCAGCCGGCGCGCGGACTTGGCTCGCTCGGCGACCGTGTCGCCCTGGGCCAGCGGGCTGCGGGCCAGATCCCTGGGCACGTGGAAGTTCCGCAGCGCCTCACGCACGGTCTCGGCGTCCCAGCCCGGCACCGGCGCCCCGGCGGGCTCGGCGCGCGCGCTCGGGTCGGGGGTCGCGGCCTCGGGCATGGCCAGGCCGAGTTCGAGGTAGACGGTGTTGCGCAGGGAGGCGAGCAGCCCGCCGGGGCCGAAGTCCAGCCGGTAGCACTCGACCGGCTGGCCGCCTATGACGGCGTCAAGCTCGGCGAGGTGCGCCGCGTCCAGCGCGCGGGCGAAGTCAAGCGCGCCGGGGTGCGCGGGATCGATCGGCAGGTACGCGAACCTCGGGTTGGCCACGCCGGAGCGCAGCACGCCGGCCAGGCCCAGCATCGCCTGCGCCTTCCCGTCGGCGGTGAAGTCCACGGCGGCCTGCCACAGCACGGAATCGCCGAGCGCCGCGTCCTGCCGCGCGTGCGCCAGCCAGCGCCCGATCAGCGGGTCCGTGTCGGCCAGCGGCGGCGCGGTCCGCTGGCTCATGTAGGCCATGTAGCCGCAGATCCGGTCTTCCAGGTCCCTGGCGACGGCGACCCGGTCAGGCGACTCGGTGAAGTACCGGCGGGTCAGCTGCCACCAGTCCCAGTTGTTGTGCTCGCCGAGCTGGCGTTCCACCCGGTCGGCGTCGTCGTCGCGGATGTTGTCGATCCGCAGGCTGGTGCTGCCCTCCCAGCCGAACCCCCAGCGCACCAGCGGGTTCTCCACCAGGTGCGCCATCTCGATGATCAGCATGGGCTGGCCATCGCTCGCGCACTGGTACAGGTAGTCCACGATCCGGCGCCGCAGGTCGCGCTCGAGCTCGGGAGTGCGCCGCCGCAGGTCGGCGAGCAGGGCCTTGCGCACCAGGTCGTGCAGCGCGATCCCGTCGCCGAGCGGCTCGCTCGCGGTCAGCTCGGACAGCCGCTGGTAGGCGCGGCCGGCGTCCTCCCCGGGCAGCAGCGCGCGCAGCAGGTCGAGCGTGGTGGTCCTAGCCACCGCCGCGATCCCGAGTGCCGACGGGCGCACGTCGCGCAGGTCGCGGTCGATCAGCCGGTGCACGAGCGACCGAAGGATGTCTGGCCGGTCCGGCTGGCTGGCCGCGTTCCATGCCGGGTCCGCCGAGGCGGCATCGGCCGCTAGCGCCAGGGCCAGCGGCGACCCGGCGGCCCAGTCCACGATGGCGGGGACGCGCTCGTCCCGCAGGCCGTGCGCGGCGAGCAGGTCCTGGGCCTCTTGAGGCCCGAGCGTGCCCAGGTGGAGGTGAGCGGTGACGGCCTCCCAGCCGCCGGTGAACCAGCCAGGGTCGGGGGCGGCGCGCCCGGCGATCACGACCAGCGAGCGGTCAGGCAGCGACGGCAGCAGCTCGCGCCGAAGGTACGGCTCGAGCGCGGTCATCCGCTCGTAGGAATCGAGGATCACCAGCGGCCTGACCTGCTGGGCGGCGGCACGCAGGGCGTCCTCGAGCTCTCCGGGCACCGGCTCGAACTCGCGGCCGTCGCAGGTGAGCACGGTGAACCCGAGCGCCCGGCCGCGGCGGCCGACCTCGCGCAGCAGCGCGCTCTTGCCGATCCCGCCCGGCCCGGTGATGTGCACGACGCTGGCCGGCGGATCGTCGGAGTCCAGGCACCGGTCGATGAAGGCGAGTTCTCTGCTGCGGCCGGTGAATCGGCACCTGTCCCGGTCCTCGAGCCGGGCGGCCAGGGTCCGACGCGGGGGGTCGTGAACTGTCTGGCCCAATCATGCCCCCGGGATGCGGCGTGCCGGCCAGCGCCGTCTAGGTCACGTGAAGGACGCCGCCCCGGCCGAACTGCGCCGGTCACATCGTACCAAAGTGATACTCAGCTGATATTGCGCTCCAGGACCATCCCGGCCACCGTGGGTGGGTTACGGCGAAGGCGCCGGCCGGGGCCTGTCCTGTAGATCGTGGGGCTGGGTCGGTGGAGCCAGGTCCTGATGGCTCCGGCTTGTGGTCTGGCGCGGGCCGTCCCCGGGGCCGCCGCCGGCCACCGCGCCCCGTACCGCCCGTAGATGATCTTGATGGATGTGGCGGATGTCCCAGAATACGCAGTGGATGTGGCATCCATTCCACCGACACCCAGGTGATCACGTGCGGTTTCGGCTGGTATGCCGGGATCAGGGCGGGGGTGCTCGGCCGGGCGGCCGCGGCCGCGCGGCGCGGAGGCCAGCCGCGCGGCGCGGAGGCCAGCCGCGCGGCTCCGGGTTGTCCATGGCCGGTGATGGCGCGCGGTAGAGCCGTCGGTGCCCGCGGAGATCTACGGGGCAGGCGCTAGGCGCCGGCGTCGGCCCCGGCCAGGTCGAGCAGCGCGACCGGGATGTCGGCGAGCGCGGCGCGCACTTCCTCGCCGAGCGCCTTGGCCTGCGGGTCGAGCCTCGTGCTCGCCGCGACGCCACGGCCGAGCAGCCCGACCACGACGAAGTTGATCGCGAGCAGGTTCGGCAGCGGGTACCGCTGCACCGGCAGCCCGGCGACCGCGGGGACCAGCTCGCCGAGGCGCCCAGTGGTGAGGTAGCCGTCCAGCCAGGCGAACTCCTCGGGCGTGCGGACCCACACCCCGACGTTGGCGTTCCCGCCCTTGTCGCCCGAGCGGGCGCCGGCGATCGTGCCGAGCGGTACCCGCCTGGTCGGTGCGGACTCAGGGGCCCGGCCGGCTCGCGCGGCCGGTTGCCTGCCCGTCTCAGTGGCGCCTGTCTCAGCGGAGCCTGTCTCAGCGGCGGTCGGCCCTGCGCCGGTCGGCCCTGCGGCGGTTGGCTCGGGTGGTTCCAGGCGAGCCGGCCCTGACCAGACCGGCGTGCCGTCGATCAGGACCCGGGTGCAGATGAACTCGGCGGGAACCTGCGTCGGCCAGTAGACCCCGAACATGGACGCGTCGCCGGGCGGGGTGAGCGCGTAGAACCCCGGATAGCTGGCCAGCGCCGTCTCGACCACGGCCGCGGAGAACGCGCGGCCCACCTTGGCCTTGTCCTGGTCGAGCACGGTGATCCGCAGCAGTGCCGGATCGGACCCGACAAGCTCCACGTCAGCGGTCTCGAAGGCGCTCCTGCCGCCATCGATGCGGGACCAGAGCGTCTGCTCGGCCAGCCGGGCTTTGGCGGCCACGTCGAGTCCTTCGATCGCCAGGATCATCGAGTTCCGGTATCCGCCGGCGTAGTTCAGCGACACCTTGAGCGTGCCGGGCGGCGGCTCGCCGCGGACGCCGCTCACCTTGACCCGATCTGGCCCGGCCTGCTCGACCGCGATCGTGTCGAAGCGCGCCGTGACGTCGGGGTTGAGGTAGCGCGGGCCGCCGATCTCGTAGAGCAGCTGGGCGGTCACGGTGCCCACCGACACCTGGCCGCCGGTGCCCGGATGCTTGGTGATCACCGCCGACCCGTCGGCGGCCAGCTCGGCCAGCGGGAAGCCGGCCGCGGCCAGGTCAGGCACCTCGGCGAAGAACGAGTAGTTCCCCCCGCTCGCCTGGCAGCCGCACTCGATCACGTGGCCCGCCACCACCGCGCCTGCCAGCGCGTCCAGGTCACTGCCGTCCCAGCCGAACCGCCAGATCCCCGGCCCGGTGACCAGCGCGGCGTCGGTCACCCGGCCGGTGACCACCACGTCGGCCCCGGCGTCCAGCGCCCTGGCGATCGGCAGCCCGCCCAGGTAGGCGTGGGCGGTCAGCGGGGTCACCCCCGCCTGCGCGAGCCGTTCCCCGGTGTCGGAGTTGGCCAGCGGGTGCCCGGCCTGCTGCAGCTCGGGAAGCCTGGCGAGCAGGTCATCGCCCTCGACGTGGGCGACCACGGGGGAGAGCCCGGCCCGCCTGGCCAGTTCGGTGACCGCTGCGGCGCACCCGGCCGGATCGAGCCCGCCCGCGTTGGCTACGATCTTGATCCCGCGTTCCAGGCAGGTCGGCAGCACCTGCTCGAGCTGGGTCAGGAACGTCCTGGCATACCCTGGCCGCCCGCTCAGCATGGCCTTGCCGAGCAGCAGCATGGTCAGCTCGGCCAGCCAGTCGCCGGTTAGCACGTCGATCGGGCCGCCGTCGACCATCTCGCGCGCCGCGGACAGCCGGTCGCCGTAGAACCCGCTGCAGTTAGCGATCCGCAGCACCGCGGGAGGCTCGCCCGGCATCTCAGCCGCCGGCCGCCGGCACCCAGGCTGGATCGCGCTTCTCGGCGAACGCCGCCATCCCCTCCCCGGCCTCCGCGGAGCCGAAGAAGGCGCCGGAGAGCGCGGCCATCTGGGCAAGCCCGGCCCCCACCGTCTCGCCGGGGACATCCCTGAGCACGTCCTTCGTGCCCGCGAGCGCACCCGGGCCGCCGCGCAGCAGCATCCCGGCGTACCTGGCGGTCTCGGCGTCCAGGTCCTCCTCGGGGACGGCCCTGGTCAGCAGGCCGATCTCGGCCGCTCGGGTCGCCTCGAAGACCTCCCCGGTCAGGAAGTACTCGGCGGCCGCCCGTGACGGCATCCGGCGCAGGCAGGGCACCGAGATCACGGCAGGAACCACGCCGATCCTGACCTCGGAGAACGCGAATGTGGCACGCTGGGTTGCGATCGCGATGTCGCACACGGCGACCAGGCCGATGCCGCCGGCCCGCGCCGCGCCGTTCACCCGGCAGATCGTCGGCTTGGTGGCGTCCCAGAGCAGCTCCACGACCCGGGCCATCAGGCCGGTGGCGCCGGCCGGCCTGGTCCGCGCCTCCGTCAGGTCGGCTCCGGCGCAGAACACCTTGCCGGTGCCGGTCAGCACCACCACCCGGACGCCGGTGTCGGCCATCGCCTCGTCCAGCGCCGTCTGCAGCTCGGACAGCAGCCCGCTCGACAGCGCGTTGGCGTTGTGCGGCGAGTTGAGCGTGATCGTTCGCACCCCGCCCGCGCTCTCGGCGCGCACCAGAACCTGTCCGCCGGGCTCACTCATGATGACTCCACCTTCCCGTCGGTTGCGACGATCGCGAGCACGTCGCCGGCGTTGACGTGGGCGCCGTGCGCCACTCGAAGCTCGGCGAGCACGCCGCTGGCCGGGGCGGCGATCTGGTGCTCCATCTTCATGGCCTCGAGCACGAGCACGAGCTGGCCGGCCAGCACCCGGTCACCTGCCGCCGCGGCGATCCTGGTCACGCTGCCGGGCATGGGCGCGACCAGCGAGCCAGACTCGGCCGCGCGGTCCGGCGCCGGCAGCCGGTCAAGCAGGCTGAGGGCGACCGAGCCGAGCGGCGAGTCCACCCACAGATCGGGACCGGCCCGGCAGATGTCGAACCGGTAGCGCACGCCGGTCACCTCCAGCGTCACCGCCTCGGGCGCGAACTCGACGACCACAGGGACGTCATCCGCACCGGCCGTCCCGCTGCCGGCCTCGCCCGCGCTGGCCACGCCCGTGCTGGCCACGCCCGTGCTGCCTTCGCCCGTGCTGGCCCCGTCGCCGTCGGCGTCGCCGCGGTCCGGCGCGATCTCGATGCCGCCGGCCCGGTCCCACCGGTAGCGGACGTCGAGTCGCCCGCACGGGCCGTCGAACGAGGTGAGCTGCGGCTGGCTCGGCACGTTCCGCCAGCCGCCCGGGATGGTGGCCGCGGTCCGTGCCTGAGTCCGGTTGGCGGCGGCGACCGCGGCGGCCGCGGCCACCGCGGCCATCCGGCAGGTCCGCTCGTCGGGGACCAGGGCGGCCAGGTCGTAGCCATCGAGCAGCGAGGTGTCCGCGCGGCCGGCCGCGAACTCCGGGTCGCGCAGCACGCTGATCAGCAGGCCGCGGTTGGTGGGCAGGCCAGCGATCCTGGTCGCGGCCAGCGCGGCCGACAGCCGCCGCAGCGCGGCGGGCCGGTCCGGCGCCCAGGCGATCACCTTGGCGAGCATCGCGTCGTAGTGCGTGCTGACCACGGTGCCGACCTCGACTCCCGCGTCCAGCCGCAGGCACGCGGCTGGCCCGCCCGCGGCTGGCCCGCCCGCAGCAGGCCTGGCCGTCCCGCCGCCGTTGGCCAGCCCAGGCGGCAGGCCGAACGCGCAGTCCGCGCCGGGCACGGCGAACGCCCGCACCCGGCCGGCGGCCGGACGGAACCCGTGCGTCGGCTCCTCGGCATACAGCCGGGCCTCGATCGCGTGCCCGGCGGCGGCCGGCGGCCGCTCAGGCAGCATCCCGCCCTCGGCGATCTCGATCTGCAGTGCCACCAGGTCGATCCCGTGCAGGCACTCGGTCACCGGGTGCTCGACCTGCAGCCTGGTGTTGAACTCGAGGAAGTAGAACTCGCCCTCCCCTGCCGCGCCGCCGCCCGGCCCGGTCCCCGCCACCAGGAACTCGACCGTGCCCGCGTTGACGTACCCGACTGCGCGGGCCAGCGCGGCCGCCGCGTCAAGCAGCCGGTCACGTAGCCCCTGGCCCACGGTCGGCGACGGGGTCTCCTCGATCACCTTGGCGTAGCGCCGCTGCACCGAGCAGTCCCGCTCGGTCAGCGCCCAGACCGTGCCGTGGCAGTCGGCAAGCACCTGGACCTCGACATGCCGGGCGCCAGTTAGCAGCGGCTCGCAGAAGACCGTGCCGTCGCCGAACGCGGCACGCGCCTCGCGGCTGGCCGATTCCACCGCCTCGGCCAGGCCCGCGGCGCCGAACACGGCGCGCATTCCCCGCCCGCCGCCGCCCGCCGATGCCTTGACCAGGACCGGGAACGTCGTGACCGACTCCGGGTCAAGCTCGGCCAGGATCGGCACACCGGCCGCTGCGGCCCGTTTCCTCGCTTCGATCTTGAGCGCCATCGCGGCCATGGCCTCCGGTGGCGGACCGACCCAGGTCAGGCCGGCGGCGAGCACGCACCTGGCGAAGTCCGGGTCCTCGGCCAGGAACCCGTAGCCGGGGTGCACGGCATCGGCGCCCGCCGCGATCGCGGCCGCCACCACCGCCTCGCGGTTCAGGTAGGTCTGGGCCGGCCTGGCGCCGGGCAGCCTGACCGTCAGGTCGGCCTCGGCCACGTGCGGCGACCCGGCGTCAGGGTCGGAGAAGACCGCGACCGTGGCGATGCCGGCCTGACGGCAGGACCGGAAGACGCGCCGCGCGATCTCGCCGCGGTTCGCCACGAGCAGGCAGCCGATCACTCCCCGCCTCACATCCTGAATACGCCGAAACGGCTCGCGCCGGGCACTGCCGCCGGGCCGCCGGGTCCCACACCGTGCCGGTCGCTGCCGCCAGCCGCGCCGGGGGCGCCGTCGATGACCGACAGGCACATGCCGAGCACGGACCTGGTGTCGCGCGGGTCGATCACGCCGTCGTCGTAGAGCCTGCCCGACAGCACGAACGGATGCGACTCGGCCTCGATCTGCTCCTCCACCATCGCTCGCATGGCGGCGTCGGCCGCCTCGTCGTACGTCTCGCCGCGGGCGGCGGCGGACTGGCGGCTCACGATCGACAGCACCCCGGCGAGCTGGGCCGGGCCCATCACCGCGGACTTGGCGCTCGGCCAGCTGAACAGGAACCGCGGATCGTACGCACGTCCGCACATGCCGTAGTTCCCCGCACCGTAGGAGGCGCCGAGCACGACCGTCAGGTGCGGCACCTGGCTGTTGGCGACCGCGTTGATCATCATCGCGCCGTGCTTGATGATCCCGGCTTGCTCGTAGCTGGCTCCCACCATGTAGCCGGTCGTGTTCTGCAGGAAGAGCAGCGGCACTCCGATCTGGTTGGCGAGCTGGATGAACTGGGCGGCCTTCTGCGACTCCTCGCTGAACAGCACGCCGCGGGCGTTGGCCAGGATGCCGATCGGGTAGCCGTGCAGCGCCGCCCAGCCGGTGACCAGGCTGGTCCCGTAGAGCGGCTTGAACTCGTCGAAATCCGAGCCGTCCACGATCCTGGCGATCACCTCGCGCGGATCGAACGGCACCTTCAGGTCCTCGGGCACGATGCCGAGCAGATCATCGGGGTCGTGCGCAGGTCCCACCGCGGGCCGGGCGGGGCCGGGACCGGGCTTGCGCCAGTTCAGCCTGGCCACGATGGACCGGCCGATCCGCAGCGCATCGTGCTCGGTCTCGGCGAGGAAGTCGGCGAGGCCGGACTGCCTGGCGTGCATGCTCGCCCCGCCGAGCGACTCGTCGTCGGACTCCTCGCCGGTCGCCATTTTCACCAGCGGCGGCCCGGCGAGGAACACCTTGGACCGGCCGTCGATCATGACCACGTAGTCGCTCATTCCCGGCACGTAGGCGCCGCCCGCGGTGGAGTTGCCGAAGACCAGCGCGATCGTCGGGACTCCCGCCGCGGACATCCTGGTCAGGTCGCGGAAGATCTGGCCGCCCGGGATGAAGATCTCCTTCTGGGTCGGCAGGTCGGCGCCGCCCGACTCGACCAGGTTGACCAGCGGCAGCCGGTTCTCGATCGCGATCTGCATGCCGCGCAGCGACTTGCGCAGCGACCAGGGGTTGGTCGAGCCGCCGCGCACGGTCGGGTCGCTCGCGCTGATCAGGCACTCGGTGCCGCTGACGACGCCGATCCCGCTGACCCCGCTGCCGCCGACCGGGAAGCCGGTGCCGTGCCCGGCCAGTGCCCACAGCTCGAGGAACGGCGAGTCCGGATCGATCAGCAGTTCCACCCGCTCGCGCACGGTCAGCTTGCCGCGGTCCCTGTGACGCTTGACGTACTTCGGCCCGCCGCCGGCCAGCGCCCTGGCGTGCTCGGCGTCGAGCTGGGCGAGCTTGGCCGCCATCGCCGACCGCCTGGCCAGGTACTCGGCGCTGCCGGTGTCGAGCGCGCTGGCGAGAACGGTCACAGCAGGAACGATATGCCGCAGCGCTCAGACCCGGACGACCGCCACCCGCTCGGCGCGGGGTCGGTCCGGCTCCTCGGTCAGCCTGGCCAGGTCATCGAGATCGCTGGTGAGCAGCACCACGGGGCGCGGCTGCGCGAGTGCGAGCGCCGCGATGATGGCGTCGAGCGCATGGGTGTGGCCGGACAGCCCGGTCCGGCCGAGAAGCTCACCGGCGGCCCTGGCGCTAGCCTGGTCAACCGGCGAGACCTGTATCTTGCTCAGCACGCGGTGGACCGGCGCATCCTTGGGTCCTCCGCGTAGCACCTCCGTGAGCGTTGATGCGGCCAGGACCACCGCCGCACGCGCCTCGTGGGCATCCATCACGAACGAGACAGCTCTCGGATCGCCGTGGGCAAGCTTGACCAGGCCTTCCGCGTCGAGTACTAGCGTTCCTAGCCGTCCCGATGTCCCGGCCACTCTCGCCTCGTCTGCTCACGAACGTCTGCGGGTACAGGACCGTACTCGGCCTCCAGTTCGGCGATCAGGTCGCCAAGCAGGTCATGCTTCATCTCGCGATCGACCGCTTCGGTGACGTAGCGGCTGAAGCCGCCTGCCCCGGTGCGGGCGCGGACCGCGTCGGCTAGCTCTTCCGGCATCGAGACGCTCACCTTCCTCACCTTGCCGCCGTGCAGTCGGCCGCCCTGGTCGACGAGCACCGTGGCGGGCAGCACCGACGTGATGCACCTGACGACGTCCTCGCGTGGCACGAGGCGCAGCGCCTGCCGTAGCGCCTGCTCGAGCGCGCTGAGTTCGGGCTGAGTGGGCTCAGGACTCATGCCACGATGCTACCAGCGGTAGCAAACTTTTCGCGCGGTCCCGTCCGCCGCATAATGTCGCTGTGGCTGACTGGATTGGTCGCACGGCGACCGAGATCGCGACCGCGGTACGTGCCGGGCAGGCCAGCGCCCGTGACGTGGTCGCCGAGCACCTGGACCGGATCGCGGCAATCGACGGCGAGCTAGGCGCCTTCGTCCGGGTGCGAGCCGAGGCCGCGCTACGCGAGGCGGGCGAGGTGGACAGTCGGCCCGACCGCGGCGATCTGCCGCTGGCCGGTGTTCCTGTCGCGATCAAGGACAACATCCCGGTCGCCGGCGAGCCGATGCGGGTCGGCAGCCTCGCGACGCCAGACACCCCGCAGGAGCGCGATCATCCCCTGGTGCAGCGCCTGCGCGCGGCCGGCGCGGTGGTCGTCGGGCTGACCAGCCTGCCCGAGTTCGCGATCTACCCGTTCACCGACGGGCCGTTCGGCGTCGCGCGCAACCCGTGGGACCGCCGCCGCACGCCCGGCGGTTCGTCCGGCGGCTCGGCGGCGGCGGTGGCCTCGGCGATGGTCCCGATCGCCCACGGGAACGACGGCCTGGGCTCGGTCAGGATCCCGGCCGCGGCCTGCGGGCTGTTCGGCATCAAGCCAGGTCCCGGCGTGGTGCCTGCCGAGGTCGGCGTCAGCAGCTGGTCGGGCATCCTGGAGAACGGGCCGCTCGCTACCACGGTGGCCGACGCGGCGCTTGCGCTCGGCGTGATGGCAGGAGCCGCCTTCGAGCTCACCGAGCCGCAGGCGCTGCGCGTCGCGGTCTCGGTCAAGCCCACCGGCCCTGGCATCGTGGTGCACCGGGGCCTGAAGGCGGCCGTCAGGCGCAGCGGCGAGGCGCTCGCCACGGTTGGCCACCAGGTGGAGCGCGCCGACCCCCGCTATCCGGCCTGGGTGACGCCCGCGGCGATCGCGCGCTGGCTGACAGCGCCGGCCGCCGACGCGGCGCCGTACCTGTCCGGGCCTGGCGTGGGGAGGCGGACCAGGCGGCACTTCGAGGCTGGCCGACTGCTGGTACGCGGGTCGCGTGAGCGGGACAGGGAGCGGCTGCACCAGGCACTCGGGCCGTTCTTCGACCGGTTCGACGTGCTGGCGATGCCATCGCTGGCCTGGACGTGCCCGCCCGCGCGGCGCTGGAGCGACGGCTCGTGGCTGCGCAGCGCGGTCGTGTCGCTGCGGTTCGCCCCGATGACTGGGGTGTGGAACCTCGCGGGATTCCCCGCCGCGAGCGTGCCGGCCGGGTCGGTCGGCGGGATGCCTGGGTCGGTGCAGCTGGTCGCGGCGCCGGGCAAGGAGGCCCTGCTGCTCGCGGTCGCCGCGCAGCTTGAGCGGGCCGCCGGCTGGCGCAGACACGCCCCCAGGTACGACCCGGTCCAAGTGGCTGGCGTTGGCGGCGGCCAGGCGCCACAGTAGTGCTGTGTCGTCACCTCGCCGGGTTTTCGCCGTCGTCATCGTCGCCATCGCGGCCATCATGCTCGCCGCGAGGCTGCTCGGGTACACGCTGGGCGGCCGCACGGTGGTGCGGTGCCGCCAGGGCCACCTGTTCACCACGGTCTGGATTCCCGGTGTGAAGCTCAAGGCGCTCGATCTCGGGATCGCCAGGCTGCAGCGGTGCCCGGTCGGCGGTCACTGGACGATCGTGGTGCCGGTCAAGGACGCCGACCTGAGCGACGAGGAGCGCTCGGTCGCCAGGGCGCACCACGACGTGTGGCTGCCCTGACCGCAGTCCGCCGGCCTGTGCCGTCGTCCGTGCCGCTGCCCGCCGGCCGGCCGGGTATCTGCCGCGTTCTCAGCCGGTGCGCTCGGTGACCCACTCGCACAGCGCCTCGAACGCCGACCTGGCCGGCCCGGCGGGCAGGACGCGCATCTCGTCCCTGGCGATCGCGGCCCATTTCCTCGCGTCGTCGCGTGCCAGTTCCATCGCGTGGCTCGCGCGGAGCAGCCCGAGCGCCTCAGCGTGCAGCGCTGGGTCGGTCAGCTCGCCGCGGCGCAGCAGCTCGACGAGCCTGGCGTCCTCCGGCCTGGACGAGGCGAGCGCGTGCAGCATCGGCAGGGTGGGAACTCCCTCGCGCAGGTCGGTCCCCGGGGTCTTGCCGGACTCCGAGCTGTCGCTGGCGACGTCGAGCAGGTCGTCTGAGAGCTGGAACGCGACGCCCCACGCCTCGCAGGCGCGACGGACCTGGCAGATAACCTCGGCGGGCGCGCCCGACAGCAGCGCGCCGAACTCACCGGACGTGGCGAACAGCGACGCGGTTTTGTCCCGCAGCACGCTCAGGTACTGCTCGACCGGGTCCTCGCCGGGTGCCGGGCCCACGGTCTCGGCCCGCTGGCCGTTCACCAGCCTGCCGAAGGTCTCCGCCTGGATCACGATCGCATCGCGGCCGAGCCCGGCGAGCACGGCCGCGGCCCTGGCGAAAAGAAAGTCGCCGACCAGGACCGCTACCGAGTTGCCCCACCGAGCGTTCGCGCTGGCGACTCCGCGCCGCACGGCCGCACCGTCCATCACGTCGTCGTGGTAGAGCGTCGCCAGGTGGGTCAGCTCAAGAGCGACGGCCGACGGGACGATGCGCGGATCGGCCGGGTTGCCGAACTGAGCGGCAAGCAGCACGAGCACCGGCCGAAGGCGCTTGCCTCCTGCGTCGATCAAGTGCCGCGCCGCCGCGGCGAGCAGGCCATGATCCGTCCTGGTGGCCTCGCGCAGCCCGTCCTCGACGAGCGCCATGCCGTGCGCGACGTCGCTGGCGAGCGCGCTGTCGGGTAGTTCGACGGGCAGGACGGAGGTCACCGGGCAGCTACCTCCTGTTGACAACCGGCTCGCTCCACCATAAATGGGATCGGCGTCCGGAATGGCCGAACGGCCGGCTAGCTAGCGGAGTGTGCCCTCCAGCCGGTCGATGGCCCAGTCCAGGTCGTCCTGTCCGATCACGAGCGGCGGTGCGAGCCTGATCGTGTGACCGTGGGTGTCCTTGGCCAGGATGCCGACCTCCATCAGACGCTCGGACACCTCGCGCCCGTCGAGCTCAGTGAACTCAACGCCCGCCCACAGCCCGCGCCCGCGAACCTCGCGGACGGCGTCGGCCGGCAGCGCGCTGAGCCGGTCGTGCAGGTGCGCACCGAGCTTGGCCGAGCGCTCCTGGAACTCGCCAGTGGCGAGCATCGCGATGACCTCGCGGGCGATCGCGCAGGCCAGCGGGTTGCCGCCGAATGTCGAGCCATGCTGGCCCGGCCGGAATACCCCGAGCACATCGGCCGAGGAGACGACCGCCGAGACCGGCACGATGCCGCCGCCCAGGGCCTTGCCGAGCACGTACATGTCCGGCACCACGTCCTCGTGCTCACACGCAAACGTGGTCCCGGCCCGGCCGAGGCCCGACTGGATCTCGTCGGCGATCATCAGCGCGCCCCAGCGGGTGCACAGCTCGCGGACCTGCCCGAGGAAGCCGAGCGGCGGCACGATCACCCCTGCCTCGCCCTGGATGGGCTCCACCAGGACGCCGACGACGCGCTCGTCCATGGCCTCGGCAAGCGCCTGCGCGTCCCCGTAGGGGACCACGCGGAACCCCGGCGTGTACGGACCGTAGGATCCCCTGGCGTCCGGATCGGTCGAGAAGCTGATGATCGTCGTCGTCCGGCCGTGGAAGTTCCCGGCGAACGCGATGATGACCGCCTCGCCTTCGGGCACGCCCTTGACCTCGTAACCCCACTTGCGCGCGGCCTTGATCGCGGTCTCGACGGCCTCGGCGCCGGTGTTCATCGGCAGCACCATCTCCATGCCGGCGAGCGCGGCGAGTTCCGCGCAGAACGGGCCGAACTGGTCATGCTGGAACGCCCGGCTCACCAGCGTCACCCGCTCGAGCTGGCGCTGGGCCGCGGCCAGCAGCCGCGGGTGCCGGTGGCCGAAGTTCAGCGCCGAGTAGGCCGCGAGCATGTCGAGGTAGCGCTTGCCGTCGACATCGGTGACCCAGGCACCCTCGGCGGTGGCGATCACCACGGGCAGCGGATGGTAGTTGTGCGCGCTGTAGGCAGCGGCCTGGGCGTTGTGCTGCTGCGCTGTCATGGGCCTGACCGGCACCGGTTCCTCCCGATTACCTGAGTTCCAGCGTGCAGCACTTGGGTCCGCCGCCGGCCTTCCTGAATTCCGACAGGTCGACGCTCACGACGTCGAACCCGGCCGCCCGGATCTCGTCGGCCAGCGTCTGGGCCTGGACGGGGAGCACCACGTGGCGGCCGTCGCTCAGCCCGTTCAGGCCGAGCACCTCGGCATCCTCGTCCTTGGCCTCGATCAGCACGGTGAAGTGCGCCGCCAGAGCCGCCCGGCCGGCGTCGTGGAAGGCGGCCGGATAGTAGGCGGCGGTGCTCTCGTCGAGCACCAGGAGTGCGGTGTCGAGGTGGTAGAAGCGCGGATCGACGAGCCGGATGCTGATCACCGGCAGGCCGAACAGCCGCTCGACCTCCTCGCGCACGGCCGGGTCGGTGCGGAACCCGTAGCCCGCGACGATCGCCCGGCCGGCGAAGATGATGTCGCCCTCGCCCTCGTTCATGTGCTCGGGCTCGGTCACCGACGTGTAGCCGCTGCGCCGGAACCACTCCAGGTACGCGGCGCCCTCGGGATGGCGCTCGGGGTGCCTGAAGCGCGAGCCGAGCACCTTCCCGCCGATGACCGTGGCGCCGTTGGCGGCGAACACCATGTCGGGCAGGCCAGGCTCGGGCTCGATGATCCGGACGGTGTGGCCCAGGCCCAGGTACGTCCGCCTGAGCTGTTCCCACTGGCGCCGCGCCAGCCCGAGATCCACCGGCTTCCCGGGGTTCATCCACGGGTTGATCGCGTACTGCACCGTGAAGTAGTCCGGCGGACACATGAGGTAGGTCCGTGGCCGCGGCCGCGACTGCTCGCGGCGTGCGCGGTCCAGCGGCGTCATGGGCGCCTCCCGATGGCCGATGATCATCAAGCCTAGAAGCACGCCTGCGCGGCGTCTCCGGCTGCGTCATGCGCGTCAGCGGCGATTCGTTGCGCAGATGCTCCTCGCAACGCCGTTTTCTTGCGCCGTGATTCCAGAACTGGCCACAAGGACGGGGTCGAGCGCGAAGGGTCTGCCTAGGGCGCCCCCTCCCTCACCGGCCTTGGCGCTAGGAAATGGTGCGCAGGCGGGAGATGGCGGTGGCGATCCGCTCGTCGGTGGCGGTGAGCGCGACTCGGATGTGGCGGGCCCCGGCCGAGCCGTAGAACTCGCCGGGCGACACCAGGACGCCGATCTCGGCCAGCGACCGGACCGACTGCCAGCAGTCGTGATCGGGGTGCGTCGCCCACAGGTACAGGCCGGCCTGCGAGTGGCTCACCGTCCAGCCGGCCTGCTCGAGAGCGGGCCGCAGCGCGGAACGGCGGTCCGCGTACCTGGCGTGCTGCGCCTCGGCATGAGCGTCGTCGTCCAGCGCGGCGGTCAGCGCGGCCTGGACCGGTGCCGGGACGATCAGGCCGGCATGCTTGCGTATCTCGAGCAGCGCGGCAACAAGGTCGGGATCGCCGGTGACGAAGCCTGCCCGGTATCCGGCCAGGTTGGAGCGCTTGGACAGCGAGTAGACGGCGAGCAGTGCGGCATGCGACCCACCGCTGACCTGCGGGTGCAGCACCGGGGTCGGCGAGGCCTCGAATCCGAGGTCGATATAGCACTCATCGGAGGCGAGCACGGCGCCGGCCGATCTGGCCCAGCTGACCAGTTCCGCCATGCGGGCGGCGGGCAGTACCCGGCCGGTCGGGTTGGACGGCGAGTTCAGCCAGGCCAGCCGCACGGGCGCCGGCGCGACTGTTTCGGGCTCATCGGTGGCCACCGACTGCGCCCCGGCCAGCCTCGCTCCGATGTCGTAGGTGGGATAGGCCAGTTCGGGGAAGGCGACCGCGTCGCCCTGGCCGCAGCCGAGCAGGGTGGGCAGGGCGGCGATGAACTCCTTGGTGCCGATCACCGGGAGCACCGCGTCGGGGCTGACCTGGACCCCGTGCCGCCGGGCGAGCCAGCCGGACGCTGCGGCACGCAGCCGGTCCGTTCCCCTGGTCAGCGGGTAGCCGGGCGAGTTGGATGCCGCGGCGAGCGCGTCGCGCACCACGGCCGGAACGGGATCGACCGGTGTCCCGATGGACAGGTCCACGATGCCGTCGGGGTGGGCGGAAGCCCTCGCCGAGGCGGGCGCGAGGCGGTCCCAGGGAAAAGCGGGCAGGCGTACGGCGAGCGAGCGTTCGGCTGGGCTGGTGTGGGTGGCGGTGCCGGCCGGTGCCATCGCCCTACCGCCGGGAGTCAGTGCTCGGTCTCTTGCGGCGGCAGGGCGGCGACCGCCGGGTGGTCCCTGCCGATCTTGCCGGTCTTGGACGCGCCGCCGGGAGAGCCGAGATCGTCGAAGAAGTCGACGTTGATCTTGTAGTAGTCCTTCCACTGCGCGGGCACGTCGTCCTCGTAGTAGATGGCCTCCACCGGGCAGACCGGCTCGCAAGCCCCGCAGTCCACGCACTCGTCGGGGTGGATGTAAAGCATGCGCTCGCCCTCGTAGATGCAGTCGACCGGGCACTCCTCGATGCATGAACGGTCCAGCACATCGACGCAGGGTAGGGCGATGATGTACGTCACTTGCGAACTCCTCTTTCAACCGCAGCCGGGCACTGGTCCGCAGCGTCCGGTCCAGTATCGCGGATTGCGCCGGTATCGCGAAGCCGACCCGGCATCGGGGCGGCGCACAGCTCCGCAGGCATGGCAGGGTATCAGCCGAACGTCACTGTGCCGCCGTCTGACCTGGCGCGGCCATGGTCGCCGTGGCGCGCGGTGCCATGAGCAGTGCCGTCATGCACAGTGCCGTCATGAGCAGTGCCGTCATGACCGCCGTGGCGTGTGCTGCCGTCGCGCGTGCTGCCGTGGCGTGTGCTGCCGGGGCCTGTGCTGCCGTGGCGTGTGCTGCCGGGGCCTGCGCTGCCGAGGCCGGCGCTGCCGAGGCCGGCACTGCCGTGAGTGCTGGACGGGCGCGAGCTTGCGTGCTTGCCCGTGAGTCTGATCCAGCCCTTCTGGCCGGCCGCCGCTGTCCACTGATAGCCCAGGTAGCTCACGTGCTTGATGCCGTAGCTGCTCGCGTGGGTGACCAGCCAGGCGGCGACGGCCCAGCCCGCTGCCTGGCTGCGGACGTGCACCCGCGCTGTCGGGTCGCCCACATGGTCGACGGCCAGCCTGCCGAACGCGCGGTTCAGCTGCCTGCTGGCCGCGGCGAGCCGGTCTGGCCCGCTGACTCCGGTGCCATACCAGCACCACACGTCGTGCGGGCTCTGTCCGGTGAAGCCTGTCGCCATCGCAGCGCCTTGGCCCGCGTACTGGCTGTAGGCCTGGCCGTCGGCGCTGTGCTGCACCGCCTGGGCGGCCTGGTAGATCAGCAGATGCTGGTAGTTGGGTACGGCCACGAGCGCGGCGAAGAAGCGCTGGGTCGCGTACACGGGGTCGAGGAGCTCCCGCCTGGTGCCCCAGCCCTGCGATGGCCGTTGCTGGAAGACGCCGACCGAGTCCCGGTCGCCGTACGGCAGGTTGGCCAGGTCGGACTCCTGGAGCGCCGCCGCGTAGGCGATCGTCACGGCCCGCACGGGCAGGGACCGGCGGGCGGCAACGCCTGCGATGATCGAGGCGATGCCCGCCTGTCCTGACGTCAGTGGCACGTCAAAGCCGCGAGCGTGGACCAGGCATCCGCTCCCGATCGGAGGGCTGAAACGGACGTGCCTGGACTTGGCAAGCGCCAGCGCGGCGATGATGAGCGCGATGACGACGACGGACGCCACGCCGACCCGCCGCGACCGTGCTTGTGCCACGCATCAGAAGTTACCTGCTAGGCCTGACCGGTACGCTCGCTCACCATGGACGAGTCTTGCGCAGCGCCGCACGTCAGTTCCCCGCTGCCCGACCAGATCGACGCGCTCTGGGAGACCCGCGCCGACCTGACGCCCGCCAACGCGCAGGCCCGGCGTGTCATCACCGAGGCGGTCGACCGGATCGACGCTGGCGAGGTGCGGGTCGCCTGGGTGGATCCGGCCAGCGACTCGGTGGCGGTGGACGAACGGGCCAAGCGGGCGATCTTGCTGGCCTTCCGTGTGCTGCCGATGGTGCGCTCGCAGGTCGGGGACTTCAGGTTCCACGACCGGGTGCCATTGACCTCGCAGCTGGACGGCGTCCGCGCCGTGGCCGGCTCGATCGTGCGGTGGGGCGCCTACGTGGCGCCCGGTGCCGTGCTGATGCCGTCGTTCGTGAACATTGGCGCCTATGTGGACTCGGGGACGATGGTCGACACCTGGGCAACCGTGGGCTCGTGCGCCCAGATCGGCAAGAACGTGCACCTGTCCGGCGGCGTGGGCATCGGCGGGGTGCTCGAGCCGCCGAACGCCGTGCCTGTGGTGGTCGAGGACGAGGCGTTCATCGGGTCCCGGTCCATGGTGGTGATGGGTGCGCGGGTCAGGGCCGGCGCCGTGGTCGGGGCCGGGACGATCCTGACGCCGACCATGCGCGTGATCGACGTGGAATCGGGCGAGGAGCTGCCTCGCGGCGAGGCCCCGGCCTGGTCGGTCTGCGTCAGCGGCATGCGCACGAGGAAGTTCGGCGGCGGTGAGTTCGGGATGCCGTGCGTTCTGGTGCTCAGGCGACTCGCCGAGGGCGAGCGCCACGACAGGTCGACGCTCAACGAGGTGCTGCGCGATCACGGGGTAGACGCCTGAGGTCAGGTGCCAGGAGCAGACACACGCTCGCGGCCGTGCCCGCTCGCGGCCGTGCCCGGAACCTCCTGGCAGCGCAGGCCCGGCGGGAGTTGCCGCCGGCGAGTTTCGCCGCGCGCCGCGACATGACACGATGCACGGTGTGTACGTCGTGCTGCTGGTGGCCGCTGTCGCGATCCTGGCCGGCGTGGTCGTCGTCGCGATGGGCCGCGGCGGTGAGATCGCCGAGTTCCGCCGGGATCTGCCCGAGTACAGGTTCCGGCTGAGGACGCCGTCCGACGTGGCCACGCTACGGCTGCCGCTCGCCCTGCTCGGCTGCCAGGAACTCGCGACCGGCGACGCGCTGCGGGCCGCCGCCCAGATGCTGGCCGACCGTGACGCTGAGATCGCCATGCTGCGGGCCGAACTGGCCGGCCGGCGGCCGCCTCTGATTCCGGCCGATCCGGCCGTTGAGGCTGCTGCTCTGCTGCGGTCGCTGGCCGTGCAGCCGGCCGCGGCAGCGGATCACGCGGTGTGGTTCCAGTCCGACGAGGCCGCGGACGCCGCGATGGCCAGGCAGTTCGACGCGGATGCGGATGCCGCCGCCACGGCGGCATCCGGCGCCCAACAGGTGCAGGCGGCTGCCTCGGCGCCGGCGGACGCGGCGCAAGCGCTGCCGGACGGTCCCGCGGCCGCACAGACCGCCGGTGAAGACCCGGCTGCCGGGCAGCCCCCGGCCGGCGGGCAATCGGCAAGGGCCGAGCAGCCGGTGACTGCGGGGCAGGAGGCAGCAGACGGCCAGCTGGTGACCGCGGGGCAGGAGGCAGTCGGCGACCAGCCCGCCGCTGCCGCGCCGCCGTCGTCGCGGTCATGACCGAGGGCGCCAGGGGAGTCGTCGCCGGGCCGGACGGCGCGCTCCGCTGCCCCTGGTGCCTGAGCACGCCGGACTATCTCGCCTACCACGACGAAGAGTGGGGCAGGCCGGTACGCGACGACGTCGGCATGTTCGAGCGGCTGTGCCTTGAGGCTTTCCAGTCCGGACTGTCTTGGCTGACGATCCTGCGCAAGCGGCCGAACTTCCGTGCCGCCTTCAGCGGCTTCGACCTAGCCACCGTCGCCGCATTCGGGCCAGATGATGTCGCCAGACTGCTCGCCGACGCCGGGATCGTGCGAAACCGCGCGAAGATCGAGGCCGCGATCGCCAACGCGCGAGCAGCGCTTGATCTGCCCGCCGGTCTGGCCGCTACGGTCTGGAGCTACGAGGTGGAAGGGAAACGCGTGCCCGCCACCCTGGACGAGGTGCCGTCGTGGACGCCGGCGTCCAAGGCGCTCTCCGGCGAACTGCGCAGGCACGGCTTCCGGTTCACCGGGCCGGTCACGGCCTACGCCATGATGCAGGCCTGCGGCGTCGTCGATGATCATCTTGCTGGGTGCTGTGCCCGCCGGTCATAACTGGTCCGCACGTGCCCGCGATATTCTGACCGGCGCCGCTGGGACTCGGCTGGCGGCAAGGGACGCGTCCGGACGGCGTGCGCGACACGAAAATGGCAGCACAAGATCGGCAGAGACTCATGGCATCGGACGAGCCGCAGACCTCGCGCCCGAAACCGACCGTGCGGCAGCTCGGCCTGGACCTGGCCAGCCTGGACTGGCAGCGTTCCGGTGCGGGCGACGGCTCGTTCGAGGTGGCGTTCGTCTGGTCCGCCGAGCACGGTGCCGCACCGGGCGTGAGCGATCACGACCCGCCGGCGTCGGCTTCGGAGTCCGGGCAGGCCACCCCGATGGGCGCAACACCCCCTGAGCCCGGCGAGAACGGCTCGCGCGGGCCAGCCGGGACGGGCGCCGGAGCGGCTGAGTTTGTGCTGCTCAGGGTGGCCGGCGACCGGTCGGGCCGGGTGCTCGTCTACGACCCCGCCGAGTGGAGGTACTTCGTCGACGGCGCCCGGGGCGGGGAGTTCGACGCTGCCCCGCCCGCCGGGGAGTTCGACGCTGCCCCGCCCGCCGGGGAGCAGGTCGAGCCCGGGTGCGGCAGCGGTGCCAGCCAGCGCGATGGTCCGCACGGTCGGTAGGTCGGCCGGCGCGGCTGCTTCCCGAGCGGAAGCCCCTGGAAATCCTCGGGCGCAGGCCGCCGTCCTTTATCGAATGGATGTGCGTAAAGTCATATACGTCGCAGTAAAGGCGGAGCGGGCGCTCGCATGGTCCGCCGCCTGCGGCGTCCGTATCGCGCAATGTAACGATTGATGACATGAATTGTGAATCGCAAGTTTGGTGCCCTAGAGTAGCAACACCGTGGTTCGAGGAGGTCGACGGTGAGCGATGACGCCTATGGCGCCACCATCGCCAAGCTCCGCCTCGCGCACCGCCTGACCGAACTGCGGGTCGATGCCGGGTACACGGCGAATCACGTCTGCGACATGCTCAACTGGGGTCGCGGCAAGGTCGGACGTTTCGAGGCAAATCAGTGGAAACGCCCGGAAATGAGTGACATTCGGGACCTCCTCCGGTTCTACGAGGCTGACGAGGCGGCCACCAGGGAGATCGAGGATCTGGCCATGAAGGCCAGGGTCCGGCCGTGGTGGCGCGACTACCAGGACATCTTTGACAACGAGTTCCCCGGGTTCGAGGCGGATGCCTCCCGGATCAGGGTCTTCTTTCCCCTGGTGATTCCCGGCCTGCTGCAGACGCCCGACTACATCGGCGCGCTGATGCGGTCGGGGGGTAAGCCGCCCGCGTGGCGGCGCCGGGCCACCGAGGCGAGGCTGCGTCGCCAGCAGATCCTGGAGCGCGACAAGAGCACGATGCCGCAGCTTCAGGCGGTGATCGCCGAGGCGTCGCTGCTGTACCGGTGGGGCAGCAGGGCCGAGCGGCAGGAACAGCTGCGGCACCTGGCCGAGATGGGCGAGCGGCCTGGCATCCAGCTGCACTTGCAGAGGTTCATTGACGGGCCGCCGCCCGGGCTGTTCTCCGCCGTGCAGGTGTTCGACTACGACGGTGGCCAGCCCAGCCTGGTTTTTACCGAGAGTGACCACGGAATACAGGAAGTCACCGACCCTGAGTACGTGAACAGCTACCTTGAGGCATTCGACCGGGCGGTGGACGTGGCGCTTGAGCCGCGGGACACGGTCGCGTACCTCAGGCAACTCTCCGAGCGGCTGGAGTGAGCGGATGATCGCTGGGTCGACGAACGCCGGGTCGACGAACGCTAGGTCGGCGGGCACTAGGTTGGCGAACGCCGGGCCGACCGGTACTGGGCCGACCGGTATTGGGCCGGAGAACGCCGGCTCGGTCGACACGGACCTGTCTGGTGCGCTCTGGCGCAAGGCCGCGGGAAGCTACGCCAATGCCGGCTGCGTGGAGGTCGCGGCCAATCTGCCCGGCGTTGTCGCCGTGCGGGACAGCGCCAGACCGGCCGACGGCGCGCACGTCGTCAGGCCAAGCGCATTTGCGGCACTGCTCGCCGATCTGAAGAGTGGCCGCTACGACATCTAGTCCAATCCGGCTGCCGGGAGGGCCCGCGCACATAGCGCCGAGCAGGCCGCCGAGCAGAGTCCCCCGAGGAGGGAGCCTCGGGGGACTCCTTTTGTCACTGCGCCTGCCTCGAAGCCTCCGGCGGTCTAACCTGGGAAGAACGGCTACCGGCCGCCCCCAGCGGTCGCGCCAAACCAACTGCAAATCTAACAATCGCCCTTAACCGGACAGATGCAGCGTTCATCTCGTCGGCAAAGTAATCTGGTGCCATGTGTGCCCGGGGTCATTGCGAAGAGTGCCAAATGACTCGTAATCTGTGTTTCACAGATACCGAACTCTGGAAGGCGGGCCAGGATGTTACTGCCACCCGCCGCGGGGGGTCAGGCCGCCCAGCCAGAGCCGGGACATCCAGCGCCTCCGGGCGCCTTCGTAGCGGCCCCGGTTGCTGAGATGACGGCGACCGGCCCACCCTCATCCGGGCGGTTCAGGCCCGCCGGAGTGCTGGCCGACACCGCCGTCGACACCATTGCCCCTCAGGTCAGGCTCTCTGACGCCAGCGTGCGCGCGGGCGGCTGCTTCGTCCGGGCGCTGCCGCTCGACGGCAGCTGCGCGAGCGCGGCCCGCCGACTCTTCCGTGAGGCGGTCGCCGGCGCCGACCTGCCGAGCGATCTGACTTACGACGGCATCACGATGGCAAGCGAGCTCGCGGCCAACACGATGAACGCGCACGGCAACATCGAGTTCGGCAGCCACGGCCGCAGGCCGGTCAGCGGTGTCCCCGAGTTCTGGCTCTACCTGCGCACCTCGGGATCGGGCCGGGAGATCGTCTGCAAGATCTTCGACTCCGAGCCCGGCTGGGATGCCGGGGAGCCGCTTCCGGTGGGGGCGGCCGTGCCCGCCGGCCCCGACTCGGTGCGCGGCCGCGGCCTTCAACTAGTGGCCGGCCTGTCGGCGGGCCGCTGGGGTCATCACCTGACCAGGGGCAGGCTCGGGTCGTGGAAGGTCCAGGGGAAGGCCGTCTGGTTCGCACTCCGGGTGCCGCCGGGCAATGACCTAGCGCGCAGCCAGCGGCTGGCCCCGCGCGGTTGCCGTGCGATCGAGGAACTGGCCGCGGCACTTGAGCGCCGTGGTCTGGGCTCCGGGCTAGTCCCGGTCACCGAGTCAAGCGGTGAGCTTGCTGTCCTGTCCGTCAGCCAGCAGCTGACCGTCTGGTGCCACGGCGACATCCTGTGGTGGCAGGAGCCGGACGGTCACTACGACCGGCTCCTGGTCAGCGACCTGGTCGAGGCGGAGGAGCGGATCGTCTGCGCGCACGAGGAACTCATCGCGGCACGCTCAGGTGACCAGCACAGCGACACGGCCGTCTGCGCGAACCGTGAGGCCTTTTCCGGCGAGGGGAGTGCCGGCGACAGTGAGGCCTGGGTCGGCGACGGCGAGGGGCGTGCCAGCGACGGCGAGGCCTGGGTCGGCGACGCCGAGGACTGGGCCAGCCTCGGCGAGGGCGCTGTTGATGACGGCAATGTCGGCGACAGGGCTGTCGGCAACGGCAGTGTCGGTGACGGCGCCGCCGGCAACGGCATGGCCGGCGACGGCGTCGGCTTGGCGTCGAACGGCACCGGCCAGGTGGGTGCCCGCCCCAATGGCGTCAGCCTGGAGAAGGATCGGCGCAGCCGCCCGTACGACGAGGACCGCGGGCCCTAAGCGCCCTCGAAGACCGGCTGCTGCTTGCTCAGGAACGCCGTAGTCGCCGCCTGATGGTCACGGGTAGCGCCGAGCCTGATCTGGAGCTCGGCCTCCTTGTCCAGCGAGTCGGCTAGGCCATGTCCGGCCGCGTACAGCAGGGACTCCTTGATCGCAGCGAACGCGGCCGTGGGGCCGGCCGCGAGCCGCGCCGCGAGCTCGCCGGCGTGGGCGGCCAGTTCCCCGGCATCGGCCACCACCCTGGTCAGCAGGCCAAGTGCAAGCGCCTGGTCGGCAGGGACCGGCTCGGCCAGCATCAGCAGCTCGGCGGCCTTCGCCGGGCCGGCCAGGCGCTGCAGGGTCCAGGACGCGCCCGAGTCGGCGGCCAGGCCCACCCTGGCGAAAGCCATCATGAAGCTCGCCGTCCGCACGGCGATCCTGAAGTCGCAGGCGAACGCGATCGATGCGCCGGCCCCCGCCGCTACCCCGGGCAGGGCTGCGATCACCGGCTTGGGCATGGTGGCGATCGCCAGGATGATCGGGTTGTAGTGCTCTCGCACGGTATCGAGCGCCTGCCCGCCCGCCAGGTGGTCGGCGTGCTCGCGCAGGTCCTGCCCGGCGCAGAACGCCCGCCCGGCGCCGGTCAGCACGACGGCGCGGACGGTCCCATCCGCGGCGCATCTGCGGAGCGCGTCGAGCAGGCCGACCTTCATCTCCTCGGTCAGCGAGTTTCTGGCCTCCGGCCGGTTCAGCGTGATCGTCGCCACCGAGCCGTCCACCTCGCATCTGACGCTGTCGCCCACTGCCGCTCCTCTCCTAACGTCCTGGCTCTGTCCGTTATCGAGCGCGGTCCACCGATCAAGCCGAGTGACCCGGTAACTGGTCCCGCGGTTGGCCGCCCGCGGCGCCGTTGAGACAACAGTCCACGAACCTGGCAGCGGCGGGCAACAGGCGCTCGGCCTCGACATGGAACAATTCGGCGGCCTCGGCTCCCGGCCAGCGGGCGGGCAGCAGCTCGGCGGGCAGGCCAGGATCGATGAACAGGAACTTGCGCCACTCGTGCACAAGCTCGCTCCGCGCCGCGAAGATCATCTCATCGGGCTGGTCGGCATGAGGCGGCGGAACCAGGTCGGCAGCCAGGTCCAGCCATCGCCGGTAGGCCAGCGCCAGGCCGTCGATGTCCCACGCACGGGCCGCAAGGCCGCGGGCGTCACCGTCGTATCTGGCGTGAAAGCGCTCGGCTCTGACCCGCTCGGTCCCGAGGAGGGGGTCAAGCTCGGCGGACTGGCGCGGGCTGATCCAGGTGGAGCCGTCCAGGCAGGCGTAGCCGAGGTAGCCGAGCGCTGACCGCAGCCGATCTCGCCCGGCTCGGTCGGCCACCCGCTCCGCGATCACGACGTGCCACCGGCCGTCCCAGGGCGGCGCGTCCTGGCGGTAGATCCGGTCGGCTGCCTGGCGCAGCCGGCTTACCGCGCGCGGCGTCAGCCGGTAGCCGGCTCCCTCGGCCAGCCGTACCGGCGTCAGCCAGCCCTGCCTGGCCATTCGGGAGACTGCCGTGCGCACCGCAGGTGCCGAGATCCGCAGCGGAGCGAGCAGCCGCACAAGCGCGGCGACCGGTGCCTGCTCGCCACGGGACAGCAGATGATCCCCGTAGAGGTCGAAGAGTGCCGATCTGGCGTTCACGAACCCAGTCTGTATCGCCGGGCGGCCGAAGAGCGCGACGGAAGCCGATCGATGCCACCAAGGCCAGGGAACTGACCGATAATAGAGGTACTGATTGATGTCGATGTGGCTCGACTTACTTGAGGGCGGGCGACCGGCCGGCGCTGGCCGGGTCGCGTGTTGCTCGCTGACGGAAGGGGAGACGGGATGGCGGCGATGAAGCCGCGGACGGGAGACGGTCCGCTTGAGGTCACGAAGGAGGGTCGCGGAATCGTGATGCGCGTGCCGCTTGAGGGCGGCGGCCGGCTCGTCGTGGAGCTGACGCCGGACGAGGCCAGGGCACTGGGTAGCGCGCTTGATTCTGCTGTCGGCGCAGGCACGTGACGGATGCCTGCCATCGCCACTGTCACACCGCTCGTCCGCGAGGATCTGCGTACCGCGGGTGACCTGCTACGAGCCGCGGCAGCGGGCACCGGCGAGCCGGTGGATCTCGTCGCGGTGCCCGTAGGCACCGGCGGTGAGATCGTCGCCGACGAGGCGCTGGACGGCGCGCTGACGGTCCCGGCCCGCGAGGTGATCAGGTCGCTGCAGCTTGCCGGCAAGCCCGGCCAGCTGACCCAGGTGCCCGCTCGGGCCGGTCAGCATGTCGTCAGGGTCGCTTTCCTCGGGGTCGGCGACAGGTCGGCGCCCGAGCTGCGCAGGGCCGGCGCCGAGCTCGGCCGGGCGCTGCGGCCCGGCGAGAGCGCTGTTGCCACCGCGGTGACTGGTGCGGACGACGACCAGGTACGGGCGTTCGCCGAGGGGGTCATGCTCGGTTCCTACCGGTACTCGGAGAAGTCGTCAGATTCGGTGCAGGACCAGGGCGGGCAGGAGCAGGCCGGGCAGGTCTCGGTGCTGCTGCTCATGGCGCCGGGAGCGCCGGCTGCCGCCACCCCAGCTACCGCCGTCGGCGGCAACGAGGCCGACCGGGACGGCGCGATCGGCCAGGCGGCGGTCGTCGCCGCTGCGACCGCCCTGGCCAGGGACCTGGCCAACACCCCATCGGTGCGCAAGTCGCCGCAGTGGCTCGCGGACGCGGCCAGCGACGCGGCCGCGCCGGCGGGACTTGCCGTCCGGGTGTGGAACGAGCAGGAGCTCGCTGCCGCCGGGTTCGGCGGCATCACCGCCGTGGGCTCGGGTTCCGAGCGCCCGCCGCGGCTGATCGAGCTTCGGTACGAGCCGCCGTCGGCGCAGCGGCATGTGGTCCTGGTCGGCAAGGGCATCACGTTTGACAGCGGCGGACTCTCGCTCAAGCCGAACGACGGCATGAAGGCGATGAAGACGGACATGGCGGGCGGCGCCGTGGTGATCGCGGTCCTGTCGGCCCTCGCCAGGCTCGGCGTGACCCACCAGGTCACGGGCCTGGTCGCTGCGGCGGAGAACATGCCATCCGGCTCGGCGTACCGGCCGGGCGACGTGATCACCTGCTTCGGCGGCCGGACCGTTGAGGTGCTGAACACCGATGCCGAAGGACGGCTGGTCCTGGCCGACGCCATCGCCTATGCCGACGCGACCCTGGCGCCCGACGCGATCATCGACATCGCGACGCTCACCGGAGCCGCGCGGATCGCGCTGGGCGGCAGCCGGGCCGCCCTGTACGCCACCAGCGACGACCTGGCGTCCGGCCTGATCGCGGCCGGTGAGGCGTGCGGCGACCGGCTGTGGCGGATGCCGCTCGCCGACGACTACCGGAGTGCGCTCGACTCCCCGGTGGCCGACCTGGCCAACGTATCGAGGGGCAGCGAGGGAGCCGGGTCGGTCCTGGCCGCGCTGTTCCTCAGGGAGTTCGCCGGGTCCCGGCCGTGGGCGCATCTGGACGTCGCCGGCGCCGCGCGGAGCTCCGGTGACGACGGCGAGATCTCGGCGGGCGCCACCGGGTTCGGCACGAGGCTGCTGCTGCGCTGGCTGCAGGTGAGCTAACCGGCCTGCGACAAACCGTTAGGCGGGCGAGGCGCAAGACCGGTTAGTCAGGGGATCTCTGGGCGGCTGGACGTGGCAGCTCCGGCCGATCCGCGAGCTGTTCGCCCTGCTGCGGGCCCGTCCCTTAGTGCTCGACCCCCGCCGCCATGACCGGCCTAGGGGCTAGCGCCTGTCCCGTGGATCTCCGCGGCACCGACCGCCCTGCCGCGCGGCATCACCAGCCACGCACAACCCGGAGCACAGCGCGGCCGGCCTCCGCGCCCGGGCGATCACAGCCCCTCGGATCGTCGCATACCAGCCGAAACTGGATGTGATCACCTGGGTGGCCGTGGAATGGATGCCACATCCACTGCGTATTCTGGGACATCCGCCACATCCATCAAGATCATCTCCGGGTGGTGGAGGGCGTGTCCGGGTGGTGGAGGGCGTGTCCGGGTGGTGGAGGGCGCGTCCGGGGCGGTGGAGGGCGCGTCCGGGTGGTGGAGGGCGCGTCCGGGTGGTGGAGGGCGCGGCGGCCGACGGCGGCCTCGGGGACGGCCTGCGCCAGACCACAAGCCGAGCCATCAGGGCCTGGGTCCACCGACCCAGCCCCACGATCTACGGGACAGGCCCGCGATCTACGGGACAGGCCTTAAGCGGTCAGCTTGACCGCGGCCAGCGGCCCGTCTCCACCGACCCGGTCCCACGATCTACGGGACAGGCGCTAGGCGGTCAGCTTGACCGCGGCCAGCAGCCCGTCGCCGACGGGCAGCAGCAGCGGCACCAGGCTGCTGTCTGCGGCGACCAGGTCCCTAAGCTCGCCGACGGCGAGCGAGTCAGGGTCCCGGTGGGCGATGTTGGGGCTCTCGTCCTCCCACAGTGCATTGTCGAAGGCGACGATCCCGCCAGGCCGGAGCAGGCGCAGCGCAGCGGCGAGGTACTCGGGGAACTCGCGCTTGTCGGCGTCGCAGAACACCAGGTCATAGGCGCCGTCGGCAAGCCTGGGCAGCACCTCGAGCGCGCGGCCGGTGATCAGCCGGTACCTGGCGGAGCCGAAGCCGGCCTGGGCGAACACTGCCCTGGCCAGCCGATGATGCTCGGGCTCGGTGTCCACGCTGGTGAGCACCGATCCCTGGCGCATGCCGCGCAGCAGCCAGAGACCCGAGGTGCCGAATCCGGTGCCGATCTCGACCACGGCCCTGGCTCCGATCGCGCTCGCGAGGAAACGCAGCGTGGCACCGGTCAGCGGGGCCACCGGCATGGCACCGCCGAGCCGCTCGGCGTTCGCGCGCGCCGTCAGCAGCGCCTCATCCTCGGCGGCGAACTCGTCGAGTATGACGGTGACGTCTGGGCGGATGATAGGGGCCTCCGGTAGCTTGGGTAGAACTTCCGCGCCGCAGCCTAACGTTAGCCAAGGTCAGCGGGGAACAGGCCAGGCGGGCCATACGTTCACGGTTTGCGTCCCCTGCGCGGTGGTCCAACCACGCGGCACGCATGGCGGTTCAAGCGGTCCGAGGAAGGCTGATGCAGACGCAGGCGCAAGGCGATGCCGGGCCCGGACCGGTCCCGGCCGAGGAGTGGACGCCGCCGAGCTGGGAGGACGTGGTCAAAGACCACTCGGCCCGGGTGTACCGGCTGGCCTACCGGCTGACCGGCAACAGCCATGACGCCGAGGACCTCACCCAGGAGGTCTTCGTCCGGGTGTTCCGCTCCCTGCCGAGCTACACGCCGGGAACCTTCGAAGGCTGGCTGCACCGGATCACCACCAACCTGTTCCTCGACATCACCCGCCGCCGCCAGCGGATCAGGTTCGAAGGGCTCGGCGAGGAGACCGCCGCGAAGCTCAGAGGGGCAGAGCCGACGCCGTCCCAGGCCTTTGACGACCGCCATTTCGACCACGACGTGGCGGCCGCGCTGGCCGACCTGCCGCCCGAGTATCGGGCCGCGGTCGTGCTGTGCGACATCGAGGGACTGACCTACGAGGAAATCGCTGACGCGCTCGACGTCAAGCTCGGAACGGTGCGCAGCCGGATCCACCGCGGCCGGGCCCAGCTCCGCGCCGCGCTTGAGCACCGCAGGCCGCGGCACGCGGCCGCTCCTCGCAGCGAGCCGGCCGAGCCTGTCGTCGGGGTGATGGCCGACGAGGTGGGCGTGCCGTGAGTCACCTGGGCCGCTGGCTGTCGGCGCTGGTCGACGGGGAACTCGATCCGCAGGAGCGGGACCGGGTGCTCAACCATGTGGCCGGGTGCCAGGGCTGCCTGGACGAGGTCAACGCCATGCGCGCGCTCAAGCGCCGGCTGACGGCGCTCGGCGAGACGTCGACGGACGATGCGATCGCCGGCAGGCTCATCGACCTGGCGCAATCCGACCAGGCCAGGCTGCCCGGCGCTGTACTCGGCCCGGTCAGGCCGGGCCGGGCCAGGCGGCGGGAGGCCGGGCAGGCCTGGCGGGTGACCGCTAGCTCGGCCGGGAGCGTGATCGCCGTGATCGGCATCGCCGCCTTCCTGCTCGGGAACTCCGCCGCCGCGCCGCCTGCGCCCAAGGTGACCCCGTCGGTCGACTCGTACCTGCTCCAGCATGCCTACGACGCCGGCCAGGAGCCCGCGGTGTCGGGCTCTGGTTCGTCGCTGCTCGTCCCCGATCCCGCCACGGACGGCCCGGGCCGGGTCGATCCGTGGCAGCTCGGCCCGGTGCGCTCCGGGCCCGTCATCGGCCCGATGGCGGTCAGCCCGAGCGCTCCGCCGCCGGGCAATCAGCCAGCCGGAGTCGCCGGTCAGCCGCGCGGCGACCACCGAACGCACCATAAGGCCAGCTAGCAGCCATGCTCTGGCTCTACTGGAGGCGCGTCAGGCACGTAGTCATCGGGTTCGGCGTTGCGCTAGCCATGGTTACCGCGCTCGTCCTCGTCGCCGTCGCGATCGGCGGCCCGGATGGCCAAGCCACGCCGCGGTCGCGACGGCTGCCCGAGGCGCTGCCGTTGCGCCGGTCCGCCGCCGCGCGCGCTGACGCGAGCCGGGTGCGGCACGGCCTGACCCTGATGGCCGCGGCGGCCGCCGCCTGCCGGTCGGTCTCCTACCACGGCGTCCAGATGGTGGCATGGTCAGACGCGGCGGGCTCGGATGCCTACCTGATCGAGGTGTGGCACAGGTCGGGCCAGCCGGAGCTTGCCCAGGGCGACGATGACGTAGACGACCATGTGCCGGGCGCCGACGCGAGCAGCGATGCCGCCATCGGGGTGCTGAGCATCTCGCCGCGAGTGCTCGACCTGCTCCGCGCCAACTACGTGATCGAGTACGCGGGCACCGGCACGTCCAGTGACCGGCCGGCCAGGATCGTCGAGGTGCGGCGCCGTGACGGGACGCTGGCGGCACGCTACTGGCTTGACCTGGTCACCGGGCTGCCGCTGCGCCGCGAGATGTTCGGCGCGCACGGCGGGCTGGTCAACGAGGGCACGTTCATCAAGCTGGAGATCGGCGGCGAGGGGGTGGGCGCGGTCCCCGCGGTGCGGGCGCCGGCCTGGCTCACCTCGCCGGCCATGGCCGAGATCACCATGCTGCGCAACCGTGGCTGGACGGTCCCGGGAACGCTCGCCGGCAACCTCACGCTCATCGGGCTGACCAGGACGGCCACCAGGTCAGGTCCGGTGGTCGACGCGTCCTACTCCGACGGGCTCTCCGTGGTGTCGGTGTTCATGCAGCGCGGCGTCCTGCCCGGCGCGATCCGTGGCTGGCAGCCCGCCGACGTCGGCGGTCTGCCCGTCTACCTGACCCAGGAGTCCGATCTCGGCGAGCGCGGCACCGCCTGGTCGTCGGACGGCTTCGTGTACACGGTGATCGCCGACGCGCCGCAGGGGACCGTGAACGAGGTGATCGTGCAGCTGCCGCATGACCGGCACGTCGGTGTCTGGGCACGGGTCGGCCGCGGCCTGAAGCGGATCGGCTCCTGGTTCGATCCCTTCGGCTGACGCCACAGTGCCGCCTCGGGGTTACGCCGCAGTGCCGCCTTGCGGTTACTCTGAAGACAGCGACAGCTGTCGCGTGCATGGCGACGACATCCGCGGCAACGACGACGGGAGCGCGAGCAGCGTGTTCGACCTGTCCCCATTCAAGATCATTGCGCTCGTCCTTATCGGCCTGATTGTCTTCGGCCCCGAGCAGCTGCCGCGGATGGCTGCCCAGGCCGGACAGGTTCTGCGGGACATGCGCAAGCTCATGGACAGGGCGCGAGCTGACCTGGCCGACAACCTCGGCCCCGAGTTCGCCGAGTTCGACCTCAACGACCTGAATCCGCGCACGTTCGTGCGCAAGCACCTGCTTGACGGGCTCGACGACGACGAGCAGTGGTCCGGCCAGCCGGAGATTCTGGCCGACGGCACCGCCGAGATCCTGAGCGAGAGTTACGGGGAGTCCGAGCGGCTGACGGTCGGCGAGGTGCCGCCGTGGGACGCCGAGGCGACCTGAGCGCGCTCAGACCGGCGTGAGCCCGAGCTGACGCCCGACCAGGCTGCGCGTCCTGCCGCCGATCAGGCCGGCGATCCTGGTCAGCTCGACGGCCGCTGCCGCCTCGGGTGCCGCGAGGACGAGCGGCAGGCCCTCGTCGCCCGCTTCGCGCAGCCGCAGGTCGATCGGGACCTCGCCGAGCAGCGGCACCTCCGAGCCCACCAGCCGGGTCAGCGCCGCCGCGACCGACTGGCCGCCGCCCTTGCCGAACACCTCGATCCGCTCTCCGCAATGCGGGCACGGCAGATACGCCATATTTTCGATAACGCCCACCACGCGCTGGTGCAGCTGGCTGGCCAGCGACCCTGCCCGCTCGGCCACCTCGGCCGCCGCCGCCTGCGGTGTCGTCACCACGATCAGCTCGGCGCCTGGGATCAGGTGCCCGGCCGAGATGGCCACGTCGCCGGTGCCCGGTGGCAGGTCGAGCAGCAGGACGTCCAGGTCGCCCCAGTACACGTCGGCGAGGAACTGCTGCAGCAGGCGGTGCAGGATCGGGCCGCGCAGGGGCAGCGGCTCATTGCCCTTTTTCAGCATGCCGCTTGAAATGGCCTTCACGCCGTGTGCCACCGGCGGCATGATCATCTGCTCGACCTGGGTCGGCTTGCCGGAGACGCCGAGCATCCGCGGCACGGAGTGACCGTAGATATCGGCGTCGAGCAACCCTACCTTCTGCCCGGACGCCGCGAGTGCCGCGGCCAGGTTGACCGTGACCGACGACTTACCCACGCCGCCCTTGCCGCTGGCGACCGCATAGACCTTGGTCAGCGAGGTGGGGCTGGCGAACGGTATCTCGCGTTCCGGCTTGCCGCCGCGGAGCCTGCTGGCGAGCTCGCCGCGCTGCTTGTCGCTCATCACGTCAAGCTCGACGCGGACCGCGCTGACGCCGGGCAGCGCGCCTACCGCGGCGCGCACGTCGCGGGTGATGGTGTCGCGCAGCGGGCAGCCTGAGACCGTCAGCCACACGTCTACCCGCACCGAGCCGTCCGGCCCGACCTCGACGTTCTTGACCATCCCCAGGTCGGTAATCGGTCGCCGGATCTCCGGGTCGAGCACGCCGGCCAGCGCCTGCATCACCTGCTCGACGCCCGGGGCGCCGGTCACCTGACCCGGCTGGGCGGCTGAGGCTGGCTCTGGCGGCGAAGTCGTGGACATGAACCCATGCTAGAAGGACCCGGCCACCTCATCGAACGGTCTGGCATAGGATCATCGGTCCATGACGAGCACCGACCGGCCGCGGCGGTCCTGCCTGACCGTTCCTGGCAGCAGCGAGCGGTTCCTCGCCAAGGCCGGTGAACTGACCGCTGACGAGGTGATACTCGACCTTGAGGACTCGGTCGCGCCGGCGGCGAAGGACCAGGCGCGGGCGCATGTCGCGGCGGCGGTCGGTGCGGGCATCTGGGGCAGCCGAGTGCTTGCGGTCCGCGTCAACGACGTGACCAGCCAGTGGGCGCACCGCGACGTAATCGGCGTGGTCGAGCGGTCCGGCGGCCGGCTGGACGCTATCGTCCTGCCCAAGGTCACCTCGGCCGCCCACGTTACCTGGCTCGACCTGCTGCTCGGCCAGGTCGAGCGGGAGGCGGGCCTGGATTTCGGTCAGATCGCGATCGAGGCGCAGATCGAGGACGCCGCGGGCCTCGCCGCCGCCGACGCCATCGCCGCCGCATCGCCCAGGCTCGCTGCCCTGGTCTTCGGCCCGGCGGACTTCATGGCCAGCGTCGGGATGCGCTCACTGCGGATCGGCGCGCAGCCCGATGGCTACCCCGGCGGCGATGCGTTCCACTACCCGCTGATGCGCATCCTCGTCGCGGCCAGGGCGGCGGGCCTGCAGGCCATCGACGGGCCGTACGCGGCGATCGCGGACCTCAACGGACTCGCCACATCCTGCGCGAGCGCAGCCGCCCTGGGCTTCGACGGCAAATGGGTGGTCCACCCCGGTCAGATCGCCACGGCGAACGCCGCATTCACGCCCAGTCAGCAGGACTACGACCGGGCCGAGCTGATCATCGACGCCTATGCCCATGCCGCGGCGACGCGGCGCGGCGCGGCGATGCTCGATGGCGAGATGATCGACGAGGCGTCGCGCAAGCTCGCCCTGGCCGCCGCGGCCCGCGGCCGCGCCGCCGGCCTGTCGAGGACCAAGCGCCGCACGCCGCACTGACCTGAGGGTCTATCCTCAGCCCTACCGTCGGCGGCCTATCGTCGACGTTCGACAGCGCTGGGGGCGGGCGTTTGCCAGCGACCCGGGCCGAGCATCGTACTAGCTGGGGTGCACGTGCGGCGATCGACCGACCGGACGCGGCGTTGAGGCGATGGACCTGACCTGCCCGCGCTGCGGTAGCCCGGCGACGCCGCCCAGTGACGCGGCAGGCAGCTGGCGGTGCGCCACGCACGGCGACATCTACCCGCTCTGGCAGGTGCCGGCCGTGTCGCCGCAAGGGCAGGCTGAGCTGACCGCCCGCGCTGTCGTTCCCGTCATGCTGCCCTGGCCGCTGCCCGACGGATGGCTGGTCAGCGGATTCGCCGCGGTCGGCGCCGAGACGAGCGGCGTCCGAGGCACGGTCGTCGCCCTGTCCGGGCCTAACCCGGTCGGCGGTCTGGCCGAGATGCTGCTGATCTGCGAGGAGCTCGGGGTAGGCCTCGGCGCCCACTGCGCGGGGATCGAAGGCCCCGATCCCGGTGCCGACCTCCTGGCCTGTTCCCCGCATGCGCAGGTCGAGCACGGCAACCACGAGTTCCCGCTCTGGCACGTGGACGCGCCGGGCTGCGCCGCGTTCGCCGGCGAGGTGATGGGCAGCTGGCTGTGGGTCCTGCTGTGGCCGGACACGGCGGGAACCATGCTGGTTGAGCCGATGCGGCTGATCGACCTGCGCGATCCAGGTCAGGAACTCGATCTGCCGTTCGGAGCCCGGTCGCCGCGCCTGCCCGGCTAGGACGGCTACAGTCGCCTCGTGCGCGCCGACCTGCACTGCCACAGCTCCGCATCTGACGGGACCAGGCCGCCCGCCGAGATGATGCGAAGAGCCGCGGCGGCCGGCCTCGACGTGATCGCGCTGACCGATCACGACACCGTGGCGGGAATCGCGCAGGCGGCCGCCGCGCTGCCGCCCTCGCTGACCCTGATTCCCGGCATGGAGCTCTCCTGCCGGCGCGACGAGCACAGCATTCACCTGCTCTGCTACCTGTTCGACCCGGACCACGCCGCGCTGGCCGCGCAGCGCCGCGCCCTCGCCGAGACCAGGATGGACCGGGCCAGGGCGATGGTCGGCAGGCTCGCCGAGCTCGGCGCGCCGGTGACCTGGGAGCAGGTGCGCGCGATCGCTGGCGACGCGGTGATCGGTCGGCCACATATCGCCAGGGCGATGGTCGAGTCCGGCGTGATCGCCTCGGCCGATCAGGCGTTCACGCCGGAGTGGATCGGGACGGGCGGCAGGGCCTACGTGCACAAGTACGCGCTCGACCCGGCGGAGGCGATCGCCCTCGTGCACAATGCGGGCGGCGTGACCGTGCTCGCCCACCCGTTCGCTGTCACCCGGGGCTGGACCGTGCCCGAGCGGCTGATCACCGATCTGGCGAGCTCCGGGCTGGACGGGGTCGAGGTCGCGCATCCCGACCACGACGCCGAGCAGCGCGCCGAGCTCGCGGCGCTCGCCCGCGGCCATGACCTGGCGGTGACCGGCGGAAGCGACGACCACGGAGAACTTACCGGCGACCGGGTGGGCTGCGAGTCGACCGATGCCCAGGACCTCGAGCAGCTGCTCGCCGCCGCGTCGGGCGCCCAGGTGATCACCGGGTGATCTCGTCGGCCGCCTGATCCTGAGCGGGGCCTGGGCGTTCGTCGCGACGACGCTGTTCGTGCGGCGCGTTGCCCCGGTTGGCGGCGCGGTCGCCTTTCGGTGCGGCTATTGTCGCAGTCGACGCCGCGCTCTGGCTGACGATGCGATTCTCCGCAGTGATACTCAGGGAGGCCGGGCGCCGGCCGGCCAGAGCCAACCCGGAGGGAGAGGCAGGGCGATGGACGCGAGGATCGAGCGGATCGCCGGTTCCGTCAACAGCTGGGTGGTCGGCGACGACGACGAGGTGATCGTCATCGATCCTGGCGAGTCGGCGTCTGAGGTGCTGCGTATCGTCGGCGAGCGCGAGGTGCTCGCGGTGATCTGCACGCACGGGCACGCGAGGCACGCCGCCGCCGCCTTTGAGGTGGCCAAGCGGGACGAGGCGCCGGTCGCGCTGCACGCGGCGGACCGGCTGACCTGGCGGGAGGCGCAGTCGGGCGCCGAGCCGGACATCTGGATCGAGGACGGCGGCCGGTTCGATGTGTCCGATGTCACCCTGGAGGTCATTCACGCGCCAGGGCACACCCCGGGGTCGGTCTGCCTGTACAGCGAGGAGCTGTCCGCGCTGTTCTCGGGCGACGTAGTGGGCGGGAACGGCCCGGTGCCGCACGAGGGCTACTTCGAGGACTTTCCGCGGCAGCTGAGCTCGATCGGCGCGAACGTGCTCACCCTGGACAAGAAGACGAGGATCCTGCCCGGCCACGGGGAGGAGAGCAGCGTCGAGGCCGCCGAGCGGCGGTTCGATTCCTGGGTCTCGGCCGGACCTGAGGGGCTGATCGACGAGTCAGCGGACTAGCCCGACGGTGGAGCAGCTTGGCTTCGAGGGAATGCCGCGGCGGCTCTACCCGTGCACGCCGAGCCGGCTGCGGGCGTGGCTTGACTGCCCGCGGCGATACCGGATGACCTACCTGGACCGCCCGGCGCCGCCGAAAGGGCCGCCATGGGCGCACAACAGCCTCGGCGCCAGCGTGCACAACGCGCTGGCCGGCTGGTGGCGGCTGCCCGTGGCCGAGCGGACGCCCGCGGCGGCCGTGTTGCTGCTTGAGCGTGGCTGGCTCACCGACGGATTCGCCGACGACGCCCAGTCCGCCCAGTACCTGCGCCGCTCGACCGCGATGGTGCGGGACTACGTGGCCCGGCTCGACCCGGCCTGCGAGCCGGCCGGGGTAGAGCGCACGGTCGGCACCAAGACCGACCTGATCGCGGTCTCCGGCCGGATCGACCGCCTCGACGACCGGCCGGTCGCCGGCCGCGAGCTGCGGCGCGAGCTTGTGGTGGTCGACTACAAGACCGGTCGGCGCCCGCTCACCGCGGACGACGCCCGATCCTCGCTCGCGCTCGCCCTGTACGCGGTTGCCGCAGGGCGGGTGCTGCGCCGGCCCTGCACGGCGGTGGAACTGCACCACCTGCCCACCGGGGAGGTGGCGCGCTGGGACCACACGGCCGACTCGCTCGGCCGGCAGCTGCGGCGGGCAGAGGACATCGCCGGCGAGTGCTCGGCCGCCGACGAGAGCTTCCGCGCCGAGCCGGAGTCCGGGCGCGGTGACGTGGTCTTCCCGCCGAGCCCGGGATCGTGGTGCGGCTGGTGCGACTTCCGCGCCCAGTGCGCGGAGGGCCGGGCCGCGTCGGCGCAGCGCAGGCCATGGGACGGTCTGGCCGACGACGACGCGGACGCCGACCCGCTCGCCTAGCCGGCCGCCCGCGCGTCAGCGGGCCGACTCGGCCTGGTTCCAGAACGCGGTGAGCATGGCCGCCGTGGTCTCCGGCGCCTCGACCGTCGGCGAGTGCCCGGCACTGGGCAGGCAGACCCGCTGCGCGCCGAGCCGCTTGGCCATCAGGTCCTGGACGTCCGGCGGCCATGCGTCGTCGTTCTCGCCGTAGCTGACCAGCTTGGGCAGCCTGTCCAGGGCCGCAAGCTCGTCGGTCAGGTCGGGACAGCCGAGCAGGTGGCCGGCCATCACGGCGAGCCCGAGCGGGCAGCTGAGCAGCGCCCGCTCGGCGAGGAACTCGATGATCTCCTCCGGCGTGCCCTCCGCCTCCGCCTGCGGGCGCAGCTGGGCGTTCCAGAGCTGCGTGATCATGGTTCCCATCATCTCGACGTCGCCCGCCGCTGGCTCGAGGTAGGCGAGCAGGTCGCGCAGGGCCTGGGCGCGGTCGCCGCCGATGGCGTGCGGGCCCGAGCCGAGCAGGGTCAGAGACAAGTAGGCGGCCGGGCTGCCGAGCGCCGCCTGGCGCGCCACCAGGCCGCCGAACGAGTGGCCGAGCAGATGCACTCGCCCGGTGTCACCGGCCACCGTGGCGGCCACCGCGGTCAGGTCCTCGCCGAGCTGGTCAAGCTCGTACTGCGCGCTGGTGGCGGCCCGCGGGGACTGATACTGCCCGCGCATGTCGATCGCCACGACGCAGCGTCCGGCATCGGCGAGCGGCTCGAGCACCGACAGGAAGTCTTCCTTGCTCCCGGTGTAGCCGGGGATGAGCAAGGCCGGCTGCCGCTCGCTGACGCCATTCGCCGGGTCGGCGGCCAGGGCGGCAAAGCGGCCGCGGTAGGTCTCGATGACGACCGGCCTGACCTGAGGGGACCTTCGCAGCGACCGGGGAGTGCTCACGGGGCGGCAGCCTACCTAGCCTGGATCAGCGGGACCTGACTCTAGCCGAGCAAAAGGGGGTCGTATCGTACCTCGGTGGTTCAGGGAGTCTCAATGTCACGGCGTTCCGCCTGGTTGGCGGGCCGGGTGGAACCCGACCTCCGGTCGTCGGCGCGGCCTTCGCCGGTCCGGCCGCCACGGCCGCGGCGCGGCCTGCGGCTCCTGCGGCGCGGCTCGTCCGCCAGGTCGGCCGCCGCAGCCGGGTGGCCGGAAGCGGCGTGCTCGGGCTGCGCGTGGTGGGGCGCGTGGTCGGCCTGGGGCGCGTGCGGTGCCTGCGAGCCGTGCTCGGCGGCCGGCTGGCCGGTTCCGGCCAGCGGAACCCCGCCCCTGGTGCGCCGCCTGGCCGGCCTCGCGCGGCCCTGGTCGTGCTGGTCGGCGCCGTCGGCGCCTGCGCCGCGTGCGGTGGCCGGTCGTCGGCCACGGTCCCGGCTAGCGGCGGCTGACTGCGGCCGCGACCTGACCTTGCCGGTCTCGCCGATGTCCTCGAGGTCCTCGGCCTCGAGCCCGGCCCGCTCGCGCTGGGCACGTGGCAGGGTGCCGGCCGCGCCCGCCGGGATGGCAAGCGCGCTGAACAGGTGCTCCGAGGTGGAGTAGGTCTCGAGTGGCTCGGGCTGGCCGAGGTTCAGCGTCTCGCTGATCAGCTTCCACCGGCCCATGTCCTGCCAGTCGACGAAGGTCACGGCCACGCCGGTCCGCCCGGCACGCCCGGTCCTGCCGATCCGGTGCAGGTAGGCCTTATCGTCCTCGGGGCACTCGTAGTTCACCACGTGGGTCACGTCGTCGACGTCGAGGCCGCGGGCGGCGACGTCGGTGGCGACGAGCACGTCCACCTTGCCCGACCGGAACGCGCGCAGCGCCCGCTCGCGCTGGCTCTGGCCGAGGTCGCCGTGCACGGCCCCGGCGGCGAAGCCGCGCCGAGTCAGCTCGGCGGTCACCTGGTCACAGGCACGGCGGGTACGGCAGAACACGATCGTCAGGCCGCGTCCTTCGGCCTGCAGCACGCGGGCGAGCACCTCGATCTTGTCAAGCTGGTGGGCGCGGAACACGTGCTGGTCCGTGGTCGGCACGTGGGCAGGCTCGTCGTGGTGCTCGGCCCTGATGTGGATCGGCCGGTACAGGTGCCTCCTGGCCAGGGTCACGACCTCGGACGGCATGGTGGCCGAGAAGAGCATGGTCTGGCGGCTGTCCGGGGTCAGCCGCAGGATCGCCTCGACGTCGGGCAGGAAGCCGAGGTCGAGCATGCGGTCGGCCTCGTCGAGGACCAGGATGTCCACGCAGGACAGGCGGAGCTGGCCCTGGCGGGCCAGGTCGAGCAGCCGCCCTGGCGTGCCAACCACCACGTCCACGGTGGCGAGCGCCTCGATCTGCGGCTCGTAGGCACGCCCGCCGTAGAGCGTGACGACGTTGACGTCGCTGCCTGCCGACGCCGCCCTGAGATCGTCGGCGACCTGGATCGCCAGTTCCCTGGTCGGCACCACGACCAGGCCGCGCGGTGCCGCTGGCTTGCCGCGCTCGACCTGCAGGATGTGCTGGACGATCGGGATGCCGAAGGCGAGCGTCTTGCCCGTCCCTGTCCTTGCCTGGCCGATGACGTCATGTCGGTCAAGCGCGATCGGCAGGGTCAGCGCCTGGATCGGGAACGCCTCGGTGATGCCTACGGCCGCCAGCGCCGCGCAGATCGGCTCGGCGACGCCGAAGTCCACAAAGGGCACCCCGTCCGCCGCCACGGCGCCGGCCAGGTCAATAGGCAGGTCCGCCACAATAAGGTCGGTGCTTTCCGCTACCGGTGTAGCTAGGTCTTGCATAGTCAGGCTTCCGCCTCCATGAGTGGCCCGCGCCCCACCAGGCGGTTTTCCGTCCGGTCCGCGGGCCGCGGGACGATAGCTGACTCATCCGAGAATCGACCCGCCGCACTGACGGGCAGCGCTCCGGCCGCAGCTCATGCGGCTAGGTACGCACAAGGCAACCGGAAGGAGCCAGGCGCGGCCAGACCACGAACGGTTCTCATACCGCGCTACGTGATTCAACGCGCCCCGGGGTGATCGCATTCCACGATGAGGTCGCTGCTCAGTGTAGCAACGCCGGCTGACAGGCCAGGGTCTGCGGACCTGCCGTGCCGGTCACGGCGCGAATCCGATGGCGCGGGGCGTGGCGTTGTTACGCTGCGCTTGTGACCGCGCCAGACACCGATCCCGCGGGCCTGCAGGAATCCAGGTCTGCCGAGCCAGAAGCCCCGACCGATGGCGTCATCGACCTGCTCGGCCTGCTCGCCTACGCGTCGCTCGTGGCGTTCTTCCGCCTCGCCGACGACGCCTCGCTGGCGACAGAGCTGCCGGACAAGGCGGACCTGGCCGCCATGGCCGTGGCCCAGTTCGGCCACTTCGGCATGCTGCGCGACCGGATCGTGGAACTCGGCGCCGAGCCCGAGCAGGCCATGCAGCCGTTCGTGGACCCGATCGATGAGTTCCACGCGAGGACGGCGCCGTCCGACTGGCTGGAGGGCCTCGTCAAGGCCTACGTGGGGGACGGGATCGCGGCCGACTTCTACCGCGTCGTCGCGCAGCTTCTCGACCAGCCCACCCGGTCGCTGGTGCTGGCGGCCCTTGCCGACTCCGGGCACGCGCAGTTCGCGATCGCCCGGGTGCGTGAGGCGGTGGCGGCGGACCCCGCGGTGGGCGGGCGGCTGGCACTCTGGGCGCGCCGGCTCGTAGGCGAGGCGCTCAGCCAGGCGCAGCGGGTCGCGGCCGAGCGGGAACCGCTCGCCCGGCTGCTCGCCGGAGGCTCCGCAGCGCAGCTCGGCGAGATCGGCCGGATGTTCGCGGCGCTCACCGACGCGCACGCGCAGCGGATGGCCGCGCTCGGACTCGCCGAATAGCCGGGATCGGCCGCGCGAGGCGCCAGAGCGGAGAAAGAGCAGCGGAGAATCAGCTGCCGAACCCGATCCGCCGCGGCTCGTTCAGGTCGAGCTCGACGTAGGCGATCTTGTCGGCCGGCACCATGACGGTGCCTCGCCTGGCGTCGGTAACCACGAACACCGTGCCGTCGGCCAGGGCGGTAGTCAGGGCCCGCTGGATGTCCTCGGGCGAGGCCGTGGTCTCGACCACGAGCTCACGCGGCGCCATCTGTATGCCGATCTTGACTTCCATGCGGGCGATCCTCCGCTCGTCGTGCCTAGCGCATGTGGTGGCCGGTGCTGATCGGGCCGGGCATCGAGCCCGGTGCCTAGTCGTGCGTGCCGTCGGCAAGCGGCCAGCTGCTGATCCCGCGCCAGGCAAGCTGGGACAGCAGGTGCTCCGCGGTTCGCTGGCCGATGGTGCGCTCGCCGCCCAGCCAGTACCGCGAGCTGACCTGGGCCATGCCGACCAGCGCCATGCCAAGCAGCGCGGCCTCGTCGTCCGAGACGCCGGCGTCCTCGCGGATGAACTCGCTGACCATCTCGGCGCACTCGTCCATCGCACGGTCCAGCCGCTCCCTGACCGCGGGCTCGTTCGACAGGTCAGACTCGAAGACCAGCCGGAACGTCTCGCCCGCGGCGCTGACGTAGTCGAAGAACGCGCGGAACGTGGCCGGCACCCGCTCGGCGTTGTTGCCGGTCGAGGCCAGCGCGGCGGAGACCGCGCCGACCAGTTCGGCCACGCTCTCGTCGAGCAGCGCCAGGTAGAGCTCGAGCTTGCCGGGGAAGTGCTGGTAGAGCACGGGCTTGCTGACCCCGGCGCGCTCGGCGATCTCGTCCATCGCGGCGGCGTGGTACCCCTGCGCCACGAAGACCTCCCGGGCGGCGCCGAGCAGCTGCCTGCGCCTGGCTGGGCGCGGCAGCCGGGTACTGGCCGGCCTGGTGGTCTGGGACGTCGCGGTCACGGGAATCTCCGAATTGCTAGCGGCGCAGGTCAGGAGCTTTAGGTCGCCTGACTGCCCATCCTACGGGCGGCACCCGCTCCGCCGGCGTGCCGAAGGCCAGGTGCCGGGCGCCTGGCCGTGCTGTCCTACCGGTATTCTTCCTCGCCTAGCTCCACTTCGCGGGCCTGCTCAGCGGCATCGGCAGCGTCGGCCTCGAGCGGCAGTTCCTCGGGAAGCTCGGTCTCGGTGGGTTCGTCGGCATCAGGAACCGCCTCGGTGTGCTGCTCGACGACGTCGGCGACTGGCTCGTCGAGGCCTCTGTCGGTCATGTCGACCCCCTCCGGTGCGTGCCGTCGCCTTGCGGGCAAGGCATCTGGCGCCCTCGAACATATTGCCGAACGCCTAGTTTAGGACAACCCTTGTTGTATCAGTACCCGATCCGCCGGGGTAAGGAGATGACATGCGCAGCATGTGGAAGGGCGGAATTTCCTTCGGCCTGGTCATGATCCCGGTCCGGCTGTACGCCGCCACCGAGCAGAAGGACATCTCCTTCCGGCAGGTGCACCGAGCCGACGGCGGCCGGATCAGGTTCCGCCGGATCTGCTCGGTGGACGGCGAGGAAGTGCCCTACGAGGACGTGGTCAAGGGCTACGAGCTGCCGACCGGCGAGATGGTCGTGTTGGACGACGAAGACCTGGCCGACCTGCCGCTGCCGACCACGAAGGCGATCGAGGTGCTGCACTTCGCGCCCGCCGAGCAGCTCGACCCGATCCTGTTCAACCGCAGTTACTACGTGGAGCCCGAGGCGGCAGGCGCTCGTGCCTACGTCCTGCTCAGGGACGCGCTCGAGCAGTCGGGCAGGATCGCCATCGCCCAGGTGGCGCTGCGCCAGCGCGAGTCCCTCGCAACGCTGCGCAGCAGGGAGGGCGTGCTCGTGCTCGAGACGTTGCTCTGGCCCGACGAGGTGCGCCCTGCCGCGTTCCCGTTCCTCGATCAGGACATCGAGGTACGCCCCCAGGAACTGACCATGGCGGCCACCCTGATCGACTCGATGACCGCCGACTTCGACCCTGACGCGCATCACGACGGATACCGGGAGGCGCTGATCGAGGTGGTCGACGCCAAGATCCAGGGCAGGGAGCTTGCGCAGCCCGGCACCCTGGAGATCGCCGCCGGCGAGACGACCAGCCTGGCCGAGGCGCTTAAGGCGAGCCTCGCGGCGGCCAGGCAACTCCCGGTGGCCGGCCAGAATGAGAGTAAGGGAGCCAAGTCGGGCACAACGAAGGACGGCACGGCGAAGGACGGCACGGCGAAGGGGGCCAAGGGCGGGTCGACGAAGGCGACCCGCAAGGCGAGCTGACATCCCCCGGGGTCCGCGTGCCGCCCGAGGCGGTATGAGCAGCCGGCTTGGGGAGATGCGAGGCGATCGACATGCTGCAGGTGACCAGCGATCAGGCGCCATCCGGCGAGCCAGGCGGCGACCAGGGAACCGGCGAGCCGATCCCGCACTGGCCCGGCCGCTGCGTCGACCTGCGGGGCGGGCAGGTCTACGTCCGCAGCGCCCCGGCCGTGCCCGGCGCCGAGCCGGCTCTGTGCGTGCACGGGCTCGGCGGGTCGTCCACCAACTGGACCGACCTGATGGACCTGCTGTCGCGGCCGCGGGAGGCCGGGGTGGCCGGGCCCGCGCTCGCCTGCTCCGCCATCGACCTGCCAGGCTTCGGCTGCTCGCCGCCGCCGCTGAGCGGCGACTACTCGATCAGCTCCCATGCCAGCGCGGTGATCGAGCTGATCGAGTACCAGGCCGCCGGGCCGGTGCACCTGATCGGCAACTCGATGGGCGGCGCCGTGATCACCCGGGTGGCCGCGCGCCGGCCGGACCTGGTCGAAACGATCATCCTGATCTCCCCGGCCCTGCCCGACCTGCGGCCTCGTCCGCTGCCGCTGCGGCTCGCGCTGGCCTCGCTGCCCGGTGTCGGCCCGGCGATCATGGACTGGCTGCGCAGCGTTCCCGCCGAGGACAGAACCGACCGGACGCTGCGCGACCTGTACACCGACCCCGGGGTCATCCATCCGTCCAGGCGCAGCGCCGAGATCGCCGAGGTGCTCAGGCGGGACAGCCTGATGTACGCGAACAACGCCCTGATCATGTCCGCGCGCAGCCTGGTGAGCGAGTACTTCAGGGTGGGCAGGAAGTCGCTGTGGCGTGACGCCGCGGCGAGCACCGCGCCCGCCCTGATCCTGCACGGCAGTCACGACAGGCTGGTGAACCCGGTGATGGCCGGCAAGGCCGCCCGCGCCTTCGGCTCGGCGCGGGTGCTCGTGCTGCCCGGCGTCGGGCACGTCGCGATGATGGAACGGCCTGCGCTGGTGGCCGCCGAGATCGGCGTGTTCCTCGACCGGGTCCGCGCCGCCGCGGCCGGCGCCGCGGCGGTGTCCGCCGACCGCGTTCGCGGTTAGGCATATCGGGCGACATCGCCCGCGGCGGGTGCCAAGCTAGCCAGATGCTGATCGCGGCGGCACGGATCATCACCGCGGTCCGGGCGCCATACGGCGCCGCCGAGGTGCTCGCGCCTGGCTATGTGGCCTGGGAGAACGGCCAGATCGCCAGCGTGGGACCCGGCCAGCCGCCCGGCCGCCCCGACATTGAGCTCGGAGACGGCGTGCTGCTGCCTGGCCTGGTCGACATCCAGGTGAACGGGTACTTCGGCGTGGAGCTCAGCGCGGCTGACGAGGTCGGCTGGGGCGCCGTCGCTCGGCGGCTGCCCGAGACGGGGACGACCGCGTTCGTCCCGACCTTCATCACGGCGCCGGTCGCCGAGATGGCGGCCGCCGTGCGCAGGGCCGCGGACTTCGCGCCCGACCTGGCCGGCATGCCGGGAGCGGCCCGGGTGCTCGGAGTGCACCTGGAGGGCCCGTTCATCTCGCCCAAACGGCCAGGCGCGCACAACCCGGCGTGGGCCGCCGCTCCCGATCCGGGCGCGGTCGCCGACCTGCTCGCGGCCGGCCGCGGGCTGGTCAGGGTGATGACGCTGGCGCCCGAACTCGACGGGGCCATGGCGGTGATCAGGCAGCTGACGTCGGCCGGCGTGCTGGTCGGCGTCGGTCACTCCGATGCCACGGCCGCTCAGGTCAGCGCCGCGGCGAGGTGCGGCGCGCGACTCGTCACGCACTTGTTTAACGCACAGCGTCCCCTGCATCATCGTGACCCAGGCGTGGTGGGGCAGGCGCTGGCCGACACCCGCCTGGTGTCCAGCCTGATCGCCGACCTGCACCACGTCGCCGGCCAGGTCGTCGCGATCGCGTTCGCGGCCGCCCCGGGCCGGATCTGCCTGATCTCGGACGCGTCCGCCTGCGCGGGCATGCCGCCGGGGCGCTACGCGCTGGGCGGCGAGCCGATCGAGCTCGGCGAGGGCGACGGGACGCCGCCGGTGCGTGCCGACGGCACGCTGGCCGGCTCGGCGCTGCGGATGGACTCCGCGGTCGCGAACATGGTCGCGACCGGTGTCGGTCTTGCCGACGCGGTAGCCGCCGCCACCAGGATCCCGGCCGACCTGATCGGCCGCGGCGACCTCGGCCGGATCGCGGCCGGAGCGGCCGCCGACCTGACCTGGCTCGGCGATGACCTGCGCACCCGCGCCACCTGGGTCGCCGGCCGCCTGGCCTACGGTTCTCACCTGGGCTAACAGCCTGGGCGAGTGCCTCGCGCCGGACGGCGCGCGTCCCGTAGTCTGCCGGCGGGGAGAATTCGCATCAAGGCGGGCACGGGCAACGGACGGGGTCGCGGTGGCAACCGAGCACCAGCAGCAGCCGACGCACATGCGGGCCGAGATCATGGAGCAGCCCGCGGCGCTCCGCGCCACCATCGACGCGCTGCTGCCGCAGGCAGCGCAGGTCGCCGCCCTGGCCGGACGAGCCCGCCAGGTGCTGTTCTTCGCCCGGGGCACGTCGGACAACGCGGCGGTCTACGGCAGCTACCTGATCCAGACCAGCGCAGGCAGGCTGGCCAGTCTCGGCGCGCCGTCCGTGGCCACGGCCTACCACGCGAGGATGGACCTGACCGGCGTGCTCGCGGTCGGGTTGTCGCAGTCGGGCCAGACCGTGGAGATCATCGAGACGCTGACCTGGGCGCGCGACTGCGGCGCGGCGATCGCGACGATCACCAACGGGGCCGGCTCGCCCATCGCCGAGCTCGCCGACGTGGCGCTGGTGACCCAGGCGGGCGCCGAGCGCGCGGTGCCGGCCACCAAGACGTTCACCTGCCAGCTCGCCGCGCTCGCCGTGCTCGCGATCGGGCTCGGCGCCGACCTGGACACCGGCCAGCTCAGGGCGTTGCCCGAGGCCGTCGCTGAGCTGCTGGCCGGCGCCGACGGCCCTGCCTTCGGCCTCAAGGAGATCGTCGCCGAGCTGGCCAGCGTGGACGGCCTGGTGGTATCCGCCCGCGGGCTCGCCTACTCGGCCGCGCTCGAGCTGGCGCTGAAGATCAAGGAAGCGTGCTACCTGCACGCGATGGGCATCTCCTACGCCGACCTGCAGCACGGCCCGATCGCTGTGGTCGACGCCCGCACCCCCGCGGTGATCATGGGACCCGATTCCGGCCCCACGCAGGACGCGGCGATCAACCTGGCCAGGCGGGTCACCGGTGCCGGGGCGCGCGCCTACGCCATCGGCGGCGGAGCCGGGCTCGCCGCCGCGTGCGACCGCGCGCTGCCCGGGCCGGCGCTGCCGGAGTGGCTGGCGCCGATCGGCCTCATCGTCCCTGGCCAGCTGCTGACCGAGGCGCTGTCCAGGCGGCTCGGCATCGACCCCGACCATCCGCGCGGCCTGAGCAAGGTCACCCAGACCAGCTAGCCGCCAGGCGGGCGTTGGGCCGGGCGAGCCCGGGAGCGCTCTGCGTTCAGGCAGGGAATGTGGGTCAGGGCTCGCGGTGCACCTTGTGCTGAGCGGCCTGGGCGCGCGGGCGCAGGATCATCAGGTCCACGTTCACGTGGGCCGGCCTGGTGACCGCCCAGGTCACGGCGTCGGCCACGTCGTCGGCGGTCAGCGGTTCGGCTACGCCCGCGTAGACGGCGGCCGCCTTCTCCGCATCGCCGCGGTACCTGTTCAGCGCGAACTCCTCGGTCCTGACCATGCCGGGGGCGATCTCGATCACCCTGACCGGCTGGCCGGACAGTTCGAGGCGCAGCGTCGCGGCGATCGCGTGGGTGCCGTGCTTGGCCGCCACGTATCCGCCGCCGCCCTCGTACGCGGTCAGGCCGGCCGTGGAGCCCATGATGACTACCGTGCCGGCGCCGCTGGCGATCAGCTTCGGCAGCAGTGCCTGGACCACGTGCAGCGTGCCGAGCACGTTGGACTGGTACATGGTCAGCCAGTCGTCGGCCGAGGCGTCGGCGACCTGCTCGGTGCCGATCGCACCACCGGCGTTGGCTACTAGCACGTCGCAGCGGTCGAGTGCCCCGGCAAGCGCGTCCACCTGCGTTCGGTCGGTGACGTCGAGTGGGATGACCTGCGCGCTGCCGCCCCTTTCGGCGATCCTGGCCGCCACCAGGTCGAGTCGGTCGCGGCGGCGGGCCGCCAGCACCACGTGGTAGCCGTCGGCCGCCAGCCGCTCCGCCGTCGCCGCGCCGATACCGCTGCTCGCCCCGGTGACCACCGCTGTCCGCTGCATGGCTGGCATTCTGCCAGCCCGGGGCGGGTGATGGTTCGCTGTGGTTCACCGCGGGTTAGCCGGGTGTGCGTGCAGGTCACCTACTATCGGTTCCGTGGCCGATCCTGCAGTGCGCGTGCGAGCCGTCATCTTCGACTGGGGCGGCGTGATCACCACGCCGATCATCGACACGGTCTCGGCGTGGCTGGAGGCCGACCGGATCGACAGGGAGAGCTACGCCGCCGCGATCCGGCCGTGGGTGCGGCTAGCCTACGGGCCTGGCGAGGCCGAGTCGCCGGTGCACGCGCTGGAGCGCGGCGAGGTCAGCGACGCGGACTTCGAGGCGACCCTGGCGGCGCTGCTCGTCGGCGTGGACGGCAGCCCTGTGGCGGCGGCCGGGCTGCTCAAGCGCATGTTCGCCGCGTCTGCCGTGCAGGACGACATGCTCGGCCTGGTCAGGGACCTGCGGGCCGGCGGTCTTCTGACCGGGCTGCTCTCCAACTCCTGGGGCGTCACTGACGGCTACCCGCGGCACCTGTTTCCCGAGCTGTTCGACGACGTGGTGATCTCCGGCGAGGTCGGGATGCGCAAGCCGGAGGAGCGGATCTTCCTGCTGGCGGCCGACCGGCTCAAGACCGCGCCGGCCGAGTGCGTGTTCGTGGACGACGTGGAAGGCAACATCGTCGCGGCCCAGGCGCTCGGCTTCCGCACCGTGCACCACATGGAGCCGGCCGCGACCAAGGCCGAGCTGTCGGAGTTGCTCTCCGTTTCTGCCTGACCGCGGTGGCGCGAGGCCGGGTGCCCGTAGCCTTGACCGCTATGTACCCGCACCCGTCAAGCCCGGGACGGTCGGCCAACATGAAGGCGAACCGCCGGGTCAACACCAAGCCGGAGATGGCGCTGCGGCGAGCGCTGCACGCGCTCGGCTACCGGTACCGCAAGGACTACCGGCTCGACCTGGCCGACGGGGTGCGGGTCAGGCCGGACATCGTGTTCACCGCGCGCAAGGTGGCGGTGTTCGTGGACGGCTGCTTCTGGCACTGCTGTCCCGAGCACGGCAGCCAGCCGGCGTCCAACACCTGGTACTGGGAGCCCAAGCTGCGCCGCAATGTCGAGCGCGACCGGGCCGCCGACGCGGCGCTCGACGCGGCAGGCTGGACCGTGGTCAGGCTCTGGGAGCACGAGTCCGTCGATGCGGCCGTGGCCGGGGTGGTCGGCGCAATCGGGGCTCGCTCGCCCGCCCCGGCTGGCAGACTCTACAAGCACTCCCCGCCGACCGTCGCCGCAGCCGCGGCGGACGAAACGCCGGACGACCCATCGCACCTGTAGTAAGCCACCTGGGGACCTCATGCGCGTCTACCTGCCGACCACGCTGGCGGAGCTGGGGTCTGCGCTGGTAGCCGGCCAGGTCGGCCCGGCGCCGGTGACTGGCTTCGCGGTGACCGGGGCGCTGCGCGAGTGGTACTCGGCCGGCGACCTCGAGGAGCTTGAGTACGTGGCGATGACGCAGGCCGCTCGGGCGTCGCTGAGGATGCTGCACGCCGACACCAAGGCTCCGCGGCGCCGGGTGGTGCTCGCCGCGGAACTGCCCGAGCAGGTAGTCAGCGTGCGTAACGGCATCGACCGGCCGGGCCAGGTCGCGGTCACGCTCCCTGTTCTGTTCTCCGACGTGGTCTCCGGCCACGTGGACGACGAGGAGGCCATGTCCGACGTCGAGGCGGCAGCGGCCGCGCTGCCCGCGGCCGACGCAGGCGACGAGGACGCGCAGTTCGTCGTGGACGGCGCCGAGGGGCACGAGCTGCTGTGGTACGCCACCCAGGAGCTGATCTACCTGATCGGCCCGGTCTGATCGGTTCGGCATAATCGGCCCGGCCTGACCCTCAGCAGCAAGGCCAGTTCGTGGCACGATGAAGGTCGACGAGACCTGCCGTAATGTCGGCCTCGTTCGCTGAGGACCCGCACCTGCACAGAGCTACCGCACGCAGCTACTGCACAGAGCTAGGGGAGCGCACCGTGTTCGACGCCGTCACCTCCGTTCCTGTCCCCGTCAACGAGCCGGTCAGGACCTACGCGCCCGGCAGTCCCGAGCGGGCCGCGCTCGAGGCCAGGCTCAAGGAACTGGCGGGCGAGCAGGCCGACCTGACCATGACGGTCGGCGGCGTCCAGCGGATGGGCGGCGGCGAGGTGGTCGAGGTCGTCCAGCCGCACAACCACGGCCACGTGCTCGGACGACTCGGCGAAGCCACCGCCGATGACGTGGCGGCGGCGATCGACGCGGCATCGGCGGCCGCGCCCGGCTGGCGCGAGCTGTCGTTCGACGACCGGGCCGCGATCTTCCTCCGGGCAGCCGAGCTGCTGGCCGGGTCGTGGCGCTCCACCGTCAACGCGGCCACGATGCTCGGCCAGTCCAAGTCGGTCTACCAGGCCGAGATCGACGCGGCGTGCGAGCTCATCGACTTCTGGCGGTTCAACGTGCACTTCGCCAGGCAGCTGCTCGCCGAGCAGCCCGCCTCGGCGCCCGGCTCGTGGAACCGGATCGAGTACCGCCCGCTTGAGGGCTTCGTGCTCGCCGTCACCCCGTTCAACTTCACCTCGATCGCCGGCAACCTGCCCACCGCTCCGGCGCTGCTCGGCAACGTCGTGGTCTGGAAGCCGTCGCACACGCAGCAGTTCTCCGCGCACTACCTGATGCGGGTGCTCGAGGCGGCCGGGCTGCCGCCCGGCGTCATCAACATGGTCACCGGCTGGGGCACGGCCGTCTCCGAGGTCGCCGTCCCGCACCGTGACCTGGCCGGGGTCCATTTCACCGGCTCCACCGGGACGTTCCACCGCCTCTGGCGCGCCGTCGGCGAGAACATCTCCGGCTACCGGAGCTACCCGCGCCTGGTGGGTGAGACCGGCGGCAAGGACTTCGTGATCGCGCACGCCTCGGCCGACCCCGACGTGCTCACGGTCGCGCTGGTGCGAGGCGCATTCGAGTACCAGGGCCAGAAGTGCTCGGCGGCGTCGCGCGCCTATATCTCGCGCAGCGTGTGGAACCGGATGAAGGACACCTTCCTGGCCACGGTGGAGTCGCTGACCATGGGCGACGTCGGCACCGACCTGTCCGCGTTCATGGGCGCGGTGATCGACCAGCGTGCGTTCGACAAGCACGCGGCCGCGCTTGACCGGGCCAGGCTCCGGCCGTCGGTGACCGTTCTGGCCGGCGGCACGGTGAACGCCTCGGTCGGCTACTTCGTCCGGCCCACGGTGCTGGAGTGCTCCGACCCGACCGACGAGATATTCACCACCGAGTACTTCGGTCCGATCCTCGCCGTCCACGTGTTTGACGACGCCGACTACGAGGCGGTCATCGACCAGGCCGCCGACGCCGCACCGTACGCGCTGACCGGGTCGATCATCGCCTCCGACCGTGCGGCGATCGCGGCCGCCACCGACCGGCTGCGGTTCTCGGCGGGCAACTTCTATATCAATGACAAGCCGACCGGGGCCGTGGTCGGACAGCAGCCCTTCGGCGGGGCGCGTGCCAGCGGCACCAACGACAAGGCCGGCTCCCCGCTCAACCTGATCCGCTGGGTCAGCGCCCGGTCGGTCAAGGAGCTCCTCGCGCCGCCGACCGACTATCGGTATCCGCACATGGGCTAGCCGTCCATGTAGTAATTTGCGCCGTACACGACGCACCGGAGGCTCTCCATCCGCCGTCTCATCCTGTGGAACATCGACCTCACCCTGGTGGACGTGGCCAGGGTGTCCCGCGACGCTTACGCCGAAGCATTCCGCCGGGTCACGGGGCGCCCGCTGGTGGCGCTGCCGCAGCTCGCCGGTGCCAGCGACTCGGAGATCTTCTTCGACTCGCTCGCGCTCAACGACGGCGTCCGCGGGGTCGACGACGGCGACCTGCTCGCCAGGTACGCCGCCGAGCTCGCCAGTGCCTTCGGCGCCCGGTCTGACCTGCTGCTCACCCAGGGCCGGATACTGCCTGGCGCGCGCGAGGCGCTCGCGGCGATGTCACGGCAGCCGGACGTGATCCAGACCGTGCTGACCGGCACGATCAGGCAGAACGCGCAGTGCAAGCTGCAGGCCTTCGGCCTGGACTCCTACCTGGACCTCGGCATCGGCGGCTTCGGCTCCGACGTGTACCCCAGGGGCACCCAGATCCTGCGGTCGCTGGACATGGCCAAGGAGAAGTACGGCTGGCACCTGGTCCTCGACGACGTCGTCTACGTCGCCGACTCGGTGCGGGATGTGGCCGCCGCGAAGGTGGCCGGCGTCCGCTGCCTGGGAGTGGCCAGCGGCCGGTCCACGGTGAGCGAGCTGCGCGAGGCAGGCGCCCAGCCGGTGCTTGTCGACCTGTCGGACACCAGCCGGGTAGTCGCGGCGATCCGCCGGTGACCGGGTGGGCGCTCACCGCCTACGGGGTCACCGCGCTGGCCTTCATGATGGCGATGTATGCCCTTGAGGGCCGGCATCCGCGGTTCGTGCTCGGGTTCGCGGCCGGCTGCGTGCTCGCGAGCAGCTACGGTTTCCTGTCGGGTGCCTGGCCGTTCGGCGTGGTCGAGGCGGTCTGGGCCCTTGTGGCGCTGCGCAGGTACCGGCGGGATGATCGTCGGGCTGGCTAACTCAACCTCACTCGACCGGGGCGGGACACTCGATGCGGACCGATCAGGATCAGCCTGCCGGGCGTGGCTACGGCGCCGTGCTCGCCACCCCGACGGCCGCCGACATCGAGCTGGCCAGGATCACCGACTTCGGGCGCTGGCTGGCCGCCCGCCGGCAGGTGCGGACCGACGGCAGCTACGCAGGGCTCTGGAACTGGTCGGTGGCCGATCCTGGCGAGTTCTGGTCCTGCGTCTGGGACTACTTCGGCGTGCTCGGCAGCCGCGGCGCCGGTCCTGTGCTGCAGGGCGGACCGATGCCCGCGGTCAGCTGGTTCGCGGGGACTTGGCTCAGCTATGCGCGCAACGCGCTGCGCGTCGCCGCCGAGGACCCGGCGAGGATCGCGCTGATCTACCGGTCAGAGGCCGGTCACCGGGGCAGCCTGAGCTACGGCGAGCTTGACGAGCAGGTCGCGGTCGCGCGGTCGGCGCTTGCCTGCCTCGGTGTCGGACGCGGCGACCGGGTCGCCGCCTACCTGCCGAACTCGCCGCAGGCGCTGATCGGGCTGCTCGCGGCCGCGAGCCTCGGCGCGATCTGGACATCCTGCTCGCCGGACTTCGGCGCCCGCGCGGTGATCGACAGGTTCGCGCAGGTGACGCCCAAGGTGCTGATCGCCGTGGACGGCTACGTGTACGGCGGGAAGACCTTCGATCGCCGGGCCGAGGTGGCCTCAATCGCCGCGGCGCTGCCCGGGCTCGGCTCGGTCATCACGGTGGACTACATCGGCACCGGCTGGTCGGAGGCGGGCGCTGGCGGTGGCAGCGGCGGTGGCGGTGGCGGCGGCGGCAGCGGCGGTGGCGGAACCGGGCTGCCGGTGCCGACGACGCCATGGTCCGGGCTGGCCGGTCTGGGTGGCGGTGGCCAGAGCGGCGGGGGTCACATCGGCGGGGGTCACAGCGGCGGGGGCGGGTCCGGCGCGCTGCGCACGGAGTTCACCGACGTGCCGTTCGACCATCCGCTCTGGGTGCTGTACTCCTCGGGCACCACAGGCCTGCCCAAGCCGATCGTGCACGGCCACGGCGGCATCGTGCTCGAGCACCTCAAGGCGCTCTGCCTGCATCAGGACATCGGGGCCGGCGAGGTCTTCTTCTGGTACACGACCACCGGCTGGATGATGTGGAACTACCTGGTCGGCGCGCTGCTCGCCGGGGCCACCGCGGTGGCCTACGACGGCAGCGCCGTGCACCCGGACACTGGCGAGTTGTGGCGGCTGGCGGCGGAGACCGGAGTGACGTATTTCGGCACCGGCGCGCCGTACCTGGTGGCCTGCATGAAGGCAGGCCTGGTGCCGGGCGCCGACCACGACCTGTCCAGGCTGCGCGGGATCGGCTCCACCGGCTCCCCGCTGCCGCCCGAAGGCTTCGACTGGGTCTATACCGCCATCGCCCCACACACTGCCTCCGGTGTCGCCCCCGCCCCCGCCTCCGCCGATTCCGGCGATGCCGCCGCTGAACGTGAGCACGTTGCTGTCGCCCCGGCGACAGCAACGGCACCACGTCGATCGTTCGCGCTGGGATCGTTCTCGGGCGGGACGGATGTCTGCACCGGATTTGTCGGCCCGTGTCCGCTTCTACCGGTCCGTAGCGGAATCATCGCCGGGCCGTGCCTAGGCGCGAAGGTCGAGGCGTTCGACGTAGCCGGCCGGCCGGTCATCGGCGAGGTCGGAGAGCTGGTGCTGACCGCGCCGATGCCGTCGATGCCGGTGGGGTTCTGGGGAGACGAGTCGGGAGAGCGCTATGCCGCCAGCTACTTCGCCGAGTACCCGGGGGTATGGCGGCACGGCGACTGGATCATGATGCTGCCGGACGGTGGATGCGTGATCTACGGCCGGTCCGACGCCACCTTGAACCGGGGCGGGGTCCGGATGGGGACCAGCGAGTTCTACCGGATCGTCGAGGAACTGCCCGAGGTCACCGACAGCCTGGTGATCGACACAGGGACCCTGGGCACCGAGGGCAGGCTGATCCTCTACCTGGTGCTCGCCCCGGGCGTCTCGCTGGACGACGAGCTGACCGGGCGGATCCGCTCGCTGCTGCGCTCGGCCCTGTCACCGAGGCACGTGCCCGACGAGATTCACCAGGTGCCCGGCGTGCCGCGCACGCTCTCGGGCAAGAAGCTTGAGGTTCCGGTGCGCAAGATACTCACCGGCACCCCGGTCGGTGAGGCCGCCGACCGGGACTCGCTCGCCAACCCCGACGTTCTTGCCTTCTATGCGCCTGCGGAGGGACCGGTCGCCGGCCGGCCGGGCGACGAGCGATGAGCCGACCGCACGGGCGCAGCTTCGGCGAGGAGGGCGGTCGCCTCACTTACGGCACCTACCTGCGCCTTCCCGAGCTTCTCGCGCAGCAGGTGCCGCTGGTGGACCCGCCCGCGCACGACGAGCTGCTGTTCATCACCGTGCACCAAGCCTACGAGCTGTGGTTCAAGCAGCTCCTGCACGAGCTCGTGGCGGCGCGTGACGCCATGGCGTGCGATGAGTCCTGGCGTGCCAGGCACCTGATGCACCGGGCCCACGTCATCGAGCGGCTGCTGATCAGTCAGGTCGACGTGATCGAGACCATGACACCGCAGGACTTCCTGCAGTTCCGCTCGTCGCTGGCACCGGCCAGCGGGCTGCAGTCGGTCCAGTTCAGGGAGCTTGAGTTCCTCTCCGGCGCCAAGGACCATCGGTTCATGGGGAGATTCCGCGGTCTCACCGATTCCGAGCGCGAGCGGCTGGCCAGGCGCTTGGCTGAGCCGTCGCTCTGGGACGCCTTCCTCGACCTTGTCGGCCGCCGCGGGCTCGACGTGAGCTCGGACGAGGCGGTCAGTGACTCGCTGCTTGTCATCGCGAGGGACCGCGCCGGCTACGACGATCTCTGGCAGCTCGCCGAGGGCCTGCTCACCCACGACGAGGCGGCGGCGCTGTGGCGAGCGCGCCACGTCCAGATGGTCGAGCGCCAGATCGGCACGAAGTCCGGTACGGGCGGGTCGACTGGCGCCCCTTACCTGCACCGGCGGGTGCCGATCCGTTACTACCCGTTGCTCTGGGAACTTCGGGACAGACTCTAGGGCCAGATCCACCGCAGGAAGCCACAAGGGAGTGGGGCAGATGTCGGAGCACCAGAAGGCGGCAAGGCAGGCCCTGCTGATCGAGGCGGCGGAGGTGACCGCCGGCGCGAACGTCGGCAGCCGCCTGGACTACCTGCGCGGCTACTACCGGCATGTCGACTTCGCCGATCTGGCCGCGGCCGGCCCGAAGCGGGTAGGCGCCGCGGCGGCCGAGCACGCGCGCCTGGCCGCCGAGCGGCCGCAGGGACGGGCGCTCGTGCGGGTCAGGACGGGCGACAGCGCATCGCTGCTAGGCGGTCATGACGTGATCGACGTGGTGACCGACGACATGCCCTTCCTGGTGGACACCATCACGATGACACTCGCCGCCCACGACGTGACGGCCGAACTTGTCGTGCATCCGCAACTCGTGGTGCGCCGGGACGTATCGGGCGCCCTGCGGGAGGTGCTTCATCCGGTCAAGGGGCCGAAGCCGGCCGACCAGCCGGGCGGATCCGGCGAGGCGGCGCACGAGGAGATCACCGAGTCCTGGTCCCACATCGAGGTGGCCAAGCTGGCCGACGGCAAGGCCGAGGCCATCGCGGCCGGCCTGGAGCGGGCACTCGCCGACGTGCGGCTGGCGGTCGAGGACTACCCGAAGATGCGCGAGCGCGCGATCAGGCTCGCCGACGAGCTGGCCAGGTCGGCGGGACGGGAGCCTGGGGGTGCCGGGCCCGTGGTGGGCGGCGGTGCATCCGGCGACGGGACGGCGGGCGGCGGGGGTGCGGGCGACGGGACGGCGGGCGACGGGACGGCCGCGGTCGAGGAGCCCGAGTCACCAGCCGAGATCGAGATGCTGCTGCGCTGGCTGGTCGACGCGCACTTCACGTTCCTCGGGTACCGCGAGTACGACCTGGTGAGCGAGCCCGGCGGCCTCGCGCTGGCCGGAGTCCCAGCCACCGGGCTCGGGATCTTGCGCTACGACAAGCCGGAGACCACGCCGCTGTCCGTGCTGTCGGCACAGGCGCGCGAGGTCGCCACCGACCCCAGGCACCGGCTGATCATGACCAAGGCCAACTCGCGCGCCACCGTGCACCGGCCGAGCTACCTGGACTACATCAGCGTCAAGAAGCTATCGGCGGCCGGCGAGGTCATCGGCGAGTACCGGTTCCTGGGCCTGTACACCCACATGGCCTACACCGACAGCATCACCAGGATCCCGATCCTGCGCAGGAAGCTCTCCGAGGTGCTCGCGGTGAGCGGCATCTCCGCCGGCAGCCACGACGGCCGGGACGTGGCTGAGTTCATGGAGGTCTATCCGCGCGAGGAACTCTTCTCCACCCCGGTGGCTGAGCTTGCCGACGTCGCCAGCCAGGTGCTCAGGTTGCGCGAGCGCATGCAGACCAGGCTGTTCCTGCGCAAGCACGTCTACGGCCGGTACGTATCGTGCCTGGTGTACCTGTCAAGGGACAGGTACAACACAAAGGTCAGGCTGGCCGTCCAGGAGATCCTGCGGCGGGTGCTCGGCGCATCGCAGCTGGACTACAGCACGATCGTGGACGAGGGTCCGATCGCGAGGCTGCACATCGTGGCCCGGGCCGAGCGCGGCCGCAACCTCGCCGACGTGGACGTCAAGGTGGTCGAGCAGGCCATCGCCGCGGCGGTCCGGTCGTGGGACGACGACCTCGCCAGGGAGGCCGTGGCACAGCTCGGCGAGGGGCCGGGGCGTGAACTGCTCGCCGAGTTCAGCGACTCGATCAGCGACACCTACAAGGCCGACGTTCCGGCCGCGGCCGCCGTCTCGGACCTGGCCAAGATCCAGCAGATGCGTGAGTCCGGTGACGACATCTCGTTCGAGATGTGGGAATCCGCGGGATATGTCGGCGGCATCCCGGTGGAGCACGAGCCGCCAGTGATCTCTGCCGCCGCGCTCGGCCGACTGGGTAATCACGCCGACCGGGCCGAGCCTGACGATCGGGCCGAGCCTGGCGATCGGGCGGAGCCTGACGATCGGGCCGGGAAGGACCGACGCCGGGACGCGGCGCTCGCCGACGGGTCAGGCGACGGAGGTGACGTCGGCAACGGTGACGCCGGGGGGGCCGGTGACGCCGGGGGGGCCGGTGACGCCGGGGGTGACGGCGGGCACAGGCCAGGGCCGCGCCGGCGGGTCTGGCGGCTGACGATTCACCGGACCGACTCGCCGATCACGCTGACCGACGTGCTGCCGAGGCTTCAGCACATGGGCGTCGAGGTGGTCGATGAGCATCCCTACGAGTTTGCCGCGGACAAGCCGTTCTGGATCTATGACTTTGGTCTGCGCAGGGAGCGAGTCGGCCAGGCGGCCAGTGCCAGGGCCGACTCCGCACCGCACCTGTCGCTGGTCTCGGTAGCCGGCCAGCTCGAGGGCGCGATGGCGGCGCTGTGGGACGGCAAGATCGAGGACGACAGCTTCAACACGCTCGTGCTCGACGCCGGGCTGACCTGGCGCCAGGTGGTGGTGCTGCGCGCCTACGCCAAGTACCTGCGCCAGGCGGGCACCACCTTCAGCATGGGTTACATCGCCCGGGTGCTGCGATCCAACCCGGTCATCACGCGCCTGCTCATCCGGTTGTTCGAGTCCAGGTTCGACCCGGAACGCCAGGCCGGGCAGAAGGAGCGGAGCGACGCGCTGGCCGAGGAGATCACCGGGGAGCTCGACGAGGTGGCCAGCCTGGACCAGGACAGGATCCTGCGCGCCTACCTCGGCCTGGTGCTCGCCACGCAGCGGACCAACTTCTTCCGCGGCCTGCACGGGGCCGACGACTGGGCGCCGTACCTGGTGTTCAAGCTCGACGATGCGCTCGTGCCCGACCTGCCGGCGCCGAGGCCGAAGTTCGAGCTCTTCGTGTACTCGCCCAGGTTCGAGGGCCTGCACCTGCGGTTCGCCCACGTGGCACGCGGCGGGCTGCGCTGGTCAGAGCGACCCGAGGACTTCCGGACCGAGATACTCGGGCTCGCCAAGGCCCAGGAGGTCAAGAACTCGGTGATCGTGCCGTCAGGGGCCAAGGGCGGCTTCGTCTGCAAGAGACTCGGCGACCCCGCCGATCGCGAGGCGTACCAGGCCGAGGTTCTGGCGTGCTACCGGATGTTCATCAGCGCGATGCTGGACGTCACCGACAACCTCAAGGGCGGCGCGGTCGTCGGCCCGGACCGGGTGGTCAGGCACGACGGGGACGATCCCTATCTGGTGGTGGCGGCCGACAAGGGCACGGCCACCTTCTCCGACACCGCCAACGAGATCGCGCTGGCCCGCGGGTTCTGGCTGGGTGACGCGTTCGCCTCGGGCGGCTCGGCGGGCTACGACCACAAGAAAATGGGGATCACCGCGCGCGGAGCGTGGGAGTCGGTCAAGTTTCACTTCCAGACACTCGGCGTGGACATCGGCAGTCAGGAGTTCACCGTCGCGGGGATCGGCGACATGTCCGGCGACGTGTTCGGCAACGGAATGCTGCTGTCCAACCACATCAAGCTGGTGGCGGCGTTCGACCACCGGCACGTCTTCCTCGACCCCGATCCCGACCCGGCGGTGAGCTACGCCGAGCGGCGGCGCCTGTTCGAGCTGCCGCGGTCGTCCTGGGAGAGCTATGACAAGGCGCTCATCTCGGCCGGCGGCGGGATATGGCCGCGCTCGGCCAAGTCCATACCGCTCTCACCGCAGGCCCGCGCCGTGCTCGGGCTCCACGGCGGCACCACGGCGCTCTCGCCCGACCAGGTGATCTCGGCCATCCTGACCGCGCCGGTCGACCTGCTGTGGAATGGCGGAATCGGCACCTATGTCAAGAGCACGGCACAGCCGAATGCTGATGTCGGTGACCGAACCAACGACTCGGTGCGGGTAGACGCCTCCCAGGTCAGGGCCAGAGTGGTCGGCGAGGGCGGGAACCTGGGCCTAACTCAGGAGGCCAGGATCGAATACTCGCTGGCCGGCGGGCTTGTCAATACCGACTTCATCGACAACTCCGCGGGCGTGGACACGTCCGACCACGAGGTCAACATCAAGATCCTGCTCGACGAGGTGGTGCGCGACGGCGAGATGACCACGGCGGGCAGGGACGAGCTGCTCGTGGCCATGACCGCCGAGGTAGGAAGGCTGGTCCTGGCACACAACTACCAGCAGAACCGGGCTCTGGCGGCCGCCAGGGCGCAGGCACCCCAGATGCTGCACGTGCATGCCAGGTACATCAGGATGCTCGAGCGCGAGGGCCGGATCCGCCGCCGCCTGGACGTCCTTCCCGCCGACAAGGACATCGTCGAGCGGAGGTCGAGCAGCGCCGGGCTGACCCTGCCCGAGTTCTCCGTGCTGCTTGCCCACACCAAGATCTCGGCGGGGCAGGAGGTGCTCGCCTCCCAGGTGCCCGACGATCCCTACCTGCGGCGTGTGCTCAGTTCCTACTTCCCTGCCGAGCTGCGCGGGCGGTTCACCGACCGGATGCGGGCGCACCGGCTGCACCGCGAGATCATCACTACGGCGGTGATCAACGACATGGTGGACAGGTCGGGGATCACGTTCGCGTTCCGGCTGAACGAGGAGACCGGCGCGTCGGTGCCGCACATCACCGAGGCCTGGCTGGTCGCCAGGGCCGTGTTCGACATGGCGGGCTTCTGGCGCCAGCTCAAGGCGCTTGATGGCCAGGTCGACACCGCCGACCAGATCCTTGCCCTGCTCGAGGGCCGCAAGCTGACGGAGCGGGCCAGCCGGTGGCTGCTGCACTTCAGGCGGCCGCCCTTCGACATCCAGGCGACGATCGACTTCTTCGCCGAGGGCGTGCTCACGGTGGCGACGGGCCTGCCCAAGCTGCTCACCGGCGTGGACCTGAGCAGCTTCTACGAGCGCCGCGACATCTTCGCCGGCCGTGGGTTCCCCGCGAACCTGGCCGACCGGATCGCCGCCATGGTTCCCGCCTACTCCGCGTTCGACATCGTGGACATATCGGCCACCACGGGCCGCTCGGTCGAGGAGGCGTCCGAGGTCTACTTCGATCTCGCCGACCGGCTCCAGATCACCAGGCTGAGGGACCGGATCACCGCGCTGCCGCGCGACGACCGGTGGAACACCATGGCCAGGGGAGCGATGCGGGACGACCTGTACACCGCGCACGCCGCGCTGGCGCGCGACGTGCTGACCGTCACGGAGTCGGGCAGTCCCGAGCTCAGGCTGAGCGCCTGGGTGGCCAGGAACGAGGCGGCGGTCGAACGCGCCGCCAGGACGCTGGCCGAGATCTGGGAGAGTGACGCGTTCACGGTGGCGACCCTCTCGGTCGCGGTCCGCGCGATCAGGACGCTGGTCTCGTCGAGCACCCTGCCCGCCTGAGGCCACGCCTGGGCGATCGGGTGATCTGCGTGTCCTCCCGGTGACGTGCCGCGCTGACCGACGGGGTGAGCCGCGCTGACCGACAGGTGATCTGCGCGTGTGCCGGGCCGCTGCAGCATTTGTGATCCGCAGGTCCGGAATCAGGAATTGACCGCGAAGTCGCGTAGGCTTCCGGCATGGCTGTCGACTATGGGAGCGAGATCGCCGACCTCACTGGCAAGCTCGCCAGCATCGAGGCTGTCCTTGACCCGCACGGGATGCGCAAGGAGGCCGACGAGCTGCGCGAGCGCTCGGCCGACCCTGGGCTCTGGGAGGACCAGGAGAACGCGCAGGTCGTCACCCGGCGGCTGTCCTACCTCGACGCCGAACTGTCCAGGCTGGAGACGCTGCACGGCAGGCTGGACGACCTGGCCGTGATGTTCGAGCTCGCTGAGAGCGAGAACGACGAGCCCACCCTCGCCGAGGCGCTGCGCGAGCTCGCGGCGATCCGCGGCCAGATCGACCAGCTGGAGATCAGGACCCTGCTGTCCGGCGAGTACGACTCGCGCGAGGCGCTGATCACGATCAACGCCCAGGCGGGCGGAGCGGACGCGGCCGACTGGGCGGAGGGCCTGCAGCGGATCTACCTGCGCTGGGCCGAGCGGCATGGCTATCCCACCGAGATCTACGACACCTCCTACGCAGAAGAGGCCGGGATCAAGTCCACGACGTTCGCGATCAAGGCCCCGTACGCCTACGGCACGCTGCGCGGCGAGCACGGCACGCACCGGATGGTCCGGATCTCCAAGTACGACAACCAGGGCAGGCGGCAGACCTCGTTCGCCGGGGTGGACGTCATCCCGGTCGTGCAGCAGGCCGACCACATCGAGATACCCGACGACGAGCTCCGGATCGACGTCTACCGGTCGAGCGGCCCCGGCGGCCAGGGGGTGAACACCACAGACTCCGCGGTCAGGATCACCCACCTGCCCACCGGGATCGTGGTCTCCTGCCAGAACGAACGGAGCCAGATTCAGAACCGGGCAAGCGCGATGGCCGTGCTCCAGGCCAAGCTGCTTGAGCGCAAGCGCGAGGAGCAGGCTGCGAAGCTCAACGAGCTGCGGGGCGATGGCGGCCGCAGCTGGGGCACCCAGATCCGCAACTACGTGCTGCACCCGTACCAGAACATCAAGGACCTGCGGACCGGATACGAGACCGGCAACACCGCGGCCGTGCTCGACGGTGAGATTGACGAGTTCATCGAGGCCGAGATCCGCTGGCTCAGGACGCAAGGCCTCTAGCTCTAGCCGCAGCGCCATGGGCCGTTAGCCGCAGCGCCAGGGCCGCCGGCCATCGCCAGCGGGCCCAGGACGCTGATCGCGGCTTAGTGGCCGAGGTGCTGCAGGGCAAGCAGCACCACGGCAGCCAGGAGCAGGATCGCCAGGGCGTAAGGGATCGCGACTCCGTGGCCGTGATGGTGCAGGTCAGACTTGGCCGCCCGGCACACCGGGCACCGGCCCTCGGCGACCGGCCCGGCGCACTGAGCGCAGATGAGGTGTTCGCAGCTCATGTCGTCCCCTCCGCCAGAGGCGCCGCTAGCCGTCTTCGACAATGTTGGACGTTCCAGACCAGTTTCCCCCCTAGACTGTCCCGTGATCAAACCGGGGCGCCGTTGCCCCTCGCTACAGCTTCATTATCGAGCTCCTGTGATGGTCCTGTGATTCACTTCGAAAGTGTCACCAAGACGTACGCCAATCAGAGTCGGCCCGCTGTGGAGAGTGTCACCCTCGACGTGGAGAAGGGCGAGTTCGTCTTCCTGGTCGGCCCGTCGGGATCGGGGAAGTCGACGTTCCTGCGGCTGATCCTGCGCGAGGAGCGACCCACCGACGGGCGGATCTACGTCGCCGGCCGGGACCTGGCCAGGCTGACGAACTGGAAGGTGCCGCAGCTGCGGCGCCGGATCGGCTGCGTCTTCCAGGACTTCAGGCTGCTGCCGACTAAGGACGTCTACCAGAACATCGCGTTCGCGCTCGAGGTCATTGGCAAGCCGCGCCGGTTCATCCGCAAGGTCGTCCCCGAGGTCATCGACTTGGTGGGCCTTGAGGGCAAGGGCGATCGGATGCCGGACGAGCTCTCCGGCGGCGAGCAGCAGCGCGTGGCCATGGCCAGGGCGTTTGTCAACCGACCGATGATCCTGCTCGCTGACGAGCCCACGGGCAACATCGACCCGGCGACCTCGATCGGCATCATGAAGGTGCTCGACCGGATCAACAGGACCGGCACCACGGTCGTGATGGCGACACACGACGCCGCGATCGTGGACTCCATGCGCAAGCGGGTCATCGAGCTTGAGTACGGCAAGATCGTCCGAGACCAGTCTCGCGGCGTCTACGGGCAGGCGTACTAGCCGAGCAAGGTAGGCCAGACTTCGAGCCAGCCGGAGTTCCCGGCCGGGCGAGGACAGACAAGGGGCTAGTTACATGCGCGCGCAGTTCGTGTTCGGCGAGGTGTGGATCGGCCTCCGGCGGAACCTGACCATGACGGTTGCCCTCGTCGTGGTCGTGGCGATCAGCCTCTCGCTGCTTGGCACCGGCTTGCTGTTCGTCAAGCAGGTCGACCACACCAGGGCCCTGTGGCAGAACCGGATCGAGCTGTCGGTGTACCTGTGCTCGCAGACCCCGCTGACTCCGCGGTGCACCAAGAACGGGCCGGCCACGGCGGCGCAGACGGACCAGGTGCGCAAGACGCTCACGTCGCTGCCCCAGGTGGTGACGGTCACCTACCAGTCGGCCGCCCAGGCTTACGCCCAGTTCAGAAAGGAATTCGCCGACCAGCCCGAGCTCGTCAGCTCGGTGCAGCCGGGTGACATCCCGGCCTCGTTCGCGGTGAAGCTGAAGAACGCCGAGGCGGATGCCTCCCCCGTCGGGGCTGCGGTCAACGGCATGCCCGGCGTGCAGTCGGTGGGTGACGACTCCTCGATCCTGACCAACTTCTACAAGCTGCTCGACGGCGCGCGGAATGCCGTCATCGTCGTGGCCATCATCCTGATCGTGGCCGCGATCCTTCTCGTGGCCAACACCATCAGGCTCTCGGCGTTCAACCGGCGCCGGGAGACCGCGATCATGCGCCTGGTCGGTGCGTCTAACTTCTACGTCCAGCTGCCCTTCCTGGTCGAGGGCATGATCGCGGGCCTGTTCGGATGGCTGGTCGCCGTGGGGTTGCTGATCGCGGCCAGGAGCGGCCTGGACGGCCTGCAGAGCTACTTCCCGTTCCACGTCGAGCTCTCGACGTTCGACCTGGTCGAGGTCGTCGTGGTCACGATGCTGATCGGCCTGGCGCTCTGCGGCTCGACATCATTCCTCACACTCAGGCGCTATCTGCGCGTGTGAGGGGTCAGACTTATACCGTGGCGGCAGCGCAGGTCAAGACTGCACAGCAGTCTGGCAAGGCCAGGCTGGGTAACAAGCCCAAGCAGGGTAAGAAGGTCATCGCAACCAACCGGCGGGCCAGGCACGACTACACCATCGAGGACACGCTCGAAGTCGGCATCATGCTGACGGGGACCGAGGTGAAGTCGCTGCGGGCGGGCCGGGCCAGCTTGACCGACGGATACGCGATGATCACCCAGGGTGAGGTTTGGTTGTACGGCGTGCACATTCCCGAGTATGCGCAGGGAACGTGGACGAACCATGAGCCGCGCCGCGTACGCAAGCTGCTGCTGCACCGCAGGGAGATAGACCGGCTGGAGCGTGCCACCCGCGAGGGCGGCCTGACTCTCGTGCCGCTGTCGCTGTACTTCTCCGACGGCAAGGCCAAGCTCGAGCTGGCCCTGGCGCGCGGGCGGCGGACCTACGACAAGCGGCACGAGCTTGCTCGCCGTGATGCCGCGCTGGAGGTTGAACGTGCCCTGCGACGCCGGAGGTAGCACAATGGCGTCTGATGGCCGGCATGGCTAGGCGCGGCGCCCACTCTGCAAGGCATCGGGCCGGTACCCCCAGGCCCGATGTTGCGGACCCCGGTGCGCGTGCCGCCGAGGCGGCTAACGGCATTGGCGCCAACGGCGTCTCAGGTGACGCCATCTCAGGCCACAGCGCCGCGGTCAGCAGTAGCGCAGTCAATGGCAGCGCGGGCGGCGGCAGCGGGGGTAACGGCAGCGCGGTCAGCGCGGGTAACGGCGGCGCGGGTAACGGCGGCGCGGGTAACGGCACGGCCATTGGCGCCGCCCATGGCGGTGCGGTGAACGGCGGTGTCGGCTCTCACGCTCACCCCCACCCCCAGGCTCGGCCGGATCTCGAAGAATTCCCGCAGGTCGGACTTGGTCCGGCCGCGTTGCGGCCGATCAGCGAACAGCAAGGGCATGCTAGTAGCGTGCGGCGAACGCCAGATGGGATGGACCCAGGGCTCGCAGGCCATTCAGCACCGATGACGGCGGGCGGGGCATGGCCATCGGGTCCCGCTGGTCCCGCTGGTCCCGTCGGCCCGGGTGGTTCCGTCGGCCCGGGTGGTCCCGTCGGTGCTGCCCGTCCAGTAGCCGCAGCAGGGCCAGCCGGAATAGCGGCGCAGGGAAGGACAGGTCCCGAGCGATTCCGCCCGGCAGCCGCCCGGCCTGCAGGGTTCACGTCGGCCACTGCGGCTCCGCCGGCCGCCGGTACGCCAGTAGCCGCCAGGCCAGCGCCTGCCGCCCCGCCCAGGCGCGCTGCTCCGACGGGCAAGCCGCCGAAACGGAGCGGGCGCTCTCGGGTCGGGATGGTGCGCCTGGTCGCGTTGGCATGCGCCATCCTCGTCGTGATCGTCGCCGCGCTGACTGGCGCCCTGCGGTCCGAGCCTTCGGTGGCGGCCAGTGTCTCCCAGTTCCTGCTTGCGTGGC
>DATIZP010000021.1:0-5998 GCA_035517035.1 Streptosporangiaceae bacterium | reverse complement strand
GGGGCGTGCAGGTCGAACATCAGGTAGGTCAGGCCGCGATGCCCGGAGCCCTCTGCGGCGGGATCGGAGCGGAACAGGCCGAACGCCCGGTCGGCGAACGCGGCCCGCGAGCTCCACGTCTTCTGCCCGGAGAGCAGCCAGCCCCCGTCGCGCCGCGCCGCGCCCGAGCGGATCGCGGCGAGGTCGCTGCCCGCCCCGGGCTCGGACCAGGCCTGCGCCCAGACCACCTCGCCGGTCGCCATCGCGGGCAGGATCCGGTCCCGCTGCTCGTCGGTGCCGTAGGCGAACAGCGTCGGCGCGAGCAGGAACAGGCCGTTCTGGCCGACTCGCACCGGCCCGCCGGCCCGGTAATACTCCTCCTCGAAGGCGAGCCACTGGTCGAGCGAGGCGTTCCTGCCGCCGTAGCGTTCCGGCCAGGACACCACGGCCAGCGCGGCATCCGCCAGCGTGCGCTCCCACTCACGGTGCCTGGCGAACCCGTCCGCGGTGTTGACCGAGCCGAGCGGCGGATCGGGCACGTGCGCGGCCAGCCAGGCGCGCACCTCGGCGCGGAATGCCTCGGTCGCGGGATCGGGATCCAGGTCCACGGGTCTCGCGCTACCCGGCGGCCGACTTCATCGACCTGGCGTCCATCCCGGCGAGCGAGTCCGCGCCGGTCTCCGCGTTGTGCGCGTGCGCCACGTGGTGCAGGCCGAAGACGGAGTCCATGCCTGACCGCATGCCCATCAGGTCCTCGCACTGGTTCACCGCGCGCTTGGCCAGCGCCAGGCCGAACGGCGGCATCGCGGCGATCCTGTCGGCAAGGGCGTGGGTCACCTCGGCAAGCTCGGCCCGCGGTACCACCCGGCTGACCATGCCCACCTCGTAGGCGCGCTGCGCGGTGAACCGGTCCCCGGTGAACAGCACCTCCTTGGCGAGCCTCGGGCCGAGCATCCACGGGTGGGCGAAGTACTCAACCCCGGGTATCCCCATCCTGACCACAGGGTCGGCGAAGAACGCGTCATCGGAGGCCACGATGAGGTCGCAGACCCAGGCCAGCATCAGGCCGCCGGCGATGCACGCACCGTGCACCATGGCGATCGACGGCTTGGGTATCTCGCGCCACCGTCGGCACATGCCGAGGTAGACCTCCATCTCGCGCGCGTACCGCGCGTCGGCGCCCTGCCTGTCGGCGTGGTCCCACCAGATCACGGCCTTGCGCTCGTAGGTCACGTGCACATCGCGGCCCGGCGTGCCGATGTCGTGGCCGGCGCTGAAATGGTCCCCCGCCCCCGCGAGCACGATGACCCGCACGTCGGGGTCGTCCACGGCCCGCCCGAAGGCGGCGTCCAGCGCGTAGGTCATCACGGAGTTCTGGGCGTTGCGGTACTGCGGGCGGTTCATCGTGATGACGGCGGTGCCGCCGCGCCGCTCGTACCTGACGACGGGCTCGGCGCCGGCCTCCGGCCCGGTCTCGGTCTGCTGGTCGGTCATCGGGACTCCTGTCTGAGCACGCGCTTGAGCGCCTTTCCCGCGGGGTTGCGCGGCAGGTCGGTGCGGAACTCGACCTGGCGCGGCACCTTGTAGTTGGCCAGCCTGCCGCGGCAGAAGTCGATCAGCTCGCTGGCGCCCGGCGCCGCGGCGGCGGGCCTGAGCACGACGAACGCCTTGCCAACCTCGCCGAGCCTGCCGTCGGGCACCCCGATCACGACGGACTCGGCGACCGCCGGATGGCTGGTGAGTACCTGCTCGACCTCGGCCGGGTACACGTTGAACCCGCCGCAGATGTACATGTCCTTGAGCCGGTCGGTGATGGTCAGGTAGCCGCGCGCGTCCAGGTGGCCCACGTCCCCGGTGTGCAGCCAGCCGTCGGAGTCAATCGCCTCGGCCGTGGCGGCCTGGTCGTCGAGGTAGCCGAGCATGACGTTGCGGCCGCGGAGCAGGATCTCGCCGTCGGCCGGCCGATGCTGGTCGTGGCCGGCCGACGGGGCCAGCCCTTGGCCGATCCGGATCTCGAAGCCGGCCGTCGCCCGGCCCGAGGTGGTCGCCACGGTCTGCGGGTCGTCGCCCCGCCTGCACATGGTCGCGACCACGGCCTCGGTCAGCCCGTACGCGGTCAGCACCGTGTCGAAGGTCAGCTCCGCCCGCATCCGCTCGACCAGCGCGACCGGGACCACGGCGGCCCCGGTGACGGCGAGCCGCAGGCTTGACAGGTCACGGCCGCGGCGGTCCGGGTGGTCGAGCAGCGAGCTGTAGATCGTCGGCGCCCCTGGGAGCACGGTGATCCGGTGCACCTCGATCAGCTCCATCGCCCGCCCGGCGTCGAACACGAGCTGCGGCACCATGGCCGCGCCGGTCAGCAGGCAGGCCAGGATGCCTGCCTTGTAGCCGAAGCTGTGGAAGAACGGGTTGACGATGAGGTACCGGTCGGCGCTGGTCAGCTCCGCGCACTCGGCCCAGGCCCGCGCGACGTCGAGCGCCTGCCGGTGTGCCGACATAGCGCCCTTGCTGCGCCCGGTGGTGCCCGAGGTGAACAAGATGTCGCTGACATCGGACGCACCCACCCGGGCGGCGCGCTCGTCGGCCTCGGCCGCCCGGACCCGGTCCGCCAGCGGCACGAACTCGTCCCAGCCGAGCACCGCAGGGCCGGCCGGCACGTCCGCCCCGGCCCCGGGCGTCGCACCGGGCTCGACCGGGATCCGCACGATCAGGCCGGGCAGGCCGGCCCCGGCCTGCGCCGCGGCCGCGGCCAGCAGGGCAAGCCGGTCGGTGCGCAGGAACGGCCCGGCGACCAGCAGCGCACGCGCGCCGCTCCGGCCGATCACGTCGAGTGCCTCAGGACCGGTGAATCGCGTGTTCACCGGCACTAGCGTGGCGCCGGCGTAGAGCGCGCCGAGCCCGGCAAGCACCCAGTGGCGGGTGTTCGGCGACCAGACGGCGACCCGGTCGCCCGGCTCGATCCCGCACCCGATCAGCGACCTGGCCACGTCGCGTACCTGCTCGTGCAGCGCGCGGTAGCTCAGCACCGGCCCGCCGGGCTCGGCCACCGCCACCGCGTCGCCGAACCGCAGCGCGGCGGCCTGGACGGCCGCCGGGATGGTGTCAGCCACCAGACTCCTCCGGCAAGCAAGTGCTTGGTAGGGCGAGCTTAGCCGCAGCCACGCGAGCCTGGCCATACGGACGCCGGGTGCCCGGCGATGCCGCGAGCCCGGCCTATGGGTCCGCTTCCTGCAGCGCGGCCGGGACATCGGTCGTAACAATTTCGTTGCGGGACCAATTTAAGCGCGTCGATTTCGGCCCGGGCTTCTGCCGGAGAACTAAGATCGTCCGATAGCGAAAAGCGATTCTGGGGGAATTTACCTTTTCGCGATTAACGCGGTAATGGACGATTGCCATTCGAAATGCTGCCTGATCGCAGTGTCGGGGGGGTATTGTGTCTGGTCGGCTGCTGTTCTCACGTCGTCACCTGTTCTCGCGTCGCCGCCGCGCGCGGCGCGTGCTCGGCGGCCTGGCCGCCGCGGCTAGCCTCGGCGGGCTTGTCGTCGCCGGCCTTGATGCCGGGAGTCCGCAGGCGGCGCAGGCCGGGCACGCGGCCAGGTCCGCGGCCAGCCTGAAGGCGCATCTGATCTCCACCACCGTCGGCCGCGACTGCGCCGCCGCCGATGCCTGCCTGGCCATTGACATCACGAAGGTCGCCGACCGGACCCTGGTCAGCGCCGGGGATCAGATCGGTTACGAGATCACGGTCACCAACGACTCGCATTCGACCGCGAGGGCCGTGACGATGACCGACACGCTGCCGGCGAACCCGGGCACCTCGTGGACGGTCGGCGCGTCCTCGTTCGGCTGGATCTGCGCGATCACGACGGGAAAGCTCACCTGCGGCGGTTCGCGGACCACGCTCGCCTCGGGCCGCAGTCTGAAGGTGCACGTCACCTCCACGACGACCAGCGGCACGTGTGGCACGGTGAGCAATACCGCGACCGTAAGCACGTCCAATGTCGGGACCGCGACGGCGACCGCTCGGATCAGAGTGGAGTGCGCGAAGATCGAGCTGACCAAGACGGCAGACAATCCCAGGGTCAGCCCGGGCGACCCGATCGGCTACACGATCACCGCGACGAACAGCGGCGCGGGGACGGCCCGCGGCGTGACGATGACCGACACGCTGCCGGCGAAGCCAGGGACGCACTGGACGATCGCCTCGCACACGCCGGGCTGGTCGTGCACCATCACCGGCACGACTCTGACCTGCGGCGGGCCGACGACCAGCCTCGGGGCCGGCGACAGCCTGCGAGTGCACATCACCTCGCCGACCACGACGGCCACGTGCGGCGCGGTGGACAACACGGCACACGTCACCACGTCTAACGACGGGTCGGCGACGGCGTCGGCCGGGATCACGGTCGAATGTGCCAGCATCGACCTGACTAAGACCGCCCTGCGGTCACCGGTCAGCGCCGGAGACGAGATCGGCTACGAGATCGTCGCGTCTAACCACGGATCGGGCACCGCGCACGGCGTCACCATGACCGATACGCTGCCCTCGCCGGCCGGAACCCACTGGACCATCGAGTCGAGCTCGCTCGGCTGGACATGCCACCTCACCGGCGCGGCGCTGACCTGCGGCGGGCCGACCACCAGCCTGGGAGCCGGGCAGAACCTGCACGTGCGGGTTACCTCGCCGACCACGGCAGCCACCTGCGGCACGCTGGACAACACCGCCCACGTGACCACATCGAACGACGGATCGGCGAGCGCCTCGGCGCACATCGAGGTGCTGTGCGCGAAGATCGAGATCACCAAGACCGCGGACCACCCGCACGTCTCGGCCGGCGACCAGATCGGCTACGAGATCACGGTCTCCAACCACGCCCCCGGCACCGCGCACGGCGTCACGATGACCGACAACCTGCCCACGACCGCTGGCACGCTCTGGACCGAGTCGCACTCGCCAGGATGGTCGTGCCTGCTCACCGGGACGAGCCTGACCTGCGGCGGGCCGACGACCAGCCTCGGGGCCGGCGACAGCCTGACCGTGCACGTGACCTCGCCGACGAAGACCGAGTCCTGCGGTACGGTGCACAACACCGCCTCCGTCGTCACGTCGAACGACGGGACGGACAGTGCCTCGGCCAACATCGAGGTGCAGTGCGCCAGGATCGAGCTGACCAAGACCGCTGACGCGACGACGGTCAGTGCCGGTGACCCGATCGGCTACGTGATCACGGCCACCAACGGCGGGGCCGGCACGGCTCGCGGCGTCACGATGACCGACACGCTGCCCACCACGGTGGGGCTGTCCTGGACGATCGCGTCGTCGTCGGGGTGGACGTGCGGCATCGCGGGCCACGTCCTGACCTGCGGCGGACCTAGCACCGACCTGATCGCGGCAGCCAGCGCCACGGTGCACATCACGTCGACGACCAGCAGTGACACCTGCGGCGATGTGGCCAACACCGCGCACGTGACCACGTCGAACGACGGGTCGGCGACGGCATCGGCGCGCATCGAGGTGCAGTGTCCGCAGATCGAGCTGACCAAGACCGCCGACAGCGCACGCGTGTCGGCGGGTGATGACATCGGCTACACGATCACTGCGACGAACAACGGCTCAGGCATCGCGCACGACGTGACGATGACGGACACGCTGCCGACCGCGCCCGGCGGCCTGTCGTGGACGATCGCCACCCAGTCGGGGTGGACGTGCGGCATCGCTACCGGCGTACTGACCTGCGGAGGGACCGGGATCAACCTGACCCCGGCCGCAACGGCGACCGTCCACATCACCTCGACGACCACCAGTGCGTCCTGCGGCACGGTACGCAACGTCGCGCACATCTCCACCTCGAACGACGGCGACGCCGAAGCCGCGGCCGAGATCGAGGTGCTGTGCGCGAACATCTCCATCACCAAGACGGCCGAGAAGCCGCTGGTCTCCGCGGGCGATCCGATCGGGTACGAGATCACCGTGACCAACCACGGCCCGGGCACGGCGCACGGCGTCACGATGACCGAC
>DATIZP010000020.1:0-3002 GCA_035517035.1 Streptosporangiaceae bacterium | reverse complement strand
CAGACGGCCAGGCCGAACAGCACGAAGAAGATCCCGCTCAGGCCGAGCAGCATCCCGCCCGCCAGCACCTGGGCGTGATGCGCGCCGTAGAACGGGACGAGCTGCGAGGCCGGGGTGGCCGGGCCGGGAAAGGGGCCGATGGCGAGGTCGCCGGCGATCGAGGCGACGGCGAAGCCGAGCCCGCCGAGGGCCGCAAGGCGGCCGGCGGTGACCGGGCTGACCGTTCCTGGGTTGAGGTCTGACTGTGGCATGAGGTTTTCCTTCGTCGAGATGCGGACATCGCCGTCGACGCTAAGCGCGGGCCGGTCCCCAGGTCATCGACGAGCCGGGCGATTTTCTGCTCCGGCGATCGGGCGATTTTCCTGCGCCGCGGCCTCATCCGGTTGGCCGATGACAACCGGGCCAGCCAGGGATTACCGTGACGGCATGCACCTGCGGCTGAGCGACAAACGGCAACGCGACTGGATCGTCGCGGCCGTGCTCGCCGTCGCCTCGCTGCTGCAGATCTCGCTCACGCCGGGCCCGGTGCACCAGCAGGTTCTCGGTGCCTTGATCGCCGTCGCCACCTGCGCGACCGTCGCGTTCCGCCAGAGGTATCCGGCCACGGCCGGCGTGATCGCGCAGGGCCTCATGGCGCTGGACTTCCTCACCTGGCACAACCTGGCGGCCGGCGGCTGGACGATCGCCTGGTTCTGCTCGCTGTACGGCCTGGCCGTCTGGTCCACCCGCTGGCGGTTCGTGGCCGGCGCGGCGTTCGTCGGGCTGACCGACCTGTCGCCGGTCGGGCGCGACGCCGACCCGGCCCACTGGGACAGCACCGCGATCGGGTTCGCGCTCGGCACCGTCGTGGTGATGCTGCTCCTGCGCCGCATCGTCCGCGACCGTGATCGCCGCGCCCGGCTGGCCGAACGCGAGCGGGACGTCGCCGCCCGCGAGGCGGTCGTCGAGGAGCGCGCCAGGATCGCGCGGGAACTGCACGACGCGGTGGCGCACAGCGTCTCGATGATGGTCATCCAGGCCGGCGCCGAGCGGCGCGTCGTCGAGGACGGCTCCACCCGCGAGGTGCTGCAGACAATCGAGCAGATCGGCCGCGGCGCGCTGACCGAGATGCGGCGACTGGTCGGCATGCTGCGGACCGACTCTTCTTCCGGGCCGCTCGCGCCGCAGCCGACGCTGGCCGACCTGCCGACGCTCATGACGCAGGTCAGGGAGGCCGGTCTGCCGGTCGAGTTCAGCGTCGACGGCGAGCGCCGTGAGCTGCCCGTCGGCATCGAGCTCTCCGCTTACCGGATCGTGCAGGAGGCCCTGACCAACGCGCTCAAGCACGCTGGCCGGGCGCACGCCTCGGTCAGCGTGCGCTACGGCCCGGATTCGCTCGAGCTCGAGATCGCCGACGACGGCGCGGGGATGCCGGCCGACGTCCCCGGCGGCGGGCACGGCCTGGCCGGCATCCGCGAGCGGGTCAGCCTGTACGGAGGCAAGTTCGACGCGTCCGCCCGCCGCGATGGCGGCTTCGCCGTCCGCGTGCTGCTGCCGCTGTGAGCCCCGCCCCATGACCACCCTGCTGATCGCCGACGACCAGGCACTGGTCCGGGTCGGCCTGCGCAAGATCCTCGAGAGCGAGCCGCAGACCACCGTGGTGGGCGAGGCCGGCGACGGCCAGGACGCGGTCGCCGCCGCCCGGCGGCTCCGGCCCGACGTGGTGCTCATGGACATCCGCATGCCGGTCCTGGACGGCATCGAGGCCACCCGCCGGATCGTGCGCGCCCAGCCGACGACGCGGGTGCTGATCCTGACCACATTCGGTCTCGACGACTACGTCTACGACGCGCTGCGGGCCGGCGCGAGCGGGTTCATGCTCAAGGACGCGCCGCCGGAGGAGATCGCGGCCGCGGTGCGCATCGTGGCCAGCGGCGACGCGCTGCTCGCCCCGGCCGTGACCCGCGCGGTCATCGAGGAGTTCACCCGGATCCCGGTCCGCGCCCAGCCCGCCGTCCCGCCCGCGGTCGGCGAGCTGACGTCGCGCGAGCGCGAGGTGCTGGACCTGCTCGTCCGGGGCCTGTCCAACCCGGAGATCTGCCGCGAGCTGGTGGTCAGCGAGGCGACGGCCAAGACCCACGTGGCCAAGATCCTGCAGAAGCTCGGCGTGCGGGACCGCGTCCAGGCCGTCATCTACGCCTACGAAACCGGCCTCATCGCGCCATCCCCGTTATCGCGGGCAGACCCCGGCCTCGCTCGGGCAGCCGCCAGGCCCACTCGCCACGACTGCATATAGTGCGGGTGTGGCTTCAGCAGTCGGCGGCAACTCCATCAAGGCACCGAAGGTCAGCGCGATCCTGCTCGACGCCGGCGGGGTGCTGGTCTTCCCCGAACCCGCCAATCTCCTCCCGCCGCTGCGCCAGGCCGGCCTGGACCCCGACCTGGCCGCCCTGGAACGGGCGCACTACCACGCGATGGCCGCCCAGGACCGGCAGGCCACGCCGCCGGCGCAAAGCACCTGGTGGCGCGACTACCTGACGACCTACCTCGCCGCATGCGGGGTGGCCGAGGCCAGCTGCCAGCAGCTCGCCATCGAGATCGCCCGGCACCCCCGGCGGTACGGCTGGGCGCACGCCGGCCACGGGGTGAAAGACGGCCTGCGCGCCCTGGCCGGGCACGGCCTGCCGATGGGCGTGGTCTCCAACTCCAACGGCACCGTCGAGGACGACCTGCGCCGGGTTGGCGTCTGCTATGTACCCGACGGTGACGGACAGCCGCCGGAAGGGATCCGGATGGGCATCATCCTGGATTCCGCGGTCGTCGGCGTGGCCAAGCCGGACCCGGGGATCTTCCGCATCGCGCTGGACGCGCTGAACCTGCCCGCGGACGGCACCGTCCTGCACGTCGGGGACAGCCTGCGCTACGACGTGGCCGGGGCGCGGGCCGCGGGCCTGCAGCCGGTGCACATGGATCCGTACCGGCTCTGCTCCGCGCCTGACGGCCATCCGCACATCAGCAGCCTG
>DATIZP010000019.1:0-70481 GCA_035517035.1 Streptosporangiaceae bacterium | reverse complement strand
AGTGTCAATGCTGATTTTCTCATTCTGGCGCCCCGTAGATTGCATCATGGACCGATCGTAACCATCGCGCTTGTCACGCTCGGACGCGATCGGCGGCAGGGAGCCGCCATGTTCTGGCGGGTGGGCACGCGAGCCGCCTAGGCTGGAGGGGTATTCGTCGGTCTGCCGGGATTTGCGGCAGCGAGATGGCAGGAGCGGCCGCGGTGAGCCCAGTCCGGGAGCGGAGCGGAGCCAGTGCCGGCCAGGGGGCCGGGCCGTCGATCGGGCTCTACCTGACCGAGCCGGTCAGGGGCCTGGCCGGGTTCGCGGCGATGCCGGCGGCGGCGCCATGGCTGGCGAAGGCGCCGCGCGGCGACGGACATGGCGTGCTCGTCCTGCCCGGCCTGCTGGCCTCCGACGCGAGCACCCACGTGCTGCGCGGGTTCCTGCGGCGGCTCGGCTACCAGGCGACCGGCTGGAACCTCGGCCGTAACCACGGCCCGACCGAGCAGGTCCTGACCGGGCTGCCCCGCGCGCTCTCGGCCGTGGCCGAACGCACCGGCCGTCCCGTCTCGGTGGTCGGCTGGAGCCTGGGCGGCATCTACGCCAGGGAACTGGGGCGCCGGCATCCCGGGCAGGTGCGGCAGGTCATCACGCTCGGCAGCCCGTTCGCGCTGACCGATCCGCGGCAGAGCCATGCCAGCCACGCCTACCGGCGGCGCAGCCACCTGCACACCCCGGGGCGGGCCCCGACCAGGGAGCAGATCGCCGAGCCGATCGGTGTGCCTTCGACGGCCGTCTACTCCCGGCGAGACGGGATCGTCGCCTGGCAGGCATGCGTCGAGCCGGAGACCGTCTTGCACGAGAACGTCGAGGTCCGGTGCGCTCATCTCGGCTTCGGTACCGACCCGGCGACGCTGTGGCTGATCGCCGACCGGCTGGCGGCTCCTCCCGGGGCCATGCCGCGGTTCAGCCCGCCGCTCGCGCTGCGATCGCTGTACCCGGACCGATGACCGCCGGCCCCGCCGGCGAGGTCCCCCCGGTCCGCCGAGCCCTTGAGGAGCATCGCCGTGCAGCAGCTCACCGGTCTTGATGCCGCCTTCCTGGCACTGGAGACGCCGACATCCACCGGCCACGTCGGCGGGGTCTGCGTGCTCGACCCCGCGGAGGCACCCGAGCCGCTGACCCTGGCCAGGCTCACCGACGTGCTTGAACAGCGGCTCCCGCTCGTTCCTGTGCTGCGCCGCAAGCTGCTGAACGTCCCGCTCGGCCTGGACCAGCCGTACTGGGTCGACGACCCGGACTTCGACATCGAGTACCACATCAGGGAGATCGCGCTACCCCGGCCGGGCTCGGACGCCCAGCTAGCCGAGCAGGTGGCCAGGCTGCACGCCCGCCCGCTCGACCGGACCAGGCCGCTATGGGAGATCTACCTGATCACCGGGCTGGCCAAGCGCCGGGCCGCCGTCTACACCAAGATCCATCACTGCGCGATCGACGGGGCATCGGGCGCTGAGCTGCTCACCGTGCTGCTCGACCTCACCCCGGCGGGCCGCGAGCTGCCCGCGGCCGAGCCGTTCACCCCCGGCCGGCCGCCGGGTCCGGCGTCACTCGCGGCGCTCGCGGCCGCCAGGCTCGCCTGGCGGCCGGTGCAGACCGTCGTCGTGACCAACGAGCTGGTCAAGGTGGTGCCGTCGCTGGCGCCGACGCTCGGCAGGTTCGTCGGCGGCATGCTCGGCCTGAACCGCGGCGACGGCGAGGTCATCGCGACCACGCCGGGGCGCGCGCCGGCGACGCCGTTCAACCGGCCGATCACCCAGCACCGCAGGGTCGCATTTCGCAGCGTGGACCTCGGCTTGGTCAAGAAGGTGAAGAACGCGTTCGGCGTCTCGGTCAACGACGTGGTGATGGCCATGTGCGCGGGTGCGCTCGGCCGCTGGCTGGCCGACCACGACGCCCTTCCTGACGTGCCGCTGATCGCGATGATCCCGGTCTCGATCCGCGACCCGGCAAGCAAGGGGGCACTGGGCAACAAGGTGTCAGCGATGCTCGCGGCGCTGCCCACCAACGTCAGCGATCCCGGCCGGCGGCTCGAGATCGTGCACGCCGCGACCAGCCTGGCCAAGTCCCAGCATGCGGCGATCCCGCAGGGGCTGGTCGACCAGATCAGCGACTTCGCCCCGCCGGCGCTGACGGCGCGGGCGGCGCGGGTCGTGTTCGCGACCGGCGTGCTGCACCGGCTGCCGCCGTTCAACCTGTGCATCTCCAATGTCCCCGGCCCGAACATCCCGGTCTACCTGTGCGGCGCCAGGCTCCTGGCGCACTATCCGGTTTCGGTGATTACCGAGGGGCAGGGCCTGAACATCACCGTGATCGGCTACCTTGGCCAGCTGCACTTCGGGCTGGTCTCCTGCCGCGAGCTGGTCCCTGACATCGATGCACTCGCCGGCTACCTGGCCGACGAGCTGAAGGTCCTGCTCAAGGCCGCCGCGCAGCGCTGAGGCCCCGGGCCCGCCGGGCGCCTCGGGCAGCGGCCAGGTGTGCACCGGCTGGCCGGTGGCGGCGCACTCCAGGTAGCGGCTCAGCATCGCGGCACACGCGTCCCGCGACTGCCGCTGCAGGCCGACGGCGGCGAGCACGGCGCGCTGCCAGGACGCGCCGGTCTGGCCGGAGGAGGCCCGCGCGGCGATCACGGCGAGCAGCCGGTCTGCCTCGGCCGCGTCGACGCCGGCCTCGGTCAGTCCCTGCCGGGCGGCGGGCAGCGTCTCGGCCACGAGGTCCGCGGCGATTACCGTGCGTGCCTGGTCAGGTCGCCCGGTCGGCCAGGTGAGCTCGGCGGCCAGGCCGTGCTGCGCGGCCCGGTAGAAGTTGTGGTCGGCCCGCTCGAACGGCACCGCGTAGGTCCAGCGCTCGTCCTGGCCGGCCAGCCACAGCGACAGGCCGATCTGGTAGGCGGCGTTGGCCATCATGTCCACGACCGTGGGGCCGGCCGGGAGCGCCCGCATCTCGATCCGCAGGTGCCCGCCCGCCGATGGATCGTAGATCGCCCGGTTCCAGCGCCACACCGTGCTCTGGTGCAGCCTCAGCTCGTCGAGCCCCGGCGCCCCCCGGCCCGAACCTGCCGCGCCTTCGTGCGGCGCGGCGATGACCGGCAGCACCGGTTGATGCAGGCGGACGCTTTCGGCGAACAGTTCCGCCGCGCCGCCGCGCAGCCAGCCGGTGCCGAGCGAGGTCCGTGCCAGCTGCCGGCGCGGCGCGATCCGGCGGTCCTCGACCGCCTGCTTGAACAGGGCCACCCGCGTCTCCTCCCAGAGCCGGTGGCCGAGGAAGCTCGGCGAGTTGCCGGCCACGGCCAGCGAGGCGGCGGAGGCCAGCTGGACCGCGTTGTAGGTGCGCCTGAAGGCGGCGGGCTCGACTCGCAGGTGCACCTGGAACGACGTGTTCGCCCCTTCCGGCGCGATCTCATCGCTGATCAGGGTGAGCGGATCGGTGCCGGTGATATGGACGCGGAACGAGTCCTGGCGCAGCCGGCGCAGGCCGTTGCCCAGGGCGCGATAGCGCGCCGCGTCCGTGATCATGGCGCGCCCGAGATCGCCAGGGCTGAAGGTGGGCAGGATGCCGATCACCGCGATCCGGCCGCCGTGCGCGCCGGCCGCCCGCGCGACCGTGCCGAGCAGCAGGCCAAGCTCCTGCTCGAGCGCGGCGAACGGGCGGCCGGCCAGCAGCACCGGAGAGGCGTTGAGCTCCAGGTTGAACCTGTTCAGCTCGACGTTGACCCTCGGGTCGGCGGCGGCAGCGCGGACGGGAAGGTTCATGGGCAGCGGACGGCCGTCGAGATCGATCAGGACGAGCTCAAGCTCGGCGCCGATGCTGGCGGGACCCAGTCCGAAATCCGGGCGGGCGATCAGCTGCCCAAGCTCGGCCAGGCATTCCTCGAGGCGCACCCGAAAGCGCCGGTACTCGTCGTCCTCAAAGGTATCTTTCTCGATGTCCCTTCCCATGGCAGGCCATCCTTGCTACGCGCGGTCGCCGCTGTCAGGCGGCGATCTTTGCTCCTCGCGCGCCGGGTCCTGCGGGAGGATCCGCCGCCCGGTGACCGCGGCCGGCAGGATCCGCACGTAGCGGGTCCTGTCGCCCGGCGCCCACGGTGCCAGCGGCAGCTCGCGTAGCCGCGCAAGCTCGGCGGGATCGGTGACCTCGACGGCCTCGCCGCGCACGAGGACGCTCCAGCCGGTGCGGCTAGGGGCATCGGCCCCGTCGATCTCGAAGGCGACCCGACTGCCCAGGCATGCCGCATCGAGCTTGGTTCCCTCACCGGTGCGAAACACCACCATGTAGCCGTCGAGCACGAAGTTCACCGGAAAGATCACCGGGCCCTGGTCGTCCACGACGGCGATCCGGCCGAGCTGTTCCGCGACCAGCAGAGCGAAGCACTCCGATCTGGTCAGATCCGTCCAGCGGTCCTCGGACCACCTAGGTTCTGCCATGTTGATCCCCACACGTCAGCGGTGACCGCGGGTAACCTCGATCTTCTTGGGCTGCACCTTGGGCGACGCGGGGATCGTGATGTGCAGCACGCCGTCGGCATAGCCGGCCGTGAGGTGGTCGGGGTCCACGCCCTCGCCCAGGCTGAGCTGGCGGCTGAACGACCCCTGTGCCCGCTCGGCAGCGACCAGGTGGTCGGTCTCGCCATATCCCGGCGTCCGCTCGGCTCGGATCGTCACGGTGCTGTGCTCCACGGTCACGTCGATGCTGTCCGGTGCCACGCCCGGCAGATCGGCTTCGATGTGGTAGCTGCCGTCCTTCGCGCGGTAGACGTCCATGGGCATCGCGAGCGGCGCGCGCGTCCCGCTCGCGGCCAGGGACATGAGACGGTCAAGCGGATCACGGAATGGCTCGTACCTGATCACTGCCATAACGGCCTCCAGCGCCGGGGAGCCCGGCCCGCACGGGGATGCCGGGCCCCGATTCATCTTGATGACCAGGCTAGTTCGGGCGGCCCGGCATGAGAGCCGACCTACGTCCCGGCCATAGCGGACCTTCGCACCTCGCCGTTGCCCTGGCGTGCGGTTCAGCTAGAAGTACGGGCACGCAATCGGGCACCGGGGAGTGGGCGTGGACGTCCTGTCGCCGAGCACAGAGCTGCCGGCCGGGCCGCGGGCCCCGGCCGGGCAGGAGGTCCCTGAATACCTGGTGGAGGCCGCGGTGTGGGCTCCCTCGGTGCACAACACCCAGCCGTGGTGGTTCGGCACCGACGGACAGGCGATCAACCTCTACGCCGACACCAGCAGGCAGCTGACCGTTGCCGACCCGAGCGGCCGCGAGATGCTGATCAGCTGCGGCGCAGCCCTGTTCACCGTTCGGCTCGCCCTGCGGGCGCTCGGCCTCGTCCCGCGGACCGCGGTGCTGCCCGACCCGGACCGGCCCCTGCTCGTCGCCAGCGTGAGCTGGCCGCGACGGGCCGCGGCCGCCGGCTTCGAGCTTCGGCTGCTCGACCAGGTGCTGCGGCGGCGGACGCACCGCGGCGGATTCGACCCGCTGCCGCTTGCGGCCGGCCTGCTGACGACGCTGCAGGCAGGAGCGCAACGGGACGGGGCCGCGCTGCGCGTCGTCACCGACGCTGCCGACCGGGCTGTGCTGGCCGCCGCCGTGCAGACGGCCGAGCAGGCGGAGCGGCTGGACGGCCCGCGGGTGCACGAGATGGCCGCCTGGGTAGCCCCGCCCGGCAGTACCCGCGACGACGGCCTGCCGGACACCGCGTACCCGGCGCGGCCAGTGCTCACCTCGCCGCATTTTCCCGGTCGTGACTTCGCCCGCGGCCGCGGCTGGGGCCTGCCGCCGTCGAGCGCCCAGGCGGCCGCACGTTCGGCCGGCGTGGTCTGCCTGCTCACGACCGCCGCCGACCGTCCCGCTGACTGGATCAACGCCGGTCAGGCACTCCAGCGGGTGCTGCTGACCAGCGCCGCTCACGGCGTCGCTGCCGCGCTGCACAGCCAGCCGCTTGAGCTCAGGCCCATGCGCCAGTTCATCCGCGCCCAGCTCAGCGACGGCAGCTACCCGCAGCTGGTGCTCAGGCTGGGCACGGTCACCCAGACCGCGCGCAGCGTCCGCCGACCGGCGGCCAGCGTGCTGTTGGCCCGCCGGTGAGCGTTGCCCGGTACGGCCGCTTCGCCGTACTGTCTCTTTAGCGATAACAGGATTCGGGTGCGCCAGCCCTGGCATCCCGCGGCTGGAGTGGCGGAGCGGAATGAACACGACGCCTCGGGACCCGGCTCCCGTCGGCTTGGGCGGGTCGGCGCGCCGCCTGAGCACGGTACGCATCGTCTGCGGCGTCATCTGGGCGGCCATCGCGCTCACCTGCGCGGCTGGCGCGATCGGCGAGGTGACGATACACAACGCCGGCGGGGCAATTCTGTCCGGCGTCATCGCCGTGGGCTCGGCCTGGTACGACTACCGAGTGTGGACGCTGCGGGCGCGTCGGCTCATCCTGATCATCGGCATGGTATGGGAGCGGCGGGCGCCTTAGGTCTTCCGCCTGGCGGCTTGCGGTGCCGACGTGCGGGCGGGGGGACCGGGCCGCCGCAGGTACCCGTAGGCTTGGTACCGAACGCAGGACGCGTCGTGCCGGTGCGGCACCGGCCGGACGCGTGATCGCGCTGGTCGGCCCGCCTGGCGGCGCGCGGGTACGATTCAGGCGAATGTGACGAGCAGCCTTCGGATGGCGTTCTAGGCTGGTCGAGGACCTGCGAGCATCGCCGGGCCCGCCATGCGTGTGCCCGGAGCAGGAAGCCGGGCGGGCAGCCACGAGTACGTCCGCGGCGGCCGGGCAGATCCGCCGATGGAGGTAAGGCACAGGTGACACACGTGTCCGCCAGTCCGGCTGACCCGCCTGCGCCAGCCGTTCCTTCGGAGACGGTCGCGCCAGCCGGGCGGGGCGGCCCGGTCGAGCGGGTCATGAGCACGGTCATCCGCAAGCTCTCCTGGAGCAAGCTGGCCGACCCCAGGGTCGCCGTCACTATCTCAGGGCTCGGCCTCCTGCTCGGAATGCTGGTCGGGGCGACGGCGCCGAACGAGGAGACGCTGCCGCTGCGGCTGCCGTTCTCGCATCTGCTGCCTTCGCTCGGCCACTCGATCGTCGCGCCGGTCATGCTCTACACCGGCAACGTGCTTGCCTGCCTTGGCCTGGCCGGGATGCTGTGGGCGCACAGCCAGGGCTGGCGGCCCGACCCGCGCCGACTGCTGCTGGTCAGCGCGGCCGTCGTCGCGGTGATGGTCAGCCTGACGCCGGTCGGATCGTCGGACACCGCGAGCTACGCGGCATACGGGCGGATCGCCGCGCTCGGCGGGAACCCGTACGCCCGGACCCCCCAGCAGGCGCTTGGCGCCCACTCCCTCTACACCCTCGCGGTCGGTACCCAGTGGCGGACGACGCCGTCGGTGTACGGCCCGCTGGCGACGGTGCTGCAGTGGTTCGCCGCGACGATCGGCGGGGCGAACGCCGCCACCACGATCTGGGTCCTGATGATCCTCAACGGCCTGGTGTTCATCGGGGTCGGCTGGCTGCTGCTGAAGACCTCCGATGACCCGATCAGGGCCACGCTGTTCTGGGCGGCCAACCCGGTGCTGATCCAGCAGCTGGTCAGCGGCGGGCACCTCGACACGTTCGTCGCGGCGGCGGCGATCTGCTCGATCCAGGTGGCACGCCGCGTCTCGGGCAAGTGGGGCGACGTGCTGATCGGCATCCTGATCGGCCTGGCCTGCGGCGTGAAGATCAACGCGGCGCTGATCGGCATCGGGCTCGCCTGGCCTCTGCTGCGCAGGCACGAGTGGCTGCGGACGGCCAGGATCGCAGTCGTGGCCCTGATCACCGTTGTGGTCCAGTACACCTTCTACGGCGGCCCCGGGGTCGTGCTCAAGCCGCTGATCAACGCCTCCAAGCAGGTCACCTGGCCGTCGCCGTGGTGGTTCATCGACGAGATCGGCAAGCACGCGTTCGGCGCCTCCGTCGGGACGCTGAGCCTGCTCACCAGCGTCGTATGGCCGGTCGCGATGATCGTCGTGGCCGCGCTCGTCTACCGGCGGATCTCCTCCGACCAGCCGCGCGAGGTGGTAGCCCCGTTCGCGGTGACGTTCGCCTGGATCATCGTGGCGCCCTGGGTGCTCGCCTGGTATACCGCCCTGGCCTGGGTCACCCTCACCCAGGTCCCGCGCAACAGGATGACCAGATGGCTGACCATCGTCACGGTGGTGCTCGCGTTCTGCCACTCCAGCGGCGGTCACATTCCGCCCACCCAGTGAGCCGCTGATCCGATGACTCAGGCTGATCCGATGACCCAGGTAGAGCAGCAGGCCGGAGCGCCGGGCCGGGCCGAGGCAGGCCAGGTGCGCCGCGGCGCGGCCGCCCGGGGCGCCGGCCTGACCGCGCTGCGCAGGAACTGGCTGGCGGTGGTCCTGCTCACGGCCGGCCTGGCGCTTCGGGTGCTCGCCGAGTTCGCCTACCGCCCGGCGCTGTTCTACGTCGACACCGCCAGGTACCTGTACAACAACCCGCCCGGCATGGACCCGCTGGGTTACGGCGGCGTGCTGCGCGCGCTTACCCCGGTTGCCGGGTTCGCCGGGGTCGCCGCGTTCCAGCACCTGCTCGGCCTGGCCATGGCGGTGACCATCTACCTGCTGCTGCTGCGCCGCGGCACCGCTCGCTGGCTGGCGGCTCTGGCCATCGCCCCGGTGCTGCTCGACGGGTACCAGCTCCAGATCGAGCAGACGATCATGCCGGACACCGTGTTCGAGGCGCTGATCGTGGCGGGCCTGGCGGTCCTGCTCTGGCGGCCGGAGATCACCTGGCGGCGGGCCGCGGTCGGCGGCGTGGTGCTCGGGGCATCCGCGACGGTCGCCCAGGTCGGCGAGGCATTGTTGCTGCCGGCGGTGATCTTCCTGCTGGCGTGCGGCGGCGGCTGGCGGAGGATAATCGGACGGGTCGCCGTCCTGTGCGTGGCGTTCGCCGCGCCGATCGCCGCTTACTGCTCGGGCTCGCTCCTGGTCACCGGCTCGTTCTTCCTGTCGCACACGGGCGTGACGTCGTTCTACGGGCGGATGGCGGCGGCGGCCGATTGCGCCACGCTGCGGCTGCTGGCCGCCGAGCGCGCCATGTGCCCCACGCCCGCCCAGCAGGCGCACGGTCCCGACTGGCTGGAGTACGACGCGTCGTCGCCGGTGCAGTGGTTCTACAACCACCAGAACCGGGCGCTCACCGACAGCGAGCTTGCCAGCTTCAACCGGGCGGTGCTCACCCAGCAGACCGGCCGCGTGCTGGCCGCCTACGACCGCGACGTGGTCAAGCTCTTCGCGCTGACCAGGACGACCAGCCCGGGCGACACGCCGATCTCGCGCTGGCAGTTCCAGACCGGGTTCCCCTACTTCCCGCCGTGGTCATCCCCGGCTGTCGTCAGGGCCGAGATCGCCCAGTTCGGCGGCGGCCACCCGGCGGTCTGGGCCCCGGCCTCCTCGTTCTTGCGCTCCTACCAGCTCTCGGGCGGCTTCACGCCCGGCCCGCTGCTCGCGGTGTGCGCGGTGGCCGGGCTGGTCGGCTCCGCTGCGCTGCTGCGCCGTCGGCTCGACCGGCGGGCACGCCAGCTCGCGCTCGGCTGCCTGCTGTGCTTCGGCTCGGCGGTGCTCGTGCTCGCGGTTTCCGATCTGTTCGAGTTCTCGTGGCGCTACCAGCTGCCCGCACTGGTCACATTGGTACCTGCGGGCGCACTCGGGATCGGCGTGCTGATTGCATTGGCCCAGGCCAGGCGCACCGCGAGCTGACTCGCCGCGTCCGCGAGTCGGCGGGCCGCGCCGGTCTGAGATTGCCGGGTTTTTGAATGCTCGTCGGCCGAATACAGTTCATGCATAACTAAGAACTGGTAAATAGCAATCTGCCGCCGATGATCGTCAGGATAATAGGCGCCGTTCTTCGCTCGTGAGGAGATAGCGCGACGTGCCACACCCTGCTTCGATAGAGCCCTTGCGCCGGTGGGACCCCGAGCAGATCGGCGGCTATGTGCTGATCGGTCGGCTGGGGGCTGGCGCCATGGGCCAGGTCTTCCTGGGCAGGTCGGCCGCCGGGCGCCTGGTGGCGGTCAAGACCATCAAGATCGAGTACGCCGAGGAACCCGACTTCCGCACCAGGTTCGCGCACGAGGTTGCCGCCGCCCGGCGGGTCAGCGGCGCCTTCACCGCGCCGGTCGTGGCGGCCGACCCCGAGGCCGACGTGCCGTGGCTGGCCACGTCCTACGTCCCCGCGCCGTCGCTGAGTACCCTGGTCCGGACCTGCGGGCCGCTGTCGGTCCCCGCGGTGCGCTGGCTCGCGGCTGGCTGCGCCGAGGCGCTCGAGTCGATACACAATGCCGGGCTTGTGCACCGCGACCTGAAGCCGTCCAACGTGCTCGTCTCGCCGGACGGCCCGCGCGTGATCGACTTCGGGGTAGCCAGGGCCGCGGAGCGGGTCCAGCTCACGCTCACCCGCGGCACGGTCGGGACCCCGGCGTACATGGCGCCCGAGCAGGCCAGGGACACCCGCCAGGCGACGTCGGCCAGCGACGTGTACTCGCTCGGCGCCACGATGGTGCTTGCGGCCACCGGCCACAGCCCTTACCACGGCGACTCGGTGATCGACGTGCTCGTCCAGCTCGCGACCGCCCCGCCCGACCTGTCCGGCCTGCCGGGCGACCTGGCCGGGTTCATCGCGGCTTGCCTGGAGCGGGATCCGCGCCGGCGGCCCACCTCGGCCGGCCTGCTCGCCTACCTGGCGGCCGACCTGCAGGCGGCATCGGATTCCAGCGAACTCGGGCTGGAGCTGCTGTCCGCCGAGGCGCTGGCGCTGATCGCCGAGTACCGCGCCGACCCGAGGTCGCACTCCGGGTCGGGGGCTGGGTCGGCGCCTGATTCGGCCGACGATGACGAGACCGTCGGCTCTCAGCCTGCTTACGCGGTCCTGTTCCCGGCCAGCCCGCGGGGTCAGGGTCCGCCCGGCCAATCCGGCACCGGGCGTGACTCCGCGCCGGGCGAAGGTTCCGGCCGGGGGCGCGGCTCCGATCCTGGGGGGTGGTTCGGCGCCCGCTGGGGTGCGGAGCCGGAGCCCGGCGCCGGTTCCGGTGCCGGTGCTGAGGCGGGAGCCTCAGCGGCGAGGCCTGGCGCGCGGCCGTCACGGCGCGCTGGGCCGAGGCGGGCCGTGCTCACCGGGCTAGCCGCGCTGGTGGCTGCGCTGGCGCTGGTGGCAGGGGGGACGGCGCTCAGCGCGCACCTGGCGGGCGCTGCCCGCGGCCCCGGTGACGTCGGCCGCTCCGACGGCACGCCAGGTGTCAGCGCGTCGCCGTCGGCCCGCTCGCCGCACGCCACGACGTCCGGCAACGGTCGCGACTCCGCTCAGCCGACCGGGTCCGGCGTGCGAACCTCTGGTCGATTGAGCTGCCCGCCGGTTGTGCCGCGAAGGCCGCCGCGCGGCCCGCTAGGCCCGCCGCTCGGACCCCCGAAGCTCAAGCTGAGCCAGCGCTACGGAGACGGCGACACCGGGTTCATCGTGTGCGGCCGCGGCTGGCTGCCGGGCAGCGAGGTCACTGTGACGCTGGTCGGTGTGGGCACCTCGCCGTCGCACCCGACGGCCGACTCGGCAGGCACCTTCTACTACGTGATCAACGAGTTCCACGAGTTCTTCCCGGGCATGCTGCCGCCCGGCAGGTACCAGGTGCTGGTAACCGGGGCCGGGCTGCGCCGGAGCGCGTTCTTCACGGTGAACTCGCTGCGGCCCGGGCCTTCGGGCCCCGGGAATCCGCCGCCAGGATGAGCCGCTAGGTCCACCACAGGTCCTCTTGCCGCGAGCACCACGCCGGGTCCTCGAACCTGTCGAGGTCGTCCACGGAAATCACCCCGTTCTCGATCAGGGCCTCCACCACCACCTCGTCGGACAGTCTGACGTCGCCGCGGACCAGTCCCCGCTCGACGATCTTGCGGCGCAGCACCTTGAGGTGCTCGCCGACCCTGGCGGACAGTCGATCGCGGAAGGCCGGGTCGGCATCGAAGCAGGCTAGCTCGTGCCGCGCGCCGGTCACGTCGAGCGCGGCGCGTGCGATCTCCGGGGTTCTCGGCAGCGGCAGCCCGCGGCCGGTGTCGATCAGCCAGGGGCGGCACCAGATCAGCGCGACGAGGAAGAGCTTGGTGTGCGGGTCGAGGTAGAGCGGCAGCAGGGTCTGGTCGCCGCGCGGCACCTGCCCGCCCGGGTCGGCCGCCGGCGGCCGGGTGCTGACCACCAGGCGCAGCGGCTGGCCGTCGTCAAGCATCGCGCGCGAGCCGACCAGGGTGGTGCCGCGCTGCACCAGCCAGCCGCCGGCCGGCTCGCCCGACTGGTCCATCCTGGGCAGCCTGATCCGGAAGCCCTCGCCGTCCGCGTACAGGGCATGGGTGTAGCTGATGTTGGTGATCAGGGCGCCGCCGGGCAGCCCGGTGATCACTCCGGCCCGTCGGGACAGGCCACGGCCCGCGGAGATGACGAGGTCGGCGTCGGGCCCGCGGCCGAACACGATCCGCGTGCCGTCGGGGACGCCGATCACTCTGCCTGTGGGGGTGGTCACGTGCGCTACCGTCGCGGTCGAGTCCAGTGTCATTCTCATGCCCAATCTGGCCGTGCGCGGTAGCGCGCATTCTAGGTGTGCCTGCGGCCGCTCGCATCCCCGAGTTCGGGGATAGCCAGCCTCGCCTCGGAGACGGAATGCTGGGTTCCGCTAAGGCGAAGGGGCGGGATGTACACCACCGTGAGGTTCGACGCAGGCTCCGGGGGGACGACGGAGCCGTATCTGGGGCGGCACAGGAAGGTGCCGCCCCAGATACGCGCGGCCTGGCGGCTCGCGCACCGGCTCGGCCTCGGCAGGCCGTTAGCTGGGCTGGCTGCCGCGCCACACGAGCCGGGCGGGCCGGACGCAGCGGATAGGCCGGACGTGCCACGCGACCGCGGCCCCGGGTCGACGGGCTAGGCTCTGCCTGAGGGCTTCCGGGCAGGAAGGGACGTAACTGCCTGACGGGGCCGAGGGAGGGCAGGCAATGGACAAGGATCTGGCCGATCAGGTAGTCGACATCGCCCAGCGGGTGGTGGCGAGCGGCGCGATCTCGGCGAACGGTCACGGCAACGTCAGCGTCCGGGTGCCTGGCGCGGACGAGATGTACTTCACCGCCGGGCCGTCGCTGCGCAACCACCCAGCGTCGGCGGTGGTCAGGGTCGGGCTGGACGGAACGCTGCTTGAGGGCGAACTGCCGCCGATTCAGGGCGCGGTGGTGGCCATGCACACGGCCATGTACGCCGACCATGCCGAGGTGGGCTGCGTGCTGCATACCCACTCGCCGTACGCCACCGCCTTCGCCGTAGCCCACCGCCCGATCGGCTGCTGGGTGGAGGCCCTGGCCATGTTCGGGCTTCCGGACGGCGTGCCGGTGGCCGGCTACGGGCCGCGCGGATCGGCCGAGGCCGTGGCGCACATCAGGGCGGCCGTGGCACCCGGCGTCCCTGCTGTGCTGCTGGCGAACCACGGCGTGCTGGTGTTCCACCGCACGCCGGAACTGGCCATCATCGTCGGCGGGGTGGTCGAGGAGGCCGCCCAGGCCGGCATCAACGCGGCGGCGATCGGAGGCCCGGCCGAGATTCCTGCCGACCTGCGTGCGGCCGCGCTGCAGCGGGCCATGGCCTTCGAGAGCAAGGGAACCGTGCGCGCCTAGGCGATGCCGGAAGGGATGCCATGGCGCTCTTGCTGCCGGAGGCCGATGGCGTCGCCGAGTTCACCGTGCGGCGGCTGCCCGCGGCCGAGGTGCTCGGCTACGAGTCAGCCGACGCGGCCAGGCTTGACGACGTCACGTTCTACTGCCTGCCCTACATGGGGGACGCCGCCAGCCTGCGGCTGATCGGCCTGATGCCGCGCCTGGCTGTCGTGCAGAGCCTCAGCAGTGGCGTCGACGACGTGCTCGCGGCGGTGCCGCCGCAGGCAGTGCTGTGCAACGGCCATGGTCTCGGTCACGAGGAAGGGACAGCGGAGCTCGCCGTGACCCTGATCCTGGCGAGCCTTCGCCAGCTTCCGCGGTTCGCCGCCGAGCAGGCCAGCCGAGCCTGGTCGCACGTGCGGACCGAGGCGCTAGCGGGCCAGCGGGTCCTGCTGGTCGGCTACGGCGGGATCGGCACGGCGATTGAGCGGCGGCTTGCGCCGTTCGGCGTGCAGGTCAGCCGGGTGTCGCGGACGGCCAGGCCCGGGGTGTCCGGGCTGGCCGAACTGCCGGGGCTGGCGGCTGCCGCCGACATCCTGGTGGTCTGCATCGCGCTGCATTCGGCCACCCGCGGCCTGATCGGGCGCGAGGTGCTCGCGGCGCTGCCCGACGGTGCGCTGGTGGTCAATGTCGCCCGCGGGCCGGTGGTGGATCCCGGCGCGCTGACCAGCGAGCTAAGGGCGGGTAGGCTCCGGGCCGCGCTTGACGTCACCGACCCCGAGCCGCTGCCGCCTGACCGCCCGGAGTGGACGCTGCCCAATGTGCTGCTGACTCCGCACATCGGCGGCGACACCTTCGCGTTCGCCCGGCGCGCCCCCGAGTTCGTGGCCGAGCAGGCCGCCCGCCACCTGGACGGCCGCCCGCTGGAGAACGTCGTCCGCCCTGCGCTGAGCTGAGGCACTGCCGACCGTCGGCTCCGCCGCGCAGGCTTGGCATGCGTTCCGATGCCGGATCTGGTTCGGCCGATTCGCGCCGAATCTTGCCGAGACGCGCCGACGGGGTGACTGACAGTGCCGCCACCGGCTCGCTAGGTTATGACAACTGGCTTCATCGGCGGGTTTCCAGCGGGCAGGCGGCCTGACGGGCCGCGGGCACCGCAGGAGGGACAGTCATGTCAGGAAAGGATCACTCCGGTAAGGCCCGAGCCCTTGAGGGCACGCTGATCTTGTACTGCCCGGCAGAGGACGAGGGCCAGGAGATCGAGGTCAGCCTCGACGCCAACCCGGCCGGGCCGCGGACCCATGCGCGGGTCAGGAGGGGTAAGGCCTCCCAGGACGGCTACGCCGCGGTCTACCCCAGCCTGGCGGCGGGCACCTACACGATCTGGCGCGGCGCCCAGGCCGGCGCCGTGCGCGCCGTGATCCGTAGCGGTCGCGTCACCAGCCTCAGCCTGGGCTAACGGCCAGAGGCAGACGAAGCGGGCTCGGGCCTGGAGTTGCGGGAAGCCCGGCGGTCAGCCGATGGGACAGTGCCGGACGTGCCGGGGGCGGGCGCGGCGTCCTCGACCAGGCGGGATCTGGTGCGCGAGGCAGGGTCCGGCGGATCACCGAGCAGGCGGGGGCCTGCGGCCCTGATCAGGACGACCGCCCAGGTCCGCAGCGGCCGCCAGGGCTCGGCGATGACGCGCAACTCGTCCACGGTCAGCGGCTTACCTCGGTTATACAGGCGGGCCGCGAGCGATAGCGCCTTGGGCTCGGCGGCCGGGAGGACGTCGGCGAAGCCGGTGCCGCGGATCACGATCAGCGACGCGTAGAACGGTCCGATGCCCTTGATGCTCTGCAGGTCGCCGATGGCGGCGTCCGGCCCCATCGCCACCAGCCTCGCGGCATCGAGCTGGCCGGACAGGGCTGCCTGCGCCACCGCGTGCAAGCGGGTGAGCTTCTCGGCCGGGATCGCGGGGAAGGACTCGACCGCCAGCAGTGCCTCGGGGGCCGGGAATGCGGCCAGGGACTGGCCGGCCAGGTCGAAGACCGCGCCGTGTGCCTCGCTCAGCTTCGCCCGCACCGCCATCATCTGGCCGGCTGGCCGGCGGGCGCTGAGCACGGACCAGGCGGCGGCCTCGTACGGGGAGTAGAACAGCGGCGGCCGCAACCCGGGCGCGATGGCCTGGAGTCGGCCGATGACCGGGTCGCGCTGCCCGATGCGAGTGAATTCCTCGCCGTCATGGTCGAGCGAGAGCACCCGGGCAACCTGGCCGCTGACGGCGCCGAGGTCAGATTCGTCCGCGCCGACGGCGGTGCACTGGACCCGGCCCGCGTCGTCCTGGCGGACCTCGACGCCGACCTGGCGGGCGTAGCCGTCCAGGCAGAACGCCAGGCGCATGACACCGTCCCACTCGCCGCCGCCGCGCTGGCCGAACCCGAAGGTCGCCGCCTCGGCCAGCGAGAACGGGCCAATCGGCTCGATCGTGAAGGTCCGTGCTGCCATGGCATCCTCCCGATGGGCGCCCGCCTGTCCCTGGCGCTTTGCCTTGGTGCCATGCTCCCAGCGAGGTCTGACAGCCGGCCGAGCTCGCGCTCGGGCGGTCGGCTCGGCCTGGCCGCCGGGCGCGGGCCGTCGTCCCGGAGATGATCTTGATGGATGTGGCGGATGTCCCGGAATACGCGGTGGATGTGGCATTCATTCCAAGGGCACCGGGGTGATTGCGGCGGGCACCGGGGTGATTGCATGCGGTTTGGCTGGCTTGCGGGTTCCGGCGGCTGGGTTGGCCTCGCGTGGGGCCTTGGGCGGGTCTTGGGGAGGCTGGCGGTTGCGGGCCGTGGTCCCGCGGGCTTCGGGCAGGCGGGGGAGGGGCCGGCAGCGGCGCTATCCTCGGCGACGATAACGCTGCCCGGCCGGCCGGCGAGGTGCCGGTCCGCGCCGCCGGAGATCTGGTGCCGGTCCGCGCTACCGGAGATCTACGGGATGGGCCTAGCCGACGCGGCGGTACCGGCGGACGGCGATCGGCGCGAAGACGACGATTAGCGCGATGCTCCAGGCCACCGAGTGCCAGGCCGGAGTCGCGACCGGGAGCGGGCCGCCGAGCATCAGCGCGCGGGTCGCCCCGGTGAGCGCGGTCACCGGGTTGACCTTGACCCAGGCCTGGAGCCAGCCGGGCAGGGTGCTCGTCTGGACGAACACGTTGCTGCCGAACGTGAGCGGGAACATCACGATGAAGCCGAACCCCTGCAGACTCTGCGGTGACTTTACGAAGAGGCCGAGCAGCACCCAGATCCAGCCGACCGCGAAGCCGAAGACGAACATCAGCCCGACCGCTCCAAGCACGAACACCGGGTTGGTGGCGATGCGGAAGCCGAGCAGCGAGCCGTAGGCGAGGACCATCGCGACGGAGACGAAGTAGCGGACGAAGTCGCCCATGATCGTCCCGGTCAGCGGCGCCGACCGGGAGATCGGCAAGCTCCTGAACCGGTCGAAGATGCCCTTGGTCAGGTCGGTATTCAGCCCGATGCCGGTGCCCATGCTCGCGAACACGACCGTCATCACCATGATCCCCGGCAGCACGAACTGCAGATAGGCGTGCCTGCCCCCGCTGATCGCGCCGCCGAACAGGAACACGAACAGCGTCACGAAGATGATCGGCTGGAGCGTGACGTCGAGCAGCTGCTCGGGGTTGCGCCTGATCCGAACGAGCGCCCGCCAGGCCAGCGTGAGCGAGTGCCGCAGGGCCCTGTCCGGGGTCATGCTCCTGGCCGGGGCGCTCCGCTCGTCGGCCACCACCGTCGTCGTCACCTCGTGCCGCCTTCCTCCGACGGGTGCCCGGTCAGCGCCATGAATACCTCATCCAGGCTGGCCAGCCGCACCGAGAGCTCGGTGACCTCGATCTGCCTGACCTGCAGAGTGCTGACCACATCGGCCAGGATCCCCGCATCTTCGACCGGCACCGACAGCAGCCCCGGATCCTCGTCCGCCGCGATCGGCGCGCGGCCGACCGCGGCGGTGACGATCTCGGCGACGGCCGGCAGGTCTGCCGGATCGGCCGGCCGTACGTCCAGGGTCTGCCCGCCGACCTTGGCCTTGAGCTCTGCCGACGTGCCGGTCGCGATCACCCTGCCGTGGTCGATCACGGCGATCTCGGTGGCCAGCCGGTCGGCCTCGTCCAGGTACTGGGTGGTCAGCAGCACGGTGGTGCCGTCGCCTACCAGGTTCCTGATCATGCCCCACACCTCGCCGCGGCTGCGCGGGTCAAGGCCGGTCGTCGGCTCGTCGAGGAAGAGCACCTCGGGCCGCTGCACCAGGCTGGCGGCCAGGTCGAGTCTGCGCCGCATGCCTCCCGAATAGGTCTTGACCGAGCGCCTGGCCGCCTCCGCGAGTTCGAACCGCTCGAGCAGTTCGTCGGCCCGCCGTTTCGCCTCGGCTCGCGGGATCTCAAGCAGCCGACCGATCAGCAGCAGGTTCTCGAACCCCGTCAGGTCCTCATCCACCGCGGCGTACTGGCCGGTCAGGCCGATCAGCTCGCGCACCCGGCCGGCCTGATGGACGATGTCGGCGCCACAGACACGGGCGCGGCCGCGGTCGGGCCGCAGCAGCGTGGCCAGCATTCGGACTACCGTGGTCTTGCCCGCGCCGTTGGGCCCGAGCAAGCCGAGCACCGTGCCCGGCCGGACCGCCAGGTCCACGCCGTCCACCGCCAGCGTGGTGCCGAATCGCTTGACGAGGCCGTGCGCCTCGATGGCGAGCGTCATGATTCCCAGTCCTCGGGGTGCCGGGGGTCACTCCCTGCCGAACCTACCCGGACTACGCGGGACAGGCGATTCCGAGCCCGACATGCGCGCAGGGCGGGCGCTCAGGCCGTGCTCTGGCCCTGGCTCGCCTGCCGCGCGGCCTCCTCGACCCGCTGGCGGTAGTCCTGCCACCACTGCTGGTCGCCAGTCGCCATGTTGTCGGCCTTGAGCCGGTGCCCGACCTTCCCGTCGATGAGTTCCCTGATGATGTCGGCGTGCCCGGCGTGCCGGTGCGTCTCCACGGTCATGTGCACCAGGATCCGGCCCAGGGTCACTTCCCGGCGGGCTTCAGGCCACCAGGGCACGCTCCCGATCGCGTCGAGCGGCAGCGCCTCGATGGTCGCATCCGAGTGCGCCTGCACCCGCTGGTACTGCCCGATGATCAGCTCGCGAGACTCGCTGGCGGTGGCCCACATGTCGTCGTTCGCCTGAGGGACCTGATCCTCCCAGGGCAGCGGCTCGTCCGGTCGGCCGAACACATCGCCGAGGTAGCCGTGCTCCACGCTGGCCAGGTGCTTGACCAGCCCGAGCAGGTTGGTCCCGGTCGGCGTGAGCGGCCTGCGGACGTCGTACTCGGAGAGCCCTTCGAGCTTCCACAGCACGGCCTCTCGGGCCTGGCGCAGGTAGTGGTGCAGGTCAGCTTTCGGATCGGATGCTGTCATTCCGCTGAGTCTGCCACCGGCCACCGACAGGACGGGGGCCGCACCGGCCCACCCCTGGGAGCGGCCCCCAGTGATTCCGTATGGCCAGGGGATCATACGCTTTACTTTTATCCGCTTTCGGATGGAATAGGAGGCGAATGACGACGCACCGCGACGTGGTGATCGTCGGCGGAGGGCACAACGGCCTGGTCGCCGCCGCCTACCTGGCCAGGCACGGCCTCGCGACCCTGGTCTGCGAGCGCAGGGACATGGTGGGCGGTGCGGCCGTCAGCGAGCACCCGTTCGGCCCGGACTACACCATCACATCGCTGTCATACGTCGTCTCGCTGCTGCCCGCCACCCTGGTCAGCGACCTTGGCCTGGAGCGGCACGGCTACTACGTGTACCCGCAGGGGCCTTACTTCGCGCCGCGCGCCGACGGCAGGTACTTGCGGCTGCCCGCCGATCCGGCGCAGCGGCACGCCGAGATCGCCAGGTTCTCGGCCAGGGACGCCGACGCCTTCGCGGGCTACGAGGCGCGGCTGGCCAGGATCGCGTCCGTGCTCGGGCCGCTGCTCGGCCAGATCCCGCCCAAGCTCGGCTCAAGGCGGGCCGCCGACCTGATCGGCCAGGGCCGGCTGCTGCGCCAGCTGCGCGGCGTGGACACCCGGCTGGCCGTGGACCTGACCAGGCTGCTCACCGGAAGCATCGCGGACCTGCTCGACCAGTACTTCACCAGCGACGCGCTGCGCGGCGTGCTGTCGGTCTCCGGCGTGATCGGCATGTGGGCCGGGCCCAGGTCGCCGGGCACCGGGTATGTCACCTTGCACCACCACATCGGCGAAACTGAGGGCCAGTCCGGCGCCTGGGGCTTCCCGCGCGGCGGCATGGGCGCGGTCACCGCCGCGCTCGCGGCCGCGGCCACGTCGTTCGACGCCGAGATCAGGACCGAAGCCGAGGTGGCCAGGATCACGACAGCTGGCGGCCGGGTCACCGGCGTTGACCTAATCTCCGGCGAGCACGTGCCGGCCGCCACCGTGATCACGACGGCGCACCCGGCGATCTCGTTCCTCAAGCTGGTCGATCCCGCCGTGCTGCCCGACGACTTCGTCGCCGACATCCGCGCCTGGCAGACCAGGAGCGGCAGCGTCAAGATCAACCTGGCGCTCGACCGGCTGCCAATCTTCGCCAGCCACCCGACCTTCGACCCGCAAGTGCACGGCGGGACCATCGTGCTCGCCGAGAGCCTCGACGAGGTCGAGAACGCCTTTCAGGACGCGGTGGCCGGCCGCCCGTCGCAACTGCCGTTCGCCGACATCTGCATTCCCAGCGTCTTCGACGACTCGCTCGCCCCGGTCGGCCAGCACGTGATGTCGATGTTCACCCAGTGGGTGCCGCACGGCTACGCCGACAGGCCGGACGAGGCGGAGCTCGACCTGTACGCCGACCGGGTGATCACGAGAATGGACGAGCTCGCCCCGGGGTTCGCCCGCTCGGTCCTGCACCGCCAGGTGATCGGCCCTGACCTGATGCAGCGCGAGTACGGCCTGGTCGGCGGCAACATCTTCCACGGCGAGCTGAGCATGGGGCAGATGTTCCACGCCAGGCCGGCGGCCGGCTACGCCGACCTGCGGACCCCGGTACGCGGCCTGTACCAGGCAGGGTCGGCCACTCACGGCGGCGGCGGGGTGACCGGGATACCCGGCAGGAACGTGGTCAGGCAGGTCCTGGCCGACCGGCGGGCGGCGCGCTGGCACCGCCGTCGCTGACCCCCCGCGAGCACCGCGGCGCTGACTTCTGCGGGGACCTTTGCCCCTAGCCCAGGCACGGCAGGCCACCCGACGCTCGTTGTGGGGGTGGGCGCAACACCGGAGAAGCGATGGAACGGAACCGCTATGCGGACCTGCTAAGGGTCGGTGCCCTCGGCCTGGTGGTGATCGGGCACTGGCTGGTCACCGACATTACCTACCGCCATGGTCAGCTATCCGGGCTCGACGCGCTCTACTACATCAGATGGGGCCGGTGGGTGACGCTGTTCTTCCAGGTCATGCCGGTCTTCTTCCTGGTCGGCGGGTACGTCAACGCGATCTCCTGGGTCGATCACAAGGCCAGCGGGGAGACCTGGGCCGGATGGGCACGCGGCCGGGCGCTGCGGCTGCTCTGGCCGGCGGCTGTCTACGTCGCCGTCGCGGTGATCGCGGTCAGCGCCGCCCGCCTCGCCGGGGTGGGCCGGCTCGCGCTGGCGGAGGCCGCCTGGTTCGTCGCCCTGCAACTCTGGTTCCTGCCGGTGTACCTGCTGCTCATCCTGCTCACCCCGGCCATGCTCGCCGCCCACCGGCGCTGGGGGCTGGCCGTGCCCGTGGTCATGGCGGCCGGCGCCGGAGCGGTCGACGCGGCCGCCATCGGGTGGCATGTCCCGGTGATCGGGTTCCTGAACTACCTGCTGGTGTGGGGTTCGATGCACCAGTGGGGCTTCGGCTGGCGTGAAGGCTGGCTCGGCGGTCCGCGGTGGCACGCATACGCCCTGGCGGGGGTCGGCCTCGTCGCCCTCGTCCTGCTGCTGACCGTCGGGCCGTTCCCCATCGACATGATCGGTGCTGGCGGGCCCGTGCAGAACACCAGCCCGCCGTCGGTCGCGCTGCTGGCGCTGGCAGCGGCACAGTCCGGGCTGCTGATCGCGGCCGAGCCGGCCGGGCGGCGGATGATGGCCACAGCGGGTCGGTGGCGCGTGGTGAGCAGGCTGAACGATGCCACTATGACCGTCTACCTGTGGCACATGGCGCCGGTGGTCGTGGTGGCTGTGGCGCTGTACCCGGCCGGACTTGCACCGCAGCCGGGCATCGGCTCATGGCAGTGGTGGGCGCTGCGGTCGGCCTGGTTCGCCGTCCTCGGCCTGGTGCTCGTGCCGGTCACGATCGGCGTGATGCGGCTGGAGCGGCCGCTGGCCAGGCTGCCGGCCGGCAACGCGGCCATGGCGGGCTGGTGGCCGCAAGCGCTGCTGCTTGCCGGGATCGGTGGGTCGATGGTGGGCCTCGCCCGGCTGGCCATAGCGGGGTTCGCGCCGTCCGGAGCCCCGCCGGTGCTCGTCCTGGTGATCTTCGCTGCCGGGCTCGCCTGCACGATTGCTGCCGGATTCCCGCCGCAGCGGCACGGCTGGGGTGCCGGGGCCGCCCCGCGGGAATTTGTTCCCTCCTAAGAAGGACCTTGAGCCCTGCCTCGCCGGCCCGGTGGGCGTCAGCCTGAGCACAGGGACCCGGCGAGCCGTTTCGGAGACAGGCATGCAGGCACAGGCGCAGGCCGGCGAGGGACAGCCGGCTATCCGCACCGAGAACCTGACCAAGCATTTCGGCAGGACGGTCGGCCTTGAGTGCCTTGACCTGGAGATGCGGCCAGGCGAGGTGCTCGGCTACCTCGGCCCGAACGGCGCGGGCAAGACCACGACCATCAGGCTGCTGCTCGGCCTGATCAAGCCGACCGCTGGCTCGGCACGCGTTTTCGGCATGGACGCGCAGGCGCAGAAGGCTGCCGTGCACGCCAGGGTGGCCTACGTGCCGGGGGAGGCCACCTTGTGGCCGTCGCTGACGGGCGCCGAAACGCTGCACCTGCTGGCCCGCACCCACGGCTCGACCGACCTGGCCTACCGGGCCGAGCTCGTGACCAGATTTGACTTCGACCCCACGAGGAAGGTGCGCGCCTACTCCAAGGGGAACCGGCAGAAGATTAGCCTGATCGCCGCCCTGGCCACCCGGGCCGACCTGCTGGTACTCGACGAGCCGACGCTCGGCCTCGACCCGCTGATGGAGCAGGCGTTCCGGCAGTGCGTGATCGAAGCCAAGGCGAACGGCCAGGCGGTGTTCCTGTCCTCGCACGTGCTTGCCGAGGCCGAGGCACTCTGCGACCGGATCGCGATCCTGCGCGGCGGCAGGCTGGTGGAGATCGGAACGCTCGCGCAGATGCGGCACCTGTCCGCGCTGACCGTTGAGGCGGCCTTCGCCGGCCCGCCGCCGCAGGTCTCCGAGCTGCCCGGGGTAAGCGCGGTCATGGTCGCCGGCCACCAGCTCAGTTGCCAGGTCCGCGGCCCCATCGACGAACTGCTGGCCGTTCTCGCCGCGGCGCATCCGAAGACGCTGCTGAGCAGGGAGCCTTCGCTGGAGGAGCTGTTCCTGTCCATCTACGGCGAGCAGAAGCGCGCCGGTGAGCGAGCCGGCCGTGGCTAGCTCGACGGCCACACCCGCCGCCCGGTCGCCAGCCGGGGCGCGTACCATATACCGGCTGCCGCAGCTGACCATCGCCAGGTTCACCGGCCGCCGGTCGGTGCGATCGGGCGCCATCTGGGGCCTGGTCTTCGGCCTGTACGTCTATGACAACGCGTTCTCGTTCCACTCGATCGCCCCGACCGCCGGGCAGCGGAACTCGCTGCTCGGCGCGATGGCGGCCAACACCGGGCTGAAGGCCCTGCTCGGCGATACCAGTGGCCTGACCACTCTCGGCGGATTCATCGACTGGCGCGCGATCGGCGTGACCTCGATCGTCGCCTGCGTTTGGGGCCTGCTCAGCGCGACGAAGTCGCTGCGGGGAGAGGAGGCGGCCGGCCGGTGGGAGCTGTTCCTTGCCGGGCAGGTCACGCCGCGCCGCGCCGCGGCCAACGCGCTGGCTGGCCTCGCGGTCGGTGTCGTCGCCATGTACCTGATCACCGCGCTGCTCACCGCGGTCGTGGGTGCCAGGCCCGACGTGGCCATCGGCGTCGGCACCAGCCTGTTCTTCGCGATCGCCGTCGTGGCTGGAGCCGCCCTGTTCGCCTCGATCGGCGCCCTGGCCAGCCAGGTCATGCCCACCAGGTCACGGGCGACCGGGCTGGCTGCCGGCGCGTTCGGCGTCGCCTTCATGCTCCGGGCCCTCGGCGACGCGACATCGAGCGCGCACTGGCTGGTCTACGTCAGCCCGCTCGGCTGGATCGAGCAGCTGCGCCCGCTGACCGACGCCGACCCGGTCTGGCTGCTGCCGATCGCCGGGCTGATCGCGCTCTGCGCGGGCGGAGCCGTGCTGCTCGCCGACCGAGACCTCGGGGCGAGCGTGCTGGCCGACAAGGACACCGCGCGGGCGCGCACCGCGATGCTCGGCTCTGCGCTGCGGTTCTCCGTGCGGCAGTCCTGGGCTTCGGTGACCGGCTGGCTGGCCGCAGCGGCGGTGGCCGGGCTGCTTTACGGCTCGTTCGCGAGGTCCGCCGGGAAGGCGTTCACGTCCTCGGCCCTGATCCGGCGGATCACCGGGCATCTCACCTCGCTCGCGGTGCGCCAGTTCCAGCTGGCCGGTACCAAGGTGTACGCCGGAGTGATCTTCCTGATCCTGATGACCCTGATCATGGGGTACGCCGCCAGCGCCCTGGGCCGGGTGCGCGAGGAGGAGGCCGAGGGCTACCTGGACAACCTGCTCGTTCGGCAGGTCAGCAGACAGCGCTGGCTGGCCGGCCGGGTGGGCCTGATCCTAGCGGTCATCGCGGCGGCCGGCCTGCTCGGCGGCGTGGCATTCTGGGCCGGCGCGGCCAGCCAGCATGCCGGCCTGGGCTTCCACGAGGTGCTGCTCGCCGGGCTGAACAGCGCCGCGCCAGCTGTGGCGCTGCTCGGGATCGGCGTCGGCGTGTTCGGCTTCGCGCCGCGGCTGACCAGCGTGGCGTGCTGGGGGACGCTTGCCTGGGCGTTCTTCGTCGAGATGCTCGGCTCGGCGATCAAGGTCAACCACTGGGTGATGGACACCTCGCTGCTCCACCATGTCACGCTCGCGCCAGCGGTCGGCGCGAACTGGGCGATCGTCGGCACCTACCTGGCGATCGGCGCTGCGATGGCCCTCATCGGCGGCTGGCGGTTCCTCCGCCGCGACCTGGCCAGCAGCTGAGCCTGCAGCCGAGCCGGAAGCTGAGGCCCGGAGCTGATGCTGCCGGCGCCGGACCTCAGCCTGGCCGTTACCCGGCGGCGTACTCCGTATAGCCGGGTGCCCACATGGCCGCGTCCACGGCGGCCTCGATGTCCTGGTCGGCTCCGATCGCGGCCACCCCGGCGCGGCGCGCCTCGGTGGCCACGGCCACCGCGATCGCGCGGGAGGCGGCGCGCAGGTCGGCAACGCGCGGGTACAGGGCGCCGGCCGCCAGCCGCTCCGGCGAGACCAGGCCGGCAAGGGTGCCGGCGGCAGCGAGGAACATCCCGTCGGTGACCGTGGCCGCACGCGCCACGATCGTGCCGAGCCCCACCCCGGGGAAGATGAAGACGTTGTTCGCCTGGCCGACCTCGTGCGTGACGCCGCCGATCTCGACCGGCCCGAACGGGCTGCCCGTCGCCACCAGCGCCCGCCCGCCCGTCCAGGCCAGCACGTCTGCCGGGGTCGCCTCGGACTTCGACGTGGGATTTGACAGCGGGAACACGACCGGCAGGTCGGTCCTCGCCGCCATCGCGCCGATCGCCTCGCGCGAGAACGACCCTGGCGTGCCGCTGGTGCCGATCAGGATCGTCGGGGCCACATGGCGCACCACCTCGGCGAGGTCGTGGCCGCCGCCTGGCGTGAGTCCGTACCTGGCCATGGCCGCCGCCGAGAGCGCGAACGGGCGCTTGTCGTCATCGATGTGGTCCCGGCCGTCGAAGATCAGCCCGCGCGAGTCCAGCATGACCAGCGCCGCGCTGATGTCGGCTTCCGGCGTGCCCGCCGCGCGCATGACCTGGGCGGCCAGCCTGGCGATGCCGAGCCCTGCCGCTCCGGCTCCGAGGAAAACCAGCCGCTGCCCGCTGACGGGCTCGCCGCGGCGGCGCAGTGCCGCGATGATGCCGGCCACGACGACCGCAGCGGTGCCCTGGATGTCGTCGTTGAAGCTCGGCAGCACGGTGCGGTAGCGGTCGAGCAGCCGGATCGCGTTGTGCTGCTTGAAGTCCTCCCACTGCAGCACCGCGTGCGGGAAGACGTCGCGGACCGCGGCGACGAACGCGTCGATGAACGCGTCGTACGGCGCGCCGCGCAGCCGGGACTTGGGATAGCCGAGGTAGAGCGGGTCGGCGAGCAGGTCTGCGTTGTCGGTGCCGCAGTCTAGCGAGACCGGCAGCGTCAGGTGCGGTTCGATCCCGGCACCTGCCGTGTAGAGCGCGAGCTTGCCGACCGGGATCCCCATCCCGCCCGCTCCCTGGTCGCCGAGGCCGAGTATGCGCTCGTTGTCGGTTGCCACGATCAGCCTGACCCCCGGCTTGCCCGCGTTGCGCAGCAGGTGCGGGATGCAGTCGATGTCGTCGGGGGTGATCCACAGCCCGCGCGGGCGGCGCAGCACATGGCTGAACCGGCGGCAGGCCTCGCCGACCGTCGGGGTGTACACGATCGGCGCGAGTTCCTCGAGGTGGTCGAGCAGCAGGCGGTAGAAGAGGGTCTCGTTGCGGTCCTGCAGGGCCGAGAGCCCGATGTACTTCTCCATGTCGTCGGGCTTGCGCCGTAGGTGCTCGAGCTCGAGCGTGACCTGCTCGGCGATCGTCGCGACCCGCCAGGGGAGCAGGCCGCGCAGGTCGAGTTCGTCCCGCTCACGCTCGGAGAATGCCGCATCCTTGTTCAGCAGCGGCTGGCCCAGGATCTCCGGGCCTTTCAGTTCGCTCATTCTCCATACGGTAGGGCGGTCTGCTCCGCCGCGGACCGGCCATTTGGCCCGGGTGGACGGGACTTCGGAACCTGCGCGTGGCGCTCGCGTAGCACCGCGCGGCGCAGCGCGGGATTGACAGCGCCGAGCAGCACGGCGCCGGCCACGCACGCCAGGCCGCCGCTGACCACGGAGATCGTCAGCGAGAAAAGCTGCGCGACCAGTCCCGCCTCCACGTTGCCGAGCGCGGGCGCCGAGTTCACCTGGACCAGGTACAGGCTGGCCACCCGACCGCGCAGCTCGTCCGGCGTGTAGCGCTGCAGCAGGGCGTTGCGCAGGATCTCCGAGATCAGGTCGGCCATGCCAGCCAGCGCCAGGAACGCGAGCCCGACGGCCAGGCTGCCGCTCAGGCCGAACCCGACGATCGCCAGTCCCCAGACCAGCCCGGCCCCGATCACCACCATCCCCGGTCGCCGCAGGCGGCCGGTCCAGCCGCTGGTGGCCGCGCCGAGCAGGGCACCGAGCCCGGGCGCCGCCGCGAGCAGGCCGAACGTGGCCGAGCCGCCGTGGAAGTGCTCCCTGGCCAGCGCGGGGAAAAGCGCGGACGGCATCCCGAAGATCATCGCGCTGGTGTCGACGGCGAGCATGCCGCCGACCACCCCGCTGGCGCGTACGTACCGCAGCCCCTGTGCCATCGAGCGCAATCCGGGGCGTGCCGCCCGCACCGTCGGCGGCAGCGGCCTGATGTAGCGCAAGGTGAGGCCGAACACCGCGAAGCAGGCGGCGTCGATGCCGTAGCACCAGGCGATCCCCGGCCCGGCGATCAGCGCGCCGGCCAGCGCGGGCCCGCCCAGGTTGCCGAGCTGGCTGCCCATGGCGTTCAGCGCCGCCGCGGCGGCTAGCCGGTCGGGCCCGACCAGCGCGGGCACCGCGGCCGTGGCGGCCGGGCTGCCGAGCCCGGACAGCGCGCCCATCGAGCCCACAAGCGCGTACACGGCCCACAGCTGCGGCCTGGCCACCTGGCTGTTCACCGCGAGCAGCGCAGCCAGTGCCGCGAGCGGCATCCGGCTGAGCAGCATCAGCCTGCGCCGATCATGCCGGTCGGCCAGCATCCCGCCGGCCAGCAGCCCGCTGAACATCCCCGCGCTGCTGGTCAGCGTCAGCAGGCCGACCGCCAACGAGGACCTGGTCAGCCCGTAGACCTGCCAGTTCGCCGCCGTCGTCGCGACCGCGTTGCCTGCCATCGACAGGAACCGGCCGGTGAACAGCAGCCGGAAGTCGCGGCCCTCGCGCAGCGGCGCCAGGTCGATGGCGATCTGCCCGATCCGCATCCTGCTCCGTCCGCCGTGCCTGCGCCGCGCGTGTCCCTCGGCGTCGGGCTGAGCGCGGCCGCGGGCTATCCGTAGGGTAACCGGGTGGCGCACTACGGCAGAAAACGGTCTATCGGGGCGGACATGCGACGTGCGGGCGGCGGCCCGGTCCGGCATCATGAAGGCACCGCCCGCGTAGGCTCGTGCCAGGAGGTACATCGATGCATCAGCCGCCGATCCCGCACGTCGCGAGCACCGACCCGGAAATCGCCGACCTGATCGAGGCCGAGGCCAGACGCCAGTTCGACAAGCTGCGGTTGATCCCGTCGGAGAACTACGTCTCCGCCGCCGTGCTTGAGGCGAGCGGCTCGGTGCTGACGAACAAGTACTCCGAGGGCTACCCGGGCCGCAGGTACTACGAGGGCCAGCAGAACATCGACCCGATCGAGATGACGGCGGTGCAGCGGGCCAAGGACCTGTTCGGCGTGGACCACGCGAACGTACAGCCCTACTCGGGCTCGCCGGCCAACCTCGCGGTGTACCTGGCGTTCCTCAACCCCGGCGACACGGTGATGGGCATGGCGCTGCCGATGGGCGGGCACCTCACCCACGGCTGGCCGGTCTCGGTGACCGGCAAGTGGTTCCGCGCCGTGCAGTACGGCGTTCGCGCCGACACCGGCCGGATCGACTTCGACGAGGTCAGGGACCTGGCCATGAAGGAGCGGCCGAAGGTCATCTACTGCGGCGGCACCGCCATCCCGCGCACCATTGATTTCCCGGCGTTCGCGCAGATCGCGGGCGAGTGCGGCGCCGTGCTTGTCGCCGACATCGCGCACATCGCCGGGCTGATCGTCGGCGGAGCACACCCGTCCCCGGTCGGCCACGCCGACGTGCTCACCACCACGACCCACAAGACACTCCGCGGGCCACGCGGCGCCATGATCATGTGCACGGCCGATCACGCGTCGGCCATCGACAAGGCCGTCTTCCCCGGCCTGCAGGGCGGCCCGCACAACCACACCACCGCGGCCATCGCCGTGGCGCTCAAGGAGGCGGCCGCCCCGGGCTTCAGCGGGTACGCCCATCAGGTCGTGGCGAACGCGAAGGCGCTGGCCGGCGCGCTGACCGAGCGCGGCTACCAGCTGGTCTCCGGCGGCACCGACAACCACCTGATCCTGATCGACCTGACTCCGCAGGAGATCGGCGGAAAGCCAGCCGCCAGGGCGCTCGACCGGGCCGGCATCGAGGTCAACTACAACACCGTGCCCTTCGACACGCGCAAGCCGTTCGACCCGTCCGGACTGCGCATCGGGACCCCGGCGATCACCACCAGGGGGCTGACCGAGGAGCACATGCCGCAGGTGGCGGCGTGGATGGACGAGGCGATCAGGGCGGCCGTGAAGCAGGACGAGACCGAGATCGCCGAGGTGGCCGCCGAGGTACGCGACCTGCTGGCCGGCTTCCCGATGTCCGGCTTCGCTCCCCAGCCCTGAGCCCGCGCTCTCACGGCCCGCCCGGTCGGCGGGCACTCGGAGCATGCCGCGGCGTTGCCGTGGGCATGCGAACACCATTTCACAGATTGGCTCTTGCGCGTTCAATGTAACGAATATAGTTTCGAACTAGAGCGCAGCTGCCTGTCTTCCCCTGGGTAGCCGGCCAAGCGGCGGGAACTCCGGTCGCCTCTGGCGCCGGTCCCGGTGCCGCGGAGGTGGCGTGCTGACCCGCCGGTGCTGGGGACGCGGGCAGGTGAGCACGGATGAGCGGGGTGCGGTCTGAGCCGGCCGAGGTCTGGCTGAACGACGGCCGGCCGGCCAGGTTCGTCTGGCGGGGTCGGCTCTACACGGTCATCGCCGTGCTCGAGCGGCCGCCGGTCCAGGCCCAGCCCGCGGGCGAGTCCGCCGACGCGGCCGGGACGGCCGACGCTGCCGAGGCGGCGGGCGGTGCCGGGGCGGCGGGCGGTGCCGGGACGGCCGACGCTGCCGGGACGGCGGCCGCGGCCGAGGGTCGGTCCGGCCGGCCGCCCCGGCCGCCCCGGCCGCCCCGGCCGCACTGGCGCTGCTGGCGGGTGACGGCCTCGCCGGGCAAGAACGTGCCCGCCGACGCGTACCGGCTCTGCCACGACCCGGCGGCCGACCGCTGGCGGCTCTCCCGCGATCCCGGTTAGGGTGTGTCCCGCAGATCTCCGGCGGCATGGATCGCCCCAGGCGACAGCCGCCGGTGTTGTCGTTGCCCGTAGCACCACTGTCGGTTTCTCGTCGGCCTTGCCTGACGCCGCCTGGTCGCAGCCTCACCCGCCAGCCCCACTTCTCATCCGCCAGCGCCACTTTGCATCCGCTAACGTCATGATCACGTCCGGTTTGCGGCTTATGTGAGGCATCAGCGGATGTAAAGTCGATCGCGCCGGGGTGCCGACGGCCGCGCCGCAGCGGCGCCGCTAGAGAATTGGTTGATTTCATGCGATTTTTCGTTGGGGCGGGTTGGCGGGCTGGGCGGAGCATGGCAGGCGGGCCGGGATCGGCGGATCGGGGAGTAACGGATCGGGGGGCAGCGGATCGGGGGGCAACGGACCGGGGCGTTGCGCGGGTTCGAGCAGGCCGTCGTCTCATGGTGCGGCTGGAGTGGGCGGCGCCGCTGGCCGGCCCGGTATTGGCATCGTAACCCCCGGATTTGAGGTTTCAGTATTTCTCGCTTACGTATTCCGGCGCGTCGGTTTAGCGAGGTGCAGCCAGGCAACTAATCTCACTTGCGGATCGGCGTGTGAATGCAAAAAACGGGGCAGGCATTCACCAAGGAACTGCAAAACCCTGTTTCCGTGATTGCGAATATGACGCTCGGGCCGCAGGTTTACCGGGGGATATCGCGGTTTCACGGGGAGGACGTCGTTCGTTATGGGCAGCGGGGGATTCGCCGCGGCTGCCGTATGCGCGCTGACGTCGGCGAGCCTGGTGTCGGCGCCGGTAGCATACGAAGCACACGCAGCCATCGCGGCAGACGACCACAGTCACGGTCAGCAGACAAGCAGCGGTCAGGCCGCGCATCGCGGCGCCGGTGGCGGAACCAAGACCGTACGGTACCTCGGGTATACCTTCCGGGTCCCTGCGCGCTGGCCGGTCCTCGATAACCGCGCCCACCCGCGGGCCTGCGTGCGGTTCGACCAGCACGCGGTCTACCTTGGTGCGGTCCCGGCAGGCGAGTCGTGCCCTAGCTGGCTGCTCGGCACCACCGAGTCGATCCTGATCCAGCCCGGCCCGTCCGGCTCGGCCAGGTCGGCCGCGGAGAATCCGGTCTCCCGGCAGGTCATCGCCAGGGCGCCGGGCATCGCGGTGTTCGCGACCTTCGATACCGACCCGACGGTCATCTACCGGATCCTGGCCAGTGCGCGCCTGCCCTCCCCGTCGATCGAGCCGATCAGCCCGTCCAGGCTGTCCTCGGCCGAGGCCGCGGCCTGGCCCTCGGCGGCCGCCCAGGCGTCCGCCCCGGCGGGCACGGCGACCGGCGCCGCGGCACGCTCGGCGCGCCTGCTGCGCCGGCCCATGGGCTCGCCGCCGCTGCCGAGCGCGGTGGCCAGCTACCGCGGGCTGGGGTTCGACGCGTGTGCCGCGCCGAGCCGGGCCACCATGGCCGCCTGGCACCGCAGTTCGCCGTACCGCGCGATCGGGATCTACGTCGGCGGCGCTGACCGCGCCTGCGCGCAGCCCAACCTCAGCCAGGCCTGGGTGCGGGCCGAGGCTGGCGCCGGCTGGCGGTTCATACCGCTGTACGCGGGCCCGCAGGCGGCCTTCGGGCAGCTGCAGGCACCGGCCAGGCAGGGCTGGGCCGCCGCCCAGGACGCCGTGGCCCAGATGAGACGGCTGGGGTTCGGCCGGCGCACGCCGGTCTACTACGACATGGAGGCCTTCAGGCCGCGGTCCAGAATCCTTGCGCTGCGCTTCCTGTCGGCGTGGACCATCGAGCTGCATCGGCTCGGCTACGCCTCCGGCGTCTACAGCAGCTCGGACTCCGGCGTCGTCGACCTGTCGCAGCAGTACTCCACGCACGTCTACGCGATGCCGAACATCATTTACGACGCGCTATGGAATGGCGTCCCGACCACCACCGACCGCAACCTGCGCACCGGGCAGTGGCACAACGAGCGCATTCACCAGTTCAGCGGCAACGTCACGCAGCGGTTCGGCGGTCACACCATCAATATCGACAAGGACGTGCTCGACGTGCGGGTCGGTGCCGCCGCCGCCACGGCACAGTCCACGTCGGCGGTGACCCTTCCAGGCGGCGCGGTCGATGTCTTCTACCGCCTGCGCGACGAGATCTGGTTCGACCGCTACCGGCCCGGCCCTGGCTGGGGCAGGCCGGCCCGCACCGGGTCGGCGAGTTCCTCGGCGCCGTCGGCGGTCTGGACCGGGTCGGCGGTCGATGTGTTCTACAAAGGAGCAGGAGGTCATCTGTGGGTGGGTTTTTACCGCCCTGACGGCAGGCCGGCCGGGCGCAGCCAGTTGTCGGCGATGGGAGTACTCGGGTCAGGCCCGCGCGCGATAGCGCAGGCCGACGGGGTGATCGACGTGTTCTGGCGCGGTTCGGCCGACGACCACCTGTGGCACGGCCAGTTCCTGCCCGGCTCGGGGTGGAACGGGCCGCAAGGGCTCGGCGGCGCACTCGCCTCAACGCCGTCGCCGGTCGAGTCGGCGCCCGGCACCACAACCGTGCTGTGGAAAGGCGCCGACAAGACCCTCTGGTATGTCGCGCGCGGCGAGTCAGGCCACTGGTCGCCGCCGCGCAGCGTGGGGATGGGCCCGCTGGGCGGTCAGCCGCAGGCCACCGCCCAGCCGAACGGCGACATCCAGGTCTACTGGCACGGCGCTGGCAACTCCCGTGTCTGGGAGGGCTTCTACCGGCCGGGGACCGGCTGGCGCGGCCCGAGGGACCTTGGCGGGCAGGTGCAGTCGGTGCCGTGGCCGGTCACCGCGGCGGGCACGGTGCGGGTGCTGTGGCGCGGTCCCGGCCACACGCTCGGCTCGATCATCCATCGCAGCGGCGGCGGCTGGAACCTGGCCGGCTGGCAGCGGCCGGCGCTCGCGCATCTCGGCTGGCTCGGCTCGGCGCCGTTCGCGGCCGTCGGCGGACCCGGTGATCCGCTGCGGGTCTTCTGGCAGGGCAGGAAGGGAGCACTCTGGACGGTCGGGCTGACTCACGGTGCCTGGTCGCGCCCGAGCAAGCTGGACAGATAGCTCGCTAGAGCCCGATCGGGCTCGCCGCGCGCCGCCAGTCGACGGTCGGCACCATGGCCTCGGGCCTGACCCGGTGGGCGTAGCGCTTGGTGATCTCGAACAGCGACTCGATCAGGGTGTCCGACAGCAGGTGCGGCTCAAGCCCGAGGTCGACCATGCCGGTATGCACCACGTTGTAGTGGTGGCCCTCCTCCTCTACCCGCGGGTTCGGCAGGTGCTCGACGGTCACGCTCTCCGGGCTCACTCGCGCGATCGTCTGCGCCATCTGGGTGATCGACAGCGACTGCGTCATCTGGTTGAAGACGCGGAACTCGCCCCTATCGGCGGGGTTCTCGCAGGCCAGCTGGAGGCAGCGGACGGTATCCCTGATCTCGATGATGCCGCGCACCTGGCTGCCGTTGCCGTACACGGTGAGCGGCTGGCCGAGCACGGACTGGATGACGAACCTGTTCAGCACCGTGCCGAATACCCCGTCGTAGTCGTACCTGGTGGCGAGCCGGTCATCCCTGGCCGTCTCCGGCGTCTGCTGGCCGTACACCACGCCCTGGTTCAGGTCGGTCGCCCTGATCCCCCAGATCCGGCAGGCGAACTCGATGTTGTGGCTGTCGTGCACCTTGGACAGGTGGTAGAAGGAGCCCGGCCGCTTGGGGAAGAGCACCCGGTCCTTACGTCCCTTGTGCTCGATCTCCAGCCAGCCCTCCTCGATGTCGATGTTGGGAGTGCCGTACGCCCCCATGGTGCCGAGCTTGACCAGGTGGATGTCCGGATCGATCTCGGCCATCGCGTACAGCACGTTCAGGGTGCCTACCACGTTGTTGACCTGCGTGTAGACAGCGTGCTTGCGGTCGACCATCGAGTAGGGGGCGGCCCGCTGCTCGGCAAAGTGCACGATCGTATCCGGCGCGTAGTCGCCGACCACGTGGTAGATGAAGTCGGCGTCGGTGAGGTCGCCCACGTAGCAGGCGATGCGGCGCCCGGTCAGCTCGTGCCATGCCCGGATCCTGGCCTGGAGCGGCTCGATCGGCACCAGGCTGCCCACGCCCATCTCGAAGTCATAGCCGCGGCGGGCGAAGTTATCAAGCACGGCGACGTCATGGCCCACCTCGGACAGGTGCAGGGCCGTGGGCCAGCCGAGGTAGCCGTCGCCCCCGAGTACCAGGATCTTCATTGTCGCTCCCGCAGTCATCGTCCCCAGGTCAGCGGCCCGCCGCACCTGCCCGGCCCGCCTCGCTAGCCGCGACGTGCATCGACCATCTCATGCGGGGTACTAACCTGTGCCAGGACCGGGAAATCGGCGCCGCGGCCGAGCGCGCCGCGCCAGTTTCAGCGCAATCTCGCTTCGGCAGTGGCCGGCTCACGTACTGTATACGTGTCTTCATGACCAGAATGTCTTCGGGCTTCAAGGACATCAATGACTAACCTCATCGACAAGCTCCCGGCGGCGGTGGGCAACCGGCTCCGCACCAGGGTCAGCCGGCAGTTCGGCCGGTTCGTTCTGGTGGCGGTCGCCGCGCTGATGGCTAGCGAGGTGGCCCTTTTCCTGTTCGGCGCGATGGGCCTGGGCGGCGGGACCTCCGGCGTCTGTGCGGGAATCGTCGGTGCGCTGGTCAGCTACGTGCTAAGCCGGTGGGCGTGGCGGCGCAAGGGCCGGCCGGACGTCCGACGGGAGACCCTGCCGTTCTGGCTGGTCTCGGCGGGCGCCTGGGTGGTGCTCGGCCTCGCCACCAAGCTCGGCCACCACATCGCCGGGACGGTCTCGCCGCCGAAGACGGGCGAGTGGTACGTGATCGTCGGCAGCGTGTACTTCGCCGCCAATTGCCTGACCTTCGTGGCGCGGTTCCTGATCTTCCACTTCTTCCTGTTCGCCGACCGGACCGGCACCGGCGAGACCCCCGGACCGGCCGAGGAGGCGCTGTCGCCGATAGCCGCCTCGGTGGCGATATCCGAGGAGCACGCCGAGCAGCAGCCGCCTGCCGAGTAACGCGAAAGAGCCCAAGTAATGGCCGCGCCCGCCGGGCGCGGCCATTCTCGCTTCCTGGACTGTCCTTCCCTGGCCCGCGCGCTTCCCTGGCCCGCGGCTGGGCTCAGCGGCTGGCGCTCCTGCGGCGGCGCTCGCGCCGCCAGGTGCCGAGCACGACCCGGCCCACCTGCAGGCCGTAGAAGGTGTTGTGGCCCTTCTTGCTCTCGCCCACGTGCCGCCGGTGGATGGTGGCCGGGCACTCGGCGTAGGTGTAACCGTGCGTGATAACGCCGATCAGCAGCTCCGTAGCCTGGTACTGGCGCTGCTGGAGCTGGACGGCGCCGGTCACGTCCGCGCGCATGGCGCGCAGGCCGAAGGTAGGGTCGGTGATCCGCTGGCCGGTCAGCGCGGAGATGATCAGCGCGAAGACCCGTACTCCGAGCTTGCGCACCGGGTCCTTGGTTTCCTCGCTGCCCTTGGTGCGCGACCCGGAGACGAAGTCGGCCTGCCCTGCCAGGATCGGCTCCATCAGCTTGCTGATCTCCGCCGGGTTGTACTGGCCGTCCGCGTCGGTCGTGACGATGTACTGCGCGCCGCCCTCGCGCGCGAGCCGGTAGCCGAGCCGCAGCGCCGCGCCCTGACCGCGGTTCACCGGGACGTCGCAGACCAGCGCGCCGGCTGCCTCGGCGTCCTTGACCGTGCCGTCCGCCGAGCCGTCCGACACCACGATCGCCGCGGTGTCAAGGCCGAGCACGCTGTGCGGCAGTGCCTCGACGACCGGGCCGATCGCCCCCTCCTCGTTGTAAGCGGCGATCACGATCACGAGCGGCGGCAGCGAGGTGGCCCGGGTGCCGTACTGCGTGGTGAAGGCCTCGATCGCGGCCGCGTCGACGGCTACGTGGTCGATGACTGCCTGGCCGGGCGGGCTGCTCTGACGAGAGGTCACTTAGCGTTCTCCGGGAACTCAGGCCACACAGTGGCGCACTTGCCCGCGCCAGCATCGGCACCTGCGATGTTTAGCCGGGTCTTCGAATTTTGTCATGGAACAGTGAGTTTCGCCCCGCCATCCGCGCTACCCGGATAGTTACCCGTGCTGCACGTGAGTAGCCAGTGACCAGCCCGGCGATCCGGCCGTGGCGGGCACCGGCTGGCCGGCGGGCGTCAGCGCAAGCAGCACAAGGATCGCCGGTCGCCTGCGGGCAGCGCGCGCAGATGCAATGCCAGTGTATCGGCCGGCTCAGATGCCAATGCGCGGATGGCGCAGCCGGCCGCGGCCGGCGAATCTCGTGATGATGCGAAGGCCGTGGCCGGCGCCGTATGTCATGCTGACATCTCGACGCGGGGTGCCCGCGCGGGCACCCCGCGCCGGCAGGCGGCGTTCCTGCCGCACCCGGCGGCGAGCGATGCGAGGCAGCGGTGGACGTGCGGGACGGGCTGGCGGGCGGCGACCGGGCCGCGGCGGCGATGCCGGAGCAGGACGAGGCCGTCGCCGTGGTGCGCTCGCTAATCGACCTCAACGGCCTCCCCGCGGTCACCAGGGCCGTGACCGAGCGAGTGATCTGCGCCGCCGCTGACCTTTGTTATGCCACTGACCTTGTCTCTTCCGAGCCTTGGCTGGAGGCGGCGGTCGCAGTGCTCGCGGCCGGCGCCCCTGTGATCGCGGACTCTCCGGTCACCGCGGCCGGGATCACCGACTGCGCGCTGATCTGCAAGGCCGGCGAGCCACTGACCGCACGGTTGTCGCGCACCGCGGCTATCTCGCCGGCCGCGGCGGCGGTCAGGCTGGCGGTCGGCGAGGCCGGGCCGGGGGCGGTCTGGGTGGTGGGCAGCGAGCCGGCCGCGATCGACGAGATCCTCGCCAGGGGCGCCAGGCCCGCGCTCGTGATCGGCATGCCGGCCGGTTTCTCCGGTGCCGCGCGGGCCAAGCAGGCGCTCAGGGACAGCGGGCTTCCTTCGCTGACGAACGTCAGCGAGAAGGGCGGGCCGGTGGTCGCGGCGGCCGCCTGCCTGGCTCTGCTCCAGGGCCCGCAGGCCTGACCGCACCGGTTTCCCGCATTGTCGGCGGTAACCTGCCTTCACGGCGCACAATTACGTCGTGGCTGCTCGTTTGCGTGGCTGGCCGCATCTGCCATGGCATGTCGGCAGTGGGTGAATAACCTGGTTGGATGGGTCTTCCAACGGAAGCGCGCTCAGCGGAGGCCCGCAGGGATGAAAGAGGGACAGCCAGTGGCTCCCGCATCGGTGCCCTGGGGAGGCGGCAGCGATACGGCGCGCGTATCCGCGCGGCCGCCTGCCCCCAGGCATAAGGCACCCGACCCAGAGCCGGCTCCCGGCGAGACCGCCGAGCCGCACGTCAGGGTAGACGCTGGCCGCCTTGAGGCGGCACTGCTCGAGCTGCGGAGCGCGATCCTTCGCGTATCGCTGCTGCTCGACTCGCCTGGCATCGAGGCGGCCACGGCCGAACGCCGGCACCTGCTCAGCCAGATCGACGACTACCTGCTGCCGCGGCTGCGCCGGTCGGAGGCACCGATCCTGATCTCGATGGTCGGGTCGACAGGTGCGGGCAAGTCCACGCTGCTGAACAGCGTGGCGGGCAAGCAGGTGAGTGCCACCGGCATCCGCCGTCCGACCACCAACAGCCCCGTGCTCGCCTGCCATCCCGAGGACGTCGGCTGGTTCGCCGAGAACGTGTTCCTGCCCACGCTGCCCAGGGTGCGGCAGCAGGGCCTGGCGATGCCCGGCCGTGACGGCCTGCTGGTCCTCGCGACCAGCGAGGGCATACCCAGGGGGGTGGCCGTGCTCGACACCCCGGACATCGACTCGGTGGTGGCTGCGCACGCGCAGTTCGCCCGCCAGTTCCTCGACGCGTCCGACCTCTGGCTCTTCGTCACGACCGCCCGCCGGTACGCCGACGCCGTGGTCTGGGAGCTGCTGAAGGACGCGCGGGACCGCGGCGCGGCGCTTGCCGTCGTGCTGTCCAGGGTCCCGCCCGCGGCCTCGAAGCAGCTCACCGAGCACTTCGGCGCGATGCTCGACGCCAACGGGCTCGGCGAGGTCGAGCGGTTCGAGATCCCGGAGACCACGGTTACCAACGCGCGACTGCCCGAGGCGGTCTCCGAGCCGGTCAGAAGCTGGCTGTCGGACACCTCGCTGCGCGACGAGCGGCGGATCGCGATCCTCACGCAGACGATGTCTGGCGTGCTCGACGGTTTCAAGGTCAGGATCGACGCGCTCGCCGCGCAGGCGCAGGTGCAGCTTGACCTGCGAGCCGAGCTGCGCTCGGCGGCCGACGCGGCGTACGCGGCCGGCCTCGCAGAGCTTGACGAGGCGATCAGGAGCGCGTCGCTGCTGCGCGGCGAGGTGCTGGCCCGCTGGCAGGACTTCGCTGGAACCGGCGACCTGATGCGCACGCTCGAGATCCGCAAGGGCAAGCGGTCATCCCAGCGCTCCAAGCGGCAGTCGGCCCTCTCGGCGCGTGCCCTGGCGCTCAAGGCCGCGCTGAAGACAAGCCTGGAGGCACTCGCTGTATCGATGGCCGACCGGGCCGCCGAGGACGCGATGGAGCGGTGGCGTTCAAGCCCGGCGGGTACCGGGCTGCTCGCGCAGGCGAGCCAGACACAGGGGACCTCGGCGGCCACCGAGCTCGCCCATATGTCGCTGCGCAAGTGGGAAGGCGACCTGCAGTGGGGATTCCCCGGGACGCACGGTGACCTGGCGGTGAGCCTGCCCGGCGGTGTCGACTCGCTGGCGCGCTCGTCGGACGACTTCCCGCGTCGGGTCGCCCAGGCCGTAGCTGCCTGGCAGGATCACCTGCTGCACCTGGTGCAGACCGAGAACGTCACCAGGCGGTCCATCGCCAGGATCGCCTCGTTCGACCCCGAGTCGCTCTCGCTTGTCCTGATCATCGGCGTGCTCGGCTACGGCGCCGGAGACGTGGTGGTCAGCGAGGGCACGAGTGCCGTCCCGCAGCAGCTGCTGACCTCGCTGTTTGGAGCCGGCCTGATGCGCGAGATCGGCGGGCAGGCGCGGCAGGACCTGCGGGAGCGGATCGGCGTGCTGTTCGCCGAGGAGGCGCTGCGGTTCACCGCGCTCGTTGATGCGGTCGGCGCCGCTGACGAAGCCGCCCCGGCCGGTCTGTACCAGGCAAGCTTCTCCTTGGAGTCGGTGCGATGAGTGCGCAACGGCAGGCGCCTGGCGCGGCTGGCGGGCAGCCGCTGCCGACCAGAGTGCCCGCGGGCCGCGGGATCGGGAGTAACCGGGGCGCGGGGAACAGTGTCGGCGGAAACGGGGCTGGCGGTGTCGGGGCTCGCGGCATGGGAGTCGGCGGCGGCTGGGCGCCGGTGGCTGCGGCGGGGGCCGGGGCGACGGGTGACGACGAGGCGCAGGGCGAGCTCGGCCTGTCGGCGAGGCTGATGGCGCTGGCGCGGATGATCCAGATCGGGTCGGCGCGCAGCGGCAGGGACGGTTTCAGCAAGAAGCTGCTCGCCGACGCCGAGAGGGTGCTCGGCCGGGCAGGCGAGCGCATGCGGCTGTCGTCGAGCCACACCGTGGTGGCGCTGGCCGGCGGCACGGGCAGCGGGAAGTCGTCGCTGTTCAACCGCATGGCCGGGGCCGACTTCTCCACCGTGGGGGTGACCAGGCCGGTCACCCGAGACGCGCATGCCTGCATCTGGGACGCCCCAGGCTCTGGCGCGCTGCTCGACTGGCTGGGCGTCGCCGCCAGGTACCGCTACGCCCGCACGAGCGAGCTGGACCGCAGCGAGGACGACGACCTGGCCGGACTTGTCCTGCTCGACCTGCCCGACCACGACTCGGTGATGAGCCACTCCGGCGACCTGGTGGACCGGCTGGTCGCGATGGCTGACGTGATCGTGTGGGTGCTTGACCCGCAGAAGTACGCGGATGCCGCCGTGCACCGCAGGTTCCTGGTGCCGATGGCCGGCCACGCCGAGGTGCTCGTGGTCGTGCTCAACCAGGCGGACCTGCTCGAGCCCGGGCAGGCCGATGACTGCGTGGCCGACCTGCGCAGGCTCCTTGACTCCGAGAACCTGCCCGACGTGCCGATCCAGGTCACTTCGGCGGTCACCGGCGCCGGGGTGGACGGCCTGCGCAAGCTCCTGGTGGATGCGGTCGCCGCACGGCGGGCCGCGACGGTGCGGATCGCGGCGGACGTGGATCGAGTGGTAGCCAGGTTCGGCAAGTACGCAGGCCGCGGCAACGGACCCAAGCTCGCCGTGCCCGCCGAGAGCACGGAGCTCGTGGCGGCGCGGTTCGCCGACGCGGCCGGCGTGCAGGCCATGAGCGACGCGCTGCGCAGCGCCAGGGAACTGCGGGCCGCTGACTTCGTCGGCTGGCCGGTGGCGTGGCTGGCGCAGCGGCTGACCGGCCGGGACCCGATGCGCAAGGTGCGGCTCGGCCTGCTGTGGAACGAGTTGCGCTCGGTCAGCGCCGGCCCTGCGGGAGCACAGCAGGCGGAGATCGACAACGCGCTGACCGACTTCGCCGACAAGCTCGGCGCCGCGCTGCCCAGGCCGTGGTCGCTGACCGTCAGGGCCGCGGTCAGGTCCAGGGCCGACGCGATCCCGGCCGCGGTGGGCAAGGCGATGGGCGAGGCGCTGCCCGCCGATGAGGACGTGACCTGGTGGTGGCGGCTGGTCGGCGCATGGCAGGGCCTGCTGCTCGGCGCCGCCGTGGTGGCGGTGGCGTGGCTGGCGGCGATCGTGGCGTTCGGTGTCTTCCACGCCGTGTCAGGGGTGCCGACGCTCTTCAGCGATCTAGTGCTGCTGCCGGTGCTCGCGGCCGCAGCAATCGTGGTGCTCGGGCTGGGTGCGTTCACGTCGAGAATGTGCATGTCGGCGGTCGCCAGGACGGCCGAGCGCGAGAACACCGAGGTGGCCGCCGATATGAGGCGGCGCATCGTCGGCGTGGCGAGCGAGATGGTGATCATGCCGGCCGACCAGGAGCTTTCGGAGTTCCGCAGGTACCGCGAGGAACTGGCGGTCGTCGGGACCGGCTCCGAGGTCAAGGACTAGGTACCTGGTGTCGAACGTGCTTCATGTGGCGGCGATAAATCGGGCATGCATTGCCGCGGTTACCTGAGTCCTGGGCTCTAGGGCCTGTCCCGTCGATCACGGGACCGGGTCGCGGAGCCAGGTCCTGATGGCCTGGCTTGCGGCCTGGCGCGGGCTGTCCTTGAGGCCGCCGCCGACCGCCGCGCGCCCTGTCCCGGAGATGATCTTGATGGATGTGGCGGATGTCCCAGAATACGCAGTGGATGTGGCATCCATTCCACGGACGCCTCGATGATCACGTCTGGTTTCGGCTAGTATGCGGCGATCCGGGCGGGCTGCTCGGCCGCGGGGCCGGGGCGGCGCGGCGCGGAGGTCAGCCGCGCTGCTCCGGGTTGTCCTTGGCCGGTGATGCCGCGCGGTAGGTCCGTCGGAGCCAGCGGAGATCTACGGGACAGGCACTAGCCTGCGCGAGTCCATGCCGCCGTCCACAGCTGCGGCGGCGGGCATCCGCGCTGTCCACAGCGGGGGCCGAAGGTCTCCGGGCGCGGCGCGGACGAGGCGATCGTAGAGGCAGCGAGGCGGCGGCAGCCGCCGGAGCGGCAGTCCCTGCGCGAGAGGCGCGCTGCTGCCGCGCAGCTCTGGAGGATCGCGATGCTGAACGAAGCTCAGATCAGCCTGGCCGGCTACGTCGCCACTCAGCCGGTCACCAAGTCGGTCGGCGGCAACGCCAACGTGAGCATGCGGGTCGCGTGGACGCCGCGCAGGCAGGACCGGGTCACCGGCGAGTGGGTGGATTCCAACACCTCGTACGTGACGGTGATCTGCTGGCGAAAGCTGGCCGTCAACGTGGGCGTGTGCGTGCGCAAGGGCGACCCCGTGGTGGTCAAGGGCAAGCTGTCCGTGCGCACCTACGATGACCGGCAGGGCGTGCGGCGTACGGTCGTGGAGGTCGACGCAAGCTCGGTGGGACACGACCTGTCCAGGGGCGTCGCCGCGTTCCAGAGGGTGCGGCCGCCGACGGGGATGACGGCATCGGAGTACGCCGCCTCGCAGGAGCCCGGCCAGGGCACGGCCGGCGCCGGCGGCGAGGTCGGCCCCGTGCTCGCCGGCTCCGTGCTCGCCGGCTCCGTGCTCGCCGGGTCGTCGTCGGCCGCGGGCGGCTCGGACGGCTGGGTCGGCCCGGACAGCATCATCCCGATGCCCGCCGAACCCGACGAGTCGTTCTTCGACGAGGCCGCGATCGACCAGGTCGGCGCCGACGTCGCCGCCATCGACGAGGGCGGGCTCGGCGAGGGCGCAACCGACGAGGGTGCGGGCGACCAGGCGGGCGGCACCGCCAAGCTCAAGCCCGTGCCCGTGCCCTTCTAGTTCGGGTGCCGGCCTGGCTCGGGGACCTGTTCTTGAGCCAGGCCACGGACCCGGGCGGCCGCGTCGCGCGCACCGTGCGCAGCGCCGGCTTGCTGCCTCTAGGCTTATGACATGCCCGAGTTCATCTATCAGATGCATGCTGTGCGCAAGGCGCACGGCGACAAGGTCATTCTCGACAACGTCACGCTCGCCTTCCTGCCCGGGGCGAAGATCGGCGTGGTCGGCCCGAACGGCACCGGCAAGTCGACCTTGCTGCGGATGATGGCGGGCATCGAGCAGCCGTCCAACGGCGAAGCGCGGCTGATGCCCGGCTTCTCGGTCGGCATACTCGACCAGGAGCCCAGGCTGGACGAGTCGAAGACAGTGCTCGGCAACGTCGAGCAGGGCGTGGCCGACACCAAGGCCCTGCTCGACCGGTACAACGAGATCGCCGAGCAGATGGCGACCGACTACTCCGACGAGCTGCTCGAGGAGATGGGCAAGCTACAGGAGCAGCTGGACCACAGGAACGCCTGGGACCTGGAGAGCCAGCTTGACCAGGCGATGGACGCCCTGCGGTGCCCGCCGCCCGAGGCGGACGTGAGCGTGCTGTCCGGTGGCGAGAAGCGCAGGGTCGCGCTCTGCCGCCTGCTGCTCGCCCAGCCCGACCTGCTGCTGCTCGACGAGCCGACCAACCACCTGGACGCGGAGAGCGTGCAGTGGCTCGAACAGCACCTGGAGAAGTACCCGGGGACCGTGGTGGCGGTCACGCACGACAGGTACTTCATGGAGAACGTGGCCGGCTGGATACTCGAGCTCGACCGCGGCCACGCCTACCCGTACGAGGGGAACTACTCCACTTACCTGGAGACCAAGGCGGCCAGGATCAAGGTCGAGGGCCAGAAGGACGCCAAGCGGCGCAAGCGGCTCGAGGAAGAGCTCGAGTGGGTGCGGTCAAGCCCGCGCGCCCGCCAGGCCAAGAGCCGGTCCAGGCTGCAGCGCTACGAGGAGATGGCGACCGAGGCTGACCAGAACCGCAAGCTCGACTTCGAGGAGATTCAGATTCCGCCGGGCCCGCGGCTCGGCAGCCTGGTCGTAGAGGTCAGCAACTTGTCCAAGGGATTCGACGACCGGATGCTGATCGAGGACCTCAGCTTCGGCCTGCCGCCCAATGGCATCGTGGGCGTCATTGGCCCCAACGGGGTCGGCAAGACCACGCTGTTCAAGATGATCGTGGGGGAGGAGCAGCCGGACAGCGGCTCGATCAGGATCGGCGAGACGGTCAAGATCGCCTATGTCGACCAGGCCAGGGGCCGGATCGACCCGGACAAGAACGTCTGGGAGGTGATCTCGGACGGCGAGTCCTTCATCAGGGCGGGCAGGTCCGAGATCCCGAGCCGCGCCTACGTCGCCGCGTTCGGCTTCAAGGGCGGTGACCAGCAGAAGCTGGCCGGGGTGATGAGCGGCGGCGAGCGCAACAGGGTGAACCTCGCGCTCACGCTCAAGCAGGGCGGCAACCTGCTGCTGCTCGACGAGCCCACCAACGACCTGGACGTGGAGACGCTCTCCTCGCTGGAGAACGCGCTGCTCGAGTTCCCCGGCTGCGCGGTGATCACCAGCCACGACCGGTGGTTCCTCGACCGGATCGCCACGCACATCCTGGCCTGGGAGGGCGGGTCGAGCTGGTTCTGGTTCGAGGGGAACTTCGAGTCCTACGAGAAGAACAAGATCGAGCGGCTGGGGGCCGAGGCCGCACGGCCGCACCGGGTCACCTACCGCAAGCTCACTCGTGGCTGAAGCCGTCGGCCGGCTGCCTGACCGGGCCCGGGTCGTCGTCGTCGGTGGCGGCGTCATCGGCTGCTCGGTGGCCTACCACCTGGGTCACCTGGGCTGGAAGGACGTGCTGCTGCTTGAGCGCGACCGGCTCACCTCGGGCACGACCTGGCACGCCGCCGGGCTGATCGCGACATTCGGGTCCACCTCGCAGACCTCCACCGAGCTGCGGCAGTACACCCGCGACCTGTACGCCAGGCTGGAGGCCGAGACCGGCCTGGCCACCGGGCTCAGGCAATGCGGCCTGATCGAGCTGGCCATCGAGCCCGGCCGGCTTGAGGAGTACCGGCGGGTGGCGGCGTTCAACCGGCACTGCGGGGTGGAGGTGCACGAGATCTCCGCACGCGAGGTCGCCGAGCTCTGGCCGCTGGCCAGGACCAACGACGTGCTGGCCGGCTTCTTCATACCGGGCGACGGCCGGGTCAACCCGGTCGACGTCACGATGTCGCTCGCCCGCGGCGCCCGGATGCAGGGCGTCACGATCGTCGAGGGCGTGCCCGTCACCGGCTTCCTGCGCGAGCGAGGCACGGTGACCGGCGTCCGGACGCCGCACGGTGAGGTCGAGGCCGAGTACGTGGTCAACTGCGCCGGAATGTGGGCCCGCCAGCTCGCCGAGCTGGCGGGCGTCAGCATCCCGCTGCAGGCCGCCGAGCACTACTACCTGCTGACCGAGCCGATCCCGGAGGTCGACAGCTCGTGGCCGGTGCTCGAGGATCCCGCGTCCTACGGCTACTACCGGGAGGAGGGCGGCGGCCTCATGCTCGGCCTGTTCGAGCCGGTCTGCGCCCCCTGGCACGTGGACGGCATCCCTGCGGACTTCTCCTTCGGTGAGCTGCCGCCTGACTGGGACCGGATGGCGCCGTACCTGGAGACCACGATGGCGCGCGTCCCGATCACCGCGCAGACCGGGATCAGGAAGTTCTTCTGCGGCCCGGAGAGCTTCACCCCCGACCTGCTCCCGATCGTCGGCGAGGCACCCGAGCTGCGGAACTATTTCGTGGCCGCCGGGCTGAACTCGATCGGGATCCTGACCGGCGGCGGGATTGGCCGGACGGTCGCGCAGTGGATCGCCAGCGGCAGCCCGGACATCGACGTGACGGCGATCAACATCGACAGGCTCCATCCGTACCAGGCCAACCCGGAGTACCGGGCGACCCGCACGGTCGAGTCCCTCGGCCTGGTCTACGCCACTCACTACCCCAACCGGCCGGCGAGGACGGCCCGCGGCGCGCGGCTGTCGCCGATCCACGACCGCCTAGCGGCCGCGCGGGCCTGCTTCCGCGACGTCAGCGGCTGGGAGGGCGCCGACTGGTATGCGCCGGACGGCGTCGAGCCTGAGGTCGGCGAGCTCGGCTGGGGCCGGCCGCGCTGGTTCGGCTGCTGGGAGGCCGAGCACCACGCCACCCGCAACGGCGTGATCGTGATGGACATGTCATTCATGGCGAAGTTCCTTGTCCAGGGCAGGGACGCGGCGGCGTGCCTGGAGCGCATCTCGGCCAATCAGGTGACGGCCGAAGCGGGCCGGATCACCTACACCCAGTGGCTGAACGAGCGCGGCAGGCTGGAGGCCGACCTCACCATCACCAAGCTCGACGGCGAGACCTTCTTCGTGGTCGCCTCGGACACCGCGCACCGGCACGCGCACACCTGGATGCGCCGGCACCTCGGCGACGCGCATGCCTTCGTCACCGACGTGACCTCTGGCTACGCCCAGATCAACGTCCAGGGCCCGCTGTCACGCGAGCTGATGTCCGCGGTGACGCACGCGGACATGTCCCACGAGGCATTCCCGTTCCGCGCCGCGCGGTACATCGACATCGGGTTCGCCAGGGTGCTGTGCATCAGGATCACCTACCTCGGCGAGCTCGGCTACGAGCTGCACATCCCGGCCGAGCAGGCCGCGGCGGTCTACGACCGGCTGATGGCGGCCGGCGGCCCGCTCGGCGTGCGGCACGCGGGCCTGAAGGCCCTGTCCAGCCTGCGGATGGAGAAGGCGTACCGCGACTACGGTCACGACATCGACAACACCGACTCTGTGCTTGAGGCCGGCCTCGGCTTCGCGGTGGCGCTGGACAAGCCGGGCGGCTTCATCGGCCGGGACGCCGTCCTCGCGCAGAAGACGGCCGGCCCGCTGACCAGGAGGCTCGTCCAGGTGCTGCTGACCGACCCCGAGCCGCTGATGTTCCACGCCGAGGTCGTCAGTCGCGGCGGGCGGCCGACCGGGTATATCCGCGCCGCCTCGTACGGGTTCACGCTCGGCGGCGCGGTCGGGCTCGCCATGGTCGACGCGGACGAGCCGATCGACCAGCGGTACCTGGATTCCGGTGAGTGGACGGTCAGGATCGGCGACGCGGTCTACCCCGCGGTCACCTCGCTGCGGCCGCTGTACGACCCGTCGAGCAAGCGCGTACAGATGTGACGACGATGCCGGACGGGCCTGACGTCCCGCCCGTTGACCAGACAGGAGTCCTGATGGCAGAGCTGGCCGACTTCGAGGCGCTGGTGCCGGCCGACCATGGCCTGGTCGTGATGACGGTGATCGGGCCGGACGGCCGGATGCGGCCCTCGGTAGTGAACGCCGGGGTGATCGACCACCCCATCCACGGCGCGAGGGTGGTCGCCGTCGTCATCCACGGCACCGCGCGCAAGCTCGCCCACCTGCGGGCGCGGCCGAGAGCCAGCGTGGTGCTGCGAGCCGGCTGGCAGTGGGCGGGCGTGGAGGGCACGGCGGAGATCGCCGGTCCCGACGACCCGGTGGAGGGCATCGGGCCCGAGCGGCTCAGGCTGCTGCTACGCGAGATCTTCACCGCGGCCGGCGGCACGCACGACGACTTCGACACCTACGACCAGGTGATGGCGGCCGACCGCCGGGCTGCCGTGCTGATCACCCCGGAGCGGGTGTTCGGCAACGGCTAGTCCGGTCGCGCCGGATTTGCCGGACAGAAGGCGGCGCGGCATCGTGAACCGCATTCAGCCGGGCAGACGGCACGGACCGGGCGAGGGTATGTTGTGGCGATGACGGCTTCGGTGCAATCGATGGTTGCCTCGACCTATGTGCGGGATATCGCCGCATCGCGGGCGTTCTACGAACTGCTCGGCTTCACCGAGAATTCGTCGGGGAAGGCAGCCACGTCGGCGTGGTCGTCACTGCACAACGGCGCTCACTGGGTCCTGCTGGCCTCGACCAGCCCGCCACTTGCCATCCCGCGGCTGCCCTTGCTGTTCTACTTCTTCGTCGATGATGTCGATGCGGTGGTCAAGGATCTCGGCGCTGCCGGAGTCCGGGCCGAGCACATGGGATATCCGCCGCACGCGCTCGGCGGCGAACTGAAGGTGCTCGATCCCGACGGGAACACGGTGCTGCTTGGCCAGACGCAGCCTTCGGAGTCGCAGGTCAGGGTGGACGATGATGCCTCGCCCAGGTTCTCCCTGCTCAAGGAGGCCGCTGCCCTGGTCGCCGCCCGCGGCGGCGCGAGCACGGCCTGCCAGGTGCCGCGGCAGGACGGGGCGCCGTGCGGTCAGCCGGCCGAGGTTAAGCTCGCCGACGCGGCGGGGCACGCAGTCTGGGCGTGCCTGGACCACGCGCACGAGATCCTGCTGAGCGTCTCCGGCGCATTCATTGCCAGCCAGGACGACGGCGGCATAGCGCACTTCCTGGCGCGCCGGCGCGGCTAGCCATTTCCGGTAAGCCGCGGTGACCTGGGTATATTAAGGACTGACCTGAAGCCGCGCCTTGGGGGAGACTTTGTGACATTCGGGACAGGTGCCGTCCTCAATGTCGGGCCCCGTGACCATGTCGTCGTCTTCTACCGCAGCGAGCCCGATCTCGCCGATCAGGTCGCAAGCTACCTTCAGCGTTCCCTCGTGCAGGGCGGATCGGCCATCGTCATCGCCACGCCCGCGCACCGGCAGGCCTTCGCCGAGCGTCTTGAGCAGACCGGAACTGACGTGCCGGCAGCCCAAGCGAATGGGACCTACCAGGCCATGGACGCGGCGCAGACCATCGAGAGCTTCGTGACCGGGGAATGGGCGGACGCCGCGAAGTTCTGGCAGGAAGTCAGCCCGGTCATCAGGCGCGCGACACAGGCAGGCACGCCGGTGCGGGCCTACGGCGAGATGGTCGCGTTGCTCTGGGAGGCCGGCCTGGTCGACGTCGCCGTCGAGGTCGAGGCGATGTGGAACGAGATCGGCGCCCAGTACCCGTTCTCGCTTGTCTGCTCTTATCCGACGCCGAAGGACGGAGACGCCGGCGACTCCGACGCGCTGACCGAGGTCTGCCGCGCGCACGCGATGGTCGTGGGCAGTCCGCCTCCGGCGATGCGCGGCTGGCGCTATCGCTGAGCCAGCGGACGCCCGGCCGGACCGGCATCAGGCCGCTGCACCGGCATCAGGCCGGGGACAGTCCAAGGTCGCGATGCTGGTCGCCGGGCGCGGGACCGCCCGTCGGCGGCTCGTTCACCAGGCTGTGCGCCGCCATTACCAGGTAGCGCCACAGTTCCTCGTCCCTGGCCGGATCGAGGCCGAGGGCGTCGAGCGCGGTGCGCATGTGGCGCAGCCAGGCGTCCCGCTCGGCCTCGCCGATCGAGAACCGAGCGTGCCGCATCCGCAGCCTTGGGTGCCCGCGCAGCTCGTTGTAGGTGGCCGGGCCGCCCCAGTACTGCATCAGGAACAGCCGCAGGTGCTCGGTGGCAGGCCCGAGGTCGCGGCTTGGGTAGACCCGCCGCAGCTCGGGATCGGCCTCGACCTCGGCGTAGAAGCGGCTGACCAGCCTGGTGAACGTCTCCTCGCCACCGACCGCCTCGTAGAAGGTCGGCTCGACCGCGGCGTCCTGCGCTGTGCTCTCCATGACGATCTCCAGCGTACTTGGCCGACACGCCGGCCGCGTGCGGTGACTGCGAGCTGCGAAGTCATGCTGTATTCAGGCCCTGTTAGCTATCTTGAATGCTGGCTGGCGGCAAATAGGTGTTGGCGGCGGGGCAGTCGTCCGGTCACACTGGTCACGGGTGCCCCGGCAGCCAGCGGGGCTCCCAGCCTGGGAGGTGGCATTGCGCAGGGTATTGCTGCTCAACATCACATACGAGCCACTGACCACGGTCGGCCTGCACCGTGCCGTCGGCTTGGTGCTCGCGGAGAAGGCCGAGATCCTGCATAACGAATCGTCCGGGCTCATGCTGCACTCATCGTCGGTCAAGCTGGCCGTGCCGTCGGTGATCAGGCTGCGCCGCTACGTCCGCGTCCCGCACCGTAACCGGGTGCCGCTGACCAGGGCGGCACTGATGCGCAGGGACAACTTCCTTTGCGCGTACTGCGGCGCGGCGGCGGACACCATCGACCACGTGGTGCCGCGCAGCCGCGGCGGGGCGCACGTATGGGAGAACTGCGTGGCGTCCTGCACCCGGTGCAACCACCGCAAGGCCGACCGGCTGGTCGACGAGCTTGGCTGGACACTGCGCTGGGACCCGATGGCGCCGCGCGGCTCGCACTGGCGGCTGATCGGCGCGGCGCGCGACGGCGACCCGCAGTGGGCCGCCTACCTGGCCACTCACGCGGCCTGACCGGCGGTCAGGCCACCTTTCCGCCCGGCATCGGCCCCGGAGCCGGTGCCGAACTGGCGGAACGCGCGCTGCGTCAGCGCGAGCAGGAGCACGCCAGCGAAGACCGCTCCGGCCACCGGGAAGAACGGGCTGGGCCCGATCGCGCGCACGAGCACACCGGCTATCGCGACCGCGGCGGGGAAGGCGCCGAGACTGGATAGCATCACCAGGCTCATCACCCGGCCGAGCAGATGCGGCGGTGCCCACCGCTGGAGCAGCGTGATCGCAATGATGTTGCCGAACCCCGCCGCGGCGCCGAAGGCAAGGTTGGCCGCGGCCGCGCCGGGCAGCCCGCCTGCGAACGGCACGACGGTCACCGCAGCCGCCCCGAGCAGGAAGGCCAGCCCCGCCGCCGTGGCCCGGCTGCGCAGGCCACCCGCCCTGGCCGCTGCCAGCGTACCGGCGAGCGTGCCGATGCCGAAGCAGGCGATGAGCGCGCCGTAGCCAGCCGCACCGAACCGCGCGTGGGCGAGCGCGGGCAGCGCGACCTCGAACGCGCCGGAGATGACAAAGTTGGCGAGCACGCTGACGAGCAGGAGCACCTGCAGGCCGCGGGCGCGCCGCAGCAGTCCCCAGGCGCTCGTCGGCGCCCCGCGCGCCGTAGCCGTCGGCTCATAGTCCGGATCCGACTCCGCGCCCGCCGTGCCCTCGGCCGCTGTGCCCTCTGCGGCCGTGCCGGCCGTCGCCGTACCCGTCGCCACGGGCGCAGACCGGCTCAGCCGCATGGCGGCGAGCGTGGCGGCCGAGACCGCGAACGTGACCGCGTCGACGGCGAACGCCGGCGCCGACCCGCCCACGGTGACAAGCACCCCGCCGAGCACCGGCCCGGCGAAGCCGCCGACCTGCATCATCGCGCCGGACAGCCCGTTGCCCGCCTGGAGCGACTCCGGCGGCAGCAGCGACGGCATGATGGCCATCGACGCGGGGAGAAAGACGCCCTCGCCCGCGCCGATGAGCGCAGCGAGCGGGCCGAGCACGGCCAGCGCATCCAGCCCTCTGGCCGCGATCACGGCCAGCACAGCGACCAGCACGCATCGCACGGTGTCGGCGGCCAGCATGACGGTCCGCGGGCTCAGCCGGTCGGTCAGCACGCCGCCGACCGGGATCAGCACGGTGCGCGGCACCCCGTAACAGGCGAGCACGGTGCCGAGCAGGACCGGCCCGCCGTGCGCGGAGAGCACCAGCCAGGGCAGGGCCACGGCGTAACAGAAGTCGCCCGCGGTCGAAGTCAGCTGCCCGATGCAGAGCAGCCGGAAGCTCGGGACCGCGAGCGGCCCGCTCAGCAGGCGCCCAGGGCCGCTGAGCCGCATCGCCCGCGGCGGTCGGCCAGTCGGCTCTGCCTGGGCGGTGTCGGCGGCTCTCACGGCGCCGGGTCCGATCCGACCCAGGGAAGGAACTCCACACCTGCGTGCACCCGGCGCGCTCCGGTCGGCCTGTCCTGCGGCCGCAGCCGCCGGTACCGGTCAAGGATCGCCGCGATCTGCGCGCGGACCTCGACGAGCTCGGCTGCCGTCACGTGCAGCACGTCGAGCTGGTCTCCGGCCGCGGTCTGCCACTCGGGCGGGAACTCGGCCTTGTGGTCCAGGTACTCGGCCCGCATCTGGTCGATCCTGTCGTGCAGGCTCTGCACGAGCAGCCGCCCGGCCGCCCTGACGGCCAGCGGCCGGTCCGCGTCGTCCCCGACCGTGATCGCGACTACCCTGGCGCGCCAGGGCCGGTGCCGGCGGTCGGCGGCTCCGGTCGGCTCCTCGCCGACGAACCCGTACCTGCCCAGGGTCCGCAGGTGATAGCTGCACGCGGAGGGGGACAGGCCGGTCACCTCCGCGCACTCGGTGGCCGTGGCAGGCCCGTCCAGGGCGAGATGCTGCAGGATCGCCAGCCGCGCGGGATGCGCGAGCGCGCGCAGCGCGCGCGGGTCGGTGATCTCCGCGGGGTTCTCCGGACTGCCCGGCTCGGCCGCCCGGGCCTGCAAAGGAGTTCCCGGATGCGCCGCCCCGGCTTCCGAATCCGTGAAGGACATGTTTCGAAATCTTAGCTGCGAAGTAAATGCTTTACAACTCCCCCGTCTATGATCGCCGGGTGGGCCGGTGTTACGGTCGCGTCACGGCGATTCGGACCAGGGGCGGGCAGCGGGCACATGCAGCGGGACATCTTCACGGCCGACCACGAGGCCTTCAGGGACGCGGTGCGCGCATTCATCGCCAAGGAGGTCACGCCCCATCACGAGCAGTGGGAGCGGGACGGCGTGGTCTCCCGCGAGGTCTGGCTGGCCGCCGGGGCGGCCGGGCTGCTCGGCATCGACATGGAGGAGAGGTACGGCGGCGGCGGCAACGACGACTACCGGTACTACCTGGTGCTCAACGAGGAGATGGCCAGGGCCGGGGCGCACGGGCCCGGCTTCTCCGTGCACAACGACATCAACGGCCAGTACTTCAAGCGCCTGATGACACCCGAGCAGGCCGGCCGGTGGATGCCCGGCTACTGCAGCGGGGAGCTGATCACCGCGATCGCGATGAGCGAGCCAGGGGCGGGCAGCGACCTGCAGGGCATCAGGACCACCGCGGTACGCGACGGCGACACGTTCGTGCTGAACGGTAGCAAGACGTTCATCTCTAACGGCCAGCTGGCCGATTTGGTGATCGTCGTGGCCAGGACGGACCAGGACGCCGGCCACCGCGGCATCAGCCTGCTCGTGGTCGAGCGCGGCATGGCGGGCTTCGAGCGCGGCCGGAACCTGGACAAGGTCGGGATGCACGCGCAGGACACCTCCGAGCTCTTCTTCAGCGACGTGCGGGTGCCGGCCGGGAATCTGCTCGGCGAGGAGGGCGGCGGGTTCATCGCCCTGATGCAGAACCTGCCGAGGGAGCGGGTCGCGATCGGAGCGGCGGCGCTCGCCGGCGCGGAGGCGGTGCTCGAGGAGACGCTGGAGTACTGCAAGCAGCGGCACGCCTTCGGCCGCCCGATCGGCTCGTTCCAGCACAGCAGGTTCGTGCTGGCCGAGATGGCCACCGAGGTTGCCGTGGCGCGGGCGTTCACCGACAAGGCGGTGACGGAGCACAATGCGGGCCGGCTCTCCAACGAGGACGCCTCGATGGTCAAATGGTGGGACACCGAGCTGTGCACCCGCGTGATCGACCGGTGCCTGCAGCTGCACGGCGGCTACGGCTACATGCGGGAGTACGCCGTGGGCCGGGCGTTCGCCGACGGACGGGTGCAGACCATCTTCGGCGGCACCACCGAGATCATGAAGGAGATCATCGGCCGCGGCCTGGGCGTCTGAGCTACGGCCCCCACGCGGCCAGGCCGGCCACGTTGGCGGTGAACAGCCACCCGTCGGCGAAGGCGCTCTGCGCGAAGTCCAGCTTCCCGCTGTTCAGCACGCGGACGATCGTGCCGGTGGCCGCCCTGACGAGGTACACGCCGTTCGGGGCCGCCCCGTTGTCGTAGGTGCCCACGGCGATGACGCCGCCGCCGTCCATGCTGGGACTGCCGGTGGCCCCCTCGGGCAGGCCGCTCTCCCATACCAGGGCGCCGGTGGCCGGATTCCGTTCCTGAACCGAACCGCGATACGGCGTGCCGTCGATGGTCGTGCCGGTGCCGGCCAGGAATATCTCAGAGCCGTTGTAGACCGCCGCGGCGTTGCACTCGGCGGCCGGAGCCTGGGCGTACCTGGTGCCGATCTGCTGCTGCCAGGCCAGCGTCATGGTCGACCGCCGCACCGCATAGAAGACGCCGTTCTTGCTGCAGGCTCCGACGTAGGCACCGAAGATCGCTGGTGACCCGCCGAAGGGCCCGCCCGCCGGGAACGAGCGGATCGGCGCGAGCGTGGTGCCGTTCAGCTTGACTATGGAGTCGGTGTAATGCCTGGCGCCCGACTGCTCGTCGCCGGTCGTCGCGTATACGTCACCGCTGGAGTCCACTGCGACGCTCGACCAGACCCCGCCGCCGACGTTGCCCCCGGGCACCGTGTAGAACTCGGCAAACTTCTTGCCGGTTGCCTGGTCATAGCCGATCACTCCGCCCCGGACCAGCGGGTCCTCGCAGTTCGACGCCACGCCGATGTAGATCTTGCCGTTGGCCACCGTGGGCGACGACCAGTCGAAGAAGTCGCTGGTCGTGGTCGACGGGATCGCGATGACCGACTTCCACTGCAGCTTCATCGTCGCCGCGCTGAATGCGTACAGGTACCCGTCGGGGCCGCCCACGTAGACGGTCTCGCGGTGATCGGCGGGATCGACCGCGACCGTGGCGGTGTCCACGATGCCCACCGGGCCGCAGGTCTTGCGAGGCTGGAAGCCGAGGAACACCTTGCCGAGCACCTTGCCCGTGCTCTCGCTCAGCTTGTAGAACCAGCCGGTGTCCGACCCGATGAACACGGCGCCGTCGGCCACCGTCGGGCTGGCCAGGAATGCCCCAGCCACGTGCCACTTCCGCACCAGGCCGGCCACGTTGCCCGAGCTGATCGAGGTCTGCCCCGCGCTGTAGGACGGGTGCGCTGGCCCGCCGAGGAAGGCCGTCCAGCCTTGCGAGTTCACCGCGGATGAGGCCGTCAGCATGATCGAGACCAGGGTCGGTCCGCCGACCGCCAGGGCAAGCCACCGGGTGATCCCGACCATGCCTGTGCCCAGGCGCCCCACGAGTACCTCCCTCGTCAGGCGCGTGGTGTCCTCGTTCCGCGCCAGGGACAGTTGACTGCGTTCCAGCCGATTATGGGGTCATCGGCGGCATGTGCGCAGAAGATCCGGCCGGCGCCGTAAAGTCAGGTCCCGCGCCTGCGGTCAGGCCGACTCCGGCGGCCCGAGCCGCTCCACGTAGCCCGCACGCCAGGCCGGGCTCGGCTCGGCGCCCACGGTGATCCAGTACTCCGTGCCGCCGGTGACCCGGCCGTCCGCCACGGTCCAGAAGGACGCGGCGCGGAACATCCCGAGCTCGGCGTGCGGCACCTCCACCTCGGAGACGACCTGGTCGCCGCTGGCCACGATCCGCAGCACCCGGATCGCCCAGCCCTCCGGGTACTCGCGGTTCACCGCGACATAGTGATCACGGCCGGTGATCCGCTCGGCCGTGACCGGCCAGTCGATCACCGCGTCCGGCGCGATCAGCTCGCCGACCCCGGCCCAGTCCCTGGCCTGAATCCTGTTCCACAGATCCGCCACCACCGCCGACGGCTCCATCGGGCACCTCCCGGTCCGCTCGCCTGGCGGGCAGACTGCCACAGGGCACTGACAGCGCGGGCCGGGCAGGCTTACGCTGAGCCGTGACCTTGTGGCATATGCGACTGCTATCCGGGTTCGCGGCAGTCGGGATGGTTGCGGCCGGTGCGACCGCCGCGACGGCGGCGGCCCGCGTGGCGGCCGTCCCGTCCGCGGCTTCAGCAGCTTCGGTAGCCGCAGCCTGCCGAGTCCCGGCCGGCCGGCCGGTCGTGCACACCGGCCGGGCCGCCGCCGGCAGCGCCGGCGCCACGGTCAGGGCGCCGCGGGCGGTGATCAGGGTGGACCAGCTCGGCTACCCGACGGGCGCGGCGAAGCTGGCCGAGATCATGACCTCGCCCCGGTTCGCTCGGTCCCATCCGCGCGGGATCGGCTGGGAGCTGCTCAGGCGCGGCAAGGCCTGCGAGGTCGCCGCCAGCGGGATCACCCGCACCGATCTCGGCTCATGGAGCCTGCGTTACCCGTCGGTCTGGGCGGTCACCTTCGCCGGCGTCCGCCGGAGCGGAACCTACCGGCTGGCGCTGGCCGGGCGCGCCCGCGTCGTCTCGCCGTGGTTCAGGATCGGCCCGAGCCGCACCCTCTACGCGCGTGCCCTGGCGAACGCGCTGTCCTTCTATCAGAACGAGCGCGACGGCCCCGACTTCATCCCCAGCGCGCTGCGTACCGCGCCCGGTCACCTGAGCGACGCGAGCGCGATGACCTACCGCCGGCCGCCGGTCAACGCCAACGGCGACTTCAAGGGCAGCTTGCGTCCCTATGCGACCGGCGTGCGGATCAACGCCACCGGCGGCTGGTGGGACGCCGGGGACTACCTGCACTTCACCGAGACGACGAGCTACGCGGTCGCGATGATGCTGCAGGGGATCGTGGCGTTCCCCCGCGTGCTCGGCAGCGGCGGCCAGGTCAGCTTCACCGCCGAAGCGAGGTTCGGCCTTGACTTCCTGCAGCGGATGTGGAACGAGCGGACCAGGGCGCTGTACCTGCAGGTCGGCACCGGAGAGGCGAACAGCTACTACTTCGGCGACCACGACATCTGGCGGCTGCCGCAGGCCGACGACCACTACCACGGCTCCAACCTGAGGTACCAGTACATCAGGCACCCGCCGGTCTTCCGGGCCGGACCGCCCGGCGCGAGGATCAGCCCTAACCTAGCGGGCCGGCTGGCCGCCGACTTCGCGCTCTGCTACCGGGTGTTCCGCGCCACGGCCCCGGCGTACGCGTCCCGATGCCTGCGCTCGGCCGAGACCATCTACGCGCTGGCGGCCACCCGCTGGCACGGCCGGCTGGAGACCACGCTGCCGTGGGACTTCTACCCAGAGACGTCCTGGCGCGACGACATGATGTTCGGCGCCACCGAGCTCGCGCTTGCGCTCCAGGCGGCCCGCGCGGCCGGCACCGTGCCCGCGGGACTCCAGGTCAGCTCGTCGGCGACCTACCTGCGGGACGCCGCGCGGTGGGCCAGCGAGTGGATCGGCAGCAAGGGCGACCGCTCGGACACGCTGAACCTGTACGACGTCGGCGCTCTCGCCGACTACGAGCTGTACCACGCGATCGCGGCCCAGCGGGCCGCCGGCTCGGCGCCGCTGCTGCCGGTCAGCCAGGCCGAGCTGGTTGCCGACCTGCGCGGCCAGATCAGGCGGGCGGCCGGGATCGGCACGAGGGATCCGTTTGGCTTCGGCTTTGCCTGGGACCAGTGGGACACGACCACGCATGGCCTCGGCATGTCGATCACGGCGGGGGAGTACGACGCGCTGGTCGGCGGGCCCGTCTTCGCGGCGTGGGGCCAGCGCCAGCTCGACGACGTGCTCGGAGCGAACGCCTGGGGCGTGTCGCTCATCGTCGGGGACGGAACGGTCTTCCCCGACTGCATGCAGCACCAGGTCGCGAACCTGGTCGGCTCGCACGACGGCAGGCCGCCGATCCTGGCTGGCGCCGTGGTCGAGGGCCCGAACAGCTTCGCCGCCGTGGGCAGCGTGCCGAACATGCGGCCGTGCTCGGCGAACGCGCCGGGCAACGTGCCGTACTCGGTGTTCCGCGGTCACAAGGCGGTGTTCAGGGACAACGTGCAGTCCTACTCCACGGTGGAGCCCGCCATTGACCTGGGCTCGCTCTCGCCGCTCGCCTTCGCCTGGCAGCAGGCGGCCCGCCGGGCGGGCTTCTAGGACACCGGCCGGGCAACGGCTGCCGGCCGAAAATCAGTGGCATAACGCAGACCAGCCCCTTACTGTCGCCCCGTGAGCGCCACTCCCGGCCCGGCGGGCCCGCCCTGGGCGGTGACCACGGGGGAATGTTCGCCGCAGACGGTGGGTCGGCTGCTCGGGTTGCTGCCCGCATGGTTCGGCATACCGTCGGCCAACGCCGACTACGTGGCCGCGGCTGGCCGGCTGCCCACCTACCTGGCCTGGCCCGGCCGGACGGGCGGGCCAGTCGGCGGCGCGCCGCCGACCGGGTCGCAGCCGGTTGGGGTGCTGCTGGCCGAGCGGCACTTCGCCGAGACCGCGGAGATCCACCTGATGGCGGTGGATCCCGCCGTGCACCGGCGCGGCGTCGGCCGTGCCATGGTCGGGGCGCTCGAGCGCGACCTGCTCGCCGACCGCGTCGGGCTGCTCGAGGTCAAGACGCTCGGGCCGTCCCATCCGGACGCCGGGTACGCCATGACGCGGCTGTTCTACCAGTCCATGGGATTCGCGCCCGTCGAGGAGCTGCTCGACCTCTGGCCAGGCAACCCGTGCTTGATCATGATCAAGGTCCTGGGCTCACCGGCACTCACCAGGCCGCGTCGAAATTGCCGTTGATCCGATCGATGACCGGCACTCGCAGCCCGGTCACGGTCCCGGTGCGCAGGCTCAGCCTGGCCAGGTGCCCGACGAGAAACGGCCGCTGCGTGTTGATGACGTGCGGGTGCCGCAGAGCCAGCGGGAACAGCAGGAACCTGTCTCCCGCGTCGATGCTCATCGGATCGCCGAGCCGCGCGCGGTACCCGGAGACCAGCAGCCTGATGGTCCGGCCCGTCGCGACCGACACCTCGGCGATTGTCCCGGCCTGACGGGACCGCGGCAGCTGCACATAGGCCACCTTCCCGTCCGGGCCGAGAACGCCGTTCGGCTCGTACAGCACGGTGCCGCGCGGCGTGGTAGCGGTTACCACGTGGCTGTCGGTGGCGAGGCTGCCACCGCGGGCCTCCGTGTGCAGCACCGCGAACGCAGCGACGTTGCCCGCCCGCGCGCGGTACGCCAGGGTGCCCCCGGACACCACGGCATGCGCCAGCACGATGTCGTAGCCGAGCAGGCCACCGGCTCCCCAGGAGAACTGGCTGATCACCGCGTTCGCCGACCGCCAGGGTGCCCAGGTGCGCCGCGCGCCCGTGGCGACGTCCTGCACCACGATCCGCTCGTTGGCCCCGGCTGTGGGCAGCGGCGGATTGTAGGGCGTGCCCGGTCCCGAGGGGAACGGCGTGCCCGACGCGAAGGCCAGCTCGCTGCCATCGGGAGACACAGCGAGATCGAAGTCCACCCACCCGCCGCTGATCACCGGGGTTGGCACCACCCAGGGCTGGCCGGGGAGCTGTCGCACCGGACCGGGCTTTCCCGCGGCATCGAGCAGCACCCGGAAGAACACCGTGCGCCAGTGCCCGCCCGAGAGATCCGCTCCGGCCAGGATGAACGTGCGGTCATCGGCCGCCCCGCTCACGCCCTCGTAGGCATAGATGTCGGCCGGGCGGGGGATCGCGGCTACCGTCCGTCCTGACCCGGCCGCCACCACCGCGGCCGTGCCGTCGGAGACGGTGACGATGAACGGGGGCATGCCGGAGACCGATGCTGGTGCTGTCGGCCCTGCGGGGGCTGAGTTCGACGGTGCCTGAGTACCCCGCGCGGGCGAGTGGCCGTGCGAGCCGTTTCCCTTGACGGGGTTGGTTGCCGCGCTGCAAGCGCTGAGCACGAGCAAGGCGATGATCGCCAGGGGGACCGGCCAGCCTCGCGCGACGCGGGTGCGATCGGCGAGGCGCACTGAATTTGTCTTCACGACCTCTAAGACGCTAGCTCTGCCCGCCGGTTGCGGCCGCCGCGCGCCGGCCGGGCGGTTCCGGCCCCTCGCGCCGCCCGGCGGTTCCGGCCCCGCGCGCCTAGCTTGTTACATGCTTTCGCAGGATCGGGCTTACCCTGTCATAAAGTGGCCGGTCATGCCAGCGCGCGGCGCGGACATGCGCTGGATGCCGGCCGGAGATCCCGCCGGACCTCGTCGCCCGAAGGAGCGCAGTCATGCCGGATGCGAACACGTCGGACGCGGCGGTCGACCGGGAGCTAGAGATCCCCGAGGGCGGGTTCTGGCCGGCGCCCGAGGTACCGCGGCCGAACATCTACCCGATGGAATGGCGGGTCGAGACCGAGAAGCTCGCCGCGATCTACCAGAAGTCCAAGCTGATGGCCTGGAACCCGGCAGACCTGCCCTGGGACGGGCTGCGGGCGGAGGACTTCAGCACCGAGCAGCGGCTGGGGATCATGTACTGGTTCTCCGTGCTGGCGAACTTCGACGCGTCCGGCCCCGCGGTGTTCGCCCGTGCCACGATTCGCGCGTTCGAGCAGCACGAGGAGGACCCGGTACGCAAGTGCTTCTTCTCGATCACCAGGGACGAGATGAACCACGAGGAGTGCTGCCAGCGCTCGATCGCCGCCCTATGGCCGGGCGGGCCGCTGAACTGGACCCCGACGACCGACCTCGAGCGCGCCGCGCACAACAACATCGGCTGGCTCTACCACAACGGCGGCCGGTACTGGAATGGCTACAACAACGCGGTCGGACGCTATACGCTGCCCGTCCTGTTCACCAGTTTCATGATGGGCGAGATGGCCGCATCGACGCTGTTCCGCGGGATGGCGTCAGGCACCAAGCACCCGGTCTTCTCCGAGATGTTCCACCGGATCGGCCGGGACGAGTCCCGGCACCTGCAGATCTGCATGACGATCCTGGAGAACGAGTGGCCCGGCCTCACCGACGACGTCCGGGCCACGATCACCCGGCAGCTCAGGGCCGGCTTCATCTTCCTGTCAATGATCTTGTGGGAACCGCCCGAGGGCTTCTGGGACCTGCCGCCGTACTTCCTGAACAACCACCGGGTGCTGATGGACCACGCCAGGGATGCGGGCCTCGGCGTGCTGTCCTACGAGGATCAGGCCGAGAACTGGCGCGGCGCGATCGCCAAGATCCGGGTCATCGTCCAGCGCTGGGGCATCGACTTCCCGGCCATGCCCGAACTCGACATCGAGGGCGTCGACGTCTCCGCCGACATCAGCCCAGAAGACATCATTCCCGTCTTCTGACCTTCGCGACCCAGGGCCGCTGACTGGCCGGGCCAGGCCCTAACCCGGCTGGCCAGCCTCTGCGGAGCCATCTCGGCGCGGCGCCGACCGCGCCTCGCTCCGCGTCGGCGGCCGCCGCTGCCCGCGTCGCAGCCGCCATCCCCGGCCCCTGCCGAGCGGGCTGTGGATAACCAAGTGGAGAACGTGGCTTTCTGTGGAAAACGAGGCCGCCTTGGTGGACGGTCTGTGGATGGCTAAAGAATCTTGAAATATGTGGCTGAACCCTCTTGCGGAGTGCGCACCGGAGGTTGTACAACTTCTCTACCAGCGAAAACGGGTACCACTCGGAGGCAGCTTCGGGGAGTCGCGGGGGAAACTCCGGGAATTCTCGAAGCAATTCTGAGAGCCTTAGAAATGTCTTGAGAATGTCGAGGGAAACCTCGGAATTCGAGAGGAACTCTGAGGACCTTGGGGGTCACCTTGAGGACTTCGGGGGAAACCTGAGAATCTCGGATTGCGGTCGAGCGAGACCCTCGGAGGCAACTCAGAGGGACTTAATCGGCGCTCCGGGAGGCTCTTGGGGCCACCTCTTCGGCGGTAACGCTCTTCGGAGTCGAGCTCTCTTCGGAGAGGTCGTCGTCGACGGAGGGATCCTCGCAAGGGGAGCCCTCGAAGGGGACTCTGAGAGACGAGCTGGGGGACCGGGTGACCGGGCTTCCGGCAGGTGTCCTGGACCGGTGGTTAGGACGGAACAGCGTGTGGCTCGCCAATCGCCCTGGCGGACCAGCTCGCCGGGGCGATCGGCGGGTTAGCACTGATCTGACCTAAGCGAGGCCCCTGCATCTCATACATGCAGGGGCCTCGTTGCATATACGGGACAACCGGTGGCGTTCGCCCTAGTACGTGCCAGGTTCCCGACGTCGTGTCACAGAGCGTCAGCGGCGAACTCGGTAAACTTGAGGCGATGGAATACCTTGCCCTGCACGACGGGATGCTCCAGCAGGTCACGAGCGCCGGCGACGCTCTGGTTCCGCTGGGCGAGCCGTTCCGCGAGCGCCCTGACGCCATGACGCGCAGCGGGGTTCCTAGCCGGGTGGTCACCTCCGACCGGGTACCGGCGGGATGCCGGTGCTCATGGGCCTACACCGGCGGCAAGCTGACGCTCAAGTACTCCAATACCGCGTGCCCCCTGTTCCGCGACCACCAGGTGCCTGCGTAGTCGGTACCTTGCCCGGCGGGCGGCTGCGGGCGCGACTGGCCAGGGGATGGCAGGAAACGGGCCCGCTCCGCGAGAGATTGAAGGCAACCCGTAACGGCCGGGGCAACGGGCACCGATAATGGAGTAGACGCAGGCGGCGTGGGTACCCCCGAGCTCACGTCGCCTGGTCCTTTCTCAGTCGGTGTCGGCCCGTGCACCCGCGGCGGCGGGCGGCGGGCCCACTAGGTAGGCACCGCGCCGAGACAGCGGATTTCGGCGGCAGGTCGCGTGTGCACGTATCCGGCCGCGACGCTGGCGGGTAGCGTTCGCTCTATGAATGACACCGCGACTGCGAAGAGCGGGGAGCCATCCTCGATGCCGGCTGCGCCGTTCGGGCGCCTGCTTACCGCCATGGTCACCCCGATGACCGCAGACGGGGCAGTGGACTATGCCGGGGCCGCGCGGCTCGCCGACTACCTGGTCACCTCCATGCGCAACGATGGCCTGGTCATCAGCGGGACCACGGGCGAGTCGCCGACTACCTCCGATGCCGAGAAGGACCGGCTGCTCAGGACCGTCATCGAGGCCGTCGGCGGTCGCGCGACCGTGGTGGCGGGCGTCGGCACCAACGACACCGCGCACACCTGCGAGCTCGCCAGGCAGGCCGAACAGGCAGGTGCGGACGCCTTGCTGGTCGTGACCCCGTACTACAACAAGCCGCCGCAGAACGGCCTGGTCGCGCACTTCTCCAGGGTTGCCGACTCGACCGGGCTGCCGGTCATGCTGTACGACATCCCCGGCCGGACCGGGATCCCGATCGCGACCGAGTCGCTGCTCCAGCTCGCCCAGCACCCAAGGATCGTCGCCGTCAAGGACGCCAAGGGCGACTTCGGCGCTGCCTCGGTCGTGATGGCCGCCACCGACCTGGCCTTCTACTGCGGCGACGACATGGTGAACCTGCCTTGGCTGTCGCTCGGCGCCTGCGGTTTCGTCAGCGTCGTGGCCCACGTGGTGGGGGACCGGCTGCACGAGATGATCGACGCCTTCCTCGCCGGCGACGTGGCCACCGCGCTGCGGCACCACCGCGAGCTGCTGCCGGTCTACACCGGGATCATGACCAGGACGCAGGGCGTGATCGCGACCAAGGCCGCGCTGACGCTGCTCGGACTGCCCGGCGGATCGGTGCGCGGCCCGCTGGCTGACGCGACGCCGGCCGAGATCGAGCGGCTGCGGACCGACCTCGTGGCGGGCGGTGTCAAGCTCCGTTGACTCACCCGCATCCTGAACTAGGACCGCCCCCGCCACTGCAGCAGGGAGGACTGCGGATCGTCGGCCTCGGCGGCCTCGGCGAGGTCGGCCGGAACATGACGGTATTCGAGTTCGCCGGCCGCCTGCTGATCGTCGACTGCGGCGTGCTGTTCCCGGATCCGGACACCCCCGGCGTGGACCTGATCCTGCCCGACTTCAGCGCGATCGACGACCGGCTCGACGACGTCGAGGCGCTCGTACTCACCCACGCTCACGAGGACCACATCGGGGCCGTGCCCTTCCTGCTGCGGCGTCGTCCCGATATCCCGCTGGTCGGCTCGCGGCTGACGCTCGCGCTCATCGCGAGCAAGCTCGCCGAGCACCGGATCACCCCGCAGGCGGTGGAGGTGGACGCCGGCGGGCGCGAGCCGTTCGGGCCGTTCGAGCTTGAGTTCTTCGCCGTCAACCACTCGATCCCCGACGCGCTGGCCGTCGCGATCAGGACCGACGCCGGCGTAGTGCTGCATACCGGCGACTTCAAGATGGACCAGCTGCCGCTCGACGGCCGGCTGACCGACCTGGGCGGGTTCGCCAGGCTCGGCTCAGACGGGGTCGACCTGCTGATGTCGGACTCCACCAACGCCGAGGTGCCCGGCATCGTGGCCAGCGAGCGGGAGATCGCCTCGGTGCTGTCCGACGTGTTCAGCAAGGCCGCGCAGCGGATCATCGTGTCCTGCTTCGCCAGCCACGTGCACCGGGTACAGCAGGTGATGGATACCGCGGCCGCGCACCACAGGAAGGTGGCGCTGGTCGGCCGGTCCATGGTGCGCAACATGGGCGTGGCCAGGGAGCTCGGCTACCTCAAGATTCCTTACGTGCCCGGCGGCCTGCTGGTGGACATGAAGGACGCCGAGGAACTCCCGCCCAACGAGATCGTGCTCATCTCGACCGGATCTCAGGGCGAGCCGATGTCCGCCCTCGCCAGGATGGCGGGCCGTGATCACCCGATCAGGATCGCGCACGGGGATACCGTGATCCTCGCGTCCTCGCTGGTGCCCGGCAATGAGACCGCGGTGTCGCGGGTGATCAACGACCTGACCAGGCTGGGTGCCCGGGTCGTGCACAAGGGCAACGCTCTGGTGCACGTGTCCGGCCACGCCCCGGCCGGGGAACTGCTCTACGTGCTGAACATGGTGAGGCCGAGCAACTTCATGCCTGTGCACGGCGAGTGGCGGCACCTGAAGGCGCACGCCGACCTGGCGGCTCAGACCGGAGTGCCGTCCGAGAACATCGTGCTGGCCGAGGACGGCATCGTGGTCGACCTCGTCGGGGGTAAGGCGGCCGTGGTCGGCAAGGTGCACTGCGGCTACGTGTTCGTAGACGGGCTGTCGGTCGGCGAGGTGACCGAGACCTCGCTGAAGGACCGGCTGATCCTGGGCGAGGAGGGATTCATCTCGGCCGTCGTTGTCATCGACATGACCAACGGCAAGCTCGTCGCCGGGCCGGAGATTCACGCTCGCGGCTCGGGCATCGACGAGGCCGCGTTCGACCAGGTGCGACCGCTGCTCGAGGAAGCTCTGGCCAGGGCCGCGGCCGACGGCATCAACGACGCGCACCAGCTCGGCCAGCTCATCCGGCGCACCGTCGGCAAGTGGGTGAACAGCAACTACCGCCGGCGTCCCATGATCATCCCGGTAGTCGTGGAGGTCTGAGCAGGCCAAGGCGCCGACATCGTGCCTCATTGATGCTGCGAATAGCGACAGCAACGAGGCACGATGTCGAGCCGCACCGTCGGATACTCGGTCGCCTTCCGTGGCGCGGGTGGCGATGATGGGCTGTCATGGAGGGACCGAGCGAGTCCGGGCATGCGGCGCTGCGGCGGGTGGTCGGGGAGACGGGCGATGCCGGGCTGCTTGAGCTGCTCTCCGGCGAGCTGTCCGGGGCCGACCTCACCACCTTGCTGCTCGAGGTGTACCGGCGGCGCGCCTGCGACCTCACGCCCGCCGGCGTGCTTCGGCGATACGGGCACGACCGGTTCGTCCGGCCGGGGACGGTCGAGCTCGCCGGGCTGCGGCGAGCCGAGGACGCCATGCTCGGCGCGCTGGACGGGGGCTTTGAGGTGCTGGCGCTCGCGCCGGTGCTGCCGCTCGGATCGCACTTCGTGATGGGCGGGGTGGACCCGCGGAACGTGATCGCCACCGTCCGCGGGAGCGAGGTAGCGGCCGATCCCACCAACGGCCTGGCGCTCGAGGCGGCCGCGAGGCGGCGCGACCTTCTTGCCGCCGCGCCGCGATCGGCCGAGCCGGTCCGGCTAGCCGCCTCGCAGCGCGTCACGAGGGCGCAGTTCGTCAGCGGGCCGGTGAGCTTCGCTCACTTCCAGCTGCTCGGCCTGGTCACCGCGGGCCGGGATACCGGGGACCACGCGTTCGAGCGCGAGCACCTGGCCGCTCACCTGCGCTCCGCCGCCCGGGGCCTGGCCGCGCTCGGCGCGCACCAGGTGCGGATCGCGATCACCTGCCTGGACGAGCCGTCCGAGCGGGTCTTCGCCGCGGTGCGCGATGAGCTCGCCGCGATGCCCGGCGTGATCGTGGTGTCCGACCAGGAGCGGCAGAGCGGCCGTGGCTACTACCGCGGGCTGTGCTTCAAGGTCTACGGCCCGGACAGCGCCGGTGAGCTGCTCGAGGTGGGGGACGGCGGGTTCACCGACTGGACCGCCCGGCTGCTCGGCAGCCGCAAGGAGCGCCTGCTGATCAGCGGCTACGGTATCGACCGAGTCGCGATGCTGGCCACGGGCGCGGCCTGACAGGGCCACCTCAGCGGTGCTCGGGCCCCCGATCAAGCTGCCAGCGGATCTCGCCGTCGTGCCACTGGTCGGTCGGGGTGAGTCCGGCCGCCCTGGCGACCGCGGCGGACGCCGCATGATCAGGATGGACGTGCGCGACGAGGGTCCGGACTCCCTGGCGGCGCAGCCAGGTAACCAGGGCACGGGCGGCCTCGGTGGCGATGCCACGGCCCTGCCACCGGGTGCCGATCACCCAGGCGATCTCGGCCGTGCGCGGCTCGGCGACGGCCACCGTCGCCTGGACCGTGCCGGCCAGGCAGCCCTCGTCACGTAGCCGCACGACCCAGTTGAGCCAGGCCTCGGCGGGGTCGGCAGATCCGGCGATCTGGCGTTCATAGCGGGCGCGGAGTTCGGCGGGAGCGGGCGGCGACCCGCCGATGAACGCGTACAGGGCAGGATCGGCGAGCACCGCCGCCATCTCCTCGGCGTGCTCGATCCGCAGCGGCAGCAGTTCCAGCCGGCCGGTGCTGATTGGCTCAGCCTCGACGCCACCCCCGCTCACACCGCCCTTAGCCACGTCGCCGCGCCGTCGCCGCGCCCCGCCGCGCCGTCGCCCCGCTAGGCCAGGTCTCGCAGCTTGAACCGCTGCAGCTTGCCGGTGTTGGTGCGCGGCAGCGAAGGCAGGAACTCGATCGCCCTCGGGTACTTGTACGGCGCGATCTTGCTCTTCACCAAATCCTGCAGCTCGGCGACCTTGTCCGGCCCGCCGTCCGCTCCGTCGGCGAGCACCACGAACGCCTTCACGATCTGGCCGCGGCCCTCGTCAGGCACGCCCACGACGCCGCACTCGGCCACGTCGGGGTGGGTGAGCAGGACATCCTCGACCTCAGGCCCGGCGATGTTGTAACCCGAGGAGACGATCATGTCGTCGGAGCGCGCCTGGTACCAGAAGTAGCCGTCGGAGTCCCTGATGTAGGTGTCGCCGGTGTAGTTCCAGCCCCCGCTGACGTAGTTGCGCTGCCGCTCGTCGGACAGGTACCGGCACCCGGTGGGTCCCTTGACCGCCAGCCTGCCCGGCTGGCCGTCGGGGACCGGGCGGCCGTGGCCGTCCATCACCAGCGCGCGGTAGCCGGGCACCGGCAGGCCGGTCGCGCCCGGCCTGATCTGGTCGTCGGCCGCGGAGATGAAGATGTGCAGCAGCTCGGTGCTGCCGATCCCGTCGATGATCTTCACCCCGGTCGCGTCGTAGAACGCCTGCCACACCGACCCGGGCAGCGTCTCGCCGGCCGACACCGGGCGGCGAAGCCCGCGCAGCTGGTCGGCCTTGCCCGCCGCGAGCATCGCCCGGTACGCGGTCGGGGCGGTGGAGACCACGGTGACCCCGCGCGCGGCGATGAGATCGGCGAGCTCGGCGGGGGTGGCCCGCTCGACCAGCAGCGTGGACGCCCCCGCACGGATCGGGAAGATCAGGATCGCGCCGAGGCCGAACGTGAACGCCAGCGGCGGCGTGCCGGTGAAGACGTCCTCGGCCACCGGCTTGAGCACGTGCCTGGAGAACGTGTCGGCCACCGCGAGCACGTCCCGGTGAAAGTGCATCGCGGCCTTCGGCCGGCCGGTCGTGCCCGAGGTGAACGCGATCAGCGCCACATCGTCGGCGGCCGTCGGCACGGCGTTGAACGTGACCGGCTTGCCGTCCGCCAGGTCGTTCAGGCTCCCCGGCTTGCCGGCCCCCGCTCCGGCATGAAAGGCCAGCACGCGCAGCCCCGGCACGTCGGCCGCCTCGAGCTCGCCGAGGAACCTGTCGTCGCACAGCGCCAGCCGCACCTGCGCGATGTCGCAGATGGTGGTCAGCTCGCCCGACCGCAGCAGCGACATCGTGGCCACCACGACGCCGCCGGCGAACAGCACTCCGAACCAGCAGGCCACCATCCACGGGTTGTTCGGCCCGCGCAGCAGCACCCGGTTGCCCGGGACCAGCCCAAGGTCGTCGGTGAGCACGTGCGCGACCTGGCTGGCCCTGGCCATCAGGTCGTCGTAGCTCCAGGTCGGCTCGGTCTCGTCCTGCGGCAGCAGGCAGGCGCGCTCGCCGCCGTGCGCCGCGATGGTCTCGCTGAGCAGCACGTCAGCGCAATTCAGCCGGTAGGGGTAGGCCAGCTCGGGCAGGCTGTACTCCATCTCGGGCCACTGGTCGGCCGGCGGCAGGTGGTCCCGGCAGAACGTGTCGACGTGGGCGGACGGCGTGAGCGACATCGGCCAGGCCTTCCTCGGCTACAGGTGTGAACGCTGATCAGTATGCCGGCAATGTTCCGGCAGTCAATGGTTCGGACCTGCCAAGCGACCGGGCGGGTGACCTGCCAAGCGGATGGGCAGGTGCTAGGGAAGCACGGCGAAGCCCTGGATCTCGACCAGCGCCGCCTCGTCCCACAGCCGGGACACGCCGATCGCCGCCATCGCCGGGTATCGCGGGCCGGCCAGCCTGCGCCACACCGCGCCGATCTGGCGCCCATGGGCGCGGTAGTCGGCCAGGTCGGCGGCGTAGATCGTGAGGCTGGCCAGGTGCTCGGGCTCGCCGCCCGCCGCCCGCAGCGCCGCGAGCAGGTTGGCCAGCGCCTGCTCGAACTGCGCGACGACGTCCGTCCCGACCACCGCGCCTGACGCGTCGAGCGCGGTCTGCCCGGCCAGGAACACGGTCCGCCCGCCCGATGCGATCACGGCATGCGAGAAGCCGGACGGCATGGGCAGGTCAGGCGGGTTAACCGATCCGATGATCACGGCTGCGCCTCCGGTGTCGGGTGAGCGGGTCCTGCGGCAGCCGCGGCGGGCGCCCTTCCTGCGCCGGCAGCCGGCTGTGGCCGCCAGCGGGCGTGCCTGGTGCCCCCGGTGCCGGCCGCCGTCTCCCTGATCAGGGCCAGCCTGGGCTTGGGCCCGTCGCTGCGCCCGGTCTGCGGCGGCCGGCTGCCCGCGGCCCACTGGTCGGGCCAGTTCGCCGCGGGCCCGGAGTACCCCTGGTCGGCGGCCGCGTGCAGCGTCCAGTTCGGGTCGTACAGGTGCGCCCGCCCGATCGCGCACAGATCGGCCCGCCCGGCCAGAATGATCGAGTTCACGTCGTCGTAGGACGAGATCACGCCGACCGCGATGGTCGCCAGCCCCGCCTGGTTGCGGATCGCGTCGGCGAACGGCGTCTGGTACGACCGGCCGAACGCGGGCTGCTCGTCGGGCGTGACCTGCCCGGTGGAGACGTCGATCGCGTCGGCCCCGGCGGCCGCGAACGCGCGGGCGATCTGCACGGCCTGTTCAGCCGTCGTCCCGCCGGGCACCCAGTCGGTGGCCGAGATCCGCACCGTCATGGGCTTGGCCTGCGGCCAGACGGCCCGCATCGCGGCGAACACCTCGAGCGGGTAGCGCAGCCGGCGCTCCAGCGAGCCGCCGTAGCCGTCGGCCCGGTGGTTGCTCACCGGCGAGATGAACGACGACAGCAGGTAGCCGTGCGCGCAGTGCAGCTCGACCAGGTCGAACCCCGCCCGCTCCGCGGCCAGCGTGGCGGTGACGAACTGCTCCTTGATCTGCTCCATCTCGGCGACGGTCAGCTCATGCGGCACCTGGTTGACCCCGGCGAGGTAGGGGATCGCGGAAGGCGCGCACACCTGCCAGTTGCCCGAATCCAGCGGCTCGTCGATGCCCTCCCACATCAGCTTGGTGGAGCCCTTGCGGCCCGAGTGGCCGACCTGCAGGCCGATCTTCGCCGTCGTGTACTGGTGCACGAACCCGGTGATCCGCCGCCATGCCGACTCATGCTCGGACGCGTACATCCCGGCGCAGCCCGGTGTTATCCGACCAGCAGGACTAACGCAGACCATCTCGGTCATCACGAGCCCGGCCCCGCCGGCCGCCTTCCCGCCGATGTGGACCAGGTGGAAGTCGGACGGCACGCCATCGTCGGCGCTGTACATGTCCATCGCAGAGACCACCACGCGGTTCTTCAGCTCCAGGCCACGCAGCCGCATCGGCTGGAACATCGGCGGTACCACCTCGCCAGCGCCCAGACCGCGGCGGTGGCAGTCGGCCGCGAACCACGCGTCCACGCTGGCGGTGAACTCGGGGTCGCGCAGCCGCAGGTTGCCGTGGGTGACCCGGCGGCTCCTCGTGATGATGTTGAACGCGAACTGCTCAGGGTCCTGGTGGGTGTACTGGCCAAGGTTCTCGAACCACTCCAGGCTGGCCTGCGCGGCCCGCTGGGTGGAGGCGACCACGGGCCGCCGCTCCGCCTCGTAGGCCGCGAGCGCGGCGTCCAGGCCCGGCTGCTCGTTCAGGCACGCCGCGAGCGCCAGCGCGTCCTCCATGGCCAGCTTGGTGCCCGAGCCGATGGAGAAGTGCGCGGTGTGCGCGGCGTCCCCGAGCAGGACCACGTTCGCGTGCCGCCAGCTCTGGCAGCGCAGCGTGCCGAAGCTGATCCACTTGGAGTTGTTCGCCTCGATCGCGTGATCGCCGAGTATGTGGCCGAGCAGGTCGCGGATCCTGGCAATGGACGCCTCGTCGGACTGGCCGGGCGGCAGGCTGGCCGGGGCGATCCCGGCGAACCCGGCCGCCGCCCAGACGTCGGAGTGCATCTCGACGATGAACGTGCTGCCTGTCGCGTCGTACGGATAGCCGTGCACCTGCAGCACGCCGCTGGGCGTCGGCACGATGTAGAACTTGAACGCGTCGAAGACCAGGTCCGTGCTCAGCCAGATGTACTTGCAC